>NZ_ASCA01000055.1 GCF_002760245.1 Streptococcus suis YS161 | reverse complement strand
TTAGTGCACCCTTTTGTCTAGAAAATCATCTAAAAATTAATCAACTTTCTATTGACTTTTTACCACTAGACTTGTGAAAATCAAAACAAATTACATGTTCCCATTATATCGTATTCCAAGATAGTTGACAAGCGAATTTCAATAATTAGTAATATACACAAACAAAACTTGCCATAGTGAACAAAAACAAGTATGATAGTAAAATAGATAATCGACTAGAAAGAGTTTTTTCTCTACACCCATGAATTCTAAACGTCAAACACTTAACTTTATTACGATGCTGGCAGCTCAGGCAGTTGTCATTTCTTTGATTGAACGACTCATCACCCCCCCATTTGCTTTTGCTCCAGGTGCCAAGCTAGGACTGGGAAATTTGATTAGCTTAATTGCTATTTTTACCCTCCCTACAAAGGATAGCCTAAAGGTTGTCTCACTACGCTTGCTCATCTCAACCTTTCTGGGAGGCACCTTTTCCACATTCCTCTATGGCTTTGCCGGAACTACTTTGAGTTATGTAGGAATGCTCTCTGCCAAGCAGCTCGGTCCAAACCGTGTCAGTCCTATTGGAATTTCTATTCTGGGCGGGATGTTGCACAATCTTGGTCAGCTTCTTGTTTTTGCTACCATTGCCCGCTCTTTCTATGTACTGAACTACCTGCCAATCCTCGCTTTTACAGGAATTTTATCAGGCTTATTGGTCGGACTGGCTGCGACCTACCTCCTCCAAAAGGTCGGACCTTTACGTCACTATCATCAACAAGTCTTAGCAGAATGGAAATAAATCTCCCTAGGTTAACTAAGGAGATTCTTTTTATGGTCCGCACCACTTTTTCATTATCCATAAGAATTTCCCCATAATCCTGGTGTCACAAATAAAATGAGCCACCTCATGTAAACACCACTTATAAAATCCATGGTAATAAAAAACAATGAAGCTTTCAAGAAGAGAAAAAATCAGGTTCTTTGCGTGTTTTAGTCGTACATTTTCTTTCTTTTGTGCTACAATATCTTCATCTTTTATTTTTTTTTGAGAAAAGGTAGAATTATGTCACCATTTAGGATCAAACTTTCTCCCAGTCAGCGAATCATTATCAGTTTCTTATTCGTGATTCTGACTGGATCAATTTTACTAAGTCTTCCCATCTCACAAATTAGCACCTCTACAGCAAGTTATTGGGATCATCTCTTCACATCTGTCTCCATGGTTTGTGTGACAGGGCTATTTACCAAAGCCGTTGCTGAAACCTATTCTACTTTTGGACAGATTATCTGTATGATGCTAATCCAAATTGGTGGTTTGAGCTTGATAGGATTCATCGGTCTCTTCGCTTTACGCGGTGGTCGTAAAATGAATTTCATCAATATGGCGACCTTACAAGAGGCTCTAAACCGATCTGACACAAAATATTTTCGTAACTTCCTCAAATCAGCTTTTGGTTTTACTTTGGCGGTCGAAGCCTTTGGAGCCCTCTTACTGTCCTTTCATTTTGTACCTGAATTTGGATGGGCGAGAGGTTTATTTACCTCGATTTTCGTAGCTATATCAGCCTTTTGTAATGCTGGTTTTGATAATTTTGGCGCAACTAGCATCATGCGCTATGTGGATAATCCTCTAATCAACATAACATTAGCCAGTCTCATTATTATGGGAGGTCTTGGATTCTCGGTTTGGTTTGACCTTCAGACACAAATCGGGCAAAAACGTAGCCTACGAAAACTAGGGTTCCATACAAAGATTGTTCTAGGTCTAACAGCTACTATACTAACCCTCGGAACTCTGACAACCTTACTCACTGAATGGAATAACCCCTCTACTATCGGGCAACTATCATTTGGTCATAAATTATTAGCCAGCTTTTTCCAGACGGTCACCATGCGAACCGCTGGTTTTGCCAGTATCGACTACACGAAGGCTGAACCAATCACCCTCTTGCTCTATATCTTTCAGATGATGCTTGGCGGGGCCCCAGGTGGAACAGCCGGCGGTATTAAAATAACCGCCTTCCTAACCTTAGTACTCTATGCTCGTAGTGAAATTCTCGGCCTCCCTCATACCAACTTTATGGGACGAACCATTGATAACCTCAGCATCCGCAAAGCTTTTGCGACATTCTCCGTCTTCCTGCTTATGTTTATCATAGGACTCTTCGCACTTGCCTTAACAGATGACCGACAACCACTTCTATTTTTAATGTTCGAGGTCATGTCAGCACTAGCCACTGTAGGTGTTACTGCCAATCAGACACCAAGTCTAACCATGGCCGGTCAAGCAGTCATTATGGCGCTCATGTTCTTCGGCCGTATCGGTCCACTTTCTATTCTCGCAAGCCTTTCTGTTCGAAAATTATCTAAAACCGAAAGTCTTCAATACGCAAAATCATCTATGCTTGTTTAAAAGGAGAAATCATGCCAAACTATACTATCGGAATTCTCGGCCTGGGAGTTTTTGGTACTACCATTGCAAAAACATTACACAATTACGATTGCAATATCATTGCTATTGATAATCATGAGCAACGTATCAATCATCTAGAACCTATTCTCACGCGCGGTATTGTCGGAGACATCACCGATCGCTCGCTCCTACGTGCAGCAGGAATCGGTAACTGCGATGCTGTTGTTGTAGCTACTGGCGAAAACTTGGAATCCAGTGTTCTTGCTGTTATGCATAGCAAGGTCCTAGGCGTTCCTATGGTCATTGCCAAAGTCAAAGGAACAACTGCGAAAGAAGTCCTTCTCCGTGTTGGTGCTGACAAGGTTATTTCTCCCGAACGCGAAACAGGTATTTCCCTAGCCAAACAATTACTCCACCGCGATACAACCAGCCTCTTTGAGCTTGACGGTAATGTTTCCATTGTTGAGTTTCACCCGCCAGTAAAATGGATTGGCAAAACACTCGGCGAATTAAAACTCCGCCAACACTATAAACTCAATATTATCGGTTACCGAAGTGGCAAAAATCAGGAATTAAACATCCAACTAACTCCTGACTATGTCTTCAAATCTGACGAACTCATCTTAGCAGTAACAGACCATAATACTGTCGATCATTTTGAAGAGCTGACAAATTAATACTCAATGAAAATCAAAAACAGACTAGCTCCAAAGGTTTGGGGAACCTTTGGAGGTTGGAGATAGGGCGAACGTAGTTCGTTACTACTTACGCAGATAGAACCCTGTTACTATTTTGTTTCAAGGTAACAGGCTGAAAGGCTCCACTGGAGCCTTTCACACATCAAATCAAGTCAACAACGTCTGATTTTGATTTTCGAAGAGTATAAATAACAAATTTACGTCCTATACTCCGTTTTCAGGAGAAATATTTTATCCCTAGAAAGCCTACTAGACTATCATCTATCTAGTGGGCTTATCATCTGTCAAAAGGAGACGTTATGAATGATTTAACCAAAGGAAAGCCGATTGCGGTCATCTTACAATTCGCTATCCCCTTGTTGATTGGATCTTTTTTTCAATTGGCCTATAATTTTGCTGATTCCATGATTGTGGGGCATACTTTGGGAAAGGATGCCTTTGCAAGTGTCGGCTCAACTGCCAGCCTAATTTTTTTAATCATCGGTTTTGCTCAAGGTGTTACCAATGGATTAACCATTATTTCTGCCCAACGCTTTGGAGCTGGCGACTTAGAGGGGCTTAAAAAATCTTTTGTCCACGGACTCTTCTACGCTTCCCTCATCAGCCTTTTACTAACAGCCTCAGCCTTAGCTTTTTTGAAACCTATCTTGGTCTTAATGCAAACGCCTGTGAGTATCATCGACCACTCCCATGCCTTTCTAACGGCCATGTTTGGAGGATTGACCTTTACTATTTTTTATAATTTTCTGTCCTCAGCCCTACGCAGTCTCGGAAACTCTAAAACACCTCTGATTGCCCTAATCATCGCTTGTTTTATCAATATCGGTCTGGATTTTTTCTTTATCTTAGTTATGAACTGGGGCGTTTTCGGAGCTGGCTTTGCAACTATCCTTGCTCAAGCCTGTTCGGTCGTCTTTCTTATTTTTTACATTATCCACAAGGTACCTCACTATCATATCGGACTAGCTGATTTAAAATTGGATAGAGGTAATCTCAAGAAACATGCCCAACTTGCTTTTCCAATGGGATTTCAAGCCAGTATTATCGCCATCGGAGCCATGACCTTGCAGTTTATGGTTAACCAACTAGGAACAGACGCCATCGCCGCCCAGGCCATTGCCCTTCGTACTGACCAGTTGGCTATGCTGCCCATGGTCAATCTGGGATTGGCTATCGCAACCTTTACTGCTCAGAACTACGGCGCCAAGCTCTATGACCGTATTCGAGAAGGAGTGCGCCACTCTTTACTCCTCAGCATTGCTTGGGCCATTGTATTTGCGGTCATTCTCATCTTGGGCAATCGCTTCTTCTCTGGTCTCTTTCTGCCAAATGCCAGCCAAACAGTGCTGGACTTGGCTCTTGTTTATTACATCATTAACGGCTCTTGTTACTGGATTGTTGCTTCCCTCTTTATTCTTCGTAGCTTTATTCAGGGACTTGGCAAGGGCTTTATCCCAACACTAGCAGGCTTTGGAGAATTGATTTTCCGAGCAGCAGTCGCCATCATCGGCATGCAGTATTTCGGTTTTTATGGGACCGCCGCCGCAAACCCCGCCGCCTGGATCGGAAGTATCATCGTTCTGATTCCAAGTTCCATCATTTTTATGAAAAAATTAAAAGCTGGACAAAGTATTTAGAAGTCATAACCACCCGTGAAAACGGGTGGCTTGTACACCGGCTATAAGCCGTTTCTCTCCAGCGACGTCTAAAG
>NZ_ASCA01000054.1 GCF_002760245.1 Streptococcus suis YS161 | reverse complement strand
GCCTTGGCAGCCACCAGCATAGCTGGTGGTTTTCTTGTTTTTCTCTACGAGAAAAACTGGCTCGAAGCCATAACTAAAAAGAAAGGCTAACCCTTTCTTTTTTAATTGCTATAATATATTTATCAATTCATCAATATCCGCTTGACTAGTTGACCAGCTGGTCGCAAAGCGGATGATACTGTGGCTATCGTCGTATTTCTCCCAGAAGCCATAGGCAATTCCAGCTTCTGTCAATCTAGTCAATTCTTCATTCTTAACAATAACAAATTGCTGATTGGTCGGGGATTTGAGATAGAATTGAAAACCTTTCTCTTCCAGAATCTGGGTCAGTTGCTCTGCCATTGCGATAGCATGACGCCCCAATTTAAGATACAAGTCATCAGTAAATAAGCAATCAAACTGGACACCTGTCACTCTTCCTTTCGCCAACAAGGCACCATGGTGTTTGACAATCGATACGAAATTCTTAGGCTGGTTGTTCTTTGTAAATACCAAAGCTTCCCCCATCAAGGCACCGAGTTTTGTACCACCAATATAGAAAACATCTGTCAGCTCTGCAATTGTCTTCAAATCAAGATCCGTTTCACGAGCAGCAAGACCATAACCCAAACGAGCACCGTCTAAAAAGAGCGGAATATTATGCTGTTGGCAAACTTTGGACAAATCTTCTAGCTCTGTTTTGCTATAAAGTGTACCATATTCAGTCGGGTGGGAAATATAAACCATTCCTGGATGAACCATGTGAGCATGATTAGCATCTGCGTAGAAATCGGAAATATAGTTCTCAACTTCACTTGCGACAAGTTTGCCATCCGTATGCGGTAAGGCCAACACCTTATGGCCTGTAAATTCAATTGCCCCCGCTTCATGAACTGCAATATGACCAGTATCCGCTGCAATGACTCCTTCATAGGAAGCTAACATAGACGAAATGACAATTTGATTGGTCTGCGTGCCACCTGCTAAAAACGTAACTTGTGCATGAGGACAGTCCGTAGCAAGTCTGATTTTTTCGATAGCAGATTCAGTATATTTATCAGTGCCATATCCAGATAAACCTTCTTGGTTGCTTGCAACTAGGGCTTCTAGCAAGGCGGGATGGGCACCTTTGTTATAGTCATTTTCAAAATGTAACATATCATAACCTCCTTGATATAATATAACAAAAAAGCCTGTTAAACAAGGCTTTTCACTTTAGTCCACCCTGAGGGAATCGAACCCCCATCTCAAGAACCGGAATCTTACGTGATATCCATTACACTAAGGGTGGAAAGGAAAAACTTGCACAAGGCAAGTTTTTATATGAATTACAATTCAATGTCACCGAAAAGGTCAGCCATTGAGAAACCAGATTGAGTTTCTGGCAATTCGTAATCACGTTTTTCTTCACGTTTTTGACGACGTGGACGTGGAGCACGTTTTTCAGCTTTTTCTTCACCTTCAATTGCTGCTGGACGCTCTTCCAAAGCTTTGATAGAAAGTGATACACGTTCATCAGCTGCGTTCACTTCAAGAACTTTAACAGTTACTTCTTGACCTACTGACAAAGCGTCTTTTGGATTTTCAACACGTTTGTGTGAAATTTGTGAGATATGTACCAAACCATCGATACCTGGCAATACTTCAACGAAAGCACCGAAGTCAGTCAAGCGTTTTACTTTACCTTCGATGACATCACCAGCTGCCAATTTTTGCTCAACGCCATCCCATGGGCCAGGCTGTGTAGCTTTCAATGACAATGATACGCGACCTTCAACTTCGTCGATTGCAAGAACTTTAACTTCAACTTCTTCACCAACTGTTACAGCTGATTTAGGAGATACGTTACGCTCGTGTGATAATTCAGTCAAGTGTACCAAACCATCTACACCACCAAGGTCGATGAAAGCACCGAAGCTCGTGATACGTGCAACTTTACCAGTTACAACTTCACCAACTGCCAATTTACCGAATACTTCAGCACGTGCAGCTGCAGCTTCTGCTTCAACAACGTCACGACGTGACAAGATGAAACGGTTCTCAGCAGGATCAACTTCTTTGATTTTAGCATCAAATTCTTGACCTACAAAACGCTCAGTGTTACGAGTGAAACGGCTGTCGATCATTGAAGCTGGGATGAAACCACGAAGACCCTCAAATTCAACTGCAAGACCACCTTTAACGGCACGAGTTACTTTAACTGTAACAACTTCATCTTCACGACCAACAAGCTTGTCCCATGCTTTACGTGCTTCCAAACGTTTTTTAGATACAAGATAAGTAACAGTGTCTGTATCTTTACCAACAACTTGGCGAAGTACTAACAATTCAAGTGTTTCACCAACTTTTACAAGGTCGTTGATATCAGCATCACGGTCGTTAGTCAACTCACGAAGAGTCAATACGCCTTCAACACCAGTACCTGAGATAGCTACGTTTGCTTGACCAGCATCAACGGTCAATACTTCTGCAGTTACCACATCACCAGGTGTAACTTCGCTTACACTGTTCAACAAATCTTCAAATTCGTTCATTATAAAAAAACCTCCGACAATCAGGTCTTTCGACCCAACATAAAATATATTTTATTTAAGGCACACGCAAGGACAACAACAATTAGACATCTTTGACGAACTAGACTATATCTAGTACCTTTACTGGGGTAGCTGGATTCGAACCAACGCATGAGGGAGTCAAAGTCCCTTGCCTTACCGCTTGGCGATACCCCAAAAAATAGATACAATTCATTTATTTACTAATCACAAGAAATTGAACTCGAGATTAATTTCTTAGGAAAATAGATAGCCTTCCTTGAGTGTTAACACTCAGCGTCAGTCTCCTGATTTTCTACAGAAATTTCTGGTAAACCAGAACATCTCTCGTATCTTAGTTGAACACGGACTAAAATCCTAGTGAAAAAGATAAACTTCCTTGTGTGTTTAGCACACTGCGTCAGTTTCCTATTTTCATACGGATTTCTTAACGTCCTTTGTATCCTGTTCAATGGAGAGAGAGGGATTCGAACCCCCGAACCCGAAGGAGCGGATTTACAGTCCGCCGCGTTTAGCCTCTTCGCTATCTCTCCGTGCACTAACAGTCACTATTCTAACATAAAATAGCGACTATTACAAGCCTTTTAGTGACTTAAATTATAATTTTCAATAATATTTCCAACTGCTTTTTCTAATTTTTTGTAAAAGCTTTCGGTATTTCCGTTTTTAATAACTGCAAAGTTATTTTCAGCCAATTCTGCAATTTCTCCAATTACTTTTTTACCTATAACAAGGCGGTAGCCAGGGAACTCTTCTCTATTAACAAGAACTTTGCTATCTTCAATCTGAATTTCAATTTTTTTATCTTTTTTACTCATTTTCAAACCTCACTTTTACTATTCTACAAAAAAAGAGAAGAGCTTGCAAGTGCAAGCCTTCTGAAATTAATCTACTTCGACAATCCAGCCTTCAGGAGCTTCAATATCACCAAACTGGATACCTGTTAATTCTTCATACAATTTACGAGTGACAGGTCCTACTTCTGTTTCACTATGGAAAACATGGAGTTTGTCTGCAATCTGGATACCACCAATTGGTGAGATGACTGCAGCTGTTCCGCAGGCTCCTGCTTCGACAAACAGGTCTAATTCTTCGACAAGGACTTCACGCTCCACAGCCTTCATACCCAGACGATGCTCTGCCAAATACAAGAGAGAATACTTGGTAATAGACGGCAAGATTGATGGTGAAATCGGTGTGACAAACTCGTTATCAGCTGTAATACCAAAGAAATTAGCAGACCCTACTTCTTCAATCTTGGTGTGGGTAGCTGGGTCCAGGTAGATGACATCTGAGAAGCCCTGCTTTTTGGCATATTGGCCCGGTAAGAGCGATGCCGCGTAGTTACCACCAACCTTAGCTGCCCCTGTTCCATTTGGTGCCGCACGGTCGTACTTGTCCTGAATGAGGAAGTTGGTCGGAGCCAAACCACCCTTGAAATAGTTGCCGACCGGCATGGCAAAAACTGTGAAAATGTACTCTTCCGCTGGTTTTACGCCGATGATGTCGCCGACACCGATCAGGAGCGGACGGAGATAAAGGGTACCACCAGTTCCATAGGGAGGGACGTAGTCTGCATTGGCTTTGACCACTTCTTTACAAGCCTTGATAAATAGCTCAGTCGGAACAGGCTCCATGAGCAAGCGGTCAGCTGTCCGTTGCAGGCGCTCAGCGTTTTGGTCTGGACGAAAGAGCTGGAGTTTTCCCTCCTTGGTACGATAGACTTTAAGGCCCTCGAAGGCCTGCTGGCCATAGTGAAGAGCTGGTGAGCTTTCTGAAATGTGCAGTTCCGCATCTTCGGTCAGCTGCCCTTCAGACCACTGGCCGTTTTTGAAATGAGCGATGAAGCGATAAGGTAGTTTCATATAAGAAAAACCAAGGTTTTCCCAGTCAATGTTCACTGTCATATAGTTTCTCCAAATTCATTTTTTAATATTTTACTACTTTTGAAAGTGATTTTCAATTAAAAATTCAGAAAATTTTGTGAATATAAGAAAAAGCCTGGTAAACCAGCAATGTCATTAAGTTAACTAACCTATCACATTTTGTGGTGGGTTAGTTTTTATGTTACACTAAAAATAAAAGGG
>NZ_ASCA01000053.1 GCF_002760245.1 Streptococcus suis YS161 | reverse complement strand
ACAAAAACTATTCCCGTTTGGTCATCAATTGCTCGGACGGGAATAGTTTTAAATGCTTAACTTAATGACATTGGTCTTTTTGCCCAGCCTCATTTTTTACATATAAGCACTGAACCTGCGAATACAGGTTCTAAATTTTCAGTTCAGATTTTTGTCTTTTGAGGGGCTAAACGATATAATCGTAAGGTATCATTTATTAGAAATGACAGAGTTTTATCATCTATTGCAAAGATTGAAAAGGAGACACTATGTCAAAAGATATTCGCGTTCTACTCTATTACAAGTATGTTCCAATTGAAAATGCCAAAGAATATGCTGCTGAGCATCTAGCTTTCTGTAAGTCTATCGGACTAAAAGGACGTATTTTGATTGCTGATGAGGGAATCAACGGTACTGTTTCTGGTGACTATGAAACAACTCAAAAGTACATGGACTACGTTCATGCAAATCCATTGTTCAGCGATTTGTGGTTTAAGATTGATGAAGAAAATGAGCAAGCTTTCAAGAAAATGTTTGTTCGTTATAAAAAAGAAATTGTTCACCTTGGTTTGGAAGACAACGACTTTGACAACGATATTGACCCACTCGTAACAACAGGTGCCTACTTATCACCAAAAGAGTTCAAAGAAGCTCTCTTGGACGAAGATACAGTTGTTTTGGATACACGCAATGACTACGAGTATGACCTTGGTCACTTCCGTGGTGCGATCCGTCCAGACATCCGCAACTTCCGTGAATTGCCACAATGGGTCCGTGATAACAAAGAGAAATTCATGGACAAGCGCGTAGTTGTTTACTGTACTGGTGGTGTTCGCTGTGAAAAATTCTCAGGCTGGATGGTCCGTGAAGGTTACAAGGATGTTGGTCAGCTTCACGGCGGTATCGCAACCTATGGTAAAGACCCAGAAGTTCGTGGCGAATTGTGGGATGGGAAGATGTATGTCTTTGACGAGCGTATCGCGGTCGATGTTAACCATGTAGACCCAGTTGTCGTTGGTAAGGACTGGTTCGATGGCACACCATGTGAGCGCTATGTCAACTGTGGCAATCCATTCTGTAACCGTCGTATTTTGACATCAGAAGAGAATGAGCACAAGTATGTTCGTGGCTGTTCAGCTGAATGCCGTGCTCATGAGCGCAACCGTTACATCTCTGAAAACGGCTTGACTCGTCAAGAATGGGTAGAACGCTTGGAAGCGATTGGGGAAACTCTTACTCCAGCAAATGCTTAGTAATACCAAAATTGCATTGAAAAATCAGTGCAATTTTTTTGTGCAATCAGAATTCTTTATATTTTTTCGGTCCATTCTAAACGAAGCCTATCAATTAGAAAAGAGAAGGAGATGAAGTCATTTTGGATGAACTTATCCCCTTCGAAAATCAACATTATCCGTTGTCAACTTGCCTTGATGAACTCTAGTGCTATATTCGCTTCGTTTCCTAGGTTACTTTTGATTTTCATTGAGTATTAGCAGTAGCAGACCTTGAATAGCTGGTCGGTTTTATGAAGCAATCGGTTTTGCAGTTGCGACGTTTGGAGATATTAAGTCTGCAACTTTGCCTGAGGGTGGCAACTTGATTTTGATGCAGGCAGATAGCTTTGCTCAACGCGTACCATTTCAGGTAGTAGCGAGTGGCAATGAAGTTTTGATTTCGCTTAATGTGGCGAGTAGGGAAGAAGTGGATAGAATTATCGAGCGTGTTGAAGCAAATGGCGGGCAAATTGCAAGAACGCCCGACAGATGTCCGTGGCTTTTCTGGAGCAAGTTTTACGGACCTTGATGGTATCATTTTAATGCGATTGTGAGGCAAGAAGGTAGAATTCATCTGCTCTAGAATCATAGATGAACTTATTTGAAAAGGGAGAAACTGATGATTCTTCCTTTTTTTCAGAGTCAATTTACGCTATAATAGTCTTATGAAAAAAATCATTGAGTTTAAAGATTTTACATTTAAATACCAAGCGCAACAGGAACCCTCTTTAAAAGATATTCAGTTAACGATTTATCAGGGAGAGAAAGTTCTGATTATTGGTCCATCTGGTTCAGGAAAGTCGACGATTGGACAATGTCTTAATGGTATTATTCCCAATATTTACAAGGGAGAATATAGCGGAAGTTTACTATTGGATGGTCAGGAAGTTTTTAATCTTTCAATTTATGATAAGTCCTTGCTCGTATCAACGGTTCTTCAAGATACAGATGGTCAATTCATTGGCTTATCAGTTGCCGAGGACCTAGCTTTTGCTTTGGAAAACGACATGGAAAGCCAGGTGGTGATGAAGCAAAAAGTAGGAGATTGGGCAGAAAGACTGTCTTTGACCGATTTACTAGCACATCGACCACAAGATTTATCTGGAGGTCAAAAGCAACGTGTCAGTCTGGGCGGAGTTCTTATTGATGAGAGTCCTATTTTGTTGTTTGATGAGCCACTTGCTAATTTAGACCCCAAATCGGGCCAAGATACGATTGATTTGATTGACCGTCTGCACAAGCAAGAAGGGACCACAACCATTATTATCGAACACCGTTTAGAGGACGTACTGTATCGTCAGGTGGACCGAGTTGTATTGATTAATGACGGTCGGATTTTGTTCAATGGAGGACCGGATGATTTATTACGTACCTCATTGTTACAGGAAAACGGCATCCGTGAACCCTTATATCTATCGACTCTTCGCGCCTTAGGATATCCGATTGCGCAGGCAGAACGCCTCTCCTCAGTTTGGGAAATTGATATTGAGGCTTTGAATATAGCATCCCTACCGACTCTACACTTTGAAAATGGAGAGAGAGAGACTTTGTTAGAAGTCAAGCATCTTCATTTTTCCTATCCTAACAAACAAGTTCTTACAGACATCCAACTGACGATTCATAAGGGGGAACGTCTAGCTATTGTTGGAAAAAATGGTGCTGGGAAATCTACTCTAGCCAAGGTGCTTTGTGGTTTTATTCAGGGTGAGGGTGAGATTCTCTGGAAGGGGCAGTCGATCAAAGAAGATTCTGTCAAAGAGCGAGCAGAACGGATTGGTTATGTTCTTCAGAATCCCAACCAAATGATTAGCCAAACGATGATCTTTGATGAGGTTGCTCTTGGTTTGCGCATGCGAGGGGTGACAGAAGAAGAAATTGAACACCGAGTTCACCATATCTTGAAAGTATGTGGCCTGTATTCGTTTCGTAATTGGCCGATTTCGGCACTTTCGTATGGACAGAAAAAACGGGTAACGATAGCATCTATCTTGGTTCTCAATCCAGAAATTATTTTGCTGGATGAGCCAACAGCAGGACAAGATCAACGACATTATCGGGAAATGATGGAGTTTTTGGATCAATTAAATGCTCAAGGGCACACCATTGTCATGATTACCCATGACATGCAACTCATGCTAGATTATTCAGATAGAGCTGTTGTTGTGGTGGATGGGCAGATTATTGAAGATGCCAGTCCAGCAGAAATTTTATCTGATGATACGGTGATTGAGCGAGCCAATTTAAAAGAAACATCAATTTTTCACTTGGCGGAGAGGTTGGGAGTTAATCCCTTAGAATTAACCACGTTTTATATGCAGGAAGAAAGGAGAGGAAAATGAGTCAACAAAAACTAATTGGTTACCATCCAGGAACTGGCTTGATTCATAGTTTATCGGCTGTCAGTAAATTACTCTTTTTTCTCATAGTTTCCATTCTTGCTATGATTACTTACGATACTCGCTTGATTCTTTTTATCGCAGTATTTTCTCTAGCCTTGTTCAAAATGTCAGGGATTCGTTATAAAGAAATCTCTCTTGTTTTAATTCTGACGATCATTTTTGCTGCAATGAATGCCCTGATGGTTCACTTGTTTGCACCACGGTATGGGGTGGAACTTTACGGAGCAGACACTCCCTTGCTATCAGGTCTGGGAGTCTATTCCTTGACGAGTCAGCAAGCATTTTATCTGGTGAATCTTCTCTTGAAGTATTTTTGTACAGTTCCTTTAGCGATTATCTTTCTCATGACCACTCATCCTAGCCAGTTTGCTTCCAGCTTGAATCAAATTGGGGTATCCTACAAAGTTGCTTACGCAGTCAGTTTGACCATGCGTTATATTCCAGATATTCAAGAAGAGTTTTATACGATTCGAATGTCTCAAGAAGCGCGTGGTTTGGAATTGTCCAAGAAAGGAAAAGTGATGGATCGTATAAAAGGGAATCTATCCCTTGTTATTCCTCTGATTTTCAGCTCCTTGGAGAGGATTGATACGATTTCAACGGCTATGGAATTGAGGCGTTTTGGAAAGAATAAAAAAAGAACATGGTATACCCAACAGCCTCTACAAAGAATAGATTACGCTGTCTTGCTATTTATTCTTGCTCTAGTAGTCGTGACAATCTATCTATTTTTTGTTAATCAGGGTCGATTCTATAATCCGTGGCGATGATGATTGAGTTTATCGGGCTTATCAACCACGACAAACGCATGAAGAAAATATCATTTTCAGAAATCATATTTTCAATATTAATATCAGCTTTTTATTGAAAAAAGTGATATAATAGCATTGAACATGAGGGATTACCCCCGTTAAAGTGTAAGTTTTATGGAAATATTTCGAAAAAATGCATGTAACTAGAAAATAGTTGCATACATTTTCTTCATGCGTACGGCGTGGCTTATCAACCCTTTATCGTTGACATATAGGAAATATACTGTTACAGTAGGGGATGTAAATAAATTTAGAGTTTAAGTATCAGTTTCATCTTTTGTTTTTCCTCTTGATAAGTTTTACAAATAAATAAAAAGAGGTAACACAAATGGTACAAGGTACAGTTAAATGGTTTAATGCAGAAAAGGGATTTGGTTTTATTGCTCAAGAAAACGGTCCAGATGTATTTGCACACTTTTCTGAAATTCAGTCTAATGGTTTCAAATCGTTGGAAGATGGTCAAAAAGTGACATTTGAAGTGGAGCAAGGCCAACGTGGTCTTCAAGCGACCAATATTACAAAAATTGGATAATAAAAGAGCGGGTTTCTTAGTGAAACTCGCTTTTCTTATGTGACTTTTAGTCCGTCACGCTCCGTAAGGTGCGTGACAAATAAACCACCCGCTATGCGGGTGCGCGACG
>NZ_ASCA01000052.1 GCF_002760245.1 Streptococcus suis YS161 | reverse complement strand
TTATTTTTAGTGTAACATAAAAACTAACCCACCACAAAATGTGATAGGTTAGTTAACTTAATGACATTGGGCTTTTTGCCCAGCCTCCTTTTAAATATCCGCAGGTGCGAAAACAACCTGTCCATCTTGAAATTTTTCAATACGAGCGAGTGAAGTAACAGGTACACCTGCATCCAGTAAGAGCTGGCGACCATCTTGGAAGGATTTTTCGATGATGATACCAACCCCAGCCACTTGCGCTCCAGCCTGTTGGATAATATCAATCAAGCCTTTTGCTGCTTGTCCATTGGCCAAAAAGTCATCAACGATTAGAACACGGTCCTCAGGTGACAAAAACTTGCTAGCAATAGAAACGGTGCTAGTAACTTGCTTGGTGAATGAGTAGACTTCAGATGTCAAAATGCCTTCGGTCATAGTAATATTTTTATGCTTTTTAGCAAAAATCATTGGCACATCTAGGCTTTCTGCAACATAGACGGCTGGTACAATACCAGAGGCTTCGATTGTGACAACCTTGGTAATTTCTTTAGAGCGATAGGCATCTGCCAAGACCTGCCCCATTTCTTTCATCAAGCGAAAATCAACCTGATGGGTCAAAAATGAGTCAACTTTTAAGATATTTTCTCCTAATACCTGACCATCTTTTAAAATGCGTTCTTCCAAAGCTTTCATGCTTATCTTCTCCTCCAAATGATACTTTTGTGTATTATAGCATTTTTTTGCTAAAATCAAAACAATAAACGAATTTTTTGTGTTTGGATATTGTATATATCGACAAAATTCATTTAAAAATACGAACATTCTGTGTTTGTTGGAGTGGAATGTATTGAAAATGATTATATTTTCTGTTAGACTAATACCATTATTTAGGAATAAAGAAGGAGAAATCATGTCTCAGAATATAACAAATGAACATTCTTCGGATATGCTTTACGGAATTGATGAACAACCACCAAAAGGGATGGCTGTTTTGCTCGCTTTTCAGCATATTTTAGCAGCTTTTGCTGGAATCATCGCAGTGCCTCTTGTCGTTGCAAGTGCCTTAGGATTGTCAGTCGAAGATACTTCAATTATGGTATCAGCCTCTATCTTTGTTGCTGGTATTGCCACCATTTTGCAATCTAAAGGTGTTGGGCCAGTAGGTTCACGTGTCTCTGGTATGATGGGGACGGACTTTACCTTTGCCAATCCAGCTATCAGTGTTGGTAGTCAGTTGGGAATTGCTGGTATCGTGGGTGCAACCATTGCTGGTTCATTTGTAGAGATTGCTCTCAGTCGTTTTGTCAAACCCTTGATGCGCTTCTTTCCGCCATTGATTACAGGGACCGTTGTATCCCTCATCGGTATTACCCTCATGCCAGTAAGTATGGACTGGGCAGCTGGTGGTGCTGGTGCTTCAGACTATGCTTCGGTTGAAAATATCAGCATTGCCTTTATCGTCTTGGTCTTCACTTTGGCATTAAATCATTATGGTAAAGGAATGCTGAAAACAGCATCGGTCTTCTTTGGGATGGTTTTTAGTTACATCTTGTGTATTTTTCTTGGGAAAGTTGATTTGTCAGCTGTAGGAGATGCAGCCTGGTTTGCTCTTCCTAAAATTTTCCATTACGGTGTAAAATTTGACCTATCTTCTATTCTGGCCTTCATTCCTGCTTATGTCGTATCCTTGATTGGTACGGTAGGGATTATGATGGCCATTGGAGAAGCCTCAAATCAAAAGATTTCTTCTGAGCGGGCAGCAAATGGTGTTCTGGCAGATGGTGTTGGCTCCTTGATTGCCGGTGTTTTTGGTGCTGGTCCAAATACAGCCTTCTCACAAAACGTTGGCCTCATTACTTTGACAAAAGTTGCTAGTCGTCATGTCATGATTATTGCGGGTATTATTCTCACCCTACTCGGTGTCTTTCCAAAATTATCAGCCTTGATTTCCATCATGCCGCAGCCTGTTCTTGGTGGTGTTGGGATTATCATGTTCGGTTTGGTTGCAGCCCAAGGGATTAAGACTCTTGCAACTGTAAAAATTGGTGACCGTGAGCTCTTGATTATTTCCATTGCCTTTGCACTTGGTATTGGAGTGACTGTTCGTCCAGAATTATTGAGTCATCTTCCATCAGCTCTCCAAATGGTCTTCTCATCAGGTATTTCAACTGGGACCTTGGCTGCCTTGGTGTTAAATCTGGTGTTAAAAGAGGAAAAATAAGAGTTATTTTATTAGTTTGCTTAGATGAAAAGAGAAGGCTGGGCAAAAAGCCCAGGACCACTACTCAGAGTTCGTGTCAACATCTCAGCGCAGTGGTTGATTGGCAGATTTGTTCGTATTTTGTACTCCAAATCTGGCCTAATCAACTGTGCGGGGGTGGGAAGACGAACTCTTTTTTCTACCATTTGTCAAGCCTATCAAGGTATTTGATGAAAAATATTTTGAGTTCAATAGTCAAAATAAGGAAATTATTTTATTTTGGACTAAAGTTTAGTGTAAAAAGTGTATACAAAAGCAA
>NZ_ASCA01000051.1 GCF_002760245.1 Streptococcus suis YS161 | reverse complement strand
ATATCAACACCTACTACAGAGGAAGCACCGTTTTCCATCGCATATATACAGTGCCATCCATAGCCGCATCCTAAATCAAGCACACGCTTACCCTTAAAATCAGGTAGCATCTTTTTCAAAGTCTCCCATTCTCCCGCACCAGCCAGTCCTTTCTGCGAGCGACTCATTTGACTGTATTTTTGAAAAAATATATTATCATCATATTTGTTTTCTTTCATCTGAACTCTCCTCGTTTAAAAAGTTATTTATCTCCGATACAATTTCATTCACTTCTTTATAAAGTTTCTCGGTCATATCGTAGCATTCAAAAAGAGAAAGACCGAGTACTTCAAAAATATGATTAACTCTTTCGGCATATTTTTCAGGTTTATATTCAAAAGTTTCAAGCAGTTTTATAGCTTTCTTTTCGTTAATGCAATAAGCATTATTACATGCAAATAGTACTTGATTTAAGCATGAAATAATACGAAAAACATGGCCTGCAATATAATATTTATCCTCTACCCCCGCATTTGCTTTTACAAACATTAAAGAGAATTCAGCTTCAAATATAAAAAAGTTCATCAAGCTTTTCTTTAGAGCAGTAGGGTAAATTTCTGCCTGCTTTTTTAATTCGCATAAGCTTTCGTTCTTAGCATATAGTATTTTACTAATCGCTAATTCTCCACGATACATTGCACTTATATAACCATGGGGATGCCCGGTCTGATAATTGGCAGTAACAATTCCTTGCTCCGTATCTTTGATTATTTGTTCTACCCGTTTTATATCACGTAAAATCAAGTCAACATGATACCCATTTATAAATAACCATCCGCCGCCATTAATCCAATCACCCCACGCTCCGGGAGGCACAACAAGGTTGTTTCTATTTTTATCATCCAATTCTGTAGCAATTTGATTAATCGCTGTCAGGTCAAATGAGTCTGAATTGTAATAGATTCCGATATCTATATCAGAATTTTCTGTATGGGTGCCTCTTGCACGTGAGCCCCCTAATACGATGCCTTCTATAAAAGGCAAAGATGATAATTTCTCTGTTACTATTTGAATAACATTACCTACCATATAAACATCCTCCTTTATTCGTTAGATATTTTTATTTCTTCTCCATCTGGTAAAATAAATGCCTGCACAAACTTGACACCTAGCACATCAGCAATGGCCTTCAACTCATCCAAGGTTACTGTTTCTCGTTGTAATTTTTTATTGAAATTCTGTGGAGTCTGGCCAATACGTCTAGCAAGTTCGGAAACACTTATATTCATTTGCTCACACAGTTCTTTAATCATTTCTGCCGTAGTCATACAGCACCTCCAAGTTTACGCTAAGAATATTATAAACCATTTGGTTGATAAACACAATAGTTATTAAAATATTATCTTATAATTTTTTAATAGGATCAGGAATTACCCATCGTTATCTAAAAAAAATCAAAAGTAGTTTATCAGATTATGTACAGTCGCAGATTGATAGAGGAATTGTAGAAGCTAAATCAATAACATTCCAGCAAGCCACTTCGACATTCTTCTCTCTTCTAATTTCTATTATGAGCCTAGTTATAGTGTTATTGAATCCTGAAAGAAGTGGGGAAATTGCCTTAATCAGTTCTATGGCTATGATATTGTATTCTCCCACGATGGGAATTGTAAGTAGCCTAATTAACGTGGCTAATCTGTATCCAAATATTGAAAGACTTGTAGACTTGGTAGGAGAAGAACAAATTCCTAAAACCTTTACGAAGATTCAAAACGGTATAGTTAATGTCGACAGGTTATCATATAGATACGATAATGCATCACCATATCTTTTCAAAAATCTTTCGTTCTCTCTTAAGGAAGGAGATACTCTTTTTATAACTGGAAAATCAGGTACCGGCAAAACCTCCTTAGTAAAAATTTTACTAGGTTTACAAAGTATTAGTGGGGAAGGTAATGAAGGAAATATAATTATTGGAGGAGTTAACTTACTAGACCAAAACCTAGATTTAAGAAGAGATTGCTAAATCCCTTTACATTTCTGATAGAACGCTAACGAATCATATTCAAAATATATTGGAAAAACTCGAAGTTGATTCAACGTTAAAAGCTGTTATAAAAGCTCAGAAGTTAGGATATATTAAGTAATTACCCTTTTTACTCATGATTTTGTATTGTAACTTAGATATACTGGTGTAAAGGAGGTTCAAATTCATGAAAAAAGTAATACCGTATGCGTTATTAACTCTATCAATGTTTTTTCTATTCAATGCCATCCGAATATATCTTGAGAGTAGGTCTCTGTATGTTGTCGATGTTTTGTTATTCATAGTCTTTCTAGTATGTAGTTTCAAATTTAGAAAGCAATAATGTAGAATAAATACAAAGATATACTATCTTCTACATTTGATAAGTTATAAATTATTCAGATGGTCATAATTTGGTTGTTAAAAAGCCCCATTGCAGCTGTAGTAGGAAACTTATAATCTATAGGAGAGAGGAACAGATTGATTCTATCTTTTTGATGTTAAGTTAGTTTAGAAATTTGTTTCTGAAGTTTGTAACTTGTCGAAAACTGAGTGACTGACGTTTGATATCCTTGATGAGCTTATCGATTGCTTTAAATTAGTGTTAGAATAGGGAAATTCCGTCAGATAGCAGTTCTAACTGCCGTTGTACGACAGAGGTTGAGAAAGGAAGTCTTTAGGTAGTGGAAGTGTCGGTGAGTTTTTCGGTGCAGTATTGAGTGATCTTTATGCAGATGGGTTGTGAGATTTAGTGTTTTTTGATGAGAGACACTTCAGTGACTGTCATCTGTTTACAGGATTTACACTGAAGAAGACATCTTTGGTTTTTAACATAGTTGGCATCCCTTTGATATTCAGAATAGATACTGTAGATTTATGTTGGTAATAACATCTGACTAAGGTAGTTTGGAGCTGGGTAATCAAGCTCACGCTGAATAGTGATATGCGTGTTGACTTGAAAAAATGGTCTCGATTTGATGTTCTTATTTTCTAATTCGAAGAGTACTGTGGTATTCTAAAATTGTTCCATAAGCACTTCCTAATGATGATTAGGGAGGTCTTATGGAACTTTTTTATATACTCAAAAAACTATAGCCTCTGTATAGATTGTTCCTACTACAGAAATTATAGGATATGTCTTTTATTGTAGTATATCTTAAAAATATTTAGTTTAAATTATTCTACAAAGTAGTTAATCCGGAAAATAAAGTTATTTGGCTCAGTTTTAAAGTAATCGGAGTGAAAATTTTTAATGTTCTTAAAGAGTCATTATAACTATATTTTCTTGAAAAGATATTTGAGCACCAATTTCTGAAAACTAGTTCAGTAGAATTTGGAATAGAGCTGGCTACTTCAAAACGCAACGAACTATAATTCAACATCTTTATCTATTGAATAGGTTCTGGTTTGCTATTTTTGATTTTTACAGAGTATAATTTGTAGTTAATCATATTTTTCTTGTGATAAAATTTCCAACTTAATCTTGATATGATGTGGCTATCACTAATAAAGGAGTAAGGCATGTTCAATAAAGTGAAAGCTCGATTTCTAATTGGAGTCGGAGGTTTAATCGCAGTCAGTTTTATGGTCATGATTGGCTACACGATTGGCTCACAATCTGTTTCAAAGCAAACAGAGAACCAAATACGAGCAGAAGCCAATAAACTTGTATCAAAGAAAAAGCAGGAGGAAAGGGCGACAGTCCTTTCAGATGAGCTTGTCAAAGAATTTCTCACACAATATTATACAAAGGTCCAGCTAGGAGAAAATAACACTCGTATCAAACCCTACATGACGGATTCTGCATTTTCAGAAGAGGAAGCAAATCAGAATAAAGCGATCAATCAAGTTTATAAAGATTATATGCTTGACTACCGATTTGAATCAGCGAGTATCTATGTCAATACAGAAAGCAATGTTGCACTTGCGGAAGTTACCTATCAAGTTACCTATGTTTCTGATTTGAGTGAGCAACAACAGCGAACCACTCAGACAGAAATCAAGACGGTTATGTTATCCTACTCCAAAGTTTCCGACAAGCTCCTGGTTAATCAGTTGACCATTTGGAATGGGAAACTGGAGGACATGAAAGAAGCCACAAATGGTGCTAATTCCAGCATACCAACGATCCAAGGAACTACAACAAGTGAGAACAACTAGCAGGAGACAGTCTTCTGCTTTTTTTATAGGGAGACAAGATGACACGAATTAAAATAGTAAAACAAAAGACCATTTTAGATGTGGCTGAAAGTTTGGGTTATTCCTTCAGACGTTTATCAGGACACATTTATGAACACCCAGACCATGATTCCTTTCGGATTTTTGCCGATACCAATACTTTCAAATGGTTTTCAAGAGATATACAAGGGGATGTGATTGACTTTGTTCAATTAGTGGCAGGTGTTACTTTCAAAGAGGCTGTATCCTATCTTGAAACTGGAGATTTTGAACAGGCTACGGTGATAGAAGAAACTTATCAACCGTTTCAATATTATTTGCATGAAGAACCGATTCAGCAAGCACGTATTTACTTAAAAGACATCCGTGGCCTAAGTGATCAGACTATCAATACCTTTGGTAGACAAGGATTGCTTGCTCAAGCTACTTATCAAGCGGAGTCAGTTTTAGTGTTTAAAAGCTATGACCATAATGGTGTCTTACAGGCCGCAAGCCTTCAAGGTCTCGTCAAAAATGAAGAAAGACACAAACGTGGTTATTTGAAGAAAATCATGAAAGGCTCTCATGGCTATGTCGGTATTAGTTTCGATATTGGTAATCCCAAGCGACTCATTTTTTGTGAATCAGTTATCGATATGATGAGTTATTATCAGCTTCATCACAAGCAGCTATCAGATGTTCGCCTGATTTCAATGGAAGGCTTAAAACTTTCAGTGATTGCTTACCAAGTCTTGCGTCTAGCAGCAGAGGAACAGGGAAAATTGGCATTTCTAAATACAGTAAAACCAAGCAGACTTAGCCATTATCTTCAGGCAATACAAGAGACGACAAACTTTTTCCAAACCCATTCAAACGCATTAACATTGGCTGTTGATTACGATGAGGCAGGAAGAGAATTTTGTAAAAAATTGTTAGACAAAGGACTTCCAATCGTTCAAGATTTACCACCATTACAGGGACTTGAAGCAAAGTCAGATTGGAATGATATTGTGAAGCAACAGAAGGAAATATCCTTAAGCAATCTTATTCAGTCAGCCCAGATACAAGCCATTAAGAATCATCCTCCACCAAAACGAGAGCGTGCTATGGAATTGTGATAACAAAATCAAGTCCGCTATCATAATCTAGAATGTGACAAGGAGGACGCCCTATGAGTGTGATTGAACGTCTAGCTGAAAAAGTAGCTAGGCAAGAAGAAAAGGTCTCACGTGAGACTGAGAAATTAGAAAACTATCGTGACCAACTACAAACTGCAATGTATAGCACCTTTATCAAACGGCAACAATCAAGTCAGTTGTCATTTCATGAAGCACTAGAGCAAGCCTTTGGTAAAGAATCTACACCGCCCCCAGATTACAGAAATGAGGATACAGAATGAGTAAAACATGGAATTTTGATCAGCCATTAGATGATGTGAAAACAACATCATCCCATGAAGAACGAGCTAAAATCGCAGCACTCTTCCATAAACAGGAAGAAAAACCAATTGAAGAAGTAGACTATGTGGCTGCTTTTGAACAGCAACAAAAGGAGTCAGAATCTAAAGATGTACAAACGCTCGCATCAACCGTTAAACAAAGTCAGCCGAAGAAGGTAAATATTACAAGTGACTATAAACAACACTTGGCTGATACCATTGCACAAAATAACAAGGACATTTCCGCCTGTCAGAAGCAAATTGAAGAACTTCATCAATTGATTGATGAAAAGAAAGTCCAAAATAAAAAGTTGCAGGCTATTTCAGTAGCCATTGATGATTTATAAGTCAGGTAGTCCTATTCGGGCTACCTTTTTACAATTTAAGGAGAAGAAAATGAAATTC
>NZ_ASCA01000050.1 GCF_002760245.1 Streptococcus suis YS161 | reverse complement strand
TTCAAAAGAAAAAACAGAACCAGGATCAATTTAAACGACTGATTCATCGACTATCTGAGATGTCAGATACTGAACTAACCAAAGTAGAACAACTCCTAGATGTGGTCTTTGATTCAAGTTTCAAGTCTAGTGAGAGAGTGGAAATATCTAGTGACATTATCACCGATGAGGAACAAAGTCTTGATAAATCAATCCAAGAAGCGAAAAACAAACTTAACACGGAACAACTGGAGAAACGAATCGAACAGTTTAAGCAGGCGAAGAAACCTAAAAACGGATAATGCACCAAATATGGTGCGTTATCCGTTTTTTATGGTATAATGAAAGAAAATATGAGGAGGTCTTTATCTATGATCGGAGACAATATAAAATCACTACGCCGAACACACGATTTAACACAGCCAGAATTTGCGAAAATGGTCGGGATTTCACGCAATAGTCTGAGTCGCTACGAAAATGGAACCAGCACTGTTTCAACAGAGCTCATTGACCGTATTTGTCAGAAATTTAACGTTTCTTATGTCGATATTGTAGGAGAGGACAAGATGTTAACACCTGTTGAAGATTACCAACTGACTTTAAAAGTAGAAGTGATAAAAGAACGTGGAGCAGCCATATTATCACAGCTTTATAGATACCAGGATAGTCAGGATATTGCTTTTGATGATGAATCGAATCCTTGGATTTTGATGAGTGATGATTTGGCTGAATTGATCAATACAAAGATTTACCTTGTCGATACCTTCGATGAAATTGAGCGTTACAATGGCTATTTAGATGGTATTGAGCGGATGTTAGACATGGTGCATCATCGGGTGGTGGCTTAATGAGGTTGGAAGAATTTAGTGAGGCTGAGTTTCAGAAGGCTTTACAGCGAACCATTCGAACCCTAACTCGTGGAAAGACAATTCCAGATCAACCAAAAGCTATCTTACTTGGTGGACAAAGCGGGGCAGGTAAGACGACTATTCATCGTATCAAGCAAAAAGAATTTCAAGGTAATATCATTATCATCGATGGTGACAGCTACCGTTCTCAGCATCCCAACTACTTAGACCTGCAAGAAAAGTATGGCAAGGACAGCGTGGACTATACCAAGGGATTTGCAGGAAAAATGGTAGAGCATCTGGTTGACGAACTCAGTAAACGTGGTTATCATTTGTTAATTGAAGGGACTTTACGAACCACTCAAGTTCCTCGTCAGACTGCTCAATTATTATCTTCTAAAGGTTACCAAGTTTCCTTAGCTGTGATTGGTACCAAACCAGAGCTTTCTTGTCTCAGCACCTTGATTCGTTACGAAGAGCTTTATGCCATAGATCCGACTCAGGCCAGAGCAACCCCAAAAGAACACCATGATGGGCTTGTAGAGAACTTGGTTGATAACCTAAAGGAGCTTGAAAGCGATAAACTCTTTGACCAGATTCAGATTTATCAAAGAGATAGAACTTGTATCTACGATTCTGAAACTGATGAAGGCTCCGCAGCAGAAGTGCTACAAGAGTGTCTCTTTGGAAAATGGAGTAAGGTGGAGGAAGAGATGATGAAGGAGAGTAAAAGTAGCTTGAAAAAGTTATATGAAATCAGAGGTTAGAATCCCTTTAGGATTTATGCCCTTAAAATAACGTTTATAGCCTTAAACTATGGAGGTAGGTGTCAATGAAAAATCAATCATATTTTCAACCAGATTTAAATTTATTATATAAAGAGCTGAATAATTGTAGTGATATTCTTGATGAACAGCACGAACTATATAAACTCTTAGTCACATATTTTGCTGCCTCTGTGACTGAGAATGCTGCAATTTCACTTCCGGATAATTTTAGAAAATTCAAGAGAGATTCTTTACAGAGTAGAGGATTGCAACTTATTGGTCAAATTTTAGATGAATTACACTTTTTAGATTTAGACATACCTTCAACTTTTACATTGACAAATTCAGGGATTAAGCAAATTGTTAGATATATTAAGGTAGAATTAGATAGAAAAATTCAGAGGGAACTGGAGTTATATAAGAAGGAAAGTCTATTGTTGAAATTGACGTTATTTGCTAGTGTATTAAGTAAAATTACGTTATATTTAGATACTGATTACAAAGTAACTGTACCTGATGCAATAGACAGACTGATAGTTGAATTTAATTCTATAAAATCATTTATCTTCTTTGATCCTAGGGTATTTTTAGGTGAATTAAAATCTACACTAGAGCATATAATTAATCAAGTTCTTTTAACAGATGAGTATAAATATCATCAAAATTCAAGTAAAGAAGAGCTCAATTATGTTGCTTTATGTAATCTATTTGAACTATTTTTTGCTAAAATTCTTCTAGATTCGTACCTTGATTTATTACCTTTTGTTAATAAGAATGAGCGCGATGAGATTTCATTTTCAAAGGAAAAAGGTATTTCCTTACCAAATAGAATTCTTGAAAACTTTACAAAATACATTATCGATACACGAGATGAAGAACTGATAATCGGTGATAAAAAAATTGAAGTGATAATGAAATATTTACAGCAAGTAAAAAAAATATCACCAAATAGTCTAAATGATTATCTTTCTCAGCCAGATGATAAAAGAGCTTTAAAACTTGAAAATAATTATTTAAGTATCTGTGAAAAAAATCTCATCATTTACGATTTTTCTTTGAACCAATCACTTTCAAATGATGATTCTAAGCTAGTAATTGATAATTTAACCCTAAATAATCAGAGTTTCTATGAGAGTACGCCTATCAACAGTGTCATTGGGGAACCTAATATGAGAATGTTTAGAGCACCGATACTGGAGTTTTCAGAAGTAGATATTCTTCCTACATTTTCATTGTTAGAGTCCGCTAAATACTTTCCTTATCGAATA
This sequence comes from Streptococcus suis YS161, assembly GCF_002760245.1. Classification (GTDB taxonomy): domain Bacteria; phylum Bacillota; class Bacilli; order Lactobacillales; family Streptococcaceae; genus Streptococcus; species Streptococcus suis_I. Next base: position 73,263 of record NZ_ASCA01000050.1, on the reverse strand, counting down.
TTGAAAAGTGATATTCTTAATAAGAAGAATGGACGGGAGTGGGCAACACTTATACGAGAAAATTTTGATGAAAGGTTATTACCAGAACTAAGAGAAATTGCAAAAGTCTACGACAGAGATTGTAAAACTAATTATTATCTTAATCAGTCAAAAATTAGTGAAATCAAGATGTTAGTAAAAAATAATTCCTTGATTGAGGAATTGGATTTAGTCTTTGTTTATAATGATACTTTATATATTTATGATTTAAAAAATTTTGGACTTGCTAGGAACACAAAGCAATGTAAAAGTGTTGTTAATTCACACATATATAAAGAGTTTGCAAAATTAAATAAATTAAAATCAAACATGTTATCAAACAAGCCACTGTTTGAAAGAGAGTTTGGTCAATTTAAAACTATAGAAATTGGTGTTGTCACAGTGAATACTACACCTTATAAATATTTTAAAAGTGGTAGAGTATATTCTATTCCAGAGCTTAGAGATAAGCCAAATCTGCTTATAGAATAAATAACTACAGGTGATATGGTAATTTATTGAAAAGTAAGAAAATCTCTTTTGAAATATTAGATGATTTATAAAAAAAATATTTAGTCACTTTTCCGAGAGCTATCCAGCTCTCTTTTTCTTACCCTCATTTTTCATTTTGTGATACCTTTTCCAAATCACCTCTATTATCCTAATACCATTCCTAAGAAAATCAATCTTTGATGTTTCGCTGGGGGTTTGGGGGCGGAGCCACCAAGTTATCTTATCGTTGGCTGTCAAAACTGGAAGGTTTTCGTCAGCTAGCGATATGATTTTTGGGATATTGTGTCCACAATATCTGAGCTCGCAAAGACCGAACAAGGACTTTAAGAAATTTCCCGTATGACACACGGGGTCGGGGTTTACCCGAGAAAGGATGAAAGTGAGGGAAATAGATGTCTGAACAGTACCGTGACATTCGAAAAGAGGTAAATCTAACCGCAGATGAGCTAAAACAGATTGAAAAAATGATGGATGTTGATAATTATCGTCACTTTTCACCATTCGTCAGGGATAAAATTTTGATGACTGATGACAAACAGTTAGCTGCCAAAGAATGGTTTTCCCTTTGGCAGTCTCAAAAGTTGGAACAAATTAGTCGAGATGTGCATGAAGTTCTAGTTGTCGCAAGAGAAAATCACCAAGTGACTCAAGAGCACGTTTCAATCTTATTGACCTGCGTTCAAGAATTGATTGCGGAAGTCAATCAAGTACAGCCACTTAGTCGTGAGTTTCGTGAAAAATACATGAGATAGGAGGCTACTATGGTCTATCGTTATCGTACCAATCTCAAAAAAGTATTTCTAACAGATTCAGAATTACATCAATTGAATGAACGAATTGCTAAGAGTCACTGTCAAAATTTCTCGGTCTATGCCAGAAAAGTGTTGATTAATCCCAATATGTCTTTTGTCACAATTAACACTGAAACTTATGACCAGTTAGTTTTTGAATTGAGACGGATTGGAAATAACATCAATCAAATTGCGCGTGCTATCAACCAAAGCCATCTAATTTCTCAGGCACAGTTACAAGAATTGAGTAAGGGAGTTGGTGAATTAATTACTGGAGTGGAGAAAGAATTTCAAGTGGAAGTGAAAAGACTGAGGGAGTTTCATGGTAGTCACTAAACACTTTGCAACGCACGGAAAAAAATACCGTAGGCGTCTGATTAAGTATATCCTGAATCCCGATAAAACGGACAATTTGAAATTGGTATCTGATTTTGGCATGAGCAATTACTTAGACTTTCCTAGCTATGAAGAAATGGTAGAAATGTACAATGTCAACTTTACCAATAACGACAAGTTGTACGAATCTAGAAATGACCGACAAGAAAAACACCAGCAAAATATTCATGCTCATCACCTTATCCAATCATTTTCTCCTGAGGATAATTTAACACCAGAAGAAATCAATCGAATTGGTTACGAGACTATGATGGAATTGACAGGAGGTCGCTTTAAGTTTATCGTAGCAACTCATACAGACAAAGATCATGTTCATAATCACATCCTAATCAACGCCATTGATCGTAATTCAGATAAAAAGTTGATATGGAATTATGCCTTGGAACGAAACCTTCGTATGATTTCAGACCGTATTTCTAAAATGGCGGGGGCAAAAATTATCGAGAAGCGTTTCTCCTACCGTGACTATCAAAAATATAGGAAGATTAGTCATAAATTTGAATTGAAACAGCGCCTTTATTTTTTGATGCAGCAGTCCAGGTCCTCTAAGGATTTTTTGGAAAAAGCAGAGCAGTTACATGTTCATATTGATTTTAGTCAGAAGCATAGTCGATTCATGATGACAGATAGAGCTATGACAAAGCCAATTCGAGGACGCCAACTCAGTAAACGAGAGCTATATGATGAAGACTTTTTCCGTACACATTTTGCCAAGATAGAAATTGAAAGTCGATTAGAATTTTTGTTGAACCGTGTTAATTCTTTGGAAGAGTTACTGACAAAAGCGAAAGAATTGAATCTAACCATTGACTTAAAACAAAAGAATGTAACCTTCATACTTGAAAAAAATGGAAAGCAGATAAGTCTGAATCATAAAAAAATAAGTGACAAGAAATTATATGATGTCAATTTTTTTCAAGATTACTTTAAAAATAAGGAAGTCGGTGATTCAGAAGGATTAGAGAATTTACAGGAGCAGTACCATACTTTTCAAGAAGAACGAGATAAGGATAAGGTATCCACTGAAGAGATTGAGGAAGCCTTTGAAACATTTAAGGAAAAACGAGATGCCGTTCACGAATTTGAAGTGGAACTTGCAGAACATCAAATTAAGAAGTTAGTTGATGAGGGCGTTTATATCAAGGTGTCTTTTGGTATAAAGCAGAGCGGTCTTATTTTTATTCCCAACTATCAATTAGATATTCTTGAAGAAGAGAATCAGACAAAATATAAAGTCTATATCCGTGAGACAACCTCATACTTTGTCTATAACAAAGAGCATTCGGATAAGGATCAGTATATAAAAGGACGAACCTTGATTAGACAGCTAACCAACGATAGTCGAGTAATACCATACAGAAGATCGACTGTTGAGCGACTTCAAGAAAAGATTTCTGATATTAACCTCTTGATTGAGTTAACAGAGACAGACAAAAAATACCAGGACGTTAAAGACGAACTGGTTGTAGAAATAGCAGAGCTAGACGTCAAACTGACTCAAACAAATGAAAAAATCACCACCTTAAACAAGATGGCAGAAGTGCTTATCAATCTAAAGAGTGATGATCCGAATAGTCGAAAATTAGCAAGGTATGACTTTTCAAAACTGAATTTAACAGAATCAACTTCATTAGAACATGTGAGTGAAGAAATATGGAGATTACAAGAGAAATTAGATCGTTATCTTGATGAGTATGAATCATTAGTTAGAAGATTGGAAACATTTGCGAAAATTTTTAATAACAACAAGAATATGTACCAAAAATTTCAAGAAAATGTCTCTGTTGAATAAACAATTTTGTTAATCAATCAGTGAGATATTCTGTGACGTTTGCAATTATTGTCGAATATAAAAAAGAATGGTACTTTATCTGCTATGGCTACTAATAATTATCATGTTCTAGAGGTAAATTAATAATAACTTTAAAGAATTGATTCTCTTTACTTTCCACTTTAAAAGTTCCCTCATGAACTTCAATAATTTGTTTTGAGATTTTTAATCCCATACCGTGTCGTCTAATTCCTGAGATGTCAAATTCTTCAATGATTTTATTATTATCATAAATTGATAATAGTTTATCATTTGCTATGCCGATGCCATCATCCTCAATTGTAATTATTAAAAATTCTTTATCTCTGTGTAGACTAATATTCACATTACAGCCCTCAGGATTATGGAGAATAGAGTTATAGATAATATTATGAACTACACGTGAAATTAAGTTTTTTTCAATTGAGATTTTACTATTTTGAAGTTCATCATCAAATTCAAATGAAAAATTTATATTTTCCCAAACTTCTTGATTTATTATTTGTATAATGATCTCCTTGAAGAATGGAATTATTTTGACTGATTCTAATTTCAGAGTGAACGGGCTATTAGTTAATCTGGCAAAAATATTTAAGTCATTTACAGTATTTTGAATATAATAACTCTCATTAAGTATGGAACGTAAACGTCTTAATTGATTTTTATCCACTGTATCAGATCTAATAAGAGAAGCATTTGAAGTAATGACGGAAAGAGGGGTTTTTATATCATGTGCGATACCAGAAATCCAATTTTCTTTAAAAAGTTCACCTTCTTTTAGTTTTTTATCAGCAATATTTATAGCTTCCGTTAATTGTTTTAGCTCATCTTGAGTTGAAACAGAACCACTAAGCCCTTCTGGTAATTTTTTAATCGCTAAAACTAAAGGAGTAATCTTACGTTGGACTAATCTAGTACTGTAGGTATAAATAATTAATAGATACAGACAATTTATTCCAAGTAGAAAAAAAGCTAAAATAAATAAGCTATGAAAGTCGGATTTTTCATAATAATCGAAAGGAAATCTAAAAACTCTATCTTTTGAAAATCCAAAAACAAGGATCTTATTATTAACAATTTGTACGAATACGGGGTAATCATTTAAATAATAACGTGTAAACTTAGCGACGTCAGCTAGGTTATATTGTGTCGGGACTTCACTTGGCTTTTTATATTCATAGATTTCCTCGCCACTATCAGAGTCTAAAATCATAATCCATACCTCTTTAGAATTAGCTAATTTTTTCCCAAAGTTAGATAATTTGGCAGAATTAGAACTGATATCAAGTTGTTTGACTAGATTATTCACTGTGTCCATCACATTAGTTTGATTTGCTTGACTAAAAACAAAAAATCCTAGAATAAAAACGTTTATTATGGACATGACTATGATTGAAACAATAAAACGTCTAATAAATTGTGTTATTACACGTAGTTTAAACATGTACAAGCTCCTATACCATTAGTTTATAGCCGAGTCCTTTAACAGTAATTAAGTATTGTGGCTTTGAAGGGTTAAGTTCGATTTTTTCTCTGATATTTCTGATATGGACCATTAAAGACTTTTCATATCCAAAACTATCAATGCCCCATACGGTATCACAAATCGCCTCTGTAGATACAATATAGTTTTTATTATCATATAATTTCCGAACGATTTGAATTTCTATTGGGGTTAAAGAAAGTTTTTCATTATTTTTTTCAACAATAGCATTTCCTAAATTAATAATGCAATTCTCTAATTTAATAATGTTACTGTCTTCTTTGTACGACCGACGGAGAAGCGAAATTATGCGATAAATGAGAATTTTAGGAAGGAAAGGCTTAGTCACGAAATCATCTCCTCCAGATTGTAACCCTTGAATTTCATCTTCAGGTTCATTTTTTGCTGTTAGAAAAAGAATTGGAATATCAGAATTTTTTCTTACGTATTTTGATAGTAAATATCCTTTCCCATCTGGAAGCATGACATCTAATATAATCAAATCAATAGAATTATTAATAAAAGACTCTATTCCTTCACTGATGCTGTATGCACTATATATTTTTTTGAAACCAGAAACTGATAGTATCTCCCTTATTGAATTGTTTAACGCAATATCATCATCAACAACCAATATTTTTCTAGTTAAAAAAGGCGTTTCTATATCCATAAGCTCTCCTAGTAAAATAATTTGAATTTTCCATATCTATATTTATAGTATATCAAAAATTTTAAGTAAAAAGTAAGTCTACTAAAATCTTTAGGATTTCTTAAGGTGAATTTTAATATTTCTTTATCTTGTACTTATAAAATGTAACTGTAGCAAGATAAAGATGCTTGATATTGATTTACTTTAAACGAGGAGAATAGCTATGGAATCAACAAATAATCAAAGTATCGCAGAAATCGCAGCAGTAAATGCACTACAAGAAGTAAGTATGGCGGAACTCGACCAAATTATTGGTGCTGGAAACGGAGTAGTACTTACTCTTACTCACGAATGTAACCTAGCAACTTGGACTAAAATACTAAAATGTTGTTAATCATTTAAATAGAAATTTTTTACTTAAGCATTCAAGTATTATTATCTGCTACATATTAAGTTGTGTTAATTAACTTAATTGTAAGTCACCACTTGGATATTGTGAACTATGTTGGTAGTGTTATCTTTATAAATGATGAAACAGGTGAGGTCATTAAATCCACTCACGAGGATTTAAAAAAGAATAACTTGGACTACAAGAAATTTATTTGTAATAAAAGTGTCTAGTACTTTAGTGTTGGCATTAACAAAAATTTAAAACGAAAGGAATGGATTATACAATGACAGAAGTAATAAAACTAAAAAAATTGAAGAAAAATTTTAAAGGAGTAGCATCAGTTGATTTAGAAAGACTTACAGTTAGAAAAGGGGAAATTTATGGTTTCCTTGGTCCTAATGGTGCAGGAAAAACTACGACAATGAAGATGATTCTATCATTAATTGAACCTACTTCTGGTTCAATTGAAGTAATGAACGCTCCAATTAACAAATCAAACGATTACCTAAAATATATAGGGTCAATGATTGAAGAACCTTCATACTATCCAAATTTAACAGGTTATGAAAATCTATTAGTTTTTCAAAAAATGTTAGGTTTTAAAGAAGAGAATATTTTAAAAACACTTGAACTTGTGGGATTATCAGAAGAAAAAAATAGAAAAAAATTAGTAAAAGCCTACTCTTTGGGTATGAAACAGCGTTTAGCCCTAGCATTTGCTTTAGTAAAAGAACCTCAGATATTATTATTGGATGAACCAACAAATGGATTAGATCCCTCTGGTATTCATGAGATACGTGAATTGATTATTCGTTTGGCTAAAGAGGCAGGACTAACAATTTTCATTTCTAGTCATATTCTATCTGAAATTGAGCAGATTGCTGATAGAGTTGGAATTATAAATCATGGGAGATTAGTATACGAGGGAGAAATTGAAAAAATAAATGCTAATAATTGGGTAGAGATTGAAGGAAAATTTGACATTGAAAAATTAAAAAATCTTTTTGGTGATAGTTTTAGTAATAGAAAAGTAGAATATACTGCAAAACTTATTAAAATCTGGAATGCTAATAACGAGCAAATCGCTAATATAGTCCGTTTCTTGGTTGAACTAGACTTTCCAATTTTTCGTGTAGAACATAGAAAAGAAAATCTCGAAGATATATTTTTAGAATTAACTAAGGAGTTATAAAATGGTTAATGCTTTACAAATAGAATTATTGAAAAGTCGTAGGACAAAATCGTTTATTATTACAATATTCCTCATGTTAATTGGATTCTTGTGGAATACAGTTAGTACTGGTAGTGAAATTAATTCAGTAAGTTATGACGGAGTTAGTGTGCTATTTAATAATCAAACAATGAATAGCTTTTTTCTTCCCATAGCAATTAGTATTTTCAATAGCCGTATAGTTTCTAATGAACTTGAAGGACAGACATTTAAGCTACAGGAATCAAACGGAACTACATTAACTCAAATTTTTTACAGTAAATTAATTTTATCAACTGTTTTCTTTTTGATATTGGCTATTTTAGAAACAGTTGCAACGAATGTATTTGCAATGGTTAACGGAGTAAGTGTCCCTCTAACAATCACTATTCTTCAAATTTTAGGACAACTATTGTCAAGTTTCAGTCTCATTTGCCTTTATTTAACTTTCGCAATGTTTACTGATAAACAAGGCTTATTGTTATCATCAGGTTTTATAGGTGGCTTTATAGGTTTAATATTAGCATCCAAATCTACAATATTGTGGACATTCGCTATACCGTGGGTTGGCTGTTCTTATTTGTCTCCTTACAAATTTACTCTAATAAATAATTCAAGCTATCTTTATAAATTTGACCAATCAATATACTTTAGACTTTTAATATATCTAATTTATTGTTTACTGTTATATCTTCTTGTAAGAGGTATATTTTTGAAGAAAGAGAGACAAAGAAAATGAGGCATTATATTTCAGCTGAATGGAAAAAGCTGAATAAAATTCAGCTTTTAATAATTGGTGTTGTTTTTGTAGCATTATCAAGTTTTATTGGCTTAGGTACCTATTTTGCTAATCAATCAGTTTTAATTGATGGTACACAGGATAAAGTGATGTGGGGACAATTAACTTTCTATTATACTCAAATTCTTTATCCTCCAATGCTCGCAATTTTTATAGCAATATCTTTAATTCAAGAGTTTGAAAGAAAAAATTTGGAAATGTTATGTTCAAATGCAGTATCTATCAAAAAGTTACTGATAAGCAAGCTATTTACCGTTACTGCATTAGTCATTCCAATTCAATTCCTCGTACTAATTGTTTATATTGTAGCTTTAAAAGTAGCTAATGTTGAACTCTCTTCTTTTGTCCTATTAACTTTAAAATGGACACTTTTATCTATTTTGAGCTCTTTATCAATTTTATGCATACAAGCGTTTGCCTATGCTAAAATTAGAAGTTTTGGTCAATCAATTGGCATTTCAGCTTTAGGCGCTATGGGCGGGTTCGTCTTATTGTTTTTGAATGAAAACTTAGATAAATTTTACCCATATTCTCAACCTATGATAGCATTGAGAAGTAGAGCTTTAGAAGATTTTTCACTATTAGAACTTACTATTTTTATCTTTGTTAATCTTCTGTTTAGTGTGATTTTTTACAGATTAACATGTTATGAACTAGAAAAAAGAGGATGATGTAATTATGTAACTGCCTTAAATTAGACCAATTAATTGATAAATAAAATTTAGTATCTAATTGTTGTTATCTAACAATATACATGTTGCTCGCATGATAGTTAATGCTAGTCGAAAGAGCATTCCTTGTGCGATAACGTTTTAACCGATATAAGCTTTACTAATTCTCAGTCTTACTATCAGTATAAATAAGAATTGTTTCAGTTTTCTCGCTGTATCAATTACAATAAGGCGTTTTCTACTTCGTGAGTTTATTATTTTCTATTACTTTGCTAAATCGGTTTACGTTTTTTCAATTGCGGTCTAGATATTATTGTTTTGTCATTTAGATTGCCTCTAGTTTTTTGTAGTGTAATCAAGTAGTTATAGGATGTTATGAATATATGTTCTAAAATGAATCAATATTTTATAGTCATTAGTTCGCAATAAATAATTTAAAGTGATGTTGTCATATTATGACAATTTTCGAGATTTTTTCTCAAAGTGACATATACTTTTTCTTAGGAGAAAGCTAGATGTACCAACGTATAAGAGATTTGAGAGAGGATCATGATTTCACTCAAAAATTTGTTGCAAATTTACTTTCCTTTTCTCATACTAACTATGCAAAAATTGAGAGAGGAGAGGTCGCCTTAACGGCAGATGTTATTGTGCAGCTTTCTAAACTCTATAACGTTAGTACGGATTACCTATTAGGATTAACAGATTGTCCGGATAGGATTAAACTTAAAATAAAATAGTCTCTCCTTGATTTGTTCATTGACAATTGAATAATTCTAGGTGGGACTATATTTATTTGTTGAGCAATAGAATGTAATGCGCCAGGAAATGAGCGAAAATCATTTATTCAAAAATAGGATGGTAACCTATCTGCCATGACACAAATAATGATAATGATACTTCTGACCGTTCAGGCTGCCACCGTAAAAGGACAGCGGGTGAAATTCCCATGATTGATTTAACCAGTCATACCCACAGAGAATAACTTAGAGTAACATGTTAACAGGAGGGAAAGTTTTGGAACAATCAGTAGTAAAATATAGTATGCAACTTTCAATGCTCAACTTTTTATATTCTAGAAATATGGTGACCAAAAAGGAATATGAAAAAATTAAAAATAGACTGCGTATTAAGTACACAAAATAGCTGACCTTTTGATCTGAACGCGGTAATATAGAATCAAAAGGAGGAATTTCAGTATGAAAAATAATAATGTTGAAATAATAAAAGCTGATTCGTTAGTTCGTCGAAGAGGCCACAATTCTGAAAGAGACTCAAAAAGGGTTGCTGCTTATTGCCGAGTTAGTTCTGATAGCGAAGATCAGAAGAATAGCTATGAATCTCAGGTGAGACATTATAAAGATTATATCTCTCAGCGGTCGGATTGGGAACTGGCAGGTATCTATGCAGATGAGGGGATTTCAGGAACACAAGTAGGAAAGAGACAGGATTTTCAACGCTTAATCAATGATTGTGTAAATGGAGAAATTGATTATATTGTAACAAAAGCAATTGCTAGATTTGCAAGAAACACCTTAGATACTTTGAAGTATGTCAGAATGTTAAAGGATATGCAAATTGGAGTTTATTTTGAGGAAGAGAACATTGATACCCTTACTATGGATGGAGAATTACTTCTAACCATTCTTAGCTCTGTTGCACAGCAAGAAGTAGAAAATACATCTGCACATGTGAAAAAGGGATTAAAAATGAAGATGCAACGTGGTGAATTGATAGGGTTTCAAGGATGCTTGGGGTATGACTATGATGTAGAAACCAAGCAACTTTCAATCAATAAAAAAGAAGCCAAAATAGTTCGTTATATCTTTGAAAGGTACTTAGAAGGTATTGGAGGAAAAGTAATTGCAAGGGAACTTGATGAACTAGGTTACAAATCGCCGAGAGGATTAGATCATTGGAATGATACAACAGTCTTAGGAATCATAAAGAATGAAAAATATAAAGGCGATATTCTAATGGGCAAAACTTTTACAGTGGATCCAATAAGCAAGAGACGTTTAAGTAATTTTGGTGAAGAAGATAAGTACTACATCAAAGATAATCATGAACCTATAATATCTAAAGAAGACTTTGAGAAAGCTCAGGAGATTAGGTTGCGTAGGGCAGGAAATAAAAAGACAGTTGCGAATGTAAATGGAAAACGTGAACGCTATTCAAAAATGTATGCTTTTAGTAGCATGTTAGAATGTGGTTTTTGTGGTTCAATATTATCTAGAAGAAGTTGGCACTGCCGTTCAGATTATCGCAAGGTTGTGTGGCACTGCGTTACTTCGATAAAAAAAGGGAAAAAATATTGTAAACATAGTAAAGGATTAGAAGAACTAGCTATTGAGGGAGCTTTCATGGAAGCTTACAGACAACTCTATCATTCAAATGAAAATTTAATGACAGACTTACTTGAAACGATTGAATCTGAATTGAATGACAATAGCCTTAACAAGGAACTAAAAAGAATTACAAACAAACTTCGAACATTACTCAAAAAAGAGGAAAATCTTGTAAATCTAAGGCTCGAAGGGAAAATTAGCGATACCATATACAATGAAAAGTACAATGAAATTTCCTCAGAAAAAGAGTTTCTAGCAGAAGAGAAGGTAAATATTGAAACAACCTTAAAATCAGAAATCGATGTAAAGAAAAGACTAACTGAGTTTAAGCACTTGCTATCTTCGCAGAAAATGCTTACGGAGTTTGATCGTGCAGTTTTTGAAAGTATTGTTGAGAAAATTATTGTAGGTGGAGTTAATAGCGACGGAGAAATTGATCCTGCAATGTTAACTATAATATTCAAAACAGGTGAAACTCAAAACAAGGATGGCAAACAATTCAAAAGTAAACGTAAAAATGCTAAACTAGAACCAGATAAATTGTGTCCTCAAAACAGTGACGAGGATAAAAAATTGTATTCTCAAGGAACAGACAACACATGTGGAGTGCATAGCGTTGATACAAAGAGTGAAATCGTGAAAATCCTGCATTTTAAGTAGTTTTACAAGCATTATGTCTTTAATGAAGATGGAGATGGAGGAAGAAAAAAAGTCCTAAAAAATTATATTGATGTTTATGTTTGCATTGATATGGTGTGTGGAGATACAAAGTATGAATTGGGAAGTGAGGAATAAGAAATGATGAGATGGGTAATAAAAATAATCTTGTTTCCAATCAGCTTGCTGTTAAGTATCCTCACAGCATTTCTGACATTCCTGCTCGGCATAGGAACAACTATTCTGTATTTCTTAATGCTAATGTGTATTGTTGCAGCAATAGGATCATTTATACAAAAAGATATATCACTTGGCATTGAGGCATTGGTATTAGGATTTTTGTTAAGTCCTTATGGAATACCGATGGTTGGAGCAGCAGTTATAGCATTCTTTAAAGGAATCAATGAAGCAATAAAATCAATCTAAAAAATTTCATAAAAATGGTTACCAAAGGCGATAGAGAAAAAACTATCGTCTTTTTCTTTGCAAATTTTTAAGGAGGGAGGTGAAGCGATGGACTTTGACTATTTCTATAACAGAGAAGCGGAAAGATTTACAAGCCTGTTTCTTCTTTCCTGATCATTAAATATCCAGTTCTTAAATTCTTCCTTTATAAGCTCCTGTTTCTGTCCTACAAGAAGCGTTTCCTTTTTATTTAGTACAGAAGCTTTGGAGCCGTCCGGATTTACAATCTGGTCGAATACCTTTCTCCCCTTAATTCTTCGATCAAAGTCGGTCTGTCTTTTCCTGTAAGACTTCCCATATAGTCAAAGTCCACATATCCTTTTTCAGACATAGATAACACAAGAGCTTCAAGGGAAGTATCCACATGGTCGATTGTCTTTGCCTTTGTGATGGTTCTTTTTGAAAAAATATCTCCCTTAGCCTTAAAGTTTTCTTCTTCATCAAGGATTTCTATGGAAGATACAAGCGGGAAGTTACTATCTTCTTTTAATGCTCTGGTATTAGAAAGGTTATTGACATGCCCATGCTTTTTAGAAAAACTGTCATAGACTTCATTTAACTTATCCTGAGCTTTCCCTACTTCATCATCGGAAAAATCCTCCTGTTCATCCATCTGCTTTGCAAGTTCTGTATCTTTAAGCTCTCTAAAGGTCTTTGGAAAATCTTCTAAAATAAGCCTTTGAGCATTTAATTCTTTCAATTCTTCAAGATTGAAATATCCCCATTCAGGCTCAAATCCTAACACAAGTCCAAAGGCATCACCGCTTTCCCTATCATATTCCGTCATATACCAAGTCCAGTTAGAACGGAAAGGAATAATATATGCTGCATGAACCTCTTTATCCGCTAAAGCTACATCTTCCTGTGCGTAAAGTTCAGGTACTCTTTCAAGCATTTCATCAGTCATTAAGTTTTCAGGATTATCTTTAGAATAATATTGCGGTGCTTTTGCTTCTTCTATCTCTGACTTACTTTCTATTTTCTTTTCTTCAAGATAAAGATTTTTAGAAAGCAGCTCGTCAATATGCTTTGCCACACTTGACCAAGTAAGAAAAACATTGTCTTTGCAACGGGAACGCCTGTATCAAACTCCATGACTGAGCTTTACACTATGCAGCGTTATCTTCAGTATGAAAGCCTTAAAAAGAATAATTTGGAGCATTTTGATAGCTGGGCTTCTACCTTTGGGGAAACGCAGTCTGCTTTTGAGCTTTCTCCGGAGGGAACAGGATACAGAGTAAAGACAAGATTTTCCAAGTTCTATAACTTGCCTGAACTAAACGATGGATTACAAAACAATGCGAGATAAAATTGAGGACATGGTAAATGATATTCTTTTTTTGTTCAGTTTATTAAGTCTGTATAAAGACAAAATGTAAAAAATGGTTGTAAGCAATCTTTTAAAAATCAAATAAAAATTGAATATAATCAATGAAAGTGATATAATTACTTCGAGAATCGTTACAAAGAAAAGAGGATTAGTATGGCATTGAATTATAAACCATTATGGATACTATTGGCGAAGAAAAGTTTGAAGAAAACAGATGTAATAGTTATGGCAGGGATTACCACTAATGTTATGGCACAGATGGGAAAAAATAAGCCTATAACACTTAAAAACTTAGAAAAAATATGTAAGGCTTTAGATTGTACACCGAATGATGTATTTTCCTTTGATGATAATTATATTGAATAAGAAGTATGGAGTTATGAGATATGAGAGAGATAATAATTATAGATGATGATATTGCATTATGTAATTTAATTAAAAAGTGTTTAAGTACTGATGGATATTCTGTTGATATTGCCAATAATGGATTAGACGGATATAAGAAAATACGAAATGCAAATAATTTGTGTCTGATTTTATTAGATATTATGCTTCCTGATTTTGATGGGTTTCAAGTTCTGGAGATGATAAGGGAAGAATGCACTATTCCGGTTTTAATGCTGACTGCGAAGTCTGATGATGATTCAAAAATTTATGGACTTAAACAAGGTGCTGATGACTATCTGACAAAGCCATTTAATATAAATGAACTTAAGGCAAGAGTTGAAGCTATGGTTCGTAGATATATAGATTTCAATCAGAAAAGCACAGACCAGTCTGATATACTCACAATAGATGGTATGCAAATAGATAAGGAAAATAGAACTGTAAAAATAAGTGATAATAACATAGAATTAACAAATAAAGAATTTGATTTATTGTATTTTCTTGCGTCTAATAAAGGGAGGATTTTTACAAAAAAACAAATATATACGAATGTTTGGGAAGAAGATTATCTTTTTGATGATAGTAATATCATGTCCTTTATCAGTAAGCTTCGAAAAAAAATAGAGCCTAACCCTGAAGAACCAACTTATATTTTGACAGTTAGGGGCGTGGGTTATCGTTTTAGTAAGGGGGTATGATATATGGATGTAAAAATCATCATAATCTTATTATTGATATTTGTAATTTTTTGTTTGTTAAAAAAAATTACGAACATAAAAAAAGAAATAAACAGGATTCAGGAAGTACTCGTTGATATAAAAAATGGTGATTACAATCGCAGAATTTTAATTAAGAAAAATGAAACTACAGAAAAGATCTGTCATGATATAAATGAGATAACTCTACAAAGCCAGAACAAGCTAATAGAACAAAAGCAGTCAGAACAGGCGTATAAATCGCTTATGACAAGTTTGTCTCATGATGTGAAAACACCATTAGCTTCTTTGGTTGGATATTTAGAAGCAGTGCAAGAGGGAATTGTTACGGGAGATGAGAAGGATGATTATATAAAAATTTCTTTAAGTAAGGCACATTACTTGAAGGATTTTGTAGAAAAACTCTTTGATTGGGTAAAGTTGGATTCAGGAGAATGGAAGTTTTCTTTTGTAGATAAAGACCTGAATGAATTAACAAGAAATGTGATAAGCGACTGGATTCCTATTTTTGAAGAAAAACATATAAGTTATGAAATTGAAATTCCGGAACAGGAATTCTATATAAAGATAGATGAAAATGCCTATTTTAGGAGCTTAAACAATATTATAAACAATATTATTATTCACAGTAATTGTGATAGAGTACACTTGAAATTAGAAGAATCGGATACAAAAGCTACTTTGATGATTTTAGATAATGGAAATGGTATAAGTGAAAAGGACTTACCATATATATTTGATAGAATGTATCAGGCAGATAGTTCAAGATTAACAAAAGGATCGGGACTTGGCTTATCAATTGCTAAAGAATTGTTAAGAGTGAATAATGCCAAAATAAGGGTAAGTAGTATACCTAACATAAAAACTGTCTTTACTGTGGAGTTTGCAATGTAAGTAGCTGATTTAGAAAGCCTCTTTTTGGGGCTTTTTTTATTGAAACAAGATAAAAACAAGGGTGTCGCAAGATTATGGCAAGGTTAATCATTTATAGTATTTATTGTTAAGGAGGTGCAAAATGTTTTTAATAAAAGCTGAAATAAAAAAATGGAAGAGAAACAAAATTTTGATAGGCATTATTATATTAACTGCTATCTTAAATTTGTTTGCAATTGAAAGGGCATTTGCGATTTCAAGAGAAAGTCCCATCATGGATAGCTTTGGGGACTTATATTGTTTGGCATTTAAGAATTTAACCTTTGTATTTTTGCCAATCGTAATTGGAATAATTTCCACTATGTTATTTTTCGATGAAAAAAAGAATGATACTTTAAAGAATGTACTAATAACTTCGGTTAGTAGATTTGAAGTATTTTTGGTGAAATTTGTTCTGATTGAGTTATTAACTATATTTTTAATGATATTAACATATATATCATCTGTATTTGGTGCAGTAATAAGTGGAGGCTTTATAGATTTTAATTTAATTACATTAAAAGAGGCAGCAATATTATATGTGCTTGCAGCTTTGTTAATTCCGATTGCAATGCTTCCAGTGATTTACATTGCTACTTTTTCTAAGAGTTATGTTTTACCTATTTCTATGTGCTTGCTTTATTTAGGAATTGGGATATTTGGAGCTTCGATATTAGTTCATATACATCCGCTTGCAAGTTTATTAGGGGTTTATCAAAATGTATCATCGGCTGCCAAAGAAATGGTAGAAAACAGTATCGGTGGATATTCGTTAAATGTATCGCAGTTTAGTTGTTTGTTACCTATTTTAACAATTGGAACACTATTTTTTGTGTTCTCTATAAAATCTATGAAAAGACAAAATTATTAAGGAGAAAAATAAAATGAAAAATTATATTATTGAAACAAAGAATTTAACAAAAGTGTATGGAGAACAAAAGGCTGTAAATTCGGTAAATTTGCACATCAAAAAAGGTTCCATATATGGGTTATTAGGTCGAAATGGAGCAGGTAAAACAACCATTATGAAGATGATATTGGGTCTTACGGATATTTCGAATGGTGAAGTAAGTGTTTTCAATCAAAACATAAAAGGTAACGAGAAAAAGATTTATCCAAGAATTGGTGCAATTATTGAAACACCCGGATTTTATCCTAATCTTACAGGGACAGAAAATTTGGAAATATTTGCAATGTTAAGAGGAACGGCTTTTCCTAATGCGGTTAAAAATGCTTTAGAAGTAGTTGGTCTGCCATATAAAGATAAAAAACTCTTTGGAAATTATTCTTTAGGAATGAAACAAAGACTGGGAATAGCTAATGCAATTTTACATGATCCTGAGGTTTTAATTTTAGATGAACCGACAAATGGATTAGATCCAATAGGTATAGCAGAAGTTAGAGATTTTATAAAAGATTTGAGTGTAAAAAAAGGAAAAACAATTTTGATTTCCAGTCATATTCTATCTGAAATAACACTCCTTGCTGATACAGTGGGCATTATAGATAAAGGAGTTTTATTAGAAGAAAACAGTATGGAAGAATTAAATAAGAAAAATAGAAAGTACATTATTTTGGAAGTATCAGATGTATCAAAAGCTGCGACTATTTTGGAAAAAGAGTTTGGAATAACAAATTATTCCGTTGAAGATAATAATCATATAAGGATATATAGTCATAGATTAGATATGGCAAAAATTAATAAGTTGTTGGTTATGAATGAAATATCAGTGATTTCATCACAAACATGCAATGAGTCTTTGGAAGATTACTTCAAGAAAATAACCGGAGGAGAGGGAATTGCTTAATTTAGTTAAAGTAGAGTTTCTTAAATTGAAAAGGAAAAAGATTGTTTGGATGATGTTTCTGGCAACACTCTTAATGCCATTGCTTGCCACTATATATTTTGGGAATATAGATCTTTCAGATAATGCAATGAAATATTTCAAATGGACAATCTTTAGTTATAATTTATGGCTGATTTTGCCAATTATATTAGGAATATTTTCCACAATGATTGTGTCAGCAGAGTATGAGAATGATACTTTTAAGATGTTGTGGATTGTTCCTATACAAAAGACGAAGCTTTTGATTAGCAAATTTGAAATTATGCTTATTTACACTTTAGTATTTATGAGTTTGTCAATTTTCTTTACACTTCTTTTTGGGAAATTTATTCATCATATAGAGATAGATTACTCTTTGTGTATTTTTCTTATTAGAAAGTGTTTTGAGATTAGTGTACTTTTAGCAGTTTCTATGCTTCCCATTTTATCTATCGCATTTTTGACAAAAAAATATATTTTACCTATTTGTTTGACGATTGTTTATGCTTTTTCGGGATTTGTAATTTTGATGGTTAATATGTATGTACACCCATTATCGAGCTCTACAGCAATTGTTTTGAGAGATGTTCCGGGAATAGTATTAAATCAAGATATAAATATAGTTTATTCTCTTCTTTGTATAGGAGGATGGGTAGTTGGATTTACAATAGTTACAAAATTATTATTGAAAAGGAGAGGATGGTAAATGAAGACCCTTTTATTAGCTGAATATAAAAAACTTCACAGATCAAAATTGATATTTTTGCTTGTATTTGCACTCATGATGACTTTGGGAGTTGTATTTCTTCAAGGACAATTTTCATTTGGTGGGAAAAAGTATATAGACACATTTGGATGGTATATTTTACAAGTGCAGTCTTTAACAACATATTTTGTATTGCCAAGTTTGATAGCATTGTTTGGAGGATATATTATTTGTCGTGAGGAACAAGAAGATGTACTCAAATCATTAAAGTTAATACCGATAGATGAAAGTAATATGATTACTGCAAAAATGGTAATTACTCTGTTGGGTAGCATTTTTGTTTATCTAATATTGTTTATGGTATCTTTAATTATAGAAGCGGTATTGCATTTAAATGCGGTAAACATGAGTGAAGTAGTTCATTATTTTGTTGTATATGTATTAACTGGAATAGGCGTTTTTATGGCAATATCTCCAATTATTGCATTCGTTGGACTTGTAAAAAGAAGCTACTGGATAGCTCTGATTATCGCTGAAATATACTCCTTTATAGGAATTTTCTTTGCCTCAAAGGAAGTTGTAAGAGCCATATATCCAATATCATCTGTATTCGTTTTATCGGGACTATATAAAACACCAGTTATGGAATTGCTGATTAGCATAATCGTAAATATTGGTTGCTGTTTTATTTCACATAGAATACTAAAGAAAATGAGAGTTCGTAAAAAATAGTTATGAAAATAAATTTATAAATTCAAAAAGAGGAGAGAACACTATCTCTCCATCTCCTTACCCATGTAAATTCCATAATTCTTTCGTATTTTATAAAGCTCGTCCATAGTAGATTTTGTAGAAGAATACTCTTGCATTAGGGTATTCTTTTTTTCTTGCAATTTATCAAGTTTATCTAAAATATCCTTTGAATCAGGTAGCTTTGAATAGGACTTTTTTAGTTTTGCAAGAGCCGTTTCGTAGCGTGTGATTTCAGCCTTATGCTCCTCAAAAAATGCCTTATCAGAAGGATTTGCTTTATATTCCTTGTATAGAGTGTGTTGGACTGCTCGTAAAAGCCTAGAAACATTGGAACGAAAGGGATTCCATAGAGAATTACTCATTTTCTCTAATTAGATAAAATGTAACCTCTGTTATTCTTGTATAACTACTTTACAAGTTTTGAAAAATTGGTATTATCTGCATCATTTATATATTTGTATGTTTATGTTCGAGAAAATCTATACGCATAGTTAAGAAAGAAAAGAGCCGCGAAAGCGACTCTTTTTGGTTTTAAATGATTATCCAACAAATTCGTTGATTTCTTTTTCGATATTAGCGATTTTTTCTTCTGCTTCAGCAAGTGTTTCACCGACTGTTGCGATGTAGAATTTGATTTTTGGTTCTGTTCCCGAAGGACGAACTGCAAACCAAGAATCATCTGCCAAGGTGTATTTCAAGACATCTGATGGAGGAGTAGTGAGTTTTTCAACGTTTCCATCTTTGTCTGTCTTAGTTTGAAGGGCAAAGTCCTCAAAGACCGCGATGTCCGTTGCGTTGAATTGTGCTGGTGAGTTATCGCGGAATTTAGCCATGATTGCCTTGATTTGCTCTGCACCGTCTTTACCAGAAAGGGTCACTGAAATGGTTTTCTCAGCGAAGTAGCCATATTCTTTGAAGATTTCATCGATACCGTCAGCCAAGGTCATGCCACGTGAACGGTAGTAGGCAGCAATTTCAGCAACCATAAGCACAGCTTGGATAGCATCCTTGTCACGTACGAATGGTTTGATGAGGTAGCCGAAGCTTTCTTCAAAACCAAACATGTAAGTATGGTTGTGTTTTTCTTCAAATTCTTGGATTTTCTCAGCGATGAATTTGAAGCCAGTCAAGACGTTGAACATGGTAGCGCCGTAGCTTTCAGCAATCTTAGTTACCAACTCAGTAGATACGATTGACTTAGCAAGGGCAGCATTTGCTGGAAGTGTACCTGCTTGCTTGTGGGCTTCAAGGATGTACTTAGCAATGATAGCGCCGATTTGGTTACCAGAGAGGTTCCAGTATGAACCGTCAGCTTGACGAACTTCAACACCAACACGGTCAGCGTCAGGGTCAGTTGCAAGAAGGACGTCCGCCCCGACTTCACGGCCCAATTCTTCTGCAAGGGCAAAGGCTGCTTGGCTTTCTGGGTTTGGTGAAGCGACAGTAGAGAAGTCAGGGTCAGCAGTTGCTTGTGCTTCAACAACTTGAACGGACTCAAAACCTGCTTGTGCAAGGGCACGACGCGCCAACATTTCACCCGTACCATGAAGTGGAGTATAGACAATCTTCATGTCTTTGCCGTATTCAGCAATCAGTTCGGGATTGATATTGAGGTCTTTGAGTTCTTCAAGGTATTTAACATCCGTTTCTTCGCCAAGAACCGTAATCAAGCCATTTTCCTTACTTGTTTCAAGGTCAGCCAATTCAACTGCAAATGGATTGTCAATGGCACGGATGAAGTTAGTAAGAGCATCTGCATCAGCTGGTGGCATTTGTCCGCCGTCTTCACCGTAAACCTTGTAGCCGTTAAATTCTTTCGGGTTATGGCTGGCAGTTACCATGATACCTGCGATGGCATTGTAATGACGAACTGCAAATGACAACTCAGGAGTTGGACGAAGGCTTTCAAATACATAGGATTTGATGCCATGTGCGGCTAAGACTTGAGCCGATTCAAAGGCAAATTCTGGAGAGAAGTGACGTGAGTCGTAAGCGATGGCAACACCACGTTTTTTCGCTTCTTCACCTTTTGATTCTACCAATTTTGCCAAACCTTCAGTGGCTTGACGGACAACGAAAACGTTGATACGGTTGGTACCAGCACCGATGTAGCCACGCATACCCGCTGTACCAAATTCAAGATTTGTATAGAATGCATCTTCTTTGTTTTTTTTATCCATCGCGACTAATTCTTCACGCAAATAGTCTGGAAGTCCTGCAAAGTCGAGCCATGTTTGATAGGTTTCTTGATAAGTCATCGCATATCTCCTTAAAAATTTTTCTTTTAAACGCTTTCATTATACCATTTTCGAAAAAAAAAATCACGCTTTCACGTGATTTTCTGATATTTATTTTTGAACTTTCTGTAAAACTGGAACGATAGCTATGGTTAAGAGACCAGAGATGGTTAATTCTGCAATAGAATTGAATGAGACGATACTAGCTAGTAGCAATTTTATATCCCCAGCATATACATTAGAAAATAGGAAGAAGATACCAGTCAAGACAAAAATTGTATTTGTCAAGGTACCAGTAAGACCTGCTAGTAGGAGCCCCTTTTTGTTTTTCATCAATTTGTAAACAAAATATGGTGTAACTCCGATTAAAATACGTGGAACTAAGGCAATCAGGATAGAATTGAAGTTTCCATGTTCTACGAAAGGAGAGAAAACATAACTCATCGGTGAAATGATTATGCTATTGCGGATGATACTCATTATTCCCATAAAACCACCCAGTTGTGCCCCTAAGCGTGGACCGTAAAGAATGGAAGCGATGATGATGGGAATATGTGTAATAGTCGGTTTTATTGGCAAGATAAAATTAGCAAAAATCATCTGACTGACCACTTCAATGACAATCATGATTGTTAGAAATATTGCAAGAGTCGCAACGTCCCTGGATTTATTTGTTTTCATTTAGAACCTCCATTACTTTGTTTAGAATCACATCAATCTCGGCCAGAGCACCTGTACCAAAGTCGCCGCAAGCAAGCAGGGCTTCACGCGGTTTGATTTCCTCAAAACCATACTCTATGAGGGTTTTGATATTTTTCTGGGTAGCAGGATTAAGGTACATGTTAGTATTCATAGCAGGTGCCAGCAGTTTTTTAGTACCAATTGGCAGAGCCAGAGCTGTTGCCGTAATAATGTTGTCAGCCATACCATTAGCTAATTTAGCTATCGTATTGGCAGAAGCAGGGGCAAGTAAAAATAAGTCTGTTTCTTTGGCAATATCGATATGCTTGATAAGAGTAGGATTTTCTTCAATCATGACATCCGTGTGAACCAGATTTTTTGACAAGGATTGGAGAGTCAAAGGTGTGATGAAGTCCATAGCAGAGTGACTCATGAGGACTGTGACCTGATGACCGAGTTTGGTCAATTGACTAGTTAGGTCAGCTGCTTTGTAGGCTGAAATAGAGCCAGTAACGGCAAGTGTGATATTAGCCATTTTGTTCTCCTTTTTCTAGGGTATTTAAAATGAGCTGAGCAATTTCATCTTTTGTCTGTGCTTGAATCTCCCTTGTTTTATCAACCAAATAGGCAATGTGTTGATTTTCTCCAATATCCTTCAAGTCATTAGCAAGTATATAATCAGCGCCATTTCGTTCAATGCTTTGGCGAGCTACGGCAAATAATTCCTCCTTAGGAGCATTAACCAATAGTTTGAAGCCAAAGAGTGTGATAGCTGGGTTCCATTTTTTTACATAGGAAATGACCTTGGGAGTTTTTTTCAAGAAAAGAACTTGGTAGTCATCCTTGGATGAAATCTTACTTTCTGTAGTCTGTTTTTTTAGTAGACTAGAGATATCTTCAGTTGCTCTTAGTTCATCTAAACCAGCCATATAAACAGGTGTATAATCGGATACAGCCATGCTATGAATCAGGGCCTGATGTGATTTGACTAAAGGTTCTAATGTTTCTTTCAAACTATCAACGTTTGTGATTTCGATAATGGTTAAATTCTTCTGAGAATCTGGTTTAACAGCCTGTCTTGTAGTCACAAGAGTAACTTCATGACCGCGTTTCAAGGCTTGTTCGACAATGATTTTTCCAAGATTTCCAGAAGCATGGTTTGTAATAGCGCGGACTTGATCGATAGCTTCGCTTGTTCCGCCTGATGTAATCAATAGTTTCATGTTCATATTTTACTAGAATTTCTATTTTTCGTAAAGTTTGCACTAATCGATTTGCTAATCAATCTGTGACACTGGAAAATGATGCTGCTAATACAAAAAAATATAAGGGCCTGTACTATCGTCATTTAGTTTTTCTTTTATTACTTCGTTAACTCGCCTTGCCTAACTTCAGTTATGCCTGCGGCTCATTGCCTCGTACTAAAAGTAAACTAAAAGACTATAAAAGTGAAGTGCTTTATGCAAGCGGTCGTTTGCTTGCTCATCAAGGCAATTTTTAAAGGAATACTGACTCTCTTTTGAAAAAACTAACTAAACCCAGTCTTAGATGGAAGTGTAGAGCTATGATGAGAATGCAGTTTTTAAAAATTTGTATCTGTTTAAGTAAAGAAATCTGTAGTTTTTCTGAAAATTCCGTACGTTAGTTCATAAATAGTAAAAAATATGCGAAAATAAGCTGTGGTATGGTATAATGTCCATAAAAAGTAAGGAAATTAGGAGCTCTCATGAAAACAGATATTGAAATTGCGCAAAGTGTAACCTTGAAACCGATTACAGAAATTGTAGATAAGGTTGGAATTGGCTTTGATGATTTGGAACTCTATGGAAAATACAAGGCAAAATTGTCCTTTGATAAAATCAATGCGGTGAAAGACAATGCACCAGGGAAATTGATTTTGGTGACAGCTATCAACCCAACGCCAGCTGGTGAAGGTAAATCAACTATTACTATCGGTTTGGCAGATGCCTTGTCTAAAATTGGCAAGAAAACCATGATTGCCCTCCGTGAGCCTTCTTTGGGACCTGTCATGGGGATCAAAGGTGGGGCTACAGGTGGTGGCTATGCTCAGGTCTTGCCTATGGAAGACATCAATTTGCATTTTACAGGCGACATGCATGCCATTACCACAGCAAATAACGCCCTTTCAGCCTTGATTGATAACCATATCCATCAGGGGAATGTGATTGGCCTTGATCAACGTCGTATTATCTGGAAACGTGTTGTGGACCTCAACGATCGTGCCCTTCGTAAGGTAACAGTTGGCTTGGGAGGCCCGCTCAATGGTATTCCGCGTGAAGATGGTTTTGATATTACCGTAGCTTCTGAAATCATGGCGATTTTGTGCTTGGCGACAGACATCAATGACTTGAAAGAACGTTTGGCAAATATTGTGATTGGTTATCGTTTCGATCGCAGTCCTGTCTACGTGCGTGATTTGGCGGTGGAAGGTGCTTTGACCCTCATTTTGAAGGATGCTATTAAACCAAACCTTGTCCAAACTATCTATGGCACGCCAGCCTTTGTCCACGGTGGCCCATTTGCTAATATCGCCCACGGCTGTAACTCAGTCCTCGCTACAACAACCGCTCTGCGATTGGCCGACTATACCGTCACAGAAGCAGGCTTTGGTGCAGACCTTGGAGCAGAGAAATTCCTCGATATTAAAGTTCCAAACTTACCAAAAGCTCCTGATGCAGTGGTTATTGTTGCCACCCTTCGTGCCCTTAAAATGCATGGTGGAGTCGCTAAGACAGAACTTTCTGCTGAAAATGTAGAGGCAGTGAAAGCTGGTTTTTCTAACTTGAAGCGTCACGTTGAAAATATTCAGAAATACGGTATTCCAGCAATCGTTGCTATCAATGAATTCGTCTCAGATACAGCTGACGAAATTGCAACTTTGAAAGAACTTTGCGCTGAAATTGGCGTACCTGTCGAGTTGGCAAGTGTTTGGGCAAATGGCGCTGATGGTGGTGTTGAATTGGCTGAGACAGTTGTTGCTACTATTGATAACCAAGCAGCAAACTACCAACGTCTTTACAAGGCTGAGGATAGCTTAGA
Source organism: Streptococcus suis YS161 (assembly GCF_002760245.1). GTDB lineage: Bacteria > Bacillota > Bacilli > Lactobacillales > Streptococcaceae > Streptococcus > Streptococcus suis_I. The sequence continues at coordinate 48,454 of NZ_ASCA01000050.1, read as the reverse complement.
AGAGAAAGTGACCAAGATTGTTACGCAGATTTATGGTGGCTCAGGTGTGGTTTTCGAGAAGAAGGCTCGTAACCAGCTGACTGAATTTGCTAAGAATGGTTGGGACAAGTTGCCAGTCTGCATGGCCAAGACCCAATACAGCTTCTCAGATAATCAGTTTGCCCTTGGAGCGCCGACAGACTTTGACATTACAGTCCGTGAATTTGTTCCAAAATTAGGAGCAGGCTTCATTGTGGCATTGACAGGTGATGTCATGACCATGCCAGGGCTTCCAAAAGCCCCTGCTGCCCTTAATATGGACGTGGCAGAAGATGGAACAGCTATTGGTTTGTTTTAATCAGATTGAACAGAAAAAATCCGCTCATGGGCGGATTTTTTCTATTATTCTGGTAACTGATCAACAGTGTGAAAGGCAAGAAGGCCTAGCAGGACACTAGCCATTGGGAGTAGGGTTGTCAACATGCCAGTGTGTAATGGGGAATTAAAGAAGAAGTGCAGACCGATACTTGCCGTTATCCAAAGTAGACCTTGAACTTTGGATATAGCTATTTGTTTGGTAAGAAGTGCAACCATACCAAGTGCGAAGACCATGGTAAATACCCAATGGGTCCAACCAGCTTGTCCAACACGACCGATAATGGTCTCAAACCCATCTAGTTTTCCAATAAACATATCTCGGAAGGTGAACATGATGTCTTCGACAATCTGAAAACTAAGGCCAGCTATCATACCGCTGACCAAGGCATGCTTGAGAGTCATTTTTCTTGCAATTAGTAAAACCAAGACAACAACCAGAGCCTTGCCAAACTCTTCTGCAAATGGAGCAGAAACAGCAGCCCCCCAGTCATAACGGAAATCATCACTGACCTTAATGATCTCTAGCAAAAAGTAGCCGATAGCAGTGTGACCATAATCTGAAAATGCCACTCCGGCAGTCAGCCCCAAAAGCCAACTCAAATGACTGACTTTTTTGGAAATAGCATAGCGGTTTTCTAAGTAGCGGATGAAATAGACTAAAGGAATGATATAAAGAGCAGCAACAGAGATTGTCAGTAAAAACAAGGGATACTTGGCTTCCATACCATTTGGCTTTGCCAGTTCTTCAAATATCATTTGACAGCCTTTAACAAAACCAAAGCTAGCTAAAAGAACTGGTATAGCGATTCTCCAATTTTGCACTATATTTCGCATAAAAAAACTCCTTTGTATTGTTTTGTTAATTCATAGATACATTATACCAGAACTATTTCCATTTTGTCTAATTTTTATCTGTTCTATACTCATCAAATAAATAAAAATTTACTGCTGTAGCAAATTTGTGTCAGAATATTTCTTTTTTGATAGACTAGGGTTGAAAATAATCAAAAGGAGAATCTTATGGAACAATATGATTTAGTAGTCATCGGCTTTGGTAAGGCTGGAAAGACCTTAGCAGGAAAGCTTTCTGCAGCTGGCAAAAAGGTAGCCTTGGTTGAGGAAAATCCTGCCATGTTTGGTGGCACCTGTATCAATATCGGCTGTATTCCAACCAAGACTCTCTTGGTAGCAGCAGATAAAAACTGGACTTTTGAGCAGGTAATGGAGCAAAAGGAAACAGTCGCCACTCGCTTGAGGAACAAAAACGAGGCAGTCTTGAAAGGCAGTGGTGCTAGTTTGTATCAAGGACACGCACGTTTTGTAGCTGACAAGATTGTGGAAGTATCGGCTGGTGAGGAATCCATTCAACTAACTGCGGAAACCATCGTCATCAATACAGGTGCTAAGTCGCGCGTGCTTCCAATTCCAGGTTTGTTGGATACAGCTCACGTTTATGATAGTACAGGCATTCAGAACTTGGAAACTCGTCCTAACAAGTTGGCAATTATCGGTGGTGGTAACATTGGATTGGAATTTGCTGGACTTTACAGCAAACTCGGCAGCCAGGTGACGGTATATGAAGCCAGCTCTGCTATTTTACCAAGAGAAGAGGAAGTGGTTGCCAAGCTAGCCAAGGAGTACATGGAAGAAGCTGGCGTGACTTTCGTGCTCGGAGCTAACATCGAGCAAGTCGCAGCTGCGGGTGATCAAGTTGCTGTGACAGTCAATGGTCAAACAGCAATTTTCGACGCTGTCCTCTATGCGACAGGTCGGGTGCCGAACACTGCTGACTTGGGCTTGGAACATACGGCGATTGAGCTTTTGGAAAATGGTGCTGTCAAGGTGGATGACTACTGCGAAACCACAGTTTCAGGTGTCTATGCAGTGGGCGATGTCAATGGCGGTCCACAATTCACTTACACATCCCTAGACGACTTCCGTATCGTCTTCGGTAAATTGACTGGGACTGGAACCTACAGCTTGAGCCAACGCAAGTCTATTCCGACAAGTGTCTTTATCACGCCTGTGCTGTCCCGTGTTGGTCTGACCGAGAAGGAAGCCATGGAAGCAGGTTACGACTACATTGCCAATGAATTGCCTGTTGCCAATATGCCACGTGCCCATGTCAATAACGACCTCAAAGGTATCTTCAAGGTTGTCGTGGATAAGGAAAGCAAACTGGTTCTGGGGGCAACTCTCTTTGGTCGCAATTCAGAGGAGCTGATTAACTTGATTGCTATGGCGATTGACAATAAGATTCCTTATACCTACTTCAAAACACAGATTTTCACCCATCCGACTATGGCTGAGAATTTGAACGATGTCTTTAATTTTTAATACTCTAGGGAGATAAGCTTCTTGTATTAGTTGTGGCTACGTTTCCTAGACTAGTATCAAGAACAGCGAGTGACCTTATTTCATTGACTGACTATGACCGTCCGTAATGGGCGGTTTTTTATAACCTAAAAGGAGAATAACTTGATGAGGACTCATCTTATTATTCTCCTTTTTAATTACACTGTGCGTTAGACACCCATATCAACAGTCTCTGGCAGAGTAGCCCCTCCATCAATGACAATTTGGGCTCCTGTTATATAACTACTTTCATCGCTGCCAAGAAAAGCAAATAATTCTCCAACTTCTTTAGGATCTGCTAGTCGTTTCATTGGGACTGCCTTTGCAATTCCCTCGATGATTTGCTCGGGGTTTTCAGGATTAGACTCTAAAGCCATTTGTTCTACCATTGGAGTACGTGCGTAGCCTAATTGTGTACAGTTCACACGAATATTTTTTTGAGCATATTCAACCGCTAAGCATTTAGTTAAACCTACTGTTGCAGCCTTTGTCATGGCATAAGCTGCTTCTCCAGGATCTGCCACAATATCTCCTGTTACTGAGGAAGCAATGACAATACTACCTCCGTTTCCTTTTAGCATTTCCTTAATGGCGACTTGGCAAGTATTCCAGACACCCTTGATATTTACATCGATATGGAAATCTCTCATTTCTTCTGAAAATTCTTCAAATGGAGCCAATCGACAGACTCCAGCATTGCAACAGGCTATATGTAGAGAACCAAATGCAGCAATCGTTTTATTTACAGCCTCTTGTAATTGTGTTATTTCACGAACATCAGCTATATGTGTAATGATATCTGCATGATACTTTTCTCGCAATTCTTGTGCAGTTTTCTCGACAGCTTCGTCCTGATCTATCATACATATTTTAGCCCCGTTTTTTACATAGACTTCCGCAATTCCTTTTCCAAGTCCAAATGCTGCACCTGTAATCAGGGCAACTTTTCCAAGCAATTTCATAAGAGTACCTCCTTGTTAATATATCAAATTAAATGTAACCCTTTTTGTACAAAAAGTCAATTGATTATAAAGAAAGTTTGAAATGAACTTATTGATATTTATTTTATGTTTCCTCTTTCTTTTATAAAATAGCTTTCATAAAGCATGCCAGACTATTTTCTGGGATAAAATTGTTATCTGCAAGTAATTTTGGTATTTACTGTATAACATGTTACAATAAGGTATCAACCATTGGAGGTTTTCTATGAAATGGAATAAAAAGATTGCAGTTGCTGCTGTTTTATTGGTGAGTTTGTTATCTCTATCTGCCTGTCAGTCCATTGCGAATTGGTGGAAGAATACCAAGGAAGAATGGATTGGTTTGGAGATGACGGTACGGACATACGATGAAAATTCTCAATTGATAGATGAAATGTCTGGCAACTCCCTTTCGATTTCGCGGAATCAGGAATTTGACTCGGTGGATGCCGAAGGCTATTCCAATGCGGATTCGTCTGTTTTGAAAGTCACACTTGGGAATTACGAAATTGACCATGTAGGCTCATCCTTGATTGCCTCTGAAGAAGGGCTAGAGGATCTCTATGCTAAGTACCAGACTACTGTTGATGTGGCCAATTATGATCGTTCTATTCCCTTGGTTAATCGGATGGTTTCTAGCTTGAAAAATGATTTTACAGGCAAGGCAAAGGTGGTTTTGATTCGTTCGCAAAACGGAACCCCGCTTGCTACTTATGTAGGTGATAAAGTGTCTCTTTATGCATCTGATGCACCTAAGACTTCTGAACTCTTAATTGATGGCAAGCGGTTGATTATCTACCGTTGTGATTATACTATTTATGACAGAGAATTGTTGGAGAACTAGATGATAAACATTCGGTCAGCTCAGATAGAGGATGCTGCAGATTTGGTGGCTGTCTACGCTCCTTATGTTGAAACTACAGCCATTACATTTGAGACAGAAGTGCCGACTGTGGCAGACTTTGCTAGTCGGATTAAAAAGACCTTGGAGAAATTTCCCTATCTTGTCGCAGAAGAAGAAGGGCGGGTTGTGGGATATGCGTATGCATCAACCTACTATGCCCGTGCGGCTTACGATTGGACGGTGGAATTATCCGTATATATCAAGCAAGAAGCGCGCGGAAAAGGCATTGGAACTCTTCTCTACAATGCTTTGGAAAGGGAACTGACAGCGCGTGGTTTTAAAAATCTCTTAGCCTGTATCGCACTGCCCAATCCAGCCTCTATAGCCCTCCATGAGAAGAGGGGCTATGAACAGGTAGCTCATTTCAAGAAAGTTGGCTACAAATTCGATACCTGGCATGATATTGTCTGGCTCCAAAAGTCTCTTGTAGGTAAGCAAAATGAAGATTGATGAATTAGAAAAACGATTATTACTAGTAGCAGATGCTAGTCAAGCCCAACCGATGAAAGCCTACATGAAAAACAACTTTGACTTTTTGGGTGTTCGGACACCTGACCGCAAAACAGTTGCCAAGCAATTTTTCAAAGATTTTAAGGATCAGGGAATTGATTGGAAATTTGTAGAGGCTTGTTGGGTTAAACCCTACCGCGAGTTTCAGTATATCGCTATTGATTACCTGGTTACTAAGAAAAAAGATCTGGTCTTAGCCGACCTGCCCCGCTTAAAAAAGCTAGCCCAAACAAAGTCATGGTGGGATAGTATTGACGGTCTGGATAAATTAGTAGGTAAGATTGTTTTGGACAATCCAGAGGCCAAGCAGACAATCTTGGAATGGAGTTTGGATGATGATTTCTGGTTGAGACGGATTGCCATTGACCACCAGCTTCTCCAAAAAGAAAAGACGGATACGGAACTTCTTGAGAAGATTTTGGTCAACAATCTCAATCAGATTGAATTTTTCATTAACAAGGCGATTGGCTGGAGTTTGCGAGATTATTCCAAGACCAATCCTGACTGGGTACGGGCTTTTCTAAAAAAGTACAGTTCCCAAATGGCAGGCTTATCCATTCGTGAAGCTAGTAAGTACATTTAGGAGGAATCTTGTCTAAAGTATATGAATTTGTAGCAACTATCCACCCTGTTCCAGATAAGGGCGGAGCCTATGTCATATTTCCCTATGATATACGAGAAGAGTTTGGCAAGGGGAGGGTAAAGGTACATGCCAGATTTGATGGTCATCCCTATGATGGCTCCATTGTCAATATGGGAATCAAGGATGAAACAGGTAATATCTGTTACATTATTGGCGTTCAAAAGGCTATTCGAGCGGCTATTGGAAAACAGGCTGGTGATAGAGTACAAGTGAGTATTCAAGAACGACTGGAGTAATCAGGCTTGCAAATCCTTGAGATTATGGTAGAATAGATTCATGCGATGAGCCGAGTAGTGGTGGGATTAAGGTTCAGCACACTTCTCAGAGTTCGTGTCAACATCTCAGCGCAGTGGTTGATTGGCAGATTTGTTCGTATTTTATACTCCAAATCTGACCTAATCAACTGTGCGGGGGGTGGGAAGACGAACTCTAAGTTGATTGGTTGAGTTCTTTCCCACTCCCTTCGACGCTAGGGAGGTCTTCATTAGATTGAAGCGCAGGAGCGGACCTTGGTTAGATGCTGTGAACCTTCTAACCTCATCGGAAACGATGCCCTTGCCCACCTTTTAGGTGGGCTTTTTTTGTATTCCAGTCTTTTCATTTTATAAAATTATGGTATAATTATGAAATAACAAATTTTTAGAAAATTTTGAAGAATTGATCTAAAGGAGATTTTTTATGGCTTATGTAGTAGCTGTTGTTGGTGCGACTGGTGCAGTTGGTGCCCAAATGATTAAAATGTTGGAAGAGTCAACACTTCCAATCGAGAAAGTGCGTTTCCTTGCTTCTGCTCGTTCAGCAGGCAAGACCTTGCAGTTTAAGGGGCAGGATATTGTCATTGAAGAAACAACAGAAACAGCTTTTGAAGGCGTGGATATTGCCCTCTTCTCAGCTGGTGGCTCTACATCTGCCAAGTACGCTCCTTATGCTGTGAAAGCTGGTGCAGTTGTTGTTGATAACACCTCTTATTTCCGTCAAAATCCAGATGTACCTTTGGTTGTTCCTGAGGTGAATGCTCACGCGCTTGATAATCACAATGGTATCATCGCCTGCCCTAACTGTTCAACTATTCAAATGATGGTCGCGCTTGAACCTGTCCGTCAGAAGTGGGGCTTGGAGCGCATCATCGTTTCGACTTATCAGGCAGTTTCTGGTGCTGGTATGGGAGCTATCTTAGAAACACAAGCTCAATTGCGTGCAGTCTTGAATGATGGCGTGGCACCAAAAGCGGTAGAGGCAAACATTCTTCCTTCTGGTGGTGATAAGAAACACTATCCAATCGGCTTTAACGCTATTCCTCAAATCGATCTCTTCACTGAAAATGACTATACTTATGAAGAGATGAAGATGACAAAAGAAACCAAGAAAATTATGGAAGACGATAGTATTGCTGTTTCTGCAACCTGCGTCCGTATTCCAGTCTTGTCAGCTCACTCAGAGTCTGTTTACATTGAAACAAAAGAAATTGCTCCAATTGATGAGGTAAAAGCAGCCATTGCAGCTTTCCCAGGCGCAGTTTTGGAAGATGATGTGGCAAACCAAGTCTATCCACAAGCTGTCAATGCAGTTGGTAGCCGCGATACCTTTGTCGGTCGTATCCGTAAGGATTTGGATAAGGACAATGGTATCCACATGTGGGTTGTTTCTGACAACTTACTAAAGGGTGCAGCTTGGAACTCAGTTCAAATCGCTGAAACTCTCCATGAACGTGGTCTTGTTCGTCCAACAGCAGAATTGAAATTTGAGTTGAAATAAGGACTAGGTTTAGGAGATTGAAAAATGAATGATAACATTGCTAAGAAAATGGGGCAACGCCCAAAGGTGCAAATTTTCTTCAGTACCGTTTTGGGTCTTGTAGTTGCTGTCTATGGATTCATTATCAGGCAAGATTTGTTAGTTTGGGAAGAAACAGGTGGAGAAAAACTCCTCCCACGCTTTATTTACTGGATTTATTCTTTAGTGGGTGCTACTGGAGTCGCTCTCGCATTCCTAGCAGTGAGTATGATTTTCTTTGTCAATAGCTATCGTATTTTCAAAAAATTAAAAGCTTAGATGCTAAGGGCTTGGCTTTTGATGATTTGATTGTGGCATTCAGTTGTAGAAAGGTTGAGATATGTCTATTCAAGATTTGCGTGATGTAAAAATTATTACGGCTATGATTACGCCCTTTAAAGAAGATGGTGCAATTAACTATGATGTGTTGCCAGAGTTGGTTGAGCATTTATTGGCTCATCATACGGAAGGAATTTTATTAGCAGGAACAACTGCCGAAAGTCCAACTTTGACTCACGAGGAAGAACTGGAACTATTTGGTGCTGTGCAAAAAATTGTCAACGGTCGCGTTCCATTGATTGCAGGTATTGGTACAAACGATACGCGCGATTCGATTGAGTTTGCTAAGGAAGTTGCGGCTTTCGGTGGATTTGCGGCAGGTCTTGCCATTGTACCTTATTACAACAAACCTTCTCAAGAAGGTATGTACCAACACTTCAAGGCTATTGCGGATGCTTCTGATTTGCCAATCATTATCTACAATATTCCAGGTCGTGTCGTGGTCGAAATGACGCCAGAAACCATGTTACGTTTGGCTGAGCATCCAAACATCATCGGTGTTAAAGAGTGTACAAGCCTTGCCAACATGGCTTACCTAATTGAGCATAAACCAGAAGACTTCTTGATTTATACAGGTGAGGATGGCGATGCTTTCCATGCAATGAACTTGGGAGCAGATGGTGTGATTTCTGTTGCATCTCACACGAATGGTGATGAGATGTATGAAATGTTTACAGCCATCGAACAACAAGATATTCGAACAGCAGCCGCTATTCAACGCAAGTTCATTCCGAAAGTCAATGCCCTCTTCTCATATCCAAGTCCTGCACCAGTTAAGGCGGTTCTTAATTACCTTGGATTTGAAGTTGGTCCACTCCGCTTGCCGTTGGTTCCATGCCCAGAAGAAGATGCCAAACGTATTATCAAAGTTGTCGTTGACGGCGACTACGAAGCGACCAAAGCCACTGTGACAGGAGTCGTAAGACCGGATTATTAAAATAGTCAGGGGAGTGACTATTTTAACGTGAGCCTTGAAATAAGAGAGCGAACAATGTCTGGGGGAGTGAAACAGTTCGGGGAACTGTTTCAGCTGGTCACCAAGAAATACGAAAGTGACCATAGAAGACCCGAGCCAAGAAATGCGAAAGCGAAGCCTGTTCAGGGAACTGTTTCAGCTAGCCATCTAGAGAGTTGAATTTGAAGAGGAAATTCTTATTACATGTCTAGAGTATCTTCATTATTTTTATTCTTTTAACTTTATTTAAGCTAGTAGTTTTATAATAAAACCATCTTTTTCATATAATCTCCAAGAAGCACTTGATGTCATTCAGGTGTTTTCTTTGTGCATTTCACTTGAACATATAACTAATTAGCGATAAAATACATTCATATTAAATAACGAGGTAAAGCTATGAACAATACAGGTATTCATCACATTTCAAGCTTGGTAGGAAATATTCATCAAGCCTATCATTTTTATCATCATATTCTCGGCTTAAAATTGACCTTGAAAACTGTCAATCAAGAAGATTCAAGCATGTATCATCTTTTTTTTGGTGATGATGATGGTCGTTTTGGAACGGAATACACCATTTTTGATATGCCTAACCATCCCAATCATCGAAACGGAACCAATCGTTTGGAAAGAACTGTTTTTCTGGTAAAAAATTTTGAGGCATTAGAATTTTGGTAGAAAAGACTGACAGAGTTTGAAGTGGAAAACGAAGGAATTCAGGCTTTTGGAAATGGGCATATTCTGAATTTCCAAGATGAAGATGGTCAGCTACTTGGCTTGACTTACCATGAATCGGTCGGTGAACTGTTTCCACATGAAACAGATGAAATTCCGTTGGAATACGCTATTCTTGGCATAGCCAGTCTACATATGCGGATTCGTGAAGAAAAGGAATTGTTATCTTTACTGACAGAGACTTTTGGTTTCGTCGAGGAAGATCGATTTGTTTTTGAAGATAATTTAGTGATTTCTCTGCTCTTTGATAACACCTTCCAGCATCGGCTATATTTGATACTTGACCAAGAGTCGCCAATCAGCGTGATGGGAGTCGGGGCCATTCATCATATCGCATTTGGTGTCTTAGATGAGTCCGACTTGGAAGACCTGATTAGTCGCTTAAATCTCATCAATCGTCCACATTCTGGTATCATTAATCGAGATTTCATTCATTCCTTGTACTTCCGCGCGCCAAATTACCTTATGTTTGAGGTGGCAACCATGACTGGTGAGCGCGAATCGGAAATGCCAGCTCAGAATGAAGAGTTGGATCAGGTAGACCTATTTTTGCCAAGTTTCTTTGAAGAAGACAGACAGGAAATTGAAAAAACTCTCTCCCAACGTTATTAGGAGAAATGAAGTATGGATTATCGCTTTGTCAAAGGGACCAGTCCCCGTCTTTTGGTCTTTTTCCACGGAACAGGTGGTAACAAGGAATCCATGCTCTTTCTCCACCAACAGCTGGATCCAAAAGCTTCTGTCCTTTCCTTGGATGGAAGTTGGGGTCAAGGCAGGGAAAGGCGTTTCTTTGCACCTCTCATTGACGGTCAGCTGGATCTTGTCGATTTTGAAATGCGCTTGTCGGCTTTTCTGGATTTTTGGCAGGACTTAGACAATCAGCCCTACCAGCAGGTTACCTTCGTTGGCTTTTCAAACAGTGCAAATTTTATCATGGGCTTGTTGACCAAACAGTCAAACCTGGCGGACAATTATATCTTGCTCCATCCCTCAGCCTTAGATTATGCATTTCCTATGGAAAATAGCAGAGCAGAGATATTGTTTACACTGGGGCAGAATGACCAACTCGTCGACCAAGTCGCTCTTAAAAATCTTGTAGATGACTGGCAAGCGTCAGCTTTTCCCAGAGCCAACCTAGCTCGTTTTGACAAGGGACATTTTTTAAGTCAGGATGAATTGACCTATATCAAAAATTGGTATCAAGAAAGAATAGACAAAAAGACCTGAACAAATAAGTTCAAGTCTTTTATTTGTCTTAGATAAGTGTTTCCAATTTATCAACCAAGGAACCGACATAGGCGATGGTTTCTTTGAGTGGCTGGTCAGTCGAAACATCAACACCTGCGTGCTTAGCAAGGTCTTGGGCAGAAAGACTTGCACCGAGTGACAAGGTTTCCAACCATTTTTCAACAACTTCTTCAGGCTTTTCTTCCAATTGTTTCGCCATAGCCGTACCGATGGTCAAACCAGCTGAGTAGGTATATGGATACAAACCAATGTAGTAGTGCGGTTGACGCATCCAGATAAGACCTGCATCGTCACCGATTTCAAAGTCTTCACCCCAGAATTCCTTGATGACATCCAACTTGATTTGGCAGAGAATATCACCATTGAGGTATTCTTCATTGTCCAAACGAGTGTAGACTTCACGTTGGAAGGCTGCTTCAAGCAAGTGAGTGACCATGTTGTGGAAGTAAGTACGGCTGATCAACTCGCTAATCAAGTAAGCTTGGAAGCCAGGGTCTTGGTTGTTTTTCAAAAGGGTGTTACATGTTAGGACTTCATTAGCAGTAGAAGGTGCCTCGATGAAGTAAAGGGATGGATCGTAGCTGAGGACGCTTTGTTTCTTAGCTAATTGGAAATGACCAGCATGTCCCAATTCGTGAGCTAATACCAAGACCTCGTTCATCAAACCTGTCCATGAAAGTAGGATATAGGATGGTCCATCGTAAAGAGTAGCACAGAAGCCACCAGTAGCCTTACCTTCGTTTTGAGCAAAGTCAATCCAACGCTCATCAAATGATTGTTCAATCATTTTCACATAATCTTCTCCAAGAAGGCCCAAGCAGTCAATCAAGAATTGTTTGGATTCTTCTGGAGTAATGCGTTGATTGTATTCAGAAGGCAAACTGATTTTCAAGTCAGCGTGTGTGATCTTGTCCAATCCATGAGCCTTGGCAACCAGTTTGACATAGCGACGCATGTGAGGAGCTAATTCCTTCATGATAACATCAATTTGACGGTCAAAGAGATCACGTGATACGTTTTGACGATGTAAGAGGAAATCAATTGTGCTGTCAAAACCACGCAAACGAGCTTCAATTTGTTCGTTTTTGATATGAGACAAGTAAGTCGCAGCAGTTGTATTCTTGTATTTCTTCAAGGTTGAATAGAAACCAGCAGCAGAATTGCGACGGATTTCTGTATCGTGGCTGAGTTCATAATCATTTTCAAAGAGCACATAGCTATTGCCGAGCGTTTCGCCATTTGCCTCGAAGTTGTCAAAGGTCATATCTTCAAACTTGGTCACACCGTAGTTGTTGTATGGTTGACCAAAAGTTGGGGCGAAGTTTGAGAGAAGTTCTTCTTGAAGTGGGTGTAGTTGATGCGGCTTGTCTCGTAAAATAGCATCGAAGAAAGCAGCCCATTGTGGTTGTTCTTCTTTTAATTCAAGAAGAAAGGCTTCATCTAATTGCCCAAGTTCTGAATAGAGGAAATCTCGTTGAGGACGTGCCTTGGCAGAAACGAGGTCGTATTCGTTGGCCAGGCTCGCCAATTCAGTATTCATCTTATCGACTTCCAAAGGAAGGAAGGCATAGTGGGAAAGTCTGCTATCAAGAATAACGATTTTTTCGTATTCTGTTAAGGCGGAAACGATGGTATCCTTATCAGTTAGCTTTCCTTTGTAATTCGATTCGAAAGCTGTCACTTGCTTAGCGTAGGCTGCTAAATTTTCTTTGTAGTTGTCAGGGGTCGGAAATAAAATGTCCGTATCCCAGGTTAATTGCACATCAATTTCTTGACGTTTAGGCATTGCGTTTGTCATGATTTTCTCCTTATTTCATTTTAATAGGTCCATTATATCATACTAAAGGGCTTTCAGCGAAAATAAGCCAAGGCAAAATTTATGAAAAAGAATACTTGACAAAATACACAAAAACCTAGATAATGTAAGTATGAAAGGGTTTACTGAAAACCAGAAAGGAGCTTTTATGCAAGTCATTAAACGTAGTGGAGAGATAGTTGAATTTGACCCAGATAAAATCTACCAAGCCATCATTAAAGCTGCACAGACAGTCTATGTCATTGATGAAACTTGGCGGAAAAATCTTGCTCAGGTCACAAAGAAAGTAGTGCTTGACTTGGAAGAAGCTCATACAGAGCGACCAACGATTAGCATGGTTCAGTCGCAAGTTGAACACCGTCTTTTAGATGCAGGGTATATTTCTATTGCTGAGCATTACATTTCCTATCGCTTGCAACGTGATTTGGAACGTAACGGCTATGGCGATAAGATTATTGTACATCTGCGTTTTGAACAAGTACGTTAAGAGAAACCTAGAGAAATCTAGGTTTTTTGCTTTTATATATCTTTACATTGTTTAAAGAAAATAGCATTTCAAAAACTTTTTGAAAAAAATGTGATATTCTGAGCAAAAATTTTGTAATCGGTATCATTTTTAGTGTATAATAGACTTTGTAAAAAAATATATTTTCGAAAGTGAGATTTCACATTATGGCTAAAATCGTTGTTGTCGGTGCTAACCATGCTGGTACTGCCGCAATCAAAACTATGTTGACAAATTATGGTCAAGAAAACGAAATCGTTGTATTTGACCAAAACTCAAATATTTCATTCTTGGGTTGTGGTATGGCTTTGTGGATTGGTGAGCAAATTGGCGGTCCTGAAGGACTTTTCTACTCAAACAAAGAAGAGTTGGAGAGCTTGGGCGCGACAGTATACATGGAGTCACCTGTTACAAATATTGACTACGATGCAAAAACAGTTACTGCACTTGTAAATGGTCAAGAACATGTTGAATCATTTGAAAAACTTCTTTTCGCAACTGGTTCACAACCTATCTTGCCACCAATCAAAGGAGCTGAAATCAAAGAAGGTTCTCTTGAATTTGAAGCAACTCTTGAAAACTTGCAATTCGTAAAATTGTACCAAAACTCAGCAGATGTTATTGAAAAATTGAAAAACAAAGACATCAACCGCGTAGCAGTAGTTGGTGCTGGTTACATCGGTGTTGAGCTTGCAGAAGCATTCCAACGTAAAGGTAAAGAAGTTATCCTTATCGACGTTGTAGATACATGTTTGGCTGGGTACTATGACCGCGACTTGTCAGACCTTATGGCTAAAAACTTGGAAGAGCATGGTATTCAACTTGCCTTTGGCGAAACTGTTCAAGAAGTTGCTGGTGATGGCAAAGTTGAGAAAATCATCACTGACAAGAATGAATACGATGTTGACATGGTTATCTTGGCTGTTGGTTTCCGTCCAAACACTGCATTTGCAGGTGAAGGAATTGAGCGCTTCCGTAATGGTGCCTTCCTTGTAAACAAACGCCAAGAAACTTCAATCCCAGGCGTTTATGCTATCGGTGACTGTGCAACTATCTACGACAACGCTACTGGCGACACAAGCTACATCGCTTTGGCTTCAAACGCAGTACGTACTGGTATCGTAGCAGCTCACAACATCTGTGGCACTGACCTTGAAGGTATCGGTGTACAAGGTTCTAACGGTATCTCTATCTATGGTCTTAACCTTGTATCAACAGGTTTGACACTTGAAAAAGCTACTCGTCTTGGTTTGAACGCTGCTGTTACTGAAGTAACAGACAACCAAAAACCAGAATTCATGGAGCATGGTAACTTCCCAGTTACAATCAAGATTGTTTACGATAAAGATTCACGTCGTATCCTTGGTGCGCAAATGGCTGCTCGTGAAGACATCTCATTGGGTATCCACCTCTTCTCATTGGCAATCCAAGAAGGCGTAACAATCGAAAAATTGGCATTGACAGACTTGTTCTTCTTGCCACACTTCAACAAACCTTACAACTACATCACAGTAGCTGCCTTGGGTGCTGAATAATTAATTGAATACAAAAGCTCAGAGATGACTCTGGGCTTTTTTGCTCGCCATCTATCACATTGCAACTGCTTATCGAGTGATTTTTTGGTATAATGGAGAGAATGATTATAACGAACCTGTATTCACAGTGTAGTACTTCTATCTAAGGCTAGTTTTTCAGCTACTCATCGTTAGTTTTTTCAAAATATAGTCTTTTAGTTTACTTTTAGTACTCGCTCCAACTATCTGGTAGATAGTTGGAGGTTGGAAATAAAGCGAACAAAGTTCGCATCAACAGCCGCAGGCATAACTCAATGCTTTCTTGTTTCTAGACATTGACTTGAAACAGTCCCCCAGACTGTTTCAATCAGGCAAGGCGAGTTCAAACACTCCAGTGGAGTGTTTGAAGTTGGAAATAGGGAAACGAAGTTTTCTCGTACGTCGAAGTAATAAAAGAAAAACTAAATGACGATACAGTTGGTATTCCTTCAAAAAACTGCCTTGATTAGCGAAAAACTATCTCTTATTTAAAAGCACTCCACTTGTAATACATGTTCTAAGAAAGTATGAGAAAATGAACCCATTATTAAACGGAATGAATGATAGACAGGCGGAAGCGGTGCAGACAACTGAAGGTCCGCTCTTGATTATGGCAGGTGCCGGTTCAGGTAAGACGCGAGTCTTAACACACCGCATTGCCTACTTGATTGATGAGAAAATGGTCAATCCTTGGAATATTTTGGCTATTACCTTTACAAACAAGGCGGCGCGTGAGATGAAGGAGCGGGCCTACGCCCTCAATCCTGCTACGCAAGACTGTTTGATTGCTACCTTCCACTCCATGTGTGTGCGGATTTTGCGTCGGGATGCTGACCATATTGGTTATAATCGCAATTTTACCATTGTCGATCCAGGCGAGCAACGTAGCCTCATGAAACGGATTTTAAAAAGTCTCAATCTAGATCCGAAAAAGTGGAGTGAACGTTCTATCCTGGGAACCATTTCCAATGCCAAAAACGACTTGATTGATGACAAGGCATTTGAAGCGCAGGCAGGCGACCTATACACGCAGATTGTTGCTAAATGCTACACGGCTTATCAAAAGGAACTAAGACAGTCAGAAGCCGTTGACTTTGATGATTTAATCATGTTGACGCTCCGCCTTTTTGACCAAAATCCAGATGTCCTGACCTATTACCAGCAGAAATTCCAGTATATCCATGTCGATGAGTATCAGGATACCAACCATGCCCAGTACCAATTGGTCAAGCTCCTGGCATCACGTTTCAAGAATATCTGCGTGGTCGGTGATGCGGACCAGTCTATCTATGGTTGGCGTGGTGCGGATATGCAAAATATCCTGGACTTTGAAAAGGACTATCCAGAGAGCAAGGTTGTGCTTTTGGAGGAAAACTATCGTTCGACCAAGAACGTCTTGCAGGCTGCCAATGAGGTCATCGAAAACAACCGCAATCGACGTCCCAAAAAACTCTGGACACAGAATGCCCAAGGGGATTTGATTACTTACTATCGTGCCAGAGATGAGAATGATGAGGCGATTTTTGTCGCAGGGCAGATTGACCAGTTGTACCGAGAAGGCAAGGCTTATAAGGATTTTGCAGTTCTCTATCGTACCAATGCCCAATCCCGTACCATTGAAGAAGCCCTGCTCAAGTCCAATATCCCTTATACCATGGTTGGAGGCACCAAGTTCTACAGCCGTAAGGAAATCCGGGATGTGATTTCTTATTTGAATATCATCGCAAATCCATCGGATAATATCTCCTATGAACGGATTGTCAATGAGCCAAAACGTGGCGTTGGACCTGGTACGGTTGACAAACTCCGTGATTTTGCGACCAGCCACAGCATGTCCTTGCTAGAAGCTTCTCAGGATATTATGTTATCGCCGATTAAAGGTAAGGCAGCACAGGCAGTCTTTGACCTAGCCAATCTCCTCTATAATCTTCGCAATCAATTAGACAATTTGACGGTTACCCAAGTAGTCGAGGCAGTATTGCACCAAACAGGCTACATCGATGCCCTTGCAGCACAAAATACGCTGGAAGCAAATGCCCGCATTGAAAACATCCAGGAATTCCTATCTGTTACCAAAAACTTTGATGAAAAGGATGTTGAGGAAGAAGAGACAGGTCTGGATCGCTTGACACGCTTCCTGCTTGATTTGGCACTGATTGCTGACACAGATGATGGCGATACAGAATCTTCAGAAGTGACTCTTATGACCCTCCACGCAGCCAAAGGGCTGGAATTTCCTGTTGTCTTCTTGATTGGTATGGAGGAAAATGTCTTCCCACTTAGTCGTGCAGCAGAAGAAGAGGACGAATTGGAAGAAGAACGTCGTTTGGCTTACGTAGGAATCACCCGTGCTGAGCAGACTCTTTACCTGACCAATGCCAATTCTCGACTCCTTTTCGGTCGCACCAACTACAACCAACCAAGCCGCTTTATCCGCGAAATTTCCAGTGACTTGCTTGATTATCAAGGCCTTGCTCGTCCAGCCAATACTAGCTTTAAGGCTTCTTATGTCAATGGCAGAGCGACACAGTTTGGACAAGGCATGAGTTTGCAACAAGCCATGCAAAGTCGAAAAGCATCCGTACAACCATCCGTCAAGCTCGGAGGCAGTATGCCCTTCGCATCAAGCAACCAATCGTCAAGCTCAGGCACCAACTGGTCAGTTGGTGACATCGCAGTCCACAAGAAATGGGGTCGTGGAACTGTTCTTGAAGTATCAGGTTCAGGCAGCAATCAAGAACTCAAAATCAATTTCCCAGAAATGGGCCTCAAAAAAGTCTTGGCAAGCTTAGCACCGATAAGTAAGGAAGAGTAGGGATGAATCTTCAGGTACAATTTTTTCAAAATGATGTTATAAAAGCCATCAAGGGAGGGGTATACCAAATTTCACTTCAGAAAGTTGATGGTGAACGGTGTGTCTTGTATATCGGTGAATCATTTTCTATGCTGATAAGATGTGCCCAGCATTTATACCAATTAAGAAAAAATCCATTATATTTCGGTATGAATGATGAGATACTACGTAGTCAAAATCTTATCTTAGCTTTTGAAGTTTTGCACGAAGAAGTTAAGATGGGTATCAGAAGAAATAAGGAAAAAGAATATATAAAAAACATTGCACCTCTGTTACAGAGTGGACTTATTGATCGTATGTTACCCATTTCTAGAAAAAAAGAAGCGGTGGCTAATTTTCTGGAAATATAGATAGTGATTAAAATACAATGCATTAAATGTGTTGTATTTTTTTTATTCATACTCTTCGAAAATCAAAAGTAGACTAGGAAACGAAGCCGATGATAGAACTCTGTTGCTTTCTTATTTCAAGGCAACAGGCTAAAAAGCTCCACAGGAGCTTTTCACTCATCGAGGCAAGTTGACAACGTTTTAAAGAGTATGAAATCTGAAAAACAGTATAATAGAGCCTAGGACACGGAGCTATTTTTTTAGAAACTGTGGTATACTTTAGATATACTGCCTGACATCGTTTCAGTAGTTTCTGCTTAGAAAGGACTTATCATCTTGCAATACAAACACTTACTCTTTGATCTTGACCATACTCTTCTTGATTTTAGCCGTGGAGAAGAAGTAGCCTTAACCCAGTTTTTGACAGCTATGGAGGTTGAAGATATTCAAGCTTTTAAAGATGTCTATCGCCCTCTAAATCAAGGCATGTGGAAGGACTTAGAAAAAGGTCTTATTACTAAAAAAGAGTTGATTGATACGCGATTTTCTAGAACCTTTGCCCACTTTGGTCGGCAAGTTGATGGAAGGGAGATGGCCTTGCGCTACCAAGAATTTATTGGGCGGCAGGGACAAATTTTTACAGGTGCAGATAAGCTTTTGCAGGAATTGACACACCGAGGCTACCAGATTTATGCAGCGACCAACGGCGTGACCTATATACAGGAAAATCGCTTGCTTCACTCACCGATTCAATCGTATTTTAAAGAAGTATTTATTTCTGAGCAGATGGGGACGCAAAAGCCTGCGGCTGATTTTTATGAAAAAATAGCAGAGCAGATTTCAGGTTTTCAGTTTGACCAAGCCTTAATGATTGGAGACAGTTTGACAGCAGATATTCAAGGCGGCAATAATGCTGGCATGGATACTGTTTGGTACAATCCGACTCATATGATAAATAATAGTAAGGCAGTTCCAACCTATACAATCAGTAGCTATCAAGAATTATTAGACTTACTATAGAATGTTTTAAAAATTCTATAAAATTTTTCGTATATTTGTAATAAAAAATACACTATAAGGAGGAAAAAGTGAAAAGCTTACTGAGACGCATTCGTCCAATAAAGCCCTTAAAAGAACTCACTTGGATAGACTTGATTATTATCACAATGATTTTATGTGGTAACGCTATTTATACCTCAACCATGCAATGGATAGCATCATTTTCCGCAACAGAAACCGTTGAAACAGGAGTTCTGTCGTTTAGTCCAGCCGATAATTGGTGGGCTCTAGCTAATCAAGGAAAATTATTCCTGTTTGCCCTGGTGTATTTATTGATTCGGAATTATGATTTCAAGCAGCTAAAAGTAAAATTAGAGTGGAGAGTTTTGCTCTGGGGACCACTGATTTTCATCGGTGCTGGTCTGATTAGCGATTTGGCATTTACAGCTTTTTCATATATTCCAGATCTGTCTGGTGGGTATAATTTCCTCGGATACTTGCCTTACTATGACTGGAATATCATGACAGTGCTCAACCGTTTCCTAGCTGTTGACTACAGTACAGTTATCTATTCCTTGTTTAATGGCTTCTATGAAGAGTTCTTTTTCTTAGGCTTATTGTTGAGTACAGATAAGAAAAAGCGTTCGCTGGTCTTACTCTTTTCAACAATTGTCCGTATATCTTTCCATACCTATCAAGGAATGGTATCTGCTCTTGTTATTGGGGTAGCCTTCGGTCTTTTCTATTACTACATGTACACAAGGAAAAATGATAATTTATTGCCATATTTCTTAGGGCATGCTCTTGCGGATATGGTTGGTACAAGTTTCTTCTCATTGTTTATTGCAGGGTAAACAATGAGAAGAACGGACATCAAGCTAATCGGATAAAATTTCTTTCTCCCTACAGCTGACAAACGGATGATGATATGTAGTTTCTATCAACTCGGTATCATCACCCGTTTTATTGTGCTGATATATTTAATCTGTTCAGTCAAATTTCGATTGCTTTATCATATTTTTTATCCCATATTTTTTTGAATTAACGGTTTATTTATGTTAAAATGTATTTTTATACATCAAAAAGGAGTATAGATATGAAACAAATAAAGAATCGTTTAAAAAAACATATGTTTTGGATTGGACTCATTTCGTTAGTATTGATGCTCGTTGATAATGTCCTATTTTGTTATTTTAATATTGAATGTAGTCGTACCTTAAACCAAATCGAGCAGACGATTTGTATCATCCTTAGTATTCTTGTATTTTTAGGAGTGCTAAATAATAAACCGGATGTGAAGGTAGAAGACATCACAAAAAACGGTATGTCATCTAAAAATCAACAATAATGTTTGTTTAGAAACTACTAATGAGGTATCTAGTTGTACTTACAGTTCAGTATCTCTAGCTAATACTAATTTTTCAAAATACAGTCAGTATTTCCTCAAAAACTATTTGTATATGAATCACTTTACTTGTGAATACGACTATTTAACATCATATATGTCTGAGGCTGGGCAAAAAGCCCAGGACCACTACTCAGAGTTCGTGTCAATATCTCAGCGCAGTGGTTGATTGGGTTTAACAGTCCAGTGGACTGTTAAAGGTTGGAGATAGTATTTGCGAAGCAAATCTCAGCAATTCGTGTTTTGCACTCCAAATATGGCCATTACGACTGATGCGAACAGAGTTCGCTTCATTTCCAACCTCCAACAGTCACTACTCTGACTGTTGGAGCTATGCGGGGGTGGGAGTGAAACAGTCTGGGAATAGACTGTTTCAGCTCAACAACTAGAAATAAAGACTTGTTGACGAACTCTTTTTATTTTGGTCGAGTTCTTTCCCACTCCCGTTTCTATTTATGACATGTATGTTATCGTGAATACCACTACTTGAAGGAAAAGAATCGAGAGAAATTCAATGAACACTAAAAATATCAATAGTAGTTAAAATCATAAGCCGTTATTAGACGGAGTTTTATGATTGTGCTACAATAGACATAATTATAAGAGAACGGGGTGATGATAATGAAACGTACTATTCTATTATGCTTGCCGACAATACTGTTACTAGCAGCATGTCATCAAAATACAAATCAGGCCAATACTACAAAAAATTCGTCAACAGTTGTTTCGACTACTTCAAGTCAGTCTGCTTCAACAACTTCGGAGCAGTCAACAAGCAGCTCTACATCGGCGGAAACGAATCAAGAAGTAACAAGTACAGAGACTCAGGTAAATTTTAACGGTTCCTATTATAGTGTACAAGGAAAATATGGAGAAGTGATTATCGCAAATAAAAAGCATCCGCTTGCAGCTGATTATGCACCGGGCGAAAATCCTGAAGCCTTAGCAGCTTTTCAACGATTAATAGCAGATATGCAGGCGCTAGGATTTGGTATCTCCAATAACTATAGTGGATTTCGTTCCTATGAAACTCAGGCAAGTCTCTACCAGTCTTATGTAAATCAGGAAGAACAAGCAGCGGCAGATAGGTATTCTGCAAGAGCGGGATATAGTGAACATCAGACAGGATTAGCCTTTGATTTATTGGATACAAGTGGTAATTTATTAGAAGAGCCTAATGCTTCTCAGTGGTTGGCTACGAATGCACATCTATATGGCTTTATTGTCCGCTATCTTCCAGGAAAAGAGTCTAGCACAGGCTATATGGCAGAATCCTGGCATGTGCGATATATTGGTCAAGAAGCGACAGATATTTACAATTCAGGCTTGACCTTGGAAGAATATTTTGGTGTACCAGGTGGAGATTACTAATTTTACATTTAGTCAGAAATAAGTCGAAAAATTTGTCCGTATAACTAACTCGTGATATAATAAACCATCATAATTTTGGAGGTCCATCATGCTTAAAGCAATGGAAGTATACTTGGTTACTAATGGTAATGGTTTGGAAGCCATCGAGTTTTATAAAAATGCTCTTGGGGCAACAGTTGAGCAAGTAAATCTATTTAAAGATTTCTTACCAGACTGCCCTGCTGAACTAGAAAATTACGTGATGAATGCACAGTTTCGTTTGAATGGTCAACGGTTTATGTTGTCAGACAACAACCCAGAAATGCCTTACACAGTAGGTGACAATATTACAGTTGCGCTTATCACAGACGATGCTGAGACAGCGCAGGAACTATACAGCAAGTTATCCGTAGATGCAACGGCTATCAATATGGAACTTCAAGCAGTTCCTTGGTCTCCTGCCTATGGTAATGTAACAGACAAGTTTGGTATCTCTTGGCAAATCAATGCTGAAGTAGAAGGCTACGGTCAGGAATATTACGCAGAAAACTAAAATAGATTGGACAACGTCCAATCTATTTTAGTTTTTGCCAATAAGCTTTGTAGATATAAAGTTGAAGAGCAGCAGATAGAACAAATAGTAAGGTCATCAAGGCTGAGCTTACATAAGCTGCGCCAATAGTGCCAGCTAATATGATGCTGACAACTAGAATAATGGCTCCGAGAAACATTGTTCCTATGATCGATCCAGCGATTAACCATTGCCCCGCTCCGCGACCAAATAACTGGTTACTATTTTGCCAGTTGAGCATGAGGAGTCGTTGGTCACGCCAGTAATAAATTTGACCAGTTAGCAGGGCTGAAATGATGATGCCTACTGTAAAGAAGACTGCTAGAATGAGTTTGACTTTCATGAAACCTAGAGCCAAAGCAAAGTAAAGTAGAGTTGGTAGCGCGAATTGTACCGCAGCCAATACCCAGAATTTTTGGATGATAAATTTTTTGAAACTAATAGGAAGCGTTCGAATGAAATGATAATTTTCCTTCTCCAATGACATGGCCACTCCGATGAAGGTTGTAGAACCAGCAAATAGACTGCCAAGCAAGAATCCAGCTAATAGAGCAATACCAAAGAAATCCCATCCAACTGAACTTAGACCACCATTTTCCGTGAAACGGCTAAAACTTGGAAAAAGCGCCACTCCCATGATGATTGGTTGTATCATGGTTTGGACCATGAGGTTGCTATCTTTAAGAGTAGATAGGTGGTGTTTCACTAAAGCCTGATTGAGATTGCTAGGAATCTTGGCAGACTTAGCATTATTGGTCCGTTTTGTCGAAGCATTTTCAATCGCCAAAACTTGATTAAAGTAGTTGGGAATGACAGTTTTAAACGCAAACACAATAAGTCCAAACATCAAAATGAGAGGAAGTCCAAAATGAAGGAGTGTTTCTAGTGATATAGTATGGCTGACCAGGTAATGGAATCCAGCAAATATGGGTATGATAGGAAAATCAACAAAGCCACCGGATTCGAGTGAAACGGTCTGCTGAGATTGCAGGAACATGAGCGCAGCAAAAGCCAGCAAGGAAGAACCTGTCATCAGGATTGTAGAAATCAATGTTTTACGAGGGCTTTTTGTCAGAACTTCCCCAACAAAGTGCATGATAATCAGATTGACTAAATTTACTAAAATCCAGAGAATCAAAAAGGAAGGAATGGAAGCTAAGGCGAGGAGCGGACCGCCAATTTGCCAGTAAGTGATTAGAAGTAAAGACAGACACGGCATGAGGAAGGGTAGGACCATCCCTTGTGCAGAGAGGATTTTAGCGAGGAAGACTTCTTGTGGCTTCAGGGGAAGTGCTAAATACAACTTTGTATCCTTACTATCGTAGAAAACGGAGAAGAAACCTGTAAAACCGTAGACAATGGCAATAATGGTAAAGAGCGCTAGTTGCAGAGAAAAGAAACCGATAGACTGACTATAATCTACTCCCATGAAAAAGACAGAATAGAGAAGTCCGAAACTCAAAACCATAAATACTTGTTGCAAGAGGACACTTTTATAGGCTGAAAAGGAGGCGTCTTTGCGCTTACTTTGTTTCTTCTTGACGGAAGCTAGAAGTTGAGGGTTGGAATAAAGAATATTAATCTTTACTAGTTCCCAAATGATGGATTTACTCATACTTCCTCACCTGCCTTCACTTGTTGGCGCCCAGCTAATTCCAAATAGATGGTCTCCAAATCTTTATCTGGATACTGTGATTTGAGTTCATCAAGACTTCCTACGAAAATGAGTTGCCCTTTTCGGAGAATAGCAATGCGGTCACAGAGTTGTTCAGCCACTGAAAGGACGTGTGTAGAAAATAGAACGGTGTGACCAGATTGAGCATGTTCTTTCATCATTTGTTTTAGGTCGAAAGAGGCCTGAGGATCCAGTCCAGTTAGGGGTTCATCCAAAATCCAAATATCAGGGTTAGGGATTAATGCACCAATAATAATGGTTTTCTGACGCATACCGTGTGAAAAACTATCAATAGGCTCATGCTGGCGCGCTGTCATATCAAATAGACTAGAGAGTTTAGCGATACGGTCATCAACTGTATCCTTTTGTACACCATAGACCTTGCCCATAAAGTGCCAGTATTCAAATGCTGTTAAGTGTAGGAAGATGTCTGGCGAATCTGGAACATAGGCTATCCGTTTCTTGACTTCATCGCGGTTCTCCTCTAGGTTTAAACCATCAACAGAGATAGTTCCATAACTGGCTTCGATTATCGAAGTCAATAGACTGATTGTCGTTGTTTTTCCTGCCCCATTGTGACCAATTAAACCGAAAATCTCGCCACTTTCAATTGTCAAATTTAGGTCATCAAGTGCGATTGTTTCGCCGTATGTTTTTGTGATATGGTCAAATTGTATCATAGTAACCTCCTTGTTATTCGTGAACTAAAAGTAGGGGCTTGCTAAGTAGTCCAAGCCGTATTCCAAATGTCCTTCGAATAATATATACAATTAATTACATTTATTATACTGCTTAATTAGTACAAAAGCAATAGTTTCTATCAATATTTTTGTAGTATGGATGTGGATATATTCCAAGAAGTCGAGTGTAAAAAGGAATGCAATAAGCTCGATTATCAGAAAATTTGCTATAATAGACCTATGAACGATTTAATCAAGCACAAGTTGGAGCTGCTTCCGGACAGTCCGGGTTGCTACCTCCATAAAAACAAGTACGGAAAGATTATCTATGTGGGTAAGGCCAAAAACCTGCGTAATCGGGTGCGGTCTTATTTTCGTGGTGCCCATGATACCAAGACAGAGGCCTTGGTGTCAGAGATTGCGGATTTTGAATTTATCGTGACGGATTCCAATATCGAGGCACTCTTGTTGGAAATCAATCTGATTCAGGAGAACAAGCCTCGTTATAACATCATGCTCAAGGACGATAAGTCCTATCCCTTCATCAAGATTACCAAGGAACGTCATCCACGGTTGATGATTACACGGCAGATTAAGAAGGATGGCGGTCAGTATTTTGGTCCCTATCCAGATGTGGGTGCGGCCAACCAGACCCTCAAACTATTGGAGCGCCTCTATCCTTTCCGCAAGTGTAAATTGCCTGAGAACAAGTATTGTCTTTATTATCATTTGGGGCAATGTTTGGCACATGGAGAAAATATGCCCAGCCTGTCTGACTATGACAAGATGGCCAAGGAAGTTGCCCAGTTCTTGACAGGTCATGATGATAAGATTGTCAAGGAAGTTCAGGACAAGATGAAGGCGGCTGCTGGCAATTTGGAATTTGAAAAGGCTGCGGAATATCGTGATGTCCTGCAATCTATTTCAACCCTACGGACCAAGCAACGAGTGATGGCTCACGACTTGCAAAATCGAGATGTCTTTGGCTACTACGTAGACAAGGGCTGGATGTGTGTGCAGGTTTTCTTTGTTCGGCAGGGGAAACTGATTGAGCGGAATGTCAATCTTTTTCCATATTATAACGATGCGGACGAAGACTTTTTGACCTACATCGGTCAGTTTTACAGGGACCAGCAACATTTGATTCCGTCAGAGGTCTTGATACCGCAGGATATTGACCAAGAAGCCGTAGAAGCTCTAGTAGATACCAAGGTCATCAAGCCTCAGCGTGGCGAGAAGAAGCAACTTATCAATTTGGCGACCAAGAATGCGCGTGTCAGTCTGGAGCAGAAGTTTAATCTTTTGGAGAAAAATCTGGAGAAGACCTACGGTGCGGTGGAGAATATCGGTCAGTTGCTGGGGATTCCGACGCCTGTGCGGATTGAGGCTTTTGATAACTCCAACATCATGGGGACCAGTCCTGTGTCGGCCATGGTGGTCTTTGAAAATGGGGTGCCTAATAAAAAAGAATACCGCAAGTATAAAATTAAGACGGTGGAGGGGCCAGATGACTATGCTTCCATGCGTGAAGTTTTGCAGCGGCGGTACAGTCGGGTACTGCGGGACGGTTTGACACCGCCTGATTTGATTATTATTGACGGTGGTCAGGGGCAGGTCAATGTCGCCAAGCAGGTCATCGAGCAGGAGTTGGGCATGTCCATTCCCATTGCAGGTTTGCAGAAGAATGACAAGCACCAGACCCACGAATTGCTCTTTGGCAATCCGCTAGAGGTGGTCGAGTTGCCTCGTAATTCTCAGGAATTTTTCCTCCTGCATCGGATTCAAGATGAAGTTCACCGCTTTGCTATTGAGTTTCATCGTCAGGTTCGGTCAAAAAATTCCTTCTCATCTAAATTGGACGGCATAGAAGGCTTGGGACCAAAACGCAAGCAGGCTTTGATGAAGCATTTCAAGTCCATTGGCAATATCCAGTCGGCCAGTCTACAAGAAATCGCAGAAGCAGGTGTGCCGTATAAGGTGGCGGAGTTGGTCAAGGAGAAGTTGAAGTAAAACCAAACGGTGTAATAATATCCAAAAATCTAATAAAAATACATCGAAATACTTTATAATCTCGGTGATATATATTATAATATACATATAAAGCGCTTGATAAGCTACAATTTATTACTAATAAAATGATGCTATCAAATAGAGGGGTAGGTAAAGGCTATGCAAAGATATATCACTCATGCAGTTGGACTATTGTTCATATTGTGTATGCTACTGCCGTTTGCATATACTACGGACAGTGAAAGTTATTCTGTTATCCTTGTGTCAGGTTGGCGGTATTTCAGCCAAAACTTGTTTTCCCTGTCCTCTATTCTAATCTTTTTAGCTTTCTTTTTTATTAATTATCAAGCTAATAAAAATATTCAGCTGATTGTTTTTATCATGACTTTTATGGTTACATTGTATTTTTATTGCTTACCCATTCTGGCTCTAGGAGAAGAATTCTGGAGTCGTATAATCGAATTGCCTGTTGCTTATTACATTTGTGGTTTACTTATGATTGTTGGAGTTGGATTAAAAGTAAAACGTTTGGTATCTGGTTAATTGCCTAATATTTCTGAAAAGCACGAGGACTGTCTTTCTAGTCAGAAGCTGGAAAGCAGTCCTTTTAAGATAATCTGGTAAATCTTGTCTTCTGGTAGGTAGAGATGAGATTTGAAAGCTCTACTAATTTATGGTAAAATGAATTATCAATGACTGATTAAGGAGAAAGCAATGGCGTTCGGCGAAGAAAAACACAAGAAAACAACATTTGAAAAAGTAACTTTAGTAATTGTTGTCGTGATGGTTGTCGTGACATTAGCTGGCTTGATTTTACCAGCCATTAATGCATTGATGAATTAAGAATCTGTATTCACTGTTCAGCACTTCTATACTAAGGCTAGTTTTTAAGCACTCATCGTTAGTTTTTTTAAGAAAATACAGTCAGTATTTTGAAAAAACTACCTTGATTGGCTAAAAACGATTTCTTATATATAAGCACTTCGCTTGTGAATACAGGTCTAAAACGCTTTTAAGCGTTTTTTTCTAGGAAAGAATAGGGTAAATTATGAGTATGTTTTTAGATACCGCCAAGATTAAGGTCAAGGCAGGTAAGGGAGGCGATGGGATGGTCGCCTTCCGCCGTGAAAAGTATGTACCTAATGGCGGTCCTTGGGGCGGTGATGGTGGCCGTGGCGGAGACGTTGTTTTTGTTGTAGATGAAGGCTTGCGTACTCTCATGGACTTCCGTTACAACCGTCGTTTTAAAGCTGACGATGGCGAAAAAGGGATGACCAAAGGCATGCATGGTCGTGGTGCGGAAGACCTGATTGTTCGAGTACCACAGGGGACAACTGTTCGTGATGCGGATACTGGCAAGGTCATCACCGACTTGGTTGAAAATGGTCAAGAATTTGTCATTGCCCACGGTGGTCGTGGTGGTCGTGGAAATATTCGTTTTGCGACACCTAAGAATCCAGCGCCTGAGATTTCTGAAAATGGAGAACCAGGTGAGGAGCGCAATCTTGAATTAGAATTGAAAGTGTTGGCTGATGTAGGTCTTGTAGGTTTCCCATCAGTTGGAAAATCAACGCTTCTCAGTGTTATTACAGCAGCTAAACCTAAAATTGGTGCCTACCATTTTACAACCATTGTGCCAAATTTGGGAATGGTTCGGACCAAATCTGGCGAGTCATTTGCTGTGGCAGACTTACCAGGTTTGATTGAGGGTGCTAGTCAAGGTGTTGGATTGGGAACGCAATTCCTTCGTCACATCGAGCGGACACGTGTTATCTTGCATGTTTTGGACATGTCAGCAAGTGAAGGTCGTGATCCTTATGAAGATTACGTAGCCATCAACAATGAATTGGAAACCTACAATCTTCGCCTCATGGAGCGTCCTCAGATTATCGTTGCCAACAAAATGGATATGCCAGAAGCGGCAGAAAATCTGGAAGAGTTCAAGAAGAAATTAGCAGCCAACTACGACGAGTTTGACGAACTGCCACAGATTTTCCCAATCTCAGGGATTGCTTACCAAGGTTTGGAAAATCTTTTGGAAGCCACAGCTGAGTTGCTAGAGAAAACGCCTGAATTCTTGCTCTACGAGGAATCAGATTTCCAAGAAGAGGAGGCTTACTATGGCTTTAACCCAGATGAGCCAGAATTTGACATCAGCCGTGCAGATGACGCAAGCTGGGTTCTATCTGGTGACAAACTAGAAAAACTCTTCACCATGACTAACTTTGATCGTGACGAATCTGTCATGAAATTTGCTCGCCAGTTGCGTGGCATGGGTGTCGATGAAGCCCTCCGTGCCCGTGGAGCCAAAGATGGTGACACAGTTCGCATCGGCAAGTTCGAATTTGAGTTTGTGGACTGAGACAGTCTGGAGCTAGACTGTCTCAGCCCGAGCCTAAAAATTCGAAAGCGAGGTAAGCAGTTTGACTGCAAGTTAACTTGCTAGTCAAACTACGCCAAGTCCTAGGGGGACCTTGGCTAGCTACCTTACTAATTTCATTCAGTTAATGATCGTTTGTATACAGTCTATAAAATAGTTGGAGGTTTATATGGGCGATAAACCAATATCCTTCAAGGATAAGGATGGAAATTTTGTCTCAGCAGCCGATGTATGGAATGCTGAGAAATTAGAAGAACTTTTTAATACACTTAATCCTAATCGAAAATTTCGTTTAGAAAGAGAACGATTGGCAAAGGAAAAAGAAAATAATTAAAATATAAAGAATTACCTTTCTGAAAAAATGGTCCATTGGACCATTTTTTTTGTTTGAATTTTGATATACTAGACATAGTATATTCAACGAAAGCATGAGAATTTGATATGAAATTAGTTTATACAGATATTCGCAATCCTCTGACGCAGTATTTAACGGATACCGCAGCAGAATTTGCTAAGGAAGGTAAGCGAGTTTTTTACATTGCTCCTAACTCTCTATCCTTTGAGATGGAACGCAAGGTCTTGGAATACCTGCCTGAACAGGCAACTTTTGATATTATCGTGACCCGTTTTGGGCAACTCGCTCGCTATTTGATGATTGATAAGAAAGAAACAGGTCAACCGCTGGATGATGTTGGTCTGGCTATGATTTTCTTTCGTGTTCTATCGCAATTTGAAGACGGCGACTTGAAAGTCTATGGTCGTTTACAGACAGATTTTGGGTTCATTAACCAGCTAGTTGCTTTATACAAAGAATTGCAACGGGCAAATATGTCTATTTTGGATTTGGAAGCTATGGAGTCACCAGATAAGCAGGTTGATTTGGTGAAGATTTTTCTGGCTGTAACAAGCATTTTGTCCAAAGAAGGCTTTGAGCATCAGTCTAAGTTAGCACAGCTGACGAGCTTGGTGGAAACTGGTCAGTTGGATGAGCAGTTGAAGAACATTGTGCTGGTGGTAGACGGATTTTCTCGTTTTTCGGCAGAAGAAGAAGCTTTAGTAAGTGCTTTAAATGAACGGGTGTCGGAAATCCTGATTGGTGTATATGCCAGTAAGAAAGCTGTGCAAGCCACCTATATTGAAGGGAACGTTTATCAAGCCAACGTTGACTTTTTGCGCCAGTTATCAGCACAGTTCCAGACCAAGGCTACATATATTGGTCAAGAGCCAGTCTTGGACAGTATTGGTAAATTTTCAAAGAATATGGAATCCGTTTACGATTACAGCGGTACCATGATAGAGCTTACTGAAGAAGACAAGAAAAAAATCCAACTCTGGGAAGTCGTCAACCAAAAAGAAGAAGTTGAGCAGGTAGCGACTGCAATTCGCCAGCATGTGCATCAAGGGGCTCGCTATAAAGAGATCTTGTTGCTCTTGGGTGATGTGGATAGCTACAAGTTGCAGATTGGCAAGATTTTTGACAAGTATGATATTCCTTACTATTTCGGCAAGGCAGAGGAGATGAGTCATCATCCCTTGGTCCATTTTGTGGAGTCCTTGGAGCGCTTGCGCCGCTATCGTTTCCGAGCGGAAGACTTGCTCAACCTCCTCAAATCTGGTTTGTACGCCAGCATTTCCCAAAAGGAGCTGGACCTATTTGAGTCTTACATCCTCTTTACGGATATGAAGGGGCAGGCTGCTTTTTCGAGGGCTTTTTCGGTCAATGGCAGAGCGGACTACGATGTTGAGACTATCAAGGAGAAGCGACTTGTCTATGATTTGAACGTCTTGGAACCCCTACGTGCTAAGATTATGGAACCTTTGAACCAGCTGTTTAAGGCTGGGCCACAATCTGGAACGGCCTTGCTTGAGAAGTTTATGGCATTTTTGGAGGCAATTGAGCTTCCTAAAAATATGGAAAATATGTCTCGAAATTTGAGTGAAGTAGAGCAAGAAAAAGAAGAACAGGTCTGGAAAAGTTTTACCCATATTCTAGAGAATTTTCATCAGATTTTCGGAAAAGAAAAATTGAAAATGGATGATTTTTTGGCTATTTTACAGGCTGGCATGCAGGCTAGTCACTATCGTACCGTTCCAGCAACGGTTGATGTAGTCAATATCAAATCCTATGATTTGATCGAGCCGCACACTGCTAAGTATGTTTATGCTATCGGAATGGGCCAGTCCAATTTTCCAAAAGTTGCTAAGAATACCAGTCTATTGACAGAAGAAGAGATGGAAAAAGTCAATCTTGTCTCGGCTAGTTCTTCACGTTTCGATTTGGTCAGCCGAGAGAATATCAAGAAGAACCACGCTGCCATGATGTCTCTGCTTAATGCTGCGACGGAACAGTTAGTTATTTCTACTCCTCAGATTTATAATGAAGGCGAAGATAGTCTCTCCCCTTATATCAAGATTCTCCAAAAAATGGGGTTGAAATCCGAAGAACGTGGTCGGATTAAAACACTTAGTCCACAAGACATCGGTCACTACAAGAGTCTCTTATCCCGTTTGATTGAGTCGGAAAGACCAAGCCTTGAAACAGAGGAGTGGAAAGGGCAGAGGGCCTTCTGGACAGTCTTGGTTCACCATTTGAAGAAGAAATTGGAGTCGCAAGGCATTGAAATTCCGACCATTACTGGCGAAATTACTTCTAAACAACTTTCAGATGAAACCTTGGCTGCTTTATATCCAGAGGATAAGCCGCTCAATCTTTCTGCATCCAGCTTGACCAATTTCTACAATAACCAATATCTTTACTTTGTCCGTAATGTTCTTCGCTTGCGGGAACAGGAATCCATCCATCCGACTGCCTTTCAGCATGGTTTGTTCTTGCATCGGATTTTTGAACGAGTGGTCATGGACCAATCTGAGCTAGATTTTGATCAAAAAGTGGACAAGGCAATCCTGCGTACGCGTGACGAGGCAGAATTTGCTATGTTTTATAACCAAGATGCGGATGCTCGTTATACGGAGGAGGTGCTGGATAAGATTGCTCGTTCCAGTGCGACTATTTTGCGGGATAATGATTTGGTGGAAATTGATGGTCAGGAAAAGAGTTTTCGTCAGGATAAGGCGCTGGTTTTTGACCTTCAAAATGGCAAGAGTGTACATGTAAATGGTACCATTGACCGCTTGGATACCTTACAAATCAATCAGGCTGTCGGTGTTGTGGATTACAAGTCCAGCGACCAATCTTTTTCAGTTGGGGATTTTTACAATGGTCTCAAACCTCAGTTGGTGACCTACTTGGCAGCCTTACAAGAGCTGGATGAAACCAAGGATAAACCTGTTTTTGGAGCTATGTATTTGCATTTGCAGGATCCGATTATCAAATTAAAAGACACGAAGAATTTAGAACAGCTAGAAGGAGCTGCCAATACGAGCTTGGTTTACAAGGGGCTTTTCTTGAAGGAGGAAAGTCTGGGGCTCAATCATTTTTATCAGACTCGTAACCAACTCTACACGGAAGATGAGTTTGCGGTTTTATTGAACCACAACCAAAAACTCTACCAACAAGCTGCAAAGGACATCCTGGATGGTCGCTTTGCTATTAACCCTTATACCAAAGATGAGCGTTCGGTGGCAGGTGAGCAGCTGAAGGCAATCACTGGTTTTGAGGCGGATCGGCACATGGGCATGGCGCGGCGGTTGGTAAAAGAGGCCAAGCGTCAAGATTGGATGGAACGAATGAAAGGAGGTCAGGACTAATGGCTTTTGAACAATTTTTAAGCGCGGAAGAAATCAAGGCTGTGCAGCTGGCGGAAGCCAATTCTGATAAGCAACAAAAACGCACACCTGAGCAGATTGAAGCCATCTACACGCACGGTCAGAATGTTCTGGTCTCTGCATCGGCTGGGTCAGGAAAGACCTTCGTTATGGTTCAACGGATTTTGGATAAGTTGAAGCGTGGTGTGGGAATCGACCAGCTCTTTATCTCGACCTTTACAGTCAAAGCGGCTGGTGAATTGAAGGAGCGGATAGAGAAAAATCTCAATGAAACCATTGCGGAGACGACCGATATGGAATTGCGCCGGCATTTGTCTGCCCAGTTGGCGGATTTGACTAAAGCGGATATTGGGACCATGGACTCCTTTACGCAGAAACTGGTCACAACCTATGGTTATAGCCTTGGTATTTCTCCGCAGTTTCGGATTTTACAGGATGAGACAGAAAAAGCGAGTCTGAAAAAAGAGGTTTTTGATCAGCTCTTTGCAGATTATCTTGAAGAGGATGAAAATGGTGCATTCCGCAAACTGGTTCGCAATTTTTCGGGCAACCGCAAGGATAATAGTGGTTTTCGTCAGGTTGTTTATCAGGTGCATGATTTTAGCCAATCGACGAGCAGTCCAACTAAATGGCTGAAAGAGCAGGCTGTTCAAGCTGATTTGTACAGTCAGGAGTGTATAGAGCAGATCTTAGAGCAAGGATTTAAGGAAAAAGTTCTAGACCAGCTCTATCAAGCTAC
This sequence comes from Streptococcus suis YS161, assembly GCF_002760245.1. GTDB lineage: Bacteria > Bacillota > Bacilli > Lactobacillales > Streptococcaceae > Streptococcus > Streptococcus suis_I. The sequence goes on along the minus strand of NZ_ASCA01000050.1, from coordinate 15,063 downwards.
AGATTTCTTCCGCTACCATGTGGAATGGGGCAGAAATGACTTTGGTTCCGCCAAGTATTTTGCCAATGTGGAAGAAGTCTTGGATTTGTTGACAGGTTTAGATAGTCTGGACCAGAAGGACTTGATGGATCGGGTTGAAAGAATTCTTCTCATCAATGACCAGTCTAGAGGTAAAGGTTTGACAAATACCAATCGACCAAAAGATGAGCATTTGATAGCCTTTAAAGAAGAATACAATACTGGCAAGAGCCAGATTATCTCAGGACTACGAGATTTGGGTCAGGAAGTTTATGAATTGACCCTGCTGAAAGATTATCAGGTTCAAGCTTTGCCACTGCTTGTATTATTACGTGACTTTGTCTTGGATTTTTCGCAGGTTTATCTGGATGTCAAAATCAAGGAAGCAGCCTTTGAATTTGGCGATATTGGGCATTTCGCTATTCGTATTTTAGAAGAAAATGCGGACATTCGCCAGTTTTTCCAAGAAAAATACCACGAAGTCATGGTGGACGAGTACCAGGATAACAACCATAGCCAAGAGCGAATGCTGGACCTGCTGTCTAACGGTCACAACCGCTTTATGGTGGGCGATATTAAGCAGTCCATTTATCGATTCCGTCAGGCGGATCCGATGATTTTTCAAGAGAAATTTGAACTGTATCAGGCAAATCAAGAAGCCGGAAAATTGATTTTGCTCAAGGAAAACTTCCGTAGTCAGATTGAGGTCTTGGAGGCAACAAATGCTATTTTCACGCGCCTGATGGACCGTCAAGTAGGAGAAATCAAGTATGACGACACCCACAGTCTAGTGGCTGGTAGTCCTGGTCAAAAAATTGCCCAGCCCAAGCATGAGATGGAATATTTGATTTACGACCAGCAGGAGAGCGCACATTCTTCAACGGATGCTGAGGAAGAAACAACTCTGACTGCTGGTGAAATTGAGGTCGTTGTAAAAGAGATTATTCGTCTTCACAATGAAGAAGGAGCTGACTTCAAGGACATCACTCTCTTGGTACAAAAGCGGACGCACAATGACCTCATTATGTCCATTTTTGAAAAACATGGGATTCCAATTGTGACAGATGGCGGAGCAGCCTCCTATCTGCAATCTTTAGAAGTCATGATCATGCTGGATACCTTGCGGGTTATCAATAATCCACTCAATGACTATGCCTTGGTTGCCCTTCTAAAATCGCCTATGTTCCGATTCGATGAGGATGAGCTGACACGGATTTCCTTGCAGGCTGGGACAGGTTTCTTTTACCAGAAAATGGAAATAGCCCAGCAAGCAAGTGGGCAACATCCTGAACTGATGTCAGGAGAGTTGAAGAAGAAAATCAAGGATTTCTTGTCTATTTTGGAAAACTGGCGTGCCTATGCCAAATTGCATTCTATTTATGACCTGATTTGGAAGATTTTCAATGAAAAATTCTACTATGACTATGTCGGTGCTCTTCCAAATGGCAGCAAGCGTCAGGCCAATCTATATGCACTAGGTCTGCGTGCCAACCAGTTTGAAAAAACAGGCTACAAGGGCTTGTCCCGCTTCATCGCCATGATTGACCGTGCCTTAGCAAATGACAAGGATTTGGCAGATGTACAAGAGTTTCTACCGCAAAATGCTGTACAGCTTATGACTATTCACAAGTCAAAAGGTCTGGAGTTCAAATATGTCTTCCTCATGAACATCGATAAGCGATTCAACTTGGAAGACCATTACCGGTCAGTCATTATCAGCCGGAAAAATGGTCTAGGTATTCAATATTTAGCGGATATGAAAGATAAGGTAAGTAGCCCATTGCCTCAGGTGCGAGTCTTAATGAACACCTTTCCTTATCAAAATAATCTCCAAGAGCTAAAAATTGCCAATCTTTCAGAACAAATGCGGTTGCTCTATGTCGCACTAACGCGTGCCGAGAAGAAGCTGTATCTGGTTGGAAAGGGTAATGCTGACAAGTTAGCTGAAAAATACGATGGTAAGAAGGAAGATGGCGTACTTGCCCAATCAACTCGTGAAAGTATGGCGACCTTCCAAGACTGGATTCTAGCCATTGATGAGGCCTTCTCAGGAGATGACTTGCACTTCAAGAAAGTCTTTGTGACGGATGAGGATTTGACAGAGGAGAAGATTGGTAAACTTACATTGAAGAGTAAACTAGAAGATGCCAGCCTTAAAGATATTCGTCAATCAGAAGACATCGCCCAGGCCTTGGACCAGTTGTCTTCTGTTCAAGAGTTGAACGAACGCTATAAGGCTGCCATTGAATTGCCAAGTTTACGGACTCCAAGTCAAATCAAGAAACTCTATGAGCCTATTTTGGAACAAGAAGGCATGGAAGTTATGGAAAAATACCAGCCAAAACGGACCTTCAACTTGCCAGATTTTTCCAAGAAACCAAAAATCACTGGAGCCCAAGTTGGTTCAGCAGTCCATGAACTCATGCAACGTTTGGACTTGTCTTGGTTGGTGACAGAAGATACGGTAAGAGAAGCCCTAGATGCTGTTCATACTGAGCAAGCGGTTAAAGATAAAATCAATGTTCATATGATTTTAGATTTCTTTGATACAGACTTAGGAAGAGAAATTCTAGCCAATACGGACAAACTCCACCGAGAAGCTCCATTTGCAAGTTTGCAGACTGATTCTGTATCTCAGGAAAACTTTGTCCTTCGTGGGATTATCGATGGCTACCTACTATATGATGATCATATTGTCCTCTTTGATTACAAGACAGACAAATATGACCAACCAAGCCAACTCAGCCAACGTTACCAAGCTCAAATGCAACTCTATACCGAGGCATTGAAAAAAGCCTACAAGATAGATCGTGTAGACTGCCATTTGATTTTGCTTGGTGGGGAGAGAATAGAAGTGGTCGAAGTCAAGGTAAACTAAAAGCGAGTACTAAGCTCGCTTTTTCTGTTTGGTTAGATTGAGTCCAAATGGGACAAGATTTTCTTCTTTTTTCAAAATCCGCTGGATATTTTCCTTGTGACGGATGATGACAAAACTGCCAAGAAATACGATAATCACTGTAAAGAGCCAGTCGTAGCTTGGTAGGATGATTCCTATTGCTGGAAATAGCAGAGCTCCTAAGATGGCTAAGGCTGCTGCTAAGACGCTAGAGAAGGAAACCATGGATGTCAAGTATAGTGAGCTAGCAAAGATTAGAACGAGATAGAGGCAGAAGGCAGGAGCAAATCCCATTAACATACCAGCAGATGTTGCAACCGCCTTTCCACCTTTGAATTGGGCAAAGATAGGGAAAGTGTGCCCCAGTACAGCCATTAACCCAAATACAATCGGAGAAATTCCTTGGGCATGAAAGATCAGCGGAAGCAAGGCTGCCAAAGTTCCCTTGAGAAAATCAATTACAAATACAATCGTACCAGCCTTTGGACCTAAAATACGGAATGTGTTGGTTGTTCCAGTATTTCCCGAACCATGTTCACGAATGTTGATATTGAAAAAAGTTTGACCTATCCAAAGTCCTGACGGGATAGATCCCAATAAATATGCAATAAATAGTAAAATAAGATTGACTAACATGTTTTCATTATAGCATATTTTCTTCTAATTTAGTCCAAAATCATATTTTGTAAGCTGTCTCAGCCGATAGGAAACAGAAAAATTTTGCAAAAATGCTGAAAAACTTGTAATATAGTAAGGATGACAAGTATGGAGGTCAATTTTGACTAAGAAAGAGATTAACATAAATAACTATAATGATGATGCCATTCAGGTGTTGGAAGGGCTGGATGCCGTTCGCAAACGCCCTGGTATGTACATCGGATCAACAGATGGAAATGGCTTGCACCACATGGTCTGGGAGATTGTCGATAACGCTGTCGATGAAGCCCTGTCTGGTTTCGGTGATCGGATTGATGTGACCATTAACAAGGACGGCAGCCTCTCTGTGTCTGACTGTGGACGTGGGATGCCTGTCGGTATGCACGCTACAGGCAAGCCAACCGTCGAAGTCATCTTCACCGTTCTCCACGCAGGTGGTAAGTTCGGTCAGGGCGGCTACAAGACCTCAGGAGGTCTCCACGGGGTTGGTTCTTCGGTGGTCAATGCCCTGTCTAGCTGGTTGGAAGTTGAGATTTCCCGTGACGGAGCTGTTTACAAGCAACGATTTGAGCAGGGCGGAAAGCCAGTCACGACTTTAGAGAAGATTGGCACCGCTCCAAAATCAAAAACAGGTACAAAAGTTACCTTTATGCCTGACGATACCATCTTCTCAACGATTGATTTCAAGTTCAACACCATTGCCGAACGCCTGAAAGAATCAGCCTTCTTGCTCAAACAAGTCACCATGACCCTGACAGATGAGCGGACTGGTGAGCAGGAAGAGTATCACTATGAAAATGGTGTCCAGGACTTTGTATCTTACCTCAACGAAGATAAGGAAACTCTGACACCTGTCCTCTATTTTGAAGGAGAAGATGCAGGTTTCCAAGTCCAAGTGGCCATGCAGTACAATGACGGTTATTCAGACAATATCCTGTCTTTCGTTAACAACGTTCGGACCAAGGACGGCGGTACCCACGAAACAGGTCTCAAACTAGCCATTACCAAGGCCATGAACGACTATGCCCGCAAGACCAACTTGCTCAAGGAAAAGGACAAGAACTTGGAAGGCTCTGACTACCGCGAGGGTCTGTCTGCAGTCCTCTCTATCCTTGTCCCAGAAGAGCATTTGCAGTTTGAAGGGCAGACCAAGGACAAGCTGGGAAGTCCACTTGCTCGTCCTGTGGTGGACGGGATTGTATCGGATAAGCTAACCTTCTTCCTATTGGAAAATGGCGAGTTAGCATCTAATCTAGTCCGTAAGGCTATTAAGGCGCGTGACGCCCGCGAGGCTGCGCGTAAGGCGCGTGACGAATCCCGAAATGGTAAGAAAAACAAGAAGGACAAGGGCCTCCTATCAGGAAAATTAACCCCAGCCCAGTCTAAAAATCCAGCCAAAAACGAACTCTATCTGGTCGAGGGAGATTCGGCCGGAGGCTCTGCCAAACAGGGCCGTGACCGCAAGTTTCAAGCCATTCTACCCTTGCGAGGTAAGGTGATTAACACTGCCAAGGCAAAAATGGCGGACATTCTTAAAAATGAAGAAATCAACACCATGATTTACACCATCGGTGCAGGTGTTGGATCAGATTTCACGATCGAAGATGTCAACTATGACAAGATTATTATCATGACCGATGCGGATACCGACGGTGCCCACATTCAGACTCTCTTGCTGACTTTCTTCTATCGCTATATGCGACCATTGGTAGAAGCAGGACGGGTTTACATTGCCCTTCCACCCCTCTACAAGATGTCAAAAGGCAAGGGCAAGACAGAAAAGATTGCTTATGCTTGGTCTGACGGGGAATTAGAAGATCTCCGCAAGGACTTTGGCAAGGGTTTTATCCTCCAACGCTACAAGGGTCTTGGTGAGATGAATGCCGATCAGCTCTGGGAAACAACCATGAACCCTGAAACTCGTACCCTTATTCGTGTCACCATTGAAGACCTGGCCCGTGCTGAACGCCGTGTATCCGTCCTCATGGGCGACAAGGTCGAGCCACGCCGCAAGTGGATAGAGGACAATGTCAAGTTTACATTGGAGGAAGCGACAGCTTTTACCAAATAATCTCAGGGAAGTTGAGGTGCCATATGGTTTTAGAAAATAAATTGGGGATTGAAAATGCGGCTGAATTAGCCCGTCTTGAAGAACAAATCAGCAAGAAAAAAGCAGCCCTCTTGTTCGAAACTAGTCAACTGTTCCAGATAGAAGTTGGGACTTTTGCAGGTTTGGCACACATTCATCAGGCTTTATTTAAGGATATTTATGACTTTGCAGGGAAAATTCGCGATGTCAACATTGCCAAAGATAATTTTCAATTTGCTCCACGAATCTTTCTTGAGCAGTCTTTGGCCTTTATTGACAAGCTACCTCATGAAACCTTTGACGAAATCGTTGAAAAATATGCGGATATGAACATTGCACATCCCTTCCGAGAAGGAAATGGACGCAGTATGCGTATCTGGTTGGATTGTATGCTACGGGATAGTTTGGGCAAGGTGGTTGATTGGAATAGTATTGATAAAGATGACTATTTCAATGCGATGATTAGAAGTCATGTATCAACAGGCGAGCTTAAATATTTATTATTGAAGGCATTAACAGAGAACCTTGATCAAGCAACATATTTCAAAGGCATCGACCATTCTTATTACTATGAGGGCTATAACCTTTATCGTACTGAGGATTTGTAAATTTAGCATAAGCAAATGATGTGAGGTGTTTTATGCCATTAAGAGTAAAATTAACTGACCGTTTTCAAAAACAGTTGACGGAATGGGCTCGAAAGCGCAAGCCATTTAAAAACAAACAGGAATTGGAAGAAAAGTTTGACCAGGCGCTTGAATCTTGGAAATCGTCCAAGACAAGAGAACGGGCAGAGGTATTACTGTCAGACCAAGGGAAATTGGAACATTTTCTGCAAGATATCGAGAAGAAATTGGCACGTTTGCCGTTTGGTGGAGATAAGTTTGCGGCTATTCCAGGCTTGATTTCCATGGTGCGAAGCTATATCCGTAGAGATTACAATAAGTTACCCAAAGGGACAATCCTCGCAATTATAGGTGCTTTGATTTATTTTTTCAGTCCTATTGATGCCTTACCAGATTTCATCCTTGGAGCAGGTCTACTTGACGATGCCTTTGTTCTTGGTACCTGCTTAAAACTCATCAAGTCAGACTTAAGCGACTTCCGTGACTGGCAAGCAAGCCAGCACAAGCTAGAAGAGTAGCTCTGCTATTTTCAAAAGGAGAAAGAAGATGTTAGAGAAAGTTGAACGATTAATCAGTGAAATTAACCGTATTCATCTGGAGTATTCAAAGGATTATTTTGAAACAGGTAAGGTTGAAAAAGTCAATCTTAAGCATACCTTTGCCAAGGTACCTACTCAGCCTATTCTGACCTATCGGCTCAACTTACACGAGGCTATCAATGACTATTTGATGCGTGCAGATGTCAAGGATATTGCCTATTTTTATCGTGTCAAAACATCAGAATCGATTTTGGATAAGATTGAGCGTTTTAAGGAGAGAAGCGAGGGCTATCCTGTCAACTCCATTCTCAATGATATTTTCGGTGCTCGTATGATTTTGACTTCTGAGGAAATCGCGGAGGTCATGGAGCGTCTGGATAACTGGCAGGAAAAATATGGACTGAAAAACTGGTACCTGCGAGATAAGGACGACTATGTCGGCATTCATATCTATTTTAAAAATAAGAGTAATTTTTATTATCCGTGGGAATTGCAACTGTGGGATGAGAAGGATGTAGAAGGCAATATTGCTAGTCATATTAAGTATAAAAGGAAGTTTGTGGGGTAAAAAATGGAGTGGAAATTAGAGTCAGATGTTAATGACTGGGTAAAAGGTCAGTTAGACCGTATTGGATTACGAAAGTTGCAAGACTACAATGAAGAATCAGGTATGAGCTCCTATATGAAAGAGGCTCTGAGGGGGTCTGCGAAAACGGAGTCTAAAGCTAATTTTGGTAAACCAGACTTTCATGTAGAAAAATATAGTCGCCCTGTTATCTTTGAAAATAAATTCTCAGCAAAAAAATTACTTGCTGAAAATAAAGACGGTATTAAACAAGATGATAGTTCAGTTTCTGCTTACGCAGTGAATGGTTCTCTTTACTATGCTCGGAACATGATTGCTTCTGGGAAATACAGTGAAGTCTTTGCGATTGGCGTTGCTGGTGACAATGAAGAAAATGTTGTATTCAAAGTTTACTACGTTTTCGGTTCGGCATTGAATGCTTATAAAGAATTGACCGCTGTTCAATCGCTTGATTTTCTTGAAAATGAAAAAAGTTTTGAAACTTTCTATAAAAATGCTGTTCTGACAGAAGAAGAAAAACATCAGATTTTAATTGATAGTCAAGCTGTCTTGCAAAGTTATGCCAAGAAACTCAATCGCTTGATGCACAATCACAATATTACTGCTCCACAACGAGTTCTTTATGTATCTGGTATGCTTTTGGCCATGCAAGATATCGAAATGCTTACTCCAAATGGTGAAAAAATAAAGTTAGATGACGGTTTAGTTCCTGACAATTTATTAGGAAAGCAAGTCAAGGACAAGCATGATGGCGAATTGATTGTAACGCATATTTCAAATTTCCTAGAAAACAGAGGGATTGAGAAAACCAAGCGTGACTTGATGATTTCTTCTTTCAAGGAAATTTCAAAAGATGCTCAGCGTGACGAAAAGACAGACCTTGATAAAGAAGTTGCCAAGTTGATTGATGGTCAGGCAAGTGTGACCAAACAAATTTTCACCTTTATCTATGAATACATTTTCAAAGCTATTGACGGTTTAGGTGGCCATATTGATATTATGGGGGAAATGTACTCTGAGTTTCTCAAGTATGCCCTTGGAGATGGTAAGGAAATTGGGATTGTCTTAACGCCGCCTTATGTGACTAAGATGATGTCACAGATTTTAGCGATTAAAAAAGATAACAAAGTTATGGACTTGGCGACAGGTTCTGCAGGTTTCCTGATTTCTGCAATGGAATTGATGATAGATGATGCTAATGCTATCTTTGGTAAGGCGACCACGGCCGCAAATGAAGCTATTGATGCACTCAAGAAAAACAATCTTCTCGGTGTTGAGCTAAATGCAGAGATGTTTACCTTGGCTGCGACCAACATGATTTTACGCGGTGATGGTTCGAGTCGTATTGAGAAAGGTTCAGCCTTTAACCGCCCAGAAAGTCTTTTTGAAAACTTTAAGGCTGACCGTCTTTTGTTGAATCCACCTTTTTCTTACGATGAAAACGGGCTACCTTTCTTAGAACATGGTCTTGAGAAGATGGAAAAAGGTGGCTTAGGTGCGATTATCATCCAAGATTCAGCAGGCTCTGGTAAAGCTACAAAGACAGCCCAATCTATTCTTAGAAAGCATACCATGCTTGCTTCAATCAAGATGCCAGTAGATCTTTTCGTGCCAATGGCAGGAGTGCAGACCTCTATTTATATTTTTGAAGCTAAGACCCCTCACGATGTAGAACGCCCTGTCAAATTCATTGACTTCAGAAATGATGGCTACAAGCGCGCTAAACGTGGTATTTCAGAAGTAGATAGCCCTGTTCAACGTTATCAAGATATCATCAAGATTTACAAGGCAGGTAGTCGGGCTAAAGTTGAGGCGGACTGGGATTTGGATGCTGTCTATATAGAGGATTTTATCAGTCTAAATGGTAATGATTGGAATTTTGAGCAACACCAAGTCATTGATACTAAGCCAACCTTAGAGGATTTCAAAAAGACCGTTGCTGACTACCTTTCTTGGGAAGTGACCCAACTCCTCCAGCAAAAAGGGGAAGACGCTACAAAAAAGCCCTAAGCCCTCGCCTAGCCAAACTAGACAAAGAGTTTGAAGAGGCAGGGGGAGAGTGGCGGGAGTATCCTGTTTCTAAGTTGTTTAAAATTGAAAACACACTTAGTTTTAATAAGGATATGCTTACAGAGGGTGATGGATATGATTATGTTACACGAACTTCTCAAAATCAGGGTATTTTACAGTCAACAGGATTTGTCAACCAAGAAAATGTTAATGATGCAGGTGTGTGGAGCTTAGGTCTGTTACAAATGGATTTTTTCTATCGCAATAAACCTTGGTATGCAGGGCAGTTTGTTCGCAAGGTAATCCCTTTAATATCAATGACACGACACTATGTTTTTTACTTCCAAACTTTACTAAATAAATTAAAGCCAAAATTGCTATCTGGGCTTGTACGAGATGTTGATGAAACTTTTTTATCATCGTACTTTATATTGCCGATAAAAAATGGTAAAATTGATTTTCAATATATTGAAAACTACATAAAGGCGCTCGAGGCTGAACGCATCGAGACGCTCGAGGCTTACCTAACAGTAACTGGACTTAAAGATTATCACCTTACAAAAAATGATGAGAAAATACTTGACACATTCACCAAACTGACCGATACTGAGAGTAGAGTAGAGTATTTGGGTATATTGTCGCCATCTCCAGTTTCGATGAGAACACTCTTTCCATCAATCCATCAAGGGCGACGCTTAAAGAAAGATGATCAAATTCAAGGTGATTTACCCTTTGTTATGGCTGGTACAACCAATACAGGCATAGTTGGTAAGATTGGTAATGATGTGAGAAAATTTCCAAAACATTCAATTACAATTGATATTTTTGGAAATACATTTTATCGAGGGTATGAATTTGGAGCTGGTGATGATACTGGTGTATTTTGGAACTCAGAAAATACTCAACCGAAATCTTTATTGTATTTGAAAACAATTATTGAGAAACAGTTGCTTGGTAAGTATGATTTTGGACATAAACTTAGGGCATCACAAACATACGATATGGAATTTCAAATTCCTACCCAAAACAATCGACCTGATTATACCTTCATGTCCGACTTCATCAAAGTTATTGAAAAACTGGTAATTAAAGACTTGGTTGAATGGACAGACAAGAAAATTCAAGCGACAAAAGAGGTTGTGAGATATGGTGAATAATGTATTTTCTTATCAAAATAGGGTTAATCAAATTGAAGAAATGTTAAGCGGTTATAACCAATTAAAACAGCTGGCAGGTAATCCGCTCATTCAGATTTCACAAAACCTAACTAAGACTTTGGAGAGTTCTTTGGTTGTCGCAATCTATTCTTTGTCTGAACAGTTACTTAAATATTCTATCTATTCAATTTTAGAAATTGAATTTGAAGAAGAGAGAAAGACTGCAAAGGATAAATTTATTTTAAAGCAGATGCCGATAGAAAATTTTCCGATTACTCCAACACTTGACAGAATAAAAAAAGAAATAAAAGTCTACTCCTCGGAATTTAAACTATTTCTACCTGCTAGCTGTGAAAATTATAAGAATGCTTACATTGAGCTATTGAATGCCAGACATGAGTTCGCACATGCAAATAATCATACAGATGATATTGATTTTTTGAGTGCATTAAAATTTATAGAATATCTCAAATTGCAATATGAAGAATTTGAAGGACGAGGATACATAAATAAAATAAGCCTTTTATCAGAACAATTAGCCAAATTTAGAAAAATTGATAATTATCAAGGATTTGAGTGTCTATATCTAAGCAAAAAATCTAATTTGGATACCCTGGTACGTGAAATTGATACCATGTTTAATACGGATACTAAATACGATATTGATTATTTGAATGACATACTAGAGGTGTTGAATGATATTTATAAAGAATTTCAGTTTATAAATGAGGATAATTTTGCTAGTGATTTCTCGCCTCTTTTAGAGAAGTTATAAAAATTATGGCTCAGCATTAACATTTTGCTACGGCATGCAAGCGAGCGTGAGCGAGCCCAAAAAGGATAATCGCCGCCGTAGTGAAAGAAGCTAATAACAAGGTTATTAGCTTCAGGGAAGTTGGAAGACTTTGGCTTCTAACTTAGGAATGGAACTCCGCAGGAGGTCTCTTCCGTCCCCACTACCTAAGGCGATTATCAAAAAAAGTAAAAAAGAAAGATAAACTTTCCGTCAAGAAACAAAGAAAGGAATGTTCAGTTAGTAGAAACAACTGAACACGCCCTAAAGACTGTGTCAAAAAGATAAATCGTCTTGAAAATCAGGATTTTCTGCTGATTTCCTATTTTGACTTTGTCTTTTACGGGCTTTGTATCTTAATTTATGTCTAACATTCAAAACATGTCCCTTGAGGACATTATGGGAGAGCGTTTTGGTCGCTACTCCAAATACATTATTCAGGAGCGGGCATTGCCGGACATTCGTGACGGTCTAAAGCCCGTGCAACGTCGGATTCTTTATTCTATGAATAAGGACGGCAACACCTTTGACAAGGGCTATCGTAAGTCTGCCAAGTCAGTCGGTAATATCATGGGGAATTTCCACCCGCACGGTGATTTCTCTATTTATGATGCCATGGTCCGCATGAGTCAGGACTGGAAAAACCGCGAGATTTTGGTGGAGATGCATGGAAATAACGGTTCCATGGACGGCGATCCGCCTGCGGCTATGCGTTACACCGAGGCTCGTCTATCGGAAATGGCTGGCTATCTCTTGGCTGACATCGAGAAAAAGACGGTGCCATTTGCTTGGAATTTTGATGATACGGAAAAAGAACCCACTGTGCTACCAGCTGCCTTCCCTAATCTCTTGGTTAATGGAGCGACAGGAATTTCAGCTGGGTACGCGACTGACATCCCGCCACATAATTTGGCTGAGGTCATTGATGCTGTTGTCTATATGATTGACCATCCGACTGCTAAGTTAGAAAAGCTGATGGAGTTCTTGCCTGGGCCAGACTTCCCAACAGGTGCCATTATTCAAGGGGCTGACGAAATCAAGAAAGCCTATGAGACTGGTAAGGGCCGTGTCGTAGTCCGCAGTCGTTGTGAAATCGAACAACTGAAAGCTGGTAAGAAACAGATTGTCATTACCGAGATTCCTTATGAAGTCAACAAGGCTGTTCTGGTTAAGAAGATTGATGATGTCCGTGTCAACAACAAGGTGCCTGGCATTGCTGAGGTGCGTGATGAGTCAGACCGGACAGGTCTGCGGATTGCCATTGAGCTGAAAAAAGACAGCGATGAGCAAACCATTCTCAACTATCTTTACAAGTACACCGACCTGCAAATCAATTATAACTTCAACATGGTGGCTATTGATAACTTCACACCGCGTCAGGTTGGCTTGCAGAAGATTTTGTCTAGCTACATTGCCCACCGCCGTGAGATTATCATTGCCCGTTCTAAGTTTGACAAGGAAAAAGCTGAAAAACGCCTCCATATCGTAGAAGGCTTGATTCGTGTTATTTCCATTTTGGACGAGGTTATTGCCCTTATTCGTGCTTCTGAAAATAAGGCCGATGCTAAGGAAAACTTGAAAGTCAGCTATGAGTTTAGCGAGGAACAGGCAGAAGCTATCGTGACCTTGCAACTCTACCGCTTGACCAATACCGATATTGTGACTTTGGAAAACGAAGAAGCAGCCCTACGCGAGCAGATTCAGACCTTGGCAGCCATTATCGGCGATGAGCGGACCATGTTCAATCTGATGAAGAAAGAACTGCGTGAGGTTAAGAAGCAGTTTGGCAATCCTCGTTTGAGTGAATTGCAGGATCAGGCAGAAGCGATTGAGATTGACACCGCCAGCTTGATTGTCGAAGAAGAAACCTTTGTCAGCGTGACCAAGGCAGGCTATATCAAACGGACCAGTCCTCGTTCTTTCAATGCCTCAACCCTTGAAGAAATGGGCAAACGAGAGGATGACCAGTTGATTTTCTTGCAGAATGCCAAGACAACCCAGCACCTCTTGCTCTTTACCAATCTTGGAAATGTCATCTACCGACCTGTCCATGAACTGACAGATATTCGTTGGAAAGACATTGGTGAACACCTGAGCCAGACCCTGATGAACTTTGACACCAATGAAGAGGTTATCTTCGCTGAACTGGTTGAGAATTTTGAAGAGGGCACTTATTTCGCGGTGACTAAATACGGTCAAATCAAACGTGTAGAGCGGAAGGAATTTACTCCATGGCGGACTTACAAGTCCAAGTCAACCAAGTATGCCAAACTCAAAGATGCAGAGGATGTGGTCATAACTGTATCGCCTGTGGTCTTGGATGACATCATGCTCATCACAGAAAAGGGCTACGCTCTGCGATTTAACATCGAAGAAGTGCCAATCATCGGTGCCAAGGCGGCCGGTGTCAAGGCGGTCAACCTCAAGGATGGGGATGTGGTGGCTGCGGCCTTTATCAGCAACACGAGCTCTGTCTATCTTCTGACCCAGCGTGGTAGCCTTAAGCGGATGGCTACGGAGGAAATCCCTGTGACCAGCCGTGCCAAGCGTGGTTTGCAGGTGCTTCGCGAACTCAAGGCTAAGCCTCACCGTGTCTTTGCGGCGGGTCCAGTCTTGACGGACCAGGGTGATTTTGACCTCTTTAGCACAGCAAATGAAGATGAAACGACTAGCCAAATCCTTCACGTGCAGTCCAAAACGGGCAAACTCTATGAGGTTGATGTGACCCAGCTCAGCCTGTCTGAACGCACTAGCAACGGCAGCTTCATTTCGGATACCATTTCCGATGAAGAAGTCTTCAGAGCCTGGATTGATTAGGTATTTAGAATGAAAAAGAAATTCCTTATTTTGTTCACTATCTTAGTACTGATAGTCCTTGCCATGAAAGTCTTTCCTACCTTTGAGGACTGGCTTCACCAGCTGACTGGTTGGTACTAATCGAGGCCTGTAAGGCAGTCTTTTTGCTATACTGTAGGGGAGGTAAATTTTATGAAAATTATCAAATTATTTTTAAATATAAAAGTCTATCTATGGCTTGTTCTGTCTTTCCTTCTGTTATTGTGTGGTGTATGGGGATACGGCTACATTTCTGGTGAAAAGAGTAATCAGCAGGAAGTGAGTGTCCATGCGGCTATTGAGTCTGTCGAGCAAGTCAATGAACTAGTATTTCTAAATACAGCTGTCCAGAAAATTGTGACCGCTAAAAACTACACGGTCTTATTTGGTCAAGAAATGCCCTTCTCAGAAAAATCAGCCCTCTTAATTATCAAGTACAAGGCAAAATTTGGTATCAAAAGTCCTGTATCCATTGAACATCTTTCTGAAAATCGGTACAAAATTACCCTTCCAGCCTTTAAAGTCATTGGATTGGAATTCGATGCAGAAGAGCCTTATACCTTATATGATAAGAGTGGTGAGATACTGAGTTTTGCGACAGAAGAAATCGATACTGCCCAACTTATCACAGATGAATTTCAGTCAGCAGAACAAGAAACGTTTCTAGCAGATTATCAGGAAGACATAAAAGAGTCAGCCAAAAACTACTATCAAAATTTATTTAGTGCTATCTCACCTGAAATTCAACTAGAATTTGTTTTTAAAGAGTAAGAGTCTGGTTTACCCAATGTCATTAAGTTAAGCATTTAAACAATTAAAGGAACTATTCCCGTCTGAGCAGTTTATGACCAAACGGG
>NZ_ASCA01000005.1 GCF_002760245.1 Streptococcus suis YS161 | reverse complement strand
CCTTGGCAGCCACCAGCATAGCTGGTGGTTTTCTTGTTTTTCTCTACGAGAAAAACTGGCTCGAAGCCATAATACGAAAAAGGAAGTATTTAGCACTTCCTTTTCTTTGTTTATTTGATTAAGCCAAGATCATATTTCATTCCCAAAATCCGTTTGACGGATTGGTCAATTCGCTCCTCTGTAATAGTTCCAGCCTTCACTTGTTCCACAATATAAGGAATTTGACTGGCATAGCTTGAAGACAAAATCATATCTGTCCCAGCTTGAATGGTCTGCAAGGCTCCTGTATCTTGATCTACAAATTGGACCAAGCCCTGCATATCAAAATCATCCGTCATTATGACACCCTCAAAACCAAGCTCATTCCGAAGGATTTTATTGATTTCAGGTGAAATGGATGATGGGACATCATCAATGGCAGGTACGATATTGTGACTGACCATAATGGAATCAGCTCCTGCTTCAATACCAGCCCTAAACGGAAGAAAATCATTGCCCCGTAATTCTTCTAAACTACGATTGTCATAGACCAAATCCGTATGCGAATCTGCATTGTCCCCATAACCCGGGAAATGTTTCAAGGTCGAAGCAAATTGTTCCTCTTTCAACAATGAAACCAATTGACCAATATAGTCTGCGGTGGTTTTCGCATCCTGTCCAATGGTCCTATCGTAGATAAAAGATGATGGATCGGTGGATAAATCCGCAACTGGGAAGAAGCCTGCATAGATTCCCTCTTCCTTTAAAAGACTGGCCTTCTGCTTGGCGTCCGACAAAATCGCCTCAATGCCGCCAGAATGGTACAATTCCAAAGGCGATGGAAAAGGTGTTTCCAGAAGTTGACTAATCCGAGTTACCGTCCCACCTTCCTCATCTGAAGCCATTAATAGCGGTACTTTTGAAAGTGATTGATAAGAAGCAATCTCTTCTTTAACCTGCTCCAGTGTCTTACCTTCAAAATCACTTGCAAATAAGATATAGCCCCCAAAATGATAGGTTTCCAATGCCTCAGTTTGTCCTGCAGATGGCATTCGAGCAAAGATCATCTGTCCGACCTTTTCTTCTAAGGTCATCTGATTTAGATAATTTGCAATCACTTTGTCCCTAGCAGATATTTCTTGGCTAGACGATGTCGTTACAACTTTGGTTTGCTCCTTTTGTGTTCGATTTCCTAAAAAGAACAAGCCTAGCATAAGCCCAATAAACAAGAGACAAGTGATACTTGTCCCTAACACATTAAATCTTTTTCGCATCAATCTCCGACCTCTTCACTATTATCCCTTAATTCTATTCAAGTACTCCTGATAGGTCTCTGTCTCCATCAAGGCCTTTGCATTTTCCACTCGAGCCTTCGTTGGGGGATTGGTCCCCTCTAGTGGATAAGGTCTGCCCAATTCACGCCACTTAAATTCACCAAGATTATGATAAGGTAACACTTCAAAGCGTTCCACATTATTCAAGGTTTTGACAAACTTTCCTAGCTCAATCAGGTCATCATCACGGTCAGTCAAACCAGGGACCAAAACATGACGAATCCAAACTGGCTTACCAATATCCGACAAATAACGAGCACACTCCAAAATCGTCTTATTGCTATGCCCCGTTACAATACGGTGCTGGTCTGAATTGATCTCCTTAATATCCAAAAGCACCAAGTCTGTTACTTCCATCAAGCGATTGTATTTTTCCAAATAACGCTCGGTCGAACGGAATGTTAGAGCACAGGTATCCAAAGTGGTATGGATACCTTTTTCTTTTGCCAAGGTAAAGAGAGCAATCAAAAAATCTATCTGAATGGTCGCCTCGCCACCAGAAACAGTAATACCACCTTCTTTTCCCCAAAACATACGAAAACGCAGGGCTTCATTGAGCACATCTTCTGCAGTCCTCTCAGTTGCAGCAGGATTGACCAAATCCCAAGTATCTGGGTTATGGCAATACTGACACCGCATGTGGCAGCCTTGCATAAAAATCACAAAACGCACACCAGGTCCATCAACAGAACCAAAACTCTCTGTTGAATGAACCAATCCAGTAACCTTACGATAATCAATTTCTGTCATCATCTCAACCTCATCACTTAATATGAATAGTATACCACAAAAATGAAAACGCTTCTATCATTTACTTTCTTTCTTTCATAACCATCATCTTCCGCAAGAAAAAAGCTAAAAGACTAGGTTGCCCTAGTCCTTATCGGTTTCTTCTTTCTCCAGTGGTGTAATCAAGAGTTTTAATTTTGTTACGCGACCATTTTTTACCTTATCGTTAATAAGAACCAGGTGGTGATCTTTACTATCCACTTCAAAGGAAACTTTCTCGTCTTGGCTCGGAATGGTACCGACTCCTGTCAGATAATAACCAGCAATCGTATCAACGTTATCACTTTCCAACTCCATCTCAAAATGCTCATTGAAGTCATTTAAGGTCATATTCCCTTGGACGATATAGGTGTTGTCAGCAATTTCTCGAACAAAAATTTCTGTCTTATCGGTCTCATCATCGATTTCCCCGACAATTTCTTCCAGCAAATCTTCCAAGGTAACGAGACCTGCAACTCCACCATACTCATCTAACAAGATGGCCATTTGATTTTGGGTATTTCTCAACGATGTCAACAAATCATCCACGAAAATCGTTTCTGGAACGAAGAGAGGCTCCTGCATAATGCGGCGGATATTGAGATTGTCAAAGCCATTACTGAAAGCTTCTGACAAGATTTTCTTGGTATGAATCAGACCAATGATATTGTCCTTATCGCCATCATAAACAGGTATACGTGAAAAATTCTGCTTGAGGATAGCTGCCATGATGGTTGCTGTATCATCCTCAATATCCACCATGAAAGCATCCGTACGGGGAACCATTACTTCACGTGCCATCAGCTCATCTAAAGAGAACACACCTTGAAGCATTTCGATTTCTTCGGCATCTAAGGTTTTCTCACTCTTTGTCAAAATATATTCAATTTCATCCCGTGTCATTTGCTCATCCGCATCATCAAAATTCATAGGAGTAATACGGCTGATAAGATTCGTTGCAGCTGATAATAACCACACGAACGGACTAACAATTTTTCCAAGGAAAATAATTACTGGTGCAGTGACTACTGCCAGATTTTCCTTCATATTCATGGCAATCCGCTTAGGGTACAATTCGCCAAGAACGATTGAAACAAAGGTCAACATAGCCAGTGCAAGCCAGTATCCTGCGGTTTGCGCTGTTGTTGAATTCCCCATCCATTTTGCAAATACAGCTCCTAAATCATTAGCCAAGCTGGCACCTGAAAGGATGGAGATGAAGGTAATACCGACCTGAATAGTTGATAGAAAATTGTTAGGATTCTCTAAAACTTGAAGCAAGCGAATATATTTCTTCTCACCGTCTGCGGCCTTTTGTTCCACTCGAGAACGATTGAGGGATACAAGGGCCATTTCTGAAGCTGAAAAGAAGGCATTGAACAGAGTCAATAAGAATAAAATTAACAGTTGTAAATAGATGGTCTGACTACCAGGGTCTTCCATGATGTTCTCCTATAATAAAATTTATAACATTCCCATTATACCACAAATTCTAAAATTTAACATATTTCTTGTTATAATTAGTCCCCCATGTCTGTTTATGTTACAATAATCAAAAGGAATAGGAGAGCAACTATGATTATTTCGATGAAGAATGTCCACTATAAACGACAAGGTAAAACTATTTTAGAAGACATTAACTGGGAATTTAGAAAAGGCGAGCGTTGGGCTATTTTAGGGCTAAATGGGGCTGGAAAGTCAACCCTTCTTCGCATTTTAATGGCTGAATTTTGGAAGACATCTGGTGACTTGACGGTTCTTGGAGTGGAGTTTGGTAAGGGAGATATTCCTAGCCTACGCACTAAGATTGGGGTCGTTGGCTCTTTCCTTGCCGAACGCTTTCCCATTGATTTGACAGCTGAGCAGATTGTCCTGACTGGAAAGTACAAATCCTCCATCCTCTACCGTGAATACGGTCAAGCTGAATTGGATGAAGCCATAGACATGCTCAAAACCATTAAGGCTGAGCACTTGATTGGTCGTACCTATGCTAGTTTGTCACAAGGAGAACGCCAACTCCTGCTGATTGCCCGCAGTTTGATGGAAGAACCGGCTATTTTGATTTTGGACGAGGCTACTGTGGGCTTAGACCTTTTGGCTCGCGAACGCCTGCTCCACCACATCGACCATATCTGTCAACTCCCAACGGCTCCTGCTATTATCTATGTCACCCATCACGCCGAGGAAATCACTGATAATTTCACCCATGTCCTCCTGCTCAAAGATGGCATGGTCTTGGCACAGGGACCCAAAGAAGATATCCTGACACCTGAACTCCTCAGCGATTTTTATGGCAATCAGGTGGAATTGATTGAGTTGGGTGAGGGAAGATTGTTTATAAAGCCGATACTGTAAACAAAACTATCTCTTCTATGCAGCACTTCACTTGTGAATACAGGTTCTTAAAAAATCCTTAGACAGCCAAGTGTATAAGCACAAAGTAAGAACTATTTTTCAGGTTCTTACTTTTTTATCCCTCTTGAACAAAAATACTTGACAAGATACTTTTTTTTTTTAGTATACTAATAGGTGTACTTCGGTACAAAACTCTTTTGTCATTCCTGTACTTTCTTGACCAATCCTACAGCCTTTATAAGGATTGAAACAGGAGATAGGTTGAATGACAATCACTATTTTTTGGAGGTCATCTACATGAACAAAATTGTCAAGTATAGTATTACACTTGCTTCTCTTGCTGTCTTAGGAGGGGTATCACCTCTTAGTACTCAACTAGTTGGACCAGAAACAATTGTCTATGCCAATAATCCGACACAGACTGAAACCAGGAAAATAGGATTGGTCTATAAAGATAGCGAAAAGGCTGAGTATATTGGGGAAGGCAGCTCTATTGATTTGAAACCTGGAGAAACCTATACCTTTACTGCTCCTGAACTAGCTGGTTATGAATTTGTAAACCTTGACTATGCAGATGCCAGCTATTGGACAGAAGGAGTCATCCTTAACGGTACAAAAGAACAACACTACCGAAGTAATGTTGGTACTCTAACACTCTCCTACGAAGACATCGCCCCTGTAATTGAGGCCAACAGAACCCATGTTCCAATTCTATACGTAAACTACAAAGAAGTCGTAGCTACCAATCCTGATAACAACGGTAAAACAGGAGAAACACTTCCAACTGATAAGGGAGAGACGATTCCTACCAACACGAGCAAGAGCCCGATAAGTACATCAAGTAAGGAAACGACTACCGAACCATCTACTTCTAGTCAAAGTATAGACACGGAAACAAGTTCAGCTACAGGTAGTGAGATGCCTGCAGCAGATGACAAAACGGTGAATACTGGTAAAGCTGAGAAAAGAAACACGGAAACTACTGGTAGCGAAACATCTATCAAAACAGGTACTTCAAGTAAGAAAGAAAGCACAGAAAAGAAAACTCTCCCTAAAACAGGACAGGAATATTCTTACCTTCCTCTACTTGGAATCACTGGTCTCAGTCTTATCGCAAGTACCTATCTTCTAAGAAGAAAAAGCAACTAATACTCAATTAAAATCCAGCCCTAGTTTGAGCTGGATTTTAATCTTTCCACCATCACCAAAAACGGTGGGGTATTAACTTGGTTGAGCGGTTTGTAGAGCATGGCTGTAAAGACGGTTTGGTCTAGCTGGCTGATAAAGTCTAAAACTGCATCCTTCTCAAGAGCTCCACCCTCGTGACCATAGTAAATCATGATGGCCAAGCGACCTCCCA
This sequence comes from Streptococcus suis YS161, assembly GCF_002760245.1. Taxonomy (GTDB): domain Bacteria; phylum Bacillota; class Bacilli; order Lactobacillales; family Streptococcaceae; genus Streptococcus; species Streptococcus suis_I. The sequence continues at coordinate 17,779 of NZ_ASCA01000005.1, read as the reverse complement.
CCACCAGTCGGTCAAGAACTTTTTCAATAGCTTGAAGGGTGGTTTCAGGCAGGGTAATAACTGACTTATCCGCCGAAGGAAGATAGCCCAGATTGAAAATGGCTGCCTTGCATTCCTCTACATATTGGTCGAGGTTTTCGTGTCCTGTCAAAACCAATTGGGCATTGGTCAAGCCAGCTTTTTCTAGTTTTTCAGCCGTTGTGGTCAGGGCTTGTTCCTGAATATCAAAGGCCACAACTTTCCCTGCTCTCTGGGCTAAAAATAACGTGTCATGGCCATTTCCCATCGTCGCATCGACCGCTAGGTCCTGGTCTGTTAAAATCTCATCTAAAAAGGCATGAGCCATGTGTAAAGGTCTAAGCATCTTCTCTCCTTAAGTTAATAATCTTACATAATATTCAGTCAAGGTGGCTTCGTCCACCTTTTTGCGTTGCTGCAACCACCAGCTGACCGTCTCCACAAAAGTGGTCACGACAAAATGTACCAGCAAATCCTCTGGAAGATTTCTCTTATCCTGCATGTAATCTTCAGCCACCTTTGGAAAAATGTCGTGTTTCAACTCCGCTTCCAGTTCTCTTAGAAAATAGGCATTGCGGGACAACAAAAGGCTGGCAACACGATCTTGATTGGTCCGAAAGTGTTTGAAAATATGAACCAACAAGGTCTTCACATCCGCATCTTCACGACCTGTAAATAAATGATGAAAGAGGTCATGACAAAGTTCTTCTAATAAAGCTTCCTTACTAGCATAGTGGGCATAGAAAGTGGAGCGCCCCACATCCGCCAAGTCAATGACATCCTGCACGCGCATCTCGTCATAGCCCTTATCATTTAATAAGGTCAAAAAAGCCTGAAAAATAGCTCTTTTTGTTTTTGCAATTCGTCTATCCATTTTTCGTACATTTCAAACAATTTGTTCAGAAAAAAACAAACCATTTCTCTTGTTTCTAGTTTTTCGGCTCAATACAGTGCATAATAAACCTATAAATAGTATAACACAGAAAGGGAATCTCATGTCATCTTCTAAAAATACATTTATCGCTTTTCTCCTCAATCTCAGCTTTTCTATCATCGAGTTTATCTTTGGCTGGCTCTTTGGTTCCAGCGCTATCTTAGCAGATGCTGTTCATGATTTGGGTGACGCCCTCGCCATTGGAAGCTCTGCCATCATGCAAACCTATGCCAACAAGCCTGCTGACAAGAACTATCCTTTTGGCTACAAGAGATGGAATATTTTGGCTGCTCTCTTGACTTCTAGCATTCTGATTATCGGCTCCAGCTTGATCCTTGTGGAAAACATCTCCAACCTCTTCCATCCCCAGCCTGTCAATCAAGATGGGATGCTGGTACTTGGGATTATCGCTGTCATCATCAATTTCGTAGCTTCCCATATTGTAAAAAATGGCCATAGCCATAATGAATCCATTCTAAGCTTGCACTTTTTAGAGGATATTTTGGGATGGCTGGCTGTCATCCTTGTTTCCATCATTCTTCAATTTACTGATTGGTACTTTCTAGACCCACTACTCTCACTCGGTATTGCTATCTTCATCCTCTCCAAAGCCCTGCCAAAAGCCTGGAACAATGTCAAAATTCTACTTGAAACAAGTCCGCAAGGAGTAAATCTTGAAGAAGTGAAAGGAGTCCTCCTGGCTCTTGAAAATGTTCACGAAATCACTCAGCTGAATGTCTGGACCATGGATGGATATGAACATTGCGCGACGGTGACGGTCAATCTGACAAATCCTGCTGTAGCAGACAAGACCAAAGCAAAAATACGGAATTCTCTCATCACCTTTGGCATTGTCCAAAGCACCATCGAAATTTTGTAAAAAATTTTTAAAAAAATATCACATTTTCCTCACCCATTTGCGAATAAATAGGTATGAAGACAATTATCCTATTTTTCCTTGGAGCTTCTATCGGCTCCTTCTTGGGATTGGTCATCGACCGTTTCCCTGAACAGTCCATTATCGCACCCTCTAGCCACTGCAATGCCTGCAAACGACGGCTCAAAACTTGGGACCTCATACCAATCCTGTCCCAGCTTTCGACAAAATCCAAATGCCATTACTGCAAGGCGAAAATACCTTATTGGTATTTGGGACTAGAATTCTTAGCTGGTCTAGTCGTCCTGCTCTGCCATTTTCAAATCCTAAACCTAACCGAAACCATTCTCATCTTGGCAGGACTTGTTTTGACCATTTACGACATCAAACATCAGGAATACCCTTTTGCTGTCTGGCTTGTTTTTACTTTTATAGCTCTGGTACTCTCCCAGCTCAACTGGCTTTTCTGTGGCTTTTTACTCTTGGCCTATCTGACTGAAAAATGGCAACTCAATATTGGTTCTGGCGACTTTCTCTATCTAGCAAGTCTCTCACTCCTTTTCGGCTTTACAGAAATTCTCTGGATTATTCAGATTAGTTCCATCTTTGGACTGGCAATCTTTTTTATCTTTAAACCAAAATCCCTTCCTTATGTTCCTTTTCTATTTTTAGCCAGTCTAGTCATCAATATCACTCTCTAAATCGAGTTTTTCTCGATTTTTTTGTTATAATAGAAAGCATATTAGAGTTCTACTCCATCAAAATAATTGGAGTACCTTCTTGATCGGAAGGCAAAAGGAGAAACGTTATGACACTATTTAAGGATGACAGTTTAACCCTGCATACTGACCTTTATCAAATCAACATGATGCAGGTCTATTTTGACCAAATCATCCACAATAAACACGCTGTATTCGAAGTCTATTTCCGTTCACAACCTTTTAAAAATGGCTACGCTGTATTTGCCGGTTTGGAACGCGTTGTAAACTACCTCAACAATCTCAGCTTTAGCCAGACAGACATTGACTATCTGACAGAACTAGGTTATCCGCAGGATTTCCTTGATTACTTGTCCCAATTGGAAATGACTCTCACTGTCCGTTCGGCTAAGGAGGGCGACCTAGTCTACGCTAACGAACCTATTCTTCAAATCGAAGGACCATTGGCACAATGCCAACTAATCGAAACTGCCCTCTTAAACATTGTCAACTACCAAACCCTGATTGCCACAAAAGCTCGCCGTATCAAGGCTGTCATTGAAGATGAGCCTTTGATGGAATTTGGCACTCGCCGTGCCCAAGAAATGGATGCTGCTATCTGGGGTACACGGGCAGCCTTTATTGGTGGAGCATCTGCGACTTCCAATGTTCGAGCTGGCAAAATCTTCGGCATCCCTGTCGCTGGTACCCATGCCCACGCCTTGGTTCAAACATACGGAGATGATTACAAGGCTTTCAAAGCCTACGCTGAAACCCATCATGACTGTGTCTTCCTCGTTGATACCTATGACACGCTTCGTATTGGTGTTCCAGCAGCCATCAAGGTTGCCAAAGAAATGGGAGATCAGATTAACTTCAAAGGGGTTCGGATTGATTCAGGCGATATGGCCTATATTTCCAAGAAAGTTCGTCAGCAATTAGATGATGCAGGTTTTACAAATGCGAAGATTTACGCATCTAATGACCTGGATGAAAATACCATCCTCAACCTCAAAATGCAAAAGGCAAAAATTGATGTCTGGGGAGTTGGTACCAAACTCATCACCGCCTACGACCAGCCTGCCTTGGGCGCTGTCTACAAAATTGTATCCATCGAAGATGAAGATGGAAATATGCGTGACACCATCAAGCTGTCTTCTAATGCGGAAAAAGTCTCCACTCCTGGTAAGAAACAGGTTTGGCGCATCACCTCCAAAGAAAAAGGAAAATCAGAAGGGGACTACATCACCTTTGCGGACACTGACGTCACACAGATGGATAATATCTATATGTTCCATCCAACTTACACCTACATCAATAAAACCATCGAGAACTTTGATGCACGTCCTCTCCTAGTTCCTATTTTCGAAAAAGGAAAACAGGTCTATGAACTTCCAAGCCTAGCGGAAATTCAAACCTATGCCAATCAAGAATTTGATAAACTCTGGGATGAATACAAACGCGTGCTCAACCCACAGCTCTATCCAGTCGACTTGGCACAAGATGTTTGGGATAATAAGATGAACCTCATCAATCGTATTCGCAAACAAACTCAGACCAAATCCATTTAAGAAAGGTATGTTATGACCCTACAGGAAACAATCATCACAGAATTAGGTGTCAAGCCAAGCATTGACCCCAAAGAAGAAATCCGTCGCTCCATCGATTTTCTCAAAGACTACCTGAAAAAACACCCATTTTTGAAAACCTATGTCTTGGGAATTTCGGGTGGACAAGACTCGACCTTGGCTGGTCGTTTGGCTCAGTTGACCATGGAAGAAATGCGAGCGGAAACAGGTGACGACTCCTACCAATTTATCGCTATCCGCCTCCCTTACGGTGTGCAGGCTGACGAGTCTGACGCCCAGGCAGCCTTAGCCTTTATCCAACCCGATGTCAGCCTAACCATCAACATCAAGGAATCAACAGATGCCATGGTGGCTGCCGTCAATGCCAATGGGTTTGCTATGTCTGATTTTAACAAGGGAAATGCCAAAGCTCGCATGCGCATGATTGCCCAATACGCAGTTGCTGGTGAACGCAAGGGAGCTGTTATTGGAACCGACCATGCCGCTGAAAATATTACTGGCTTCTTTACCAAGCATGGCGACGGTGGTGCAGACATTCTCCCTCTCTTCCGCCTCAATAAACGCCAAGGAAAACAGCTTCTAGCTGAACTGGGGGCAGATGAAAAACTCTACCTCAAAGTTCCTACTGCAGACTTGGAAGAAGACAAACCAGGTCTGGCTGATGAAGTCGCACTTGGTGTAACCTATAACCAAATCGACGACTATCTCGAAGGCAAAACCATCGACCCTCAAGCCCAAACCATTATCGAAGGATGGTGGAACAAAACAGCCCATAAACGCCACCTGCCAATTACTATTTTTGATGACTTTTGGAAATAAACAAATACCCCCTGACGATAGACAACCGTCAGGGGTTTTCTCTTATCTATTCTCCAAATAATCCGCAATCGCTGCGACATCCTTGTCTCCTCGACCGGAAACATTGATAATAATGATTTTATCTTTATCTAGTTGTGGTGCTAAGCGTAGAGCTTCTGCAATCGCATGAGACGATTCAATGGCTGGAAGAATTCCTTCTGTACGACTTAAGGTCAGAAGAGCATTAACAGCCTCATCATCTGTTGCTGCGACATAATTAACACGACCAGTTTCCTTATAGTGGGCATGTTCTGGTCCAACGCCTGGATAGTCCAAGCCTGCTGAAATGGAATAAACAGGTGCAACTCCACCATTTTCATCAAAGAGGGAGATCGTCTTCATCCCATCAACCACACCAACAGTTCCCTTGGTCATGGTCGCTGCATGTAGCTCTGTATCAACACCTTTACCAGCTGCTTCTACGCCAATCAACTGAACAGATTCATCTGGTAAATATTGAGAAAATGCACCAATGGCATTGGAACCACCACCCACACAGGCAATAACATAGTCTGGCAAGCGACCTTCTTTTTCTAAAATCTGACGACGAGATTCTACACTAATAATCTTTTGAAACTCATGGACAATAGTCGGATATGGATGAGGACCGACTGCTGATCCCAAAACATAGAAGGCATCTAAATCTGCCATCCAAGCACCGAATGCAGCATCTACTGCCTCTTTCAAGGTTTGCGTTCCATCTGTAACAGCATGAACACGCGCACCCATCATCTCCATACGGAAAACATTGAGGCGTTGGCGTTTGACATCTTCAGCCCCCATATAAACATCACACCCCAAGCCAAATCGTGCCGCAACAGCAGCCGTTGCGACGCCGTGCTGACCAGCACCAGTTTCCGCAATAACACGCGTTTTACCCATGCGTTTCGCCAGAAGAATCTGCCCCAATACATTATTCAACTTATGGGAGCCCAGGTGGTTCAAATCTTCCCGTTTGAGATAAATTTTGGCACCTCCCAGCTCTTTCGTCAAGGATTCTGCAAAATAGAGCGGTGTTTCACGACCTGCATAATCCTTTAAATAGCCTTGGTATTCTGCAATAAAGTCTGGATCATTACGGTAGGTTTCAAACGTTTCTTCCAATTGGTCCAACAAAACCTGAATTTGCTCTGGTACAAAACTACCACCAAATTGTCCAAAATAACCTTTTTCTGCCATATGCTTTCCTCTTTCTATTTTCTTATGCTAGCTGGGACTGAAATATTATCTGAGATTGATTCGTTCTTGTTTTACCTAATTGCTACGCCATCGTTTCATCTTGATTACCTCGTTTAAATAATAGTCTTTCAGTTTACTTTTAGTACTCGCTCCAACTATCTGGGAGATAGTTGGAGATTGGAAATAAAGTGAACAACGTTCGCGTCAAAAGCTGCAGGCAGCTTGTACAGTCGAGTAACTGTACAAGGTTGGAAATAGCACTTGCGGAGCAAGTCACTCCATGCAGAGTACGACAAAGCGAGTTCAAATAATGATGAAATTATTTGATACTCTTCAAAAATCAAAAACAAACCTTACTAGCTGAAAATAAAGGTTCTATTCGCATATGTCGAAACGAACTGTTCGTTTTAGCTCCAACTTTGAAATGATTCTCCGACCATTGAAAATAGTTTGGTTTTGATTTTCATTGAGTATGAAGTTGGAAATATGGAAACGAAGTTTCCTCATTCGTCGACGTAATAAAAGATAAACTGAATGACTAAAGGAAAAAGCCCCCGCAGGAAAAATAACCTGCGAGGGCGTCAATGGACACGGTACCACCTCACTTATGGACTCGACTAGAAAGACCATAACTCTATCTCCTCTAACAAGGAGGCGCACGATAAGGGGTGCGGACCGAATTCTCATTGTTTCGAATTCACATACCCAAACATAGATAAAACTGTTTTAGACCACTCATTACTACATTTGGCATCAGCCCATTTCATAAACGACTAGCATCTATTTGCACCAACCATAGACTCTCTTCAGCTAAACTGTTTATTACTTCTTCTGATTACATAGAATTATACGCTACAATTCAAAATAGGTCAAGTGTTTTTTTGAAATTTTCTAAAAAATTTGAAAATTCATTCAATTACACCTATCTTTTTATCTGTCGTCTTTTGTTCTTGATAATAGGAAGCCAATTCCTTTTTGAAGATAGGTAAATAATAGATAGGCCAAGACACCTCCTAGCGTATTGGTCCAGAGGTCATCCACTTCAAACACTCGCCCCGCATCAATGAGCAGGTCTAACAAGAGCTGGGTACATTCGATAAACAAGCTCATACAAAAACTATAGCGGATAACTGCTCGAAGGCTCCGCCATTCTTCCCGAAGGAATAAAAGAAGGAAAACAAGAGGAAAGAGCAGAAAAATATTGGTGATGTTCTGCAGGAAAATCCAGCCTAGGTCCGCCAAACTATCTACCTTATCCCCGTTGACGATGCTGTTGAAAGGCGTTGGTAAAAGATAGAGACGGCCGATTTGAATAATTCCTGGGGTCGAGAAATCCTTATACTGTGGGTACCAAGTCTGAGGTAGAAAACAAAGTAAAACAATAGCCAGAGCATAGGCTCCAGCTAAGGTCTTACAAATCTGTCTTCCTAGCTTGGTCAAGTTTCCATCTGCTTGGAAGAATGTTCTCATGCTCGAATACCTGCCTTTGCTTTTGCGGCTGCAATACGAGCACGCGCTTTTTCACGGTCCTTTTTGAGGGTATTGGAACGCAATTGACCACAAGCCGCATCGATATCTGTACCATGTTCCTGGCGAACAACGCAGTTGACCCCATTTTTCTTCAAGACATCAAAGAAAGCCAAGGTCCGTTCTCTAGTTGAACGGCTATACTGGTCATGCTCACTTACAGGGTTGTATGGAATCAAGTTGATATAAGACAATTTACGGATGTTCTTGGTCAAATCAGCTAATTCCTGCGCCTGTTCCACTCCATCGTTGACCTCATTGAGCATAATATACTCAAAAGTCACACGGCGGTTGGTCACTTTGATATAGTCTTCGATTGCCTCGAACAAGACCTCGATTGGATAACGGCGGTTGATCCGCATAATGCTCGAACGAAGGTCGTTATTGGGCGCGTGAAGGGATACTGCCAAGTTAACCTGAACTCCCTCGCGGGCGAAATCACGGATTTTCGGTGCCAAACCAGAAGTTGACACTGTGATGTGACGCGCTCCGATTGCCAAGCCCTTATCATCATTAACTACACGCAAGAAAGTCATAACATTGTCATAGTTATCAAGTGGCTCTCCAATCCCCATGACAACGATATGGCTAACACGTTCATTCTGGTTACGCTCATCTAGGTATTTCTGCACCAACATAATCTGAGCCACGATTTCACCGCTGGTCAAGTCCCGTTGTTTCGGAATCAATCCAGATGCACAGAATGTACAGCCGATATTACAGCCAACTTGTGTCGTTACACATACAGAAAGACCATAGTGCTGGTGCATGAGAACTGTCTCAATCAACATGCCATCTGGCAGTTCAAAGAGATATTTGATAGTACCGTCCTTAGACTCCTGTACAATCCGTTGTTTGAGCGGGTTAACTACAAAATGTTCTTCCAACTTTTCAATCAAAGATTTTGGCAAGTTGGTCATTTCCGCAAAGGATTGGACACGAGAACGGTAAAGCCATTCCCAAATTTGAGTGGCACGGAACTTCTTTTCTCCATTTTCTAAAATCCAATCCACAAGATTGGCTTGACTAAAGGCATAAATTGATGGTTTCATGATTCTCCCTACTTCTGACGGATGACAAAGCTACGCTTAGCCTCATTCATCTCTCGATTATTCTGCTTACGGTCACGCTTCTGACTACGCTCCGTCTGGTTGGCCTTAATACCAGCATTCTTCATGGTAAAATGACGCTGTTCCGACTGTTTGTTTTGCTGCTTCCCTTTTTTCTGACGGTCATTGCGACTATTTTTGTTTTCTTTTGGTGCAATAGGCTCCGTCCGCTGCTGATTTCTGTTGCGATTGCGTGAACGACTCCGCTTGCGACGGGGTCTGTCCTCCTCCTCAGCAGGCAAGTCTTGTGGATTCGGATTGGCTAAGACGAAATAAGCACAACCAAAATTACAATACTCTGTCAAATAGTCATCTAGTCGGCTGATTTTTAAGTCTGATTTGACGTTTTTATCATCCTTGTAAAAGCCCTTCAAGCGCAGTTGCTCATTACCCCAATCGCCTACGATAAAATCAAACTTAAGCATCAAAGGCGAAAAACGTTGACCAAAAATAGTCTGGTCAAAGGCTTCTTTGTAATCTTCCAACAGGTCTAGCTCAATATTTTCTGATACAACCTTTTCTCCTACACGGGCAAAACTTGGGCCAGGATACTTGTTGTAGTTATACATTTCAGGTGAAATTTCTTTTTTCATTTGTCCTCCTATCTTTTCAATTCTTCATACATATCATTTCTATCTAACCCTACTATTATATCACTATTTGACCAGAAATTCTTCTAGTTTAGCGTTTAGGAGAAATTTCTGACAATTTTAAGAAAATTTAAAATGAAAAAGGACGAATTACTCGCCCTTTGTTTTCTTCAAATAGTCAATAGCATCCTGCGCTGTCTTGACAGGGACAATTTCGATATCCACACCCGCTTTTTCAGCTGCTTCTTTGGCTTCCTCATAGTTGGTTTTGGCTGTCGGGTCTTCCTTCAAAATTTCTTCATCAACTGGGTTATTTGGTACAAAGAAGATACTTGCACCAGCCTTGGCTGCAGACAAGACCTTCTTGTCTGCTCCTCCAATATCACCAACGCTACCGTCTTGCTCAATGGTCCCCGTACCAGCAATCACGCGCCCATCACGTAATGTTGGATCTGCCAGCTGCGTATAGATTGCCAAGGTAAACATGAGACCCGCACTCGGACCACCGATATTGCCTGTTTGAAATTCAATCGGTACCGAACTCTTCACTTCCGTATGGTCTACAAGAGTAATCCCAATCCCGTTTTTTCCATTGGAGAGCTTGATAATCTGACCATCCGCGGATTTTTCCTGACCATCACTGACATAACCAACTGTTACATCACTCCCCAATTCCAAACTGCTAACGTATTTGACCAAATCAGGAGAAGATTCAAAGGTTTTACCATTGATACTCACAACCGTATCCGCAATATTGAGAATCTCCTTAAAGGTTGAATCCTCTGCCAGAGCGAGGACATAAACCCCGAAGAAATCCATGCTGACTTCTTTACCTGCCAGGGTCAAACCTTGGTACTTGGCCATATTTTGCGAAGTTTCCATGTAGAACTGGGCAATACGAAAATATTCTTCACTATCTGCCCCTCCTGTCATTTCCTCCGCTGAACTGACACTTGTATAAGGGTCAAACTGGGCTGCCAAGAGTTGCAGGGCTGTTGCCTGTTGAACTGATACGTAGGTAAAATTGTAGGAACCAGCTTCTTCATCTTCTTGATTATTGACCGTCAAGACCTGACGGATATCCGAAGCCCCTCCCGGCTTTTCCAGATAATATGGTAGGGGTACAAAGACTGTAAACCAGAGTAAAAGGGTTCCCGCTACAATGGAGCTTATCAGTAGTAATTTCTTATTTTTCTTCATTCTTTCTTATCTCCTCGCTAACAACTAGGGGCACATAGGGGCTAATATCTTGCTTATAATAGATCAATTCTCGGATTTGGCTAGAAGAGATATTCCGATATTCTGGCTTGGATAGGAGATAGATTGTCTCCAAATCCGGAGCCAGTTGGCGATTGAAATAGTCAAAATTTGCCTCGTATTCTAGGTCAATTCCATTACGAAGTCCTCGGACGATATGGCTGACTTGTCGCTCATGGGCTACATCAACCACCAACTCCTGACCAGCTAAAAAGACCTCAATCTTATCGTTTCCCTCAAAAACTTTTTGTAGGAGGGCTAGTCGCTCCTGCCCTGTAAACAAACCGATTTTATTAGGGTTGAAAAAAATACCCACATAAAGCTTATCAAAAAGTCCACTTGCTCGCTCAATAATATCCACATGTCCATTGGTAATGGGATCAAAAGAGCCTGTAAACATTCCAATCTTATCTGACATAGACTGTTACCTTACTAATTCCGTAGATTTTTTCCTTCCAAATACCCAGCTCTGCTATTTCCTCCGGAAGAGAGACCGCCTTATCCGTCTCGCAGACCACCATGATATCTTGGGACAAAAGCTGGCGCTGGCACAGCTCAGTAATGTCTGCCACGATATCCTCAGCTGCATAGGGAGGATCCAAAAAGACCAGGTCAAAGGATCCGCTCAGATGAGCCAAAGCCTGCTTGGCCTCCATGGCTAAGAGCTGAAACTTGCTGTCTTCCTTGGTCATGTGGATATTCTCGCGGATAATAGCTTGCGCTCGCCGATCCCGCTCGACCAACACTGCAGCCTCCATCCCGCGAGAAACAGCCTCGATAGACAGACCGCCACTGCCTGCATAGAGATCCAAAACTCGACCACCGTCAAAGTAGGGGCCAATCATATTGAACATAGCCCCACGCACCTTATCCGAAGTGGGTCTGGTTGTCTTGCCTTCTAAGGTTTTTAAGGGCCTACCGCCATAGTTTCCAGATACAATTCTCATAGAGAATATTATAACAGAAAAACGACAGGACGGCTCAATCAAACTAAAAAAGGAGATTGCTCTCCTTTTTTCTATGGATTATCTGTCGAAGATGTCGCTGGTGTTTCACTAGTAGCTGAACTTTCTGGACTTGTTTCAGTAGAAACAGGAGGTTCTGTCACCGGTGTTTCCACAACAGGAGGTTCAGTAACCTCAGGTGAGGTTGAAACGCTAGGCTCTGGGGTAGTCGTTACCGGTTGTTCAACAGGGGCAGAAGGAACTGAAGAGACTTCAGACACTGGGGTAGAAACCGCATTGCTATTCTGGACAGGGGATATGTAATTAGAAGAGACTGACTCTTGATATGTTCTTGTACTAGTTTCTGTGGTAGAACTTGCAACGACCGAACTGCTACTTGTTGAGGTAGAAGCTTCTTTATTTGCATTTGTTTGTGCATCAGCTAATTTTGCAATATCTAATCGAACCTTGTCTAGACTGGCTTGCAACCTTGCTTTAAGTGTCGGATTGTTTACTGCATCGATAGCTGCTTGAGCAAGTTCAAGTTTTTCTTTTGTCTTATTTCTTTCCAACTCAATAACAGCATTCTCCGCTGCCTTATAATTCGGATCTTCTTTGACAAGTTCTTGATTTGTCTTTGAGGTCTCAGCTACTGTTTGAGAATCATTGTACCAACTTGCTCCTAAACTAATGAGCAGGATAAGTGTCATAAAAGCAATAATCCCTGCTTCAGATAGGCTCAATTTTTCAAATTTTCTTTCCATTCCTACTTTCCTTATCGTTAGATAAGCCTGCATAAATCGTCTGACAGATTGACAGGCTATTTTGCTGTCTTCACTCTTCCATTCCAACCATTCAATCCATAACTTAAAATATAGATTTCATTAAATCCTTGCTTTTTCAGGTGAAGGGCTGCTGGTGTTACCAATTGACCACGGTCATTTTCATAAATCAAGACTGGCTTGTCTTTGCGAAGAGCATTTGTACTCATTTTCAACTGCTGGTAGGGAATATTTCTGGCACCTAAAATATGCTTCCGACTGAATTCACTTGGCTCTCGTAGGTCAATCAGCTGGCCTCCATGAATTTTTTCCGCAAATTCTGCATTATCAATCACAGTTGCTGCGCGGCGTAATCTCCAATAATTGAAGCCCATCCATGAACCTAAAATAAGCACAAAAACAATAAATATCCACAAGGTTTCCACTATTTGCTCTCCTTCAACTTCTGATACTCTAATTCCAAACGATGTTCCCGTCGTAAAACTAGCTCGGCTTCCATGTATTCCAATCTATCTAAGACACCTGCCTGATATACTCTATTGAGTTCAATCTGCATCATTTCAATGTCATAGAGGCGGTTGCCCATGTAAACAATGATCCCGAAACCTTTTAGCAATTGTTGCACATCGTAAAGTCTTTTCATAGAAAAATTTTAGCAGAATTTTATAAGATTTTCAATATAAAAACTCAGTTGGAATTTTTCAAATACATTTAAAAAGGATTGGATATACCACCAATCCTCTATAATTTTATAACCAACCCTTTTCCTGTGCAATCTTAACAGCAGCCGTACGGTTTTCTGCACCCAGTTTGGACAGGATAGAGGTCATGTAGTTGCGGACCGTCCCGTCAGACAGGTAGAGCTGGCTGGCGATTTCCTTATTGGACAAGCCGTCAGCCACCAGCTTGAGCAACTGGCTTTCCTGGTCTGTCAAGGGACTACGTTGGGTCAGGAGAATATCCATTAACTCTGGCGAATACTCCTTTCGCCCTGCCAAGACCGTTTCAATGGTCCGCATAAGGTCCGAAATGGAGCGTTCCTTAAGCACGTAGGCATCCACATCTGCCTTGACCGCCCGCTCAAAATAGCCCGGTCGCTTAAAGGTGGTCATGATGACAACCTTGACGGGCAAGGATTTCGCACGCACCCATTCCAAGACATCCAGCCCCGTCTTCTCAGGCATTTCAATATCTAAGAGTAGCACATCTACTGGCTCTTTTTCCAAAAGAGCAAGGGCCTGACTGCCGTTTTCTGCCTGTAAAACAGCCTCAACCGCATCTTGAAAGCCCAAGAGCTGACAGAGGGCGTCCCGCAGCATGGCTTGGTCTTCTGCGACTAAGATTCTCATTCTACCACCTCCTCAAGCGGAATTCGGATGGATAGGCGGGTGGGCTGTGCCAGAGAAAGAAATTCCAAACTCCCCTGCACTGTCACCAGTCTATCCTTTATAGTATGCAATTCTTGACCTGTCAACTGGGCAAAGCCCACACCATTGTCTTCGTAGTGCAAGACCAATTCTTGCTGGTCTTCCTCAAATATCAAACGACACTTGCTAGCCTGGCTATGTTTGAGCAGGTTATTGGCCAACTCTCTCAGCACCATGGCCAGTTTGTTCTGGACAGGCAAGCTGAGCTGCTCTGCTATTTCCCCACCCAAAACGACCAAATCCACTCCTGCCAAATCCAACATCTGCTGCAAAATCTGGAGTTCCTCTGCCACGGTGTGCTGCTTGAGGGACTGGACAATCTGGCGGACATCCTGCATGGAGTCCTTGGCTAAGGTCTGGAGCTCCTGCACTTCCTTCTTAGCCTGGTCTATCTGGTCGTGGTCCAACAGGGTCTTGACCAGCTCTGCCTTGACGGACAGCATGGCAAAGACATGACCCAGCGTATCGTGCAAGTCCTGACCGATACGGTTGCGTTCATTCTCAGCCAGCAGGAGATTGATGGAAGCATTCTGCTCCTGTAGGCGTTGCTGAAGGGCTGCCCGCTTGGTCTCAATCCAGCTGAAAATCAGCAAGGCCAAGCCGAAAAAGTGGATAACAAGTGCAAAAGCTCTCATCTCAAAGGGAATAGGGCCAAAGAGAGACCACAGGATAATAGCCAGCAACAAAATCCCGTAAGACACCGTCCGATAGGTCGGTCGATTCTCTTTATAATACCAGCCCAGCATATTGGACAGGTTGTAGATAAAGAGTGAAAATTGCAGATTGCCCCAAAAGCTCATGACGGCGATATAGCCAATCAGGTAAAACCAAGCCAGCATGGAATAGAGCTTGTGGTCAGTGTAAAACAGAGAACAATAGACCAAGGCAAAGAGAATAGTCGCTAGGACAACTGCCGTCGGATTGGGACTATACTGGGCATAGTAAAAGGGAAAATAGAGAAAGACCATGCCCACGAAGAACATGAGTGGTACCTTTCTTTTTTCAAATATCATGGCTTACCTCACTGTTGCTCCGATTTTCTATTTAGAACTAGAGCAATTCCTAAGAAAATTATCGCATAGCCTAGGACAATTAGCAAGGATTTCCAGAGAAAATCTCCCTCTTGGGCATAGGTGGTCACCAGCTGGTTGGCATGGTAGCTAGGCATAAGTTTGCAAATCCGCTGCACCCAGTCTGGAAAGAGGGAAACAGGCATCCAAGAGCCACCCATGATAGCAAGGACAAAATAGAGTAGATTGGCCACCACCGACATGGTTTGTTCCGACTGAATTTGCACCAAGAGCAAGCCAATGGCTAGAAATACGATAGAGGTTACTAAAAGTAAGAGAGCCGAAATTACCCATTCTTGAGCTGTCATCTCTACACCCTTAACTAAGCCACCCACCGCAAAGACAATGGCAATAGAAGACACAAAGCAGAGCAAGACCCGCACCAGTTTGGAAAGATAGTATTGCCAGATTGGCAAGGGCGAATGCTGGATAAAGGTCAACCAGCTATTCTTTCTGTCCTCTGCCAGCATCGTGGGAAAGGTGAAAAGGGCAAAGCCCGACATGGAAAAGCCTGTCATGGTCAGCATGTAGGACTGGATAAAGGCCTTTTGCATGGTCGCATCATCAAACTGGACCGTTGATGAGAAAATCAGGAAAAAGATGACGGGCATGCCGATAGACAGGAGAAATACTCCCAAACTTCTGGATAATTTTACCGCCTCTACTTGAACTAATGCTTTCATGATTCTTCCTCCCTCGTCTTGTCAAATAGGCTGTTGAGCAGGGTTTTGTTCTGTACCTCTAAATCTGAAATCCGACAACCTGCCTCCTGCAAGCTAGCCCAAACCTGCTCAATAGCTCGGGTCTTAAAGCTAACCGTATCTTGTTTGTAGCTGATTTCATTGATTTCAGCCAAGCTCTCCACCACCGCCGCAAAAGCAATCGGCAATGTCACTTCTTTTTCTTGCTCCTCACTCCGCATAGCAAATGGCGTGGTATCTCTTAGTAGCCGCCCCTGGTGCAAGACCAAAATCCGCTCCGCCGTATGCTCCACTTCCTCGATATAGTGGCTGGTATAAAAAATAGTCACACCCTGATCCTTGAGTTCATGGACAATCTCCCAAAAACGCTGGCGGGTCGAAGTATCCATGCCCGCCGTCGGCTCGTCCAAAAAGAGCAACTTGGGCTTGCCAATCAGACAGATGACGAAAGCCAAGAGCCGCTTCTGACCACCCGATAGCTTGCCGGCCAGTTGATTTTTTTGCTCTGGGGAAAAGCAGAGCAGGCTGTCGATTTCCACATCTGTCAGACTATCCTTGTAGGTGGCTTGGAAAAAGCGGAGCAATTCCTTGACCTTCAGGTCTGTCGGAATGGCATTTTCTTGTGGTAAGACTGCTACCTTTTCCTTATTAGACTGAGCCTGTGGAGCCAGACCGTCCAACAAAACCTGGCCTTTCGTCGCCTTCCTATCTCCCAACAAACAGGACATGAGCGTTGTTTTCCCAGCCCCATTTGGACCAATCAAAGCCACACATTCTCCGCTCTTTATCTCAAAGGAAATATCAGACAAAATGGTCCGTCCTTTGATAACCTTGTCTAGTGCCCGTACTTCTATCATTTTTCTACCTCCTATTTCCTAAACATCTTACATACATAGTATATCTCGAAAATGAAGCCCGCACTAGAAGACTTTGTCATTGACTCATGTGACAAATGTCATATTAAACTCAATGAAAATCAAAAGTAGCTTAGAAAACGAAGTCGAAGATAGTTCTGGAGTTCATTAAGGCAGGTTGACAACGGATAATCTTAATTTTCAAAGAGGATTAAATAATGCAGCAAAAAAAGAGTCCTACTGGACCCTTCATCTGTTTACAACTTAGGAGCTTGACCAAGTTCTGCCTGCAGCATCCAAATATGTTTTTCAATATTAGCCTTGGCTACATTGAAAATGTCGTTGGTTACACTGTCACCTTCTTCATCACTGACATCAAATCCCTTTTGGAAAAGAGCAGCTAGATAGCGGAACACCTCTACCACACGCTCCAATTGCTCTTCCATCGTTTTATTGTAATCACCAGGAACTTCCTTGAGCTGACTATTTTCACTAAACTCTTTAAGGGTAGAAAATGGTGCCCCACCTAAGGTGATTAAACGTTCACTCATCTCATCCAAATAGCCATCAATTTCTTCCATATATTCATCCATCTTTGGATGCCAAATCATAAAGCCACGACCACGCATATACCAATGAACTTGATGGAGGATTGAATGGGCTACTGATAAATCAGCCACCGCTTGATTCAAAACAGCCTTAGAATCAGCCAATGCTACTGATTGACGTGGGCTGAAGGAAGTAATTTCTGCTGGAGATTGATAATATTTTTGTTTCATCATATATCATCCTTTCTTTTATTTATAATTATTATAAATAAAAGAAGAAAAAAATGCAAGAATTATCCCTCATCCTCTGACTTATTGGCAGACAAATCCCTTGCTATATTAACTTATATACGATAGACTAGTAAGTAAGAATAGTATGTGGGAGTGGGAAAGAACTCGACTAGTTCAAAAAGAGTTCGTCAACAAGTCTTTATTTCTAGTTATTGAGCTGAAACAGTCTATTCCCAGACTGTTTCACTCCCACCCCCGCACAGCTCCAACAGTCACTACTCTGACTGTTGGAGGTTGGAGATACAGCGAACAAAGTTCGCATCAGTCGTAGTGGCCAGATTTGGAGTGTGAAACACGAATTGCTGAGATTTGCTTCGCAAATCCTATCTCCAACCTTTAACAGTCCACTGGACTGTTAAACCCAATCAACCACTGCGCTGAGATGTTGACACGAGCTCTGAGAAGTGGTCCTGGGCTTGTTGCCCAGCCTCATCGCCCCCATATGTGTATATCAAGTCTAGTGGTAAAAAGTCAATAGAAAGTTGATTAATTTTTAGATGATTTTCTAGACAAAAGGGTGCACTAA
>NZ_ASCA01000049.1 GCF_002760245.1 Streptococcus suis YS161 | reverse complement strand
GATGTTGTGCAGTTTTCTCAAAGTAACTTCTGGAAGGACGGGAACTAGAACTTACTTTGAGAATTTACCTTTTTCCCATTTTTCCTTAGGAGCAATAGCCAAGCTCCACAGATGATTTCATACAAGACAAAGAATAGGAGAAAACAATGCAGGAAGAATTCTGCTGGTAAGATGTAGATAACTGGATCCGTACTTGGGTTGAAGAGCCAGGTCGAGTCACCAGGAAAAAGAACTTGATGAAAGAGAGTAAAGAAAGAATCGAAACCAATTAACAAACCTAGTACAGCAATGAATACGGGTACTGCTGCCATCCATAGAAAGACGGCTTGATACAATTTTCCATATCCTTTTCGCACCACTTCTTTCCAAAAATAGAAAACCGCAGGCAAACTAATCAGGAAAATAACCTGAGCCAGATGAAAGAGATGCTTGACATCCGCAAAATGTTTGAGACCATCGGCTGATGATGAAAAATTGGGCATGTCTAAAACACTTGCAAAAGGATTTGTCAGATAGTTCATCAGGATATTGAAATTGTAGGAAATATCTGCCGCCTTCATGTAAACAACTTTTTCCAACCCCAAAAAAGAAATCTCAAGCGGATAAACTAGCCAAGCTAGGTAGATAGTTCCTAGAACTGCTGCGGACAAGACAAATAAAATCGTTCCGATAATCTGTAACTTAGTTTTCATCAAAACTCCATTCATCTAGGCTGTTGAGGACATGGGTCGGAGCAAGGGGCAACCCTTCTACTTCTTCTGGCTTGGTAAATCCAGTCAGGACTAAAAGAGTTGGAAATCCATTATCAATCCCTGCACGAATATCCGTCAGGTAGTTATCCCCAACCATAATCGTTTGACTGCGTTCTGTGCCTAAAATCTCCAGAGCCTTGTCCATGATAATGGCTTCTGGTTTACCGATAAAGGTCGGCTCTACTCGGGTAGCAGCTTTCAAAAGTGCAATAAGTGAGCCTGCTCCTGGCAAATGACCTCTTTCAGTCGGAATGTTCAAATCAGGATTGGTACCGATAAAGGTCGCTCCCTTTTGAATAGCCAAGGTGGCAATGGTTAGTTTTTCATAAGTTAACTGAGTATCCAAACCGACAACAACATAGGCTGGATTTTCCGTGTCTTCCACATAGCCTGCCTCAAAAATGGCAGACTTGAGTCCGTCTTCTCCAATGACATAGACTGTCTTTTCCTTGTCCAAATCATTCATATAATCTACTGTCGCCAGACTTGCCGTGTAAATGGTCTCAATCGGTGTCTCGATATTAAAATGCTCCGCCAACATAGCCTGCACCATCTCAGGACGGCGGGTGGTGTTGTTGGTCACGAATAAATAGGGAATCTGACGTTCTTGCAAGCGATGAATAAAACGTTCACCAGCAGGAATCCGCTTTTTCCCTTCATAAATCGTACCATCCAAATCAATCAAATAGCCTTGATAGGTCATACTTTCTCCTTAATCAAATCGTGTTTCCCAATGCTCAGATCGACTAGCTTCCAAGCAAAGTGCTAGTTGCTCAGCTGTATTTTTCACAAGTGAGAGCGGTGGTAAGTCATCTAGACTGAAAAAGCCACTGGCAACTGTTTCCGAATTAGGCTGAAACTCCCCGCCAAGTAGTCGACATAGAATGAAGACCTTGGTCACGCGGTGGGCTGACTTGGCAGGATTGTTCTTGTGCTTGTCCAAAATCGCAACGACTCGCAGAGCCTCCACATCCAGCCCCGCTTCTTCCTTTACTTCCTTGACAACATTGTCCTTGACGGACTGGTCCACATCGCACCAACCACCTGGCAAGGACCAGAGCCCATCGTTTTCCTGAACCAGTAGGATTTTATCCTCTTGGAAAATAGCTGCGCGGGTATCCAGTTTTGGTGTCTGATAGCCTGTTTCATTGCAAAACAAGTCTGTCACCACTTCCAAGGGCTGTCCAGATGGCTCTACCAACATTTCCGCCGCAATATGTCTAATTTCCTCAAATCGTTCCATGTCATAGACATCTTTTCCATAGGCCAAGCCTGTCTGAGCCAAGGCTTGCAAACGAATAGCCCATTCCAACCACTTATCCTGCGACATAACTTTCCCTCCATTCTATGACAGCTTGAGCATGGATATGCCCCTCTACCACAATCTCATGCTGGCTGACACCATTTTCTGCCACCATGCGTGAACTCACCAGGCTAGTTGCCTCTACTTCCTTGAGATACTTGAGTTGGATTTTTTTAGGGACATGGCAGAGCAGAAAATCATAGCCTAGTGCTTCATACATCCATTCCAGATACTTGCCATTATTGACATGACCATTCATATCCAAATCAAAATAGCGAACAGGAAATTCTTGAACAGATGGATTTTCCAAGAGCTGATACTTGGGAGTCCGAGGTAATTTCTTGACCTGCTCAGACTGATAAGGAGCAATCAAATCTTCGGGCACAGGTGCCACCTTGCGAGTTTCAAAATCAATCAGGACAAAATAACAAAGAATATCAAGCAAGAGATTGCCCGCTTCATCGTAGATATAGAACATCCGATGACAGAAAAACTTGTTGTAGGCAACCGCTTCTGTTTTAATAACAATGGTTTCGTTGTACTTGGGCAGGCTTTGAATAGTTAGTTCGTAATCTGTCACCACCCAAATCAAGCCAAATTCCTGAAAAACATAGAGGTCACTACGACCCAGTTCTTCCGACTGCCGACCTGACACACCAAGACAGTAGGAAATAAAGTCAGGCAGTTTGATTTCTTGTTTAACATCCACCATATCAAAGGGAATGGTGAACTCTTCTTGGTAGCTTAGTCCCATTGTTTCCTCTTTCTAATCTTCTATAATGAAACGCTCGGCAACTGTATCGCCAAGAAACAATCCCTTTTTGGTCATCCGAAGCCAACGGTCTTCTTCTTGTAAGAGGCCTTCATTTTTCAAGTCTCTGACCACCTGACCATAGCGGTCTTCGAAGGAAATGCCAAACTTTTCCTCGAATCGCTCAATGGACACGCCAGTTTTTTTCCGTAAACCTAAAAACATCTCTTCTTCCATCTGCTCGGTCTGGCTGAGGAATTCCTCGTGTAATCGAGAATGGCCTTTTTCACGGATGGATTTGAGGTAGTGCTGGATGGGGCCGCGGTTGCGGTAGCGCATGCCGTCGATGTAGCCAGATGCTCCAGCTCCTAGACCATAGTACTCGGAATTGTCCCAGTACATGAGGTTGTGACGGCTTTCAAAACCAGGTTTGGTGAAGTTGGAGATTTCGTAGTGCTCGAAGCCGTTTTTCTCCAGCTCTTGTAGGATGTAGTCGAACATATCGGATTCCACATCTTCGTTGGGCAGATGGAGGTTGCCGCGGCGTTGGCGGTTCATGAAGACCGTGTGGTTCTCCAAAATCAAGCTATAGAGGCTCATGTGGGGAATGTCCAGCTCCAAGGCCTTGGCGACATTGTCCACCACCTGCTCCATGGTCTGACCAGGCAGGGCATAAATCAGGTCAATGGAAATATTGTGAAAACCCGCTTCCTTGAGGGCTGCAATGGTTTCATAAATCTGGGCCTGGTTGTGACTGCGACCGATTTTTTTCAACATACGGTCGTCAAAGGTCTGAACGCCAAGCGACACTCGATTGCACTTGGATTTTTTCAGAACCGCAATCTTATCCGCCGTCAAGTCACCTGGATTGGCCTCGATAGTAAATTCTTCCAGCTGTGACAAGTCCAGCAAGTCCTCCAGATTGGTCAAAAGGTAGTCCAGCTGATCTGCCGAGAGAGCCGATGGTGTTCCGCCTCCGATATAAAGTGTGCGGAGGGCTGGTAGGTCGTAAAACTTGACCTCTTCCATGAGGGCTGCCAAATACTCGTCAACAGGCTGGTTCTTAATAAAGACCTTAGAAAAATCACAGTAGTAACAAATCTGGGTACAAAATGGAATGTGGATATAGGCTGATGTCGGTCGTTTTTTCATACCAACTATTATAGCACACTGTTAGACTTTTGTAACCGCCGAATAACAAGGGATCGTCACGCCGTACGCATGAAGAAAGAGAGAACGAATTTCGTCCTCTCTAGGTGTTAGCTTTTCGTCTACCCACTACAGTTGACAAAGAGCCTTAAGAAAATAGTTAATCTTCTCTTTTTTTACGAATTGCTGTCCCCAACAAAGCTAAACCTGCTATGCCCAAGACGCTTGATAAACCAACATTATCTCCAGTCTTAGGAAGAACCTTGTTTTCCTTATGCGCCTTCTTAGCACTTGAGCTTGTGTCGATTCCAGCACTTGTGCTTGTATCGATTGCGTCAATCGCTGCTTTACCTGCTTCAAGAGCTTTAGCTACACCTGCATTATCTGTTGCTGCGTCAATAGCCTTATCTGCGTCAGCTTTAGCTTTATCCAATTCTGCTTGTTTCGCTGCTTTTTCTTCTGCTGTAAGGGCAGAATTTTCAATTTCTGCTTTCTTAGTGTTGTAAGCTGCTTCTAGGTCTTTCTTAGCGGCTGCTTTCTCACCTGCAAGAGTTGCTGTATCAACTTCGTCTGCTTTGGTTGCTGCATCGATTGCGTCAATCGCTGCTTTACCTGCTTCAAGAGCTTTAGCTACACCTGAAGCATCTGTTGCTGCGTCAATAGCCTTATCTGCGTCAGCTTTAGCTTTATCCAATTCTGCTTGTTTCGCTGCTTTTTCGTCTGCAGTCAAGGATGACTTAGCAATCTCATCTTTCTTAGCGTTATAAG
>NZ_ASCA01000048.1 GCF_002760245.1 Streptococcus suis YS161 | reverse complement strand
TATACAGGGAATGCGGTGGTCATAGCGGTTTTATCGCTAGGCATTATTCTCTTCTTGCTAGGCTATCGTTTGGTCGCCTATAAGAAGGACGAGAAAAACAACTAACCCATCACTATGTTCTGCTAGATACACCTACCTGACCCATTTGTCAGTAGGTGTATTTTTCTGGAAAAAAGTATAACCGCCTAATATCAAGGTATCGTGTAACCGCTCAATAACAAGGTATCTATCCAATCACTCATTCCTCCAGTATACTGATATAAAAATCAAACTGGAGGATTTTTTATGTCACAGCCCATCGTCCCATTGACTATTCCCCAATCTCGCCGCTTTGAGAAGAAAAGCAGAAATGATGCTTATTCGATTTCAAAATCTGAACAAATCCATTTTCTATGTACAATACTTTTTATAGTTTCACTATCTAACCCTTGAATGATTTCTTGGAGCTTATCAATGACTGACTCCAATGTTTGAAAGGCTCTGTTCTTAAATCCGCGTTTGCGGATTTCTGCCCAAACTTGTTCAATCGGATTCATCCCTGGGGTATATGGTGGTATGAACGTAAATGCAATATTATCAGGAATTTCAAGTGCCTGAGATTTATGCCAAATGGCATTGTCCATGACTAAAATGATGTGGTCATCGGGATAAGCTTTTGATAATTGACGTAAAAATTCATTCATCCAAGCGGTATTACAACCACCAGCTATTATGAAGAAAGATTCCCCTGTGTGTGCATCTGCCGCACCATAGCAGTAACGAAATTCTCGGATATGATGGCTTGAGATATTCGGACGGTAGTTTTTAGGACTCCAACATGCCCCCAGTTTACTAATCCGACCAAACCCTGCTTCATCTTGATATATAAGCCGGGTTTACTTATAGGCATTTTGTTCAAGAAATCGCTTGCTTGATTTTTCCTTGTACAAAGATTTTATTTTTTGACGCTAAAATCGTTTCGGCGTCTGCTTTCTTTGGATGTTCTGGACGGGGGCTAATTTTTGTTGCTTACTGCGTAAGCTTTATTTCCCGTCTCAAAGAATCTTTTGATTCTTTGACCCATCCATGACGTTTCAATAGTTGGTAGAAGCCATCTTTAGTTGTCGTGCGACCAATTTTATCTTGATAAGCTCTATAGAGGGATTCAACAGTTACAAATTCTCCATTTACAGCAGAAGTTAACTGCTCACTCAAGAAGGCTTGTTCTTCTTCAACTGTCATATAAGAGTGGCGACGACCTCCTCTAGCATCTGATGTAAGACCTGTTAAACCATGTTCTTGATAATTTCTTAGTCAGTCTCCAAATTGTATCGTGTGAGACATCCAGCATGTCCATAATCGCTTTGTAGGGAGTATGGATAGCCCTGAGATATACTGCCTGAATACGTTTGTGATAAGGTGCTAAGTTTTTATCTTTTAGAGCTGTTTTGAGCTCTTTAATCATTTCGTTAGTAAATTCCATGTTTCTATTGTACTTCAGATTTTTAATTTAATTGAGTATAAAAGTAAAGTAAAAAGCTATATAAACATGATGACAGATCGTTTTATAGCTAATAATATAGGGTTCTATTTTTAGAAAAATTCGAAAAAACTTGAAAAATCTGAAAATTTACGCAATTTCCTATTGACAAATAATTTGAAAACAGTTATGATAGTTACAAATAAATGAGAAAGGGAAACAGAGATGTTACAAATGTGTCAAAATCATTCAGCTAATCATACTTATTTCTACGGCTATTTTAGGTAGTGTTTGTAGTCATGGTAAACATGGATGCAAACACGGGAACGTAAAGTTTGTATCTATGTGGCTGTAGCTATTTTGACATGTGCCTCATAGATGATACATCTAAATGGCACGGATAATTCATTCTGTTTTCCTATGCAGATGAAATATAAGGACCGTTTAGAGTGTAGTCTAAGCGGTCCTTTCTTGTTTGCAATTATATTTATAAAAGGAGAATAATCATGGGATTTAAAAAAATTATACTTAGTTCAGTAGCACTTTTGTCAGCAGTAACGCTTGCTGCATGCAGTTCCAATTCGTCAGATTCAAGTTCAGTCAATGTTGGTATTATTCAATATGCTGAACATGAAGCGTTGAGCTCAGCTCGTGAAGGCTTTGTAGAGGCGCTCGAAGAAGCAGGCTACAAGGAAGGTGAAAATCTGACGATTGATTTGCAAAATGCCCAAGGTGATCAAGCAAACTTACAGACAATGGTTGAGAAATTGGCAGGAAAAAATGATCTTAACTTTGCCATCGCAACACCGGCAGCCCAAGCCATGCTTAATGCAGATAGTGAAACATCAAGTGTATTCACAGCTGTCACAGATCCAGTTGAAGCAGGTTTGGTTGAATCATTGGAAAAACCAGGTGGGACCATGACGGGATCGACTGATGCAACTGATGTGGAAGGTCAAATCGAGATGTTGCTCAAAGTTGTACCAACTGCGAAGACTGTCGGTATTTTCTACAATTCTAGCGAGGTAAACTCAGAAGTCCAAGCTGAGCAGGCTAAAAAAGCACTCGAAGCAAAAGGTGTAAAAGTAGAAGTGACAACAGTTACGACGACAAACGATGTTCAGCAAGCTATTACTTCACTTGCAGGAAAAGTCGATGCTATCTATCTTCCAACTGATAATACAGTTGCCTCTACAGCTTCAACAATCGGTGATATTTTAAAAGAAGCAAAAGTTCCAGCTATGGGAAGTGACGCGGCAGTTATTGACGCAGCTCTATTTACCTACGGTGTCGACTACCATGCTATCGGTGTTCAATCTGGTGAATTGGCTGTGAAGATTTTGAAGGGTGAAAAGCCTGCTGACTTAGCAGTTGAAAAACCAAATACAGCGGCTATTACCGTCAATGAAGAAATGGCTAAAGCTGTTGGTATTGATGCAGCGACTATAAAAGCATTAGAAGAGTAAAATATTTAGGAGAAGAAACGTTTATGTATTATAAGCTAGTAAAAAAATTGGCAACTATTTCAGTAGCAAGTATGGGTTTGCTAACACTTGCAGCTTGTTCCTCATCATCAGAACAAGCTTCCTCAGATGTGGTAAAAGTTGGAGTTCTCCAATATATGGAGCATGAATCATTGACAGCTGCCCGTGAGGGTTTTGTGGCGGAATTAGAAGCAAATGGTTATAAAGAGGGTGAAAAATTGGTTTTGGATTATCAAAATGCCCAAGGCGATCAAGCTAACCTTCAAACCATTTCAGAACAATTAATCGATGGAAATGATATTGTCTTGGCAATCGCTACGCCGTCTGCCCAGAGTTTAGCGACTGTGTCTACTGAAACGCCGATTGTCTTTACTGCGGTTACAGATCCCTTGTCAGCTGACTTGGTAGAATCCATTGAAAAACCAGGTGGACTTTTGACAGGGACATCTGACCAAGCTCCAATTGACAAACAGGTTGAATTGCTAGGTCAAGCTGTTCCAGATGCTAAGACCGTTGGTATTTTGTACACTACTAGCGAACGGAACTCAGAAGTCCAGGTAGAACAAGCTAAGGAATTGCTAGAAAAAGCAGGTTATAAGGTAGTAGTAAAAGGAATCACATCTTCAAATGAAGTCCAAGATGCGGCAACTAGCTTGATGAAGGATGTAGATGCTGTCTTTGTTCCGACTGACAATACTGTCGCTTCAACCATGACCATGATCGGTGAATTATCTGTGGAGCATAAGGTTCCAGTAATCGGTGGTTCAACGGATATGGTGGATGAAGGAGGTCTTTTGACTTACGGTACCAACTATGAAGCTTTAGGTCGTCAAACTGCAAAAATGGCTATTAAGATTATCGAAGGAGCCAATGTGTCAGAAACGGCAGTAGAATACCCAGAGACCGTCAGTCTTCACGTTAATGAAGAAATGGCTCAGAAATTAGGTATCGATACTTCTAAGCTTGCTGTATCTGAATAAGATTGGTAAGATAGAACCTAGTATTAACTACGAAGTTAGAAAAAGGAGAAAATCGTGGATATTATTTTATCAAGTATCTCGCAAGGCTTGCTTTGGTCAGTTATGGCGATTGGTGTTTACTTGACGTTTCGTATTTTAGATATTGCTGATATGACAGCGGAGGGTTCTTATCCCCTCGGAGCTGCTGTTTGTGCGACAGGGATTGTGAACGGAGTGAATCCCTTGCTGGCAACCTTTATGGCTATGGTAGTTGGTATGGGTGCAGGCTTGATTTCTGGGTTACTTCATACAAAACTAAAAATTCCAGCCCTTTTGACTGGTATTGTAACCTTGACAGGTCTCTACTCTATCAACTTGAAAATATTAGGCAAAGCCAATGTGGCTCTACTTAAGCAAGAAACTCTAGTGACCCAATTGCAGGATTTCGGTTTGACAAAAACAAATGCCGTTTTGGTGATTGGTATGGTCTTTGTACTAGCGGTTGTAGGCTTATTGACGCTCTTGCTCAATACACAAATTGGTCTAGCTATTCGTTCAACAGGGGATAATATTCCAATGAGTGAGGCCAATGGTATCAATGTAGACAATATGAAAATCTACGGTTATATGTTGTCGAATGGTCTAATTGCCCTTTGTGGTGCTCTTCTTACTCAGAATAATGGCTATGCAGATCTCAACTCAGGTACTGGTACTATTGTTATCGGTCTAGCATCTGTCATTATTGCAGAAGTTATCTTGCGTAACTTACGCTTGGGTTGGAGACTCCTATCGGTTGTTCTCGGTGCAGTTGTTTACCGTTTGATTATCTTAGCGATTTTGGAAATTCCAGGTATGGATGCAGACCTTGTTAAACTCTTCTCAGCTATCCTTCTGGCAACCGTTCTCTATGTGCCAGAATTGCAGAAGAAATTGAATATTCGTCGTCCAAAATTGAATGGAAATGCTTAGGAGGAAGTCATGTCTACAATTTTATCAATCCAAAATATTCATAAAACCTTCGAAGCTGGAACAGTTAATGAGAACCATGTCCTTCGTGGGTTGAACTTAGATGTAAAAGAAGGTGATTTTATCTCTATCATCGGTGGTAATGGTGCTGGTAAATCAACGTTCATGAACTCACTTGCGGGTGCCTTGACAGTTGATTCGGGGGATATTTTGCTGGAAGGTAAATCCATCAAGCATGTGCCAGCCGCAAAACGTTCTAAGGACATCAGCCGTGTTTTCCAAGATCCTAAGATGGGAACAGCTTCTCGCTTGACCATTGAAGAAAACATGGCCATTGCCTACCGCCGTGGCTTGTCACGTGGTCTTGGATGGGGTGTGAAAGACAGTGAACGTGCGATTTTCAAGGAAGCCTTGAAAGAACTCGGTTTGGGCTTGGAAAATCGTATGAAAGTGGATACGCAGTTTCTTTCAGGCGGTCAGCGTCAGGCTTTGACTTTGATGATGGCTTCGCTGGTGAAACCAAAAGTTCTGCTCTTGGATGAGCACACTGCAGCCCTTGATCCAAAAACCAGTGACATGGTTATGGAGCTCACCAAGAAAATCGTCGAAGGCCACCAATTGACTGCCCTTATGATTACGCACAACATGGAAAATGCCATCGAATACGGCAATCGTTTGGTCATGTTGCACCGTGGTCAGATTGTTGTCGATGTAGAAGGTGAAGAGAAGAAGAACCTAACCGTTCAAAACCTAATGGACCTTTTCTACAAAAACAGTGGTGAGAAGCTAACTGACGATGAGATGATTTTATAAAAAAATAAGACTACTGATTTCAATGCAAGTCAGTAGTCTTTTTTCTTATATCGTCATTTAGTTGACTTTTATTACTTCGACGTAAGAGGAAACTCCGTTTCCTTATTCCCAACTTCAAACACTCCACTTGATTGTTTGAACTCGCCTTGCTTG
>NZ_ASCA01000047.1 GCF_002760245.1 Streptococcus suis YS161 | reverse complement strand
CTCCCACCTTGCACAGTCCATTAACTGTGCAAGGTGGGAGATACGAATAGTCCAGTGGACTATTCGTGCCTGAGCCTGAAAACAAAAAAACGAAGTATATCAGCTGGTTGCCTAGAAACAAGAAAGCATTGAGTTATACCTGCGGCTTTTGATGTGAACTAAAAGACTATACTTGTAGAAATTCTAGCATTTCTTCCATTGGAATTTGATGGATGGCAGCCTGTCCCAATTGAGGAACGATAACAAGTTTGATGGTCTTGCCACGTGCTTTTTTATCGTGAGTTAGGGCGGCGTATAATTCATCTACATTCCAAGGCTGGTGTGTAGTCGGCAAGCCGAATTTTTCACACATGGCGATAATCTTTTCTGTCATACCAGCTGGCATCAGTCCTTTTTTCTCAGCTGCGCGTGAGATTTGTACCATACCGATGGCAACAGCTTCACCGTGCATGACTTGGCCGTAGCCAGCGGTCGCTTCAATAGCATGTCCAATCGTGTGACCGAAGTTGAGGTAGAGTCTGACACCGTTGTCTAATTCATCTTCGACAACAACCTTGCGTTTGACTTCACAGGAGTGGTAGATGATATAGTCAGCATGCTCCAGAATGCTCTCGACAGAGCCGTCTAATTGGTCTAGGGTTTCCCAGAGCTCCACATCATCTATTAAGCCATATTTGACAACCTCGCCCATTCCTTCAATCAATTCACGTTTGCCGAGTGTTTTTAGGGTATCAGGGTCAATGAGTACGCCGTCTGGCTGGCAGAAAGTGCCCACCATATTTTTGGCAAATGGGGTATTCACGCCAGTTTTTCCCCCGATAGAAGAATCAACTTGGGCAGTTAGGCTGGTTGGGATTTGTAGGAAATGGATACCACGCATATAGGTAGAAGCGACAAAACCTGCCAAATCGCCAACGACTCCTCCGCCGAGAGCAATGATTCCATCACTTCGTGTCATACCATTTTTTACGAGAAATTCGTAGGCCTGGTTGACGGTATCAAGATTTTTTGAGGCCTCACCTTCTGGAAATTCAAAGACAATGGTTTCAAAACCAGCTTGTTCTAAGCTTGACTGGACTGTTTCACGGTAGAGTGAGCCAACGTGGTCATCTGTAATAATGGCGATTTTCTGAGGTTTCCAGAGTTCCTTGACCCATGCACCTGTCTGTGATAAACTTCCTCTTTGGATAAGGATGTCGTAGGGAGTGTTGGGAAGATTGACGGTCAGTTTCATCAGATTTCCTCTCTATTTGATGTCGTATTTCTGGACTAATTGGTCCCAAATCAAGTCAGTCGGCATTTCCTTACCAGTCCAGGCTTGGAAGGCTTCGGCTGCTTGGAAAAGGAGCATGCCCAAACCATTGATAGTTGGGTTGCCCTGTGATTGGGCAAGCTTCATTAAAGGTGTTTCGAATGGTTGATAGATCACATCTGCAACCAAAAGATTTTCAGGAAAGCGAATGGTAGAAGGAACAGGTTGAGAATACCCATCCATGCCTACACTGGTTCCGTTGACTAGTAAGTCGGAGTTGGTAATATGTTCCTGTAGTAATTGGCTAACTTCGAGCGCTAGGACCTGCATAGGAACTCCAGTTGCTTGAGCAATAGGTGTAAGACTCGCCTGTGTTCTTTCCAAGCTTTGTTGACGGCAGAAAATGGTAATTTCTTTGGCTCCATCTAGGGCGGCCTGAGCAATGATAGCGGTAGAAGCACCACCACCACCTAGAATGGTCAGTCGCTTGTTGCGTACTTGGAATCCTCTTAGTTTTTCTAAACTTTTGAAGAATCCAATGCCATCGGTATTGTGACCGATTAGTAAGCCGTTCTGATGAATGACAGTATTGACAGCGCCAATCAGGCGTGCAGAGGCTGTTAAATCATCTAGATAAGGAATGACAGCTTGTTTATAGGGCATGGAAAGATTGATGCCAAACATATCGTAGCGTTTGATATTTTCAAGAGTAGCAGCCAAATCCTCTTCTGGAATTTCCCAAGCGACATAGACACCATTTACACCTGTTTCTTTAAATGCCAGATTATGTATGAAGGGGGAAATGGAGTGTTTGATTGGCTTTGCAACAACGGCAGCAAGACGAGTGTAACCATCAATGTTCATAGCTTACCTCCAAATTATTTATCGTATAAAAAATTAAGGAAAGAATTAGACGGTTTGATGAATTTCACGAATCAGAGCTTCCGTTTTTTCCCAACCTAAGCAAGGGTCGGTAATGGATTTGCCGAATACCTCAGGGCTATCTTGACGGCCGTCTTCTAAGTAGGATTCAATCATGAAACCACGGACATATTTGCGAATGGATTCGTTCCAATCACGGTTGATGAGGGTTTGACGGACGATACGGATTTGTTCCAGGTAATTTTTACCAGAATTATCATGGTTGGTATCAATTACGATAAATGGATTTTTAAGACCAAATTGTTCATACTGTTTGATGGTTTTCAAGAGAATATCATAGTAGTAGTTTGGCTCATAACCGCCCTTTTCAGTATTGGCACCACGAAGGATAGCATGAGCTAGAGGGTTGCCGTCTGTATCAACTTCTGCATCACGGTAAATAAAGTTCTGTTTGTTTTGTGCGGCGTAGATACCATTGAACATAACGGTCAAATTACCAGAAGTTGGGTTTTTCATACCAGTTGGCATATCAATACCTGAAGCTACAAAACGGTGCTCTTGATCTTCGACTGAGCGGGCTCCGATAGCGTGGTAGGACACTAAATCTTCCACCAGTGGATAGTTGGCAGAATAGAGCATTTCATCAGCAGTTGTGAGTCCGGTCTCAGTAATGACACGGTAATGCAAATTACGAACGGCAGCGATACCGTTAATGAGGTCTGGTAATTTAGAAGTATCTGGCTGATGAACCAGTCCTTTATAGCCTTCCCCATTGGTACGTGGCTTAGCTGTGTAAACCCGCATGACCATGAAGATTTTATCTTTGACTTCCTCTTGAAGCTTAGAGAGACGACGTGCATATTCTAGAACGGCCTCTTCATTATCTGATGAGCAAGGGCCTATAACCAAGAGCAGACGGTCATCTTCGCCTCGGATAATTCTTTTCAGTTCTTCATCGCGCTGATTTTTTGCAGCTAGAAATTCTCCTTCTAACTTGGAAAGTTCCTTTACTTTATCGATGTCTAAACTGGTGCTACGTTTGTGAATTCCCATAATATCTTCCTATCTGTTGTAAATTTCTCGGATGAGTTCTTGTGTTTTTTCCCAGCCTAAGCAAGGATCCGTGATGGATTTTCCATAGACATCTGGATTGTCTTGGCGCCCGTCTTCAATGTAGGATTCAATCATAAATCCGCGAACGTAGTTACGAATGGATTCGTTCCAGTCACGGTTGATTAAGGTTTGACGGACGATACGGATTTGTTCCAAATAATTTTTCCCAGAATTGTCATGGTTGGTATCGATGATGATGAATGGATTTTTCAAACCAAATTGGTCATAGAGGTCAATGGTTTCCAAGAGATTGTCGTAGTAATAGTTTGGTAGGTATTTACCATTTTCATTGACTGCGCCACGAAGAATAACGTGAGCAAGTGGGTTGCCAGATGTTTCAACTTCAGTATTGTTGAAGAGGAAGGATTGCTTCTTCTGAGCAGCAAAAAGACCGTTGAACATGACTTTGAGGTTGCCAGATGTTGGATTTTTCAAGCCTGTTGGAACATCGATGCCTGACGCTACAAAACGGTGCTGCTGATTTTCAACCGAACGAGCTCCGATAGCGATGTAGGAAACCAAGTCATCAACCAAAGGCAGGTTTTCAGGGTAGAGCATCTCGTCAGCAGTAGTTAAACCTGTTTCCGTAATGACACGATAGTGGAGGTTGCGAACAGCTTTGATTCCGTTGATGAG
Organism: Streptococcus suis YS161; assembly: GCF_002760245.1. GTDB lineage: Bacteria > Bacillota > Bacilli > Lactobacillales > Streptococcaceae > Streptococcus > Streptococcus suis_I. The sequence continues at coordinate 11,715 of NZ_ASCA01000047.1, read as the reverse complement.
GCTTGGTGCAGCATCTGTATCTGGTTGGTGCATGAGTCCCTTATAACCATCACCATTGGTACGTGGCTTGGCAGTATAGACGCGCATGACCATGAAAATTTTATCTTTGACCTCTTCTTGGAGCTTGGCCAAGCGGTGAGCATAATCTAAAACAGCCTCTTCATTGTCAGAAGAACATGGTCCAATTACTAGGAGAAGACGATCATCTTCTCCTTTTAAGATGGCTTCAAGTTCACGGTCACGAGCTTGTTTTTTAGTAAGTGTTTCTGGAGAAAGTTTTGAATGTTCTCGTACTTGATTGATGTCAATTTTTTCGCTGATTGGTGTAAACAATAGGTCTTCCTCTTTCATTTATAGATTCCTCAATTATACCATTATTTTTAAGAATTTAAAACCAATATTCATGATTTTGTGTAAAAATTACAGTAAATTCTGAAAATTCTTTCTTTATCTTTTGTAGCTTTTTAGCATTTCTTTAATTTAGACATAATTTGCCAAAAAAATCTGAAAATATTCAATAAATATGATAGAATAGGTCTAACACTATTTCGAGGTATGAGTTATGAAATTAAGAACAAATGTAGAAAAATTACAAGGAAAAATTCGTGTCCCAGGTGATAAATCAATCAGTCATCGTTCTATTATTTTTGGTTCCCTTGCAAAAGGTGTTACCCGTGTCCACGATATTTTACGTGGGGAAGATGTCTTGTCAACCATGCAGGTCTTTCGTGATTTGGGTGTAAAAATTGAAGACAATGGTGATATTGTTGAAGTACACGGTGTTGGCTTTGATGGTCTTCAAGCACCAAAAAATGATTTGGATATGGGAAATTCTGGAACCTCGATTCGTTTGATTTCAGGCGTTTTGGCAGGTCAAGACTTTGAGGCGACTATGTTTGGTGATGATTCCTTGTCCAAACGTCCCATGGACCGAGTGACTATTCCACTCAGTCAAATGGGAGTAGAGATTTCTGGACAAACTGAACGTGACCTACCTCCGTTGACCATCAAAGGGAATAAGCATTTAAAACCAATTCGCTACCAATTGCCTGTAGCCTCTGCTCAAGTAAAATCAGCTCTGATTTTTGCTGCCTTGCAGGCTGAGGGAGAGTCGGTCATCGTAGAAAAAGAATTGACTCGAAACCATACAGAAGATATGATTGTCCAGTTTGGTGGACAGTTAGAAGTCAATGGCAAGGAAATCCGCATCCAAGGTGGTCAGGAGTTTATTGCCCAAGAGATTACAGTTCCAGGAGATATTTCAAGTGCTGCTTTTTGGTTGGTTGCTGGCTTAATCGTACCAGGTTCAAAAATTGTCCTTGAAAATGTGGGAATCAATGAAACTCGGACTGGTATTCTAGATGTCATTAAAGCTATGGGCGGAAAAATGACCCTTTCTAATATAGATGAACTTGCAAAATCTGCTACCATTACAGTTGAAACATCGGAATTGAAGGCTACGGAGATTGCAGGCGAATTGATTCCTCGTTTGATTGATGAGTTGCCAATTATTACCTTACTAGCGACTCAAGCACATGGAACAACGATTATTCGTGATGCTGAGGAGTTGAAAGTCAAAGAAACGGATCGTATTCAGGTCGTTGCAGATGCTCTAAATAGTATGGGAGCAACTATTGAACCAACAGAAGATGGTATGATTATTCACGGACCAACTGCTTTACATGGTGCTGAAATCAATACATTTGGTGACCACCGTATCGGTATGATGACTGCCATTGCCGCCTTGTTGGCCAAAGATGGAGAAGTTGTATTGGAAAGAGCAGAAGCTATCAATACTAGCTATCCTGCCTTCTTTGAACACTTAAATAGTTTGATGGATTAGGAGAACGTATGCCAATCGTTTTACTTGGATTTATGGGAGTTGGAAAAACAACAACAGCACATTTGTTAAATCTCCCCGTTTACGATATGGACCATATCATTGAAGAACGGATTGGTATGCCTATTGCTGACTATTTCAGTCTTGAAGGAGAGGCTTCGTTTAGACATCTGGAGACAGAGGTACTGAAAGAATTGCTGGACTTACCTAGTAATTGTATCGTGTCAACTGGTGGTGGTGTGATTAAATCTGAAGTAAACAGGGAATTGCTGTTGGCAAATAGGGAGAACAATGTACTACTTACTGCCTCCTTTGAAGTTTCCTATCAGAGAATTAGTAAGGATAGCCAATCGCAAAGACCTCTCTTTTTACAGTACAGTAAGGAAGAATTTGAAGCCCTCTATCGTGAACGAATGGCACTTTATCAAGGTTTAGCTGATACGGTAATCGATACAGATAAACTGAATCCAGAACAAGTAGCAAGGAAAATTTTATGCAAGTAGCCTATCTAGGACCTCGTGGTTCTTTTACACATCAAGTGGCCCAGCAGGCCTTTCCTACTGCGGATTTGCAGGCTTTTGAAACGATTACAGAGGTTATCAAGGCCTACGAAACGGGGGAAGTTACCTATTCCGTTATTCCAGTAGAGAACTCGATTGAAGGTAGTGTTCATGAAACGATTGACTATCTCTTTCATCAGGCGGAGATTCATGCGGTTGCAGAGATTGTTCAACCGATTGCCCAACAACTGTTAGCCACGAGTGCCGATAAGGCTGTAGAGGTTATCTATTCTCATCCGCAGGCAATTGCTCAGGGGAAGAAATATATTCAGGAACATTTTCCTCAGGCTCGTATTGAAATAACGGCTAGTACAGCCTATGCTGCTCGCTTTGTGGCAGAACACCCTGAACAACCATTCGCGGCAATTGCTCCGCAAGCGGCAGCAGTTGAATATGGACTGGAAGTAATTGCGCAAGACATCCAGGAAATCAGCGAGAATTTTACACGTTTTTGGATTTTGGGGGATAAGGCTCCGTCTATTGCCCTGGAACAAGTAGCTAAAAAAGTTAGTCTTGCATTGACATTGCCAGATAACCTGCCAGGAGCCTTGTATAAGGCAATGTCTGTTTTCTCATGGAGAGGAATCAGCTTAACAAAAATAGAAAGCCGACCCCTGAAAACGGCTTTGGGTGAGTATTTTTTCATACTGGATCTGGACAATCAGTCTGAGGAATTATTAGTCTATTCTCAAAAAGAATTGACTAGTTTAGATATAACCTATAAAGTACTAGGGAATTACCTGGTCTATATGACCAGCTAGGATGAAGACAGATGAATAAAAACAATAATATCCTAACCCATCATGAACAATTGAGGTTAGATTATTTGCAAAAAAATATCCACTACTTAAATGACAAAGAAAGTCGCGAGTTGGATTATCTATTATATAAAAAAGAGCTGAGAGAACGGCATGGAAGTCCAAGGCAATCTCTACGCAGCTTCACACCAACGGCTTATGCAGATGACTTCGAGGAAGATTATTTTGAAGAGGGTGATGAGCAAGAGGAACTGTTGCCTCGCTATCCTGAACGTAAATCCAGAAAAACAAGACAAGCCAAACCTCAACGGTTTCAGTCTCCTCGTATCGAGCCCAAAGCGAAGGTACTTAAACCTAAAAAAGCTCGTAAAAAGGGTGGTTTCAAGCGCTTTATTGGCTTCGTATTGCTTGCTATAGCGCTAGTGATTGTAGCGATGGGCTATAATTTCTTCAAAGGTATGAATAGCGTGAGCGAGAAGCCGGTAGCTGAGGTCTTCAACGGCGTAGATACATCGAATGGGACAAATATTTTAATTTTGGGAACAGACGGTCGTGTTGGCGAAAGCTCAGGTGAAACTCGAACGGATACCATCATGGTTCTAAATGTGAATAACACGGATAACAAAGTCAAACTTGTTAGCTTTATGCGGGATACCTTGGTGGATATTGAGGGATATGAATATAAACTCAATACTGCCTATACTTTGGGAGAACAGGATAATCAGCAAGGGGCTGAAGAAGTTCGGAAGACGTTGAAGAATAATTTTGACATCGATATCAAGTACTATGCGATGGTGGATTTTGCAACCTTTGCGACAACGATTGATACACTTTTCCCTGAGGGTGTAACGATTGATGCACAGTTTTCAACTATTAATGGTGAAGTCGTTAGCTCAGTAGAAGTGCCGAATGATTTACAGCTGGAAGAAAATGCTCCTGCTTATCAAACGATTCAGGTCGGTGTACAGCAGATGGATGGTAAGACCTTGCTTAACTACGCGCGCTATCGTTCGGATGATGAAGGTGATTTTGGTCGTACGAGACGTCAACAGGAAGTGTTATCTGCTGTTATGACACAAGCTAAAAATCCAATGAAACTATTCTCTGGCTCCGAAGCTATCGGTAAGGTTGTGGCCATGACTCCGACAACAGTGCCACAAAGCTTTATGTGGCTACAGGGACCAGGCCTTCTATTGGATGCGGCAAATGGTATCGAACGTGTTACAATCCCAGAATATGGAGACTGGATTGACGACTATGATATGTATGGTGGTATGGCTCTTCGTGTTGATTTTGAAAAATACCAGCAGCGTTTGGCTGAGTTAGGCCTGCGTTAAGAAATATGGTATACTAGAAGTGACTTCGGTCACTTTTTTAGTGGTCCAAAAATAGAAAGTAGAATTATGTTAAAGAAAAACGATATTGTCGAAGTAGAAGTTGTAGATTTGACACATGAGGGGCAGGGTGTGGCAAAAATTGATGGTTTTGTCTTCTTTGTAGACAATGCTCTCCCAGGTGAGAAAATTTCCATGCGCATCTTAAAACTTAAGAAAAATATTGGTTTTGGTAAGGTGGAGCAATGGCAGAGCTTCTCACGAGACCGTAATCAGGACTTGGATTTGACCTATCTGAGAACAGGTATTGCTGACTTGGGGCATCTCACTTATCCAGCCCAACTAGCTTTTAAGAAAAAACAAGTTGAGAATAGTCTACGTAAGATTGCAGGCATTTCAGAAATAGCAGTAGCAGATACTTTAGGAATGGACAATCCTCTTGCTTATCGTAATAAGGCAGCTGTTCCAGTACGTCGTGCGAATGGGCAGTTAGAAACAGGATTTTTCCGAAAAAATTCACATGATTTAGTTCCGATTGAGGATTTTTACATTCAACATAAGGAAATTGATGCCTTGGTTCTAGCGACACGTGACCTCTTGAGAAAATTAGACTTGAAGCCTTACGATGAGAAAGAACAGACAGGACTTGTGAGAAATATTGTTGTTCGTCGTGGTCATTATTCAGGTCAGTTGATGCTAGTTTTAGTTACGACTCGTCCGAAGATTTTCCGTGTTGAAACCCTTATTGAGCGTCTGACAAGCCAATTTCCAAACCTTGTTTCTATCGTTCAGAATATTAATGACCAGAATACCAATGCTATATTCGGTCAAGAATTTCGTCTTTTGCATGGCAGTGAGACCATTGTCGACACTATGTTGGGCAATGAATTTGAGATTTCAGCTCCGTCCTTTTATCAGGTCAATACGGAAATGGCTGAAAAACTCTATCAGACTGCCATTGATTTTGCAGAATTGTCGGCAGATGATGTCGTGATTGATGCCTATTCAGGTATTGGGACAATTGGTCTCTCCTTTGCAAAACAAGTTAAGCATGTTTACGGTGTAGAAGTCGTTGAAAAGGCTGTCCTTGATAGTCAGAAGAATGCTGCTCGAAATGGGATTGACAATGTGACCTACGTCTGTGATAGTGCTGAGTCTGCCATGCAAAAATGGGTGGCAGACGGTATCAAACCAACTGTGATTTTTGTCGACCCGCCGAGAAAAGGCTTGACTGATAGCTTTATCAAGGCAAGTAGTTCTGTAGAGCCAGATAAAATCGTCTACATCTCTTGTAATGTGGCAACCATGGCGCGTGATATCAAGCTCTACGAAGAATTGGGCTATAAACTAACAAAAGTACGGCCGGTGGATCTTTTTCCGAGTACGCATCACATCGAGTGTGTTGCTCTGCTTGTAAAAGCTTAGAAACCTTTGAACGAAAGGGATAATGAAAGCCTTGATTGCAAGGCTTTTTGCTTTATGGTGGGTAAGTATCAGAGTGAGAAAATTTTTGGAATGAGTAGAAGTGATAGCTAGAAATTATCAGTTTCTATTTCCATTTACCCTGTGGGTACGTGTTTGTTTCCATTGACAAGGAGTTTGTGGGAATAGAAATGTACCCACCTTGTTTGAATCAAGTGAAGTGTAGTTGAAGGAAATCTGTTGAAAGCAATACTTCATTTTATCGAATAAGTAATAATTTAGGCAACTTCAAATCGATTTTAAAAAAAAAAACTATTTTAAAGGTCAAGAGTAGACAAAAATTGTGTCCACTCTTTTTTGTAAACTCAATTTATCAATAAATGAAATGAGGGAATGTAAAATGAAATATTTTGAGGTTGAGTTAGAAAATCCTGATGAATTTTTTAAACTACAAACAGAAGATTTTGTGAAAGCTAATCGCTTGCTACTAAGGAAGATAATCCAGAGCGTTACAGTCTATGAAGAACACTTCGTCATATCCTTTAAATCTGGCATCGAATTGGAAGTATGAGACTCATTCCATAACTTTTATATTGAACATATCATCTTGTTGTGTTATACTATAAATTGATATAAACAAAGATGTAGGAGGAACCGAAACTATGACAGCCTCAATGCGTTTAAGATAAGCTGGCAATAAAAAAAGCAGAATCTATACCCGATGATAGGCTTTTTTGTTGTGCTTATTTATACGATATTCAGCATTCATTAGTTACGGTGAGGATATTGGTTATTTAACTATACCTTTATTTAACTATGTCTTTAATATGAATGTTTCCAAATTGTATGTATGCAGACCAAAAGCCACATTGTGGGGTTTGGCCTGCATTTTTTATTGCCTAGAATGCTATTCAAAATAGAAATTCAAGCAAAATAATATGCAGGAGATAATATAAATGGAAAAATACAACAATTGGAAACTTAAGTTTTATACAATATGGGCAGGGCAAGCAGTATCATTAATCACTAGTGCCATCTTGCAAATGGCGATTATTTTTTATCTTACAGAAAAGACAGGGTCTGCTATGGTGTTGTCGATGGCCTCACTAGTTGGTTTTCTACCCTATGCGGTCTTTGGGCCAGCTATCGGTGTGCTAGTGGATCGCTATGATAGGAAAAAGATAATGATTGGTGCTGATTTAATTATCGCAGCAGCTGGAGCAATGCTAGCTATTATTGCATTGAATATGGAGTTACCTGTCTGGATGGTTATGGTAGTGTTGTTTATCCGTAGCATCGGAACAGCTTTTCATTCCCCTGCTCTGAATGCGGTTACGCCTCTTTTAGTGCCAGAAGATCAGTTGACCAAATGTGCGGGTTATAGCCAGTCCTTGCAGTCTATAAGTTATATCTTAAGTCCAGCAGTTGCGGCATTGTTATACTCTGTTTGGGAATTAAATGCGATTATAGCCATCGATGTGCTGGGTGCGGTGATTGCTAGTCTCACAGTGGCATTTGTGAGTATTCCAAAGCTTAAAGTAGACCGGCATGGTTTGCAATCAGATTTCATGGAAGAAATGAAAGAAGGAATTGTCGTACTGAGACAAAACAAAGGGTTATTTGACTTATTACTTTTAGGAACACTATATACATTTGTGTATATGCCGATTAATGCACTATACCCTTTAATCAGCATGGAATATTTTAATGGGACACCGATGCATATTTCTATTACCGAAATTGCTTTTGCCTCTGGTATGCTGGCAGGAGGCTTGTTATTAGGAAGATTGGGAAGTTACGAAAAGCGTGTACTTTTAATAACAGGTTCATTTTTTATGATGGGAGCTAGTTTAGCCATTGCAGGATTACTTCCTCCAAGTGGATTTGTCATATTTGTAGTCTGCTGTGCAATAATGGGGCTTTCAGTTCCATTTTACAGCGGTGTACAAACAGCACTATTTCAGGAAAAAATCAAGCCTGAATATTTAGGGCGTGTATTTTCCTTGACCGGAAGTATCATGTCACTTGCTATGCCACTTGGGTTAATCCTTTCCGGGTTCTTTTCTGATAGAATTGGTATAAACCATTGGTTTTTAATATCAGGTATTTTAATCATCGGCATTGCTATAGTTTGCCCGATGATGACTGAGATTAGAAAATTAGATTCGAAATAAAATAAAAGGAGTGTGTTCGTATGGTAGATAATATCATTCAATTAGTAACAGAGAAATTATCCTCTTTGCCTTGTATAGAAGGTATTGTATTAGGGGGCTCACGTGCAAGAGGCACACATACAAAGGATTCTGATATTGATATCGGAATCTATTACAATTCAGAATCATTTGACTTGACTGCGATTAATCAACTTGCTACAGAGTTGGATGATGAGCATAGAAGCAACCTTGTTGTACCTCCTGGAGCGTGGGGCGATTGGGTTAATGGCGGTGGATGGTTAGTCATAAATGGGTATCATGTTGACTTGATTTTACGTGATATAAAACGGGTGGAACAAATAATCAAAGATACGGGGCAAGGAATTGTTACTGCCAATTATCAGACAGGGCATCCCCATGGATATATTAACACCATGTATCGTGGAGAATTAGGAATCAGCAAGATACAATACGCTAATGATGAAAACTTTTATGAATTTAAAAAGCAAGCAGAATGTTATCCAACCGCCTTGCAGAAAGGGTTAACCGAATTTTTTATGTTTGAGGCAGGTTTCTCTTTAATGTTTGCTGAGAACAATATAGACAAAGACGATGTATCCTATGTTTGCGGGCATTGCATTCGAAGCATATCTTCCCTTAACCAAGTCTTATTTGCAGTAAACAGAGAATACTGTATAAATGAAAAAAAGGCTGTTAAGATGATTGAAGATTTTAAGATCAAGCCAAGTAATTACAAGGAAAGGGTCGATAAGGTTATTTCCTTAATATCAACTGATGTAGATTGTACAAGAAAAGGAATAGAGATTCTTCAAAGACTAGTAAATGATGTTGAACACCTGAAAGGAGCCAATAATCAATGAAAGGGCCAGATAAGAAAAAGCTTTATCCGAATGAAAATATACAGACGGTTTGCTTTATAAGCAATCTACCAGAAAGACCCAATGTTGAGATTGGCGAATATACCTATTATAGCGATAATAAAAAGTCTCCAGAGAAATTTTATGATAATATAGAGCACCACTACGAATTTCTAGGGGATAAACTGATAATAGGCAAGTTCTGTGCAATTGCAGAGGGTGTTAAGTTTATTATGAATGGTGCAAATCACAGAATGGATGGAATTACAACCTATCCGTTTAATATCTTTGGCTGTGGATGGGAAAAGGTGACTCCTACAATAGAACAACTTCCTTTTAAGGGTGACACAGTGATTGGCAATGATGTATGGATAGGTCAAAATGTAACCATTATGCCGGGTATTAAAATTGGTGATGGTGCGATTATTGCAGCTAACTCAACAGTAGTAAAAAGTGTTGAACCATACACAATATATGGTGGGAATCCAGCTAAATTTATCAAAAATCGATTTAGTGATGAAAAGGTTGAATTCTTGCTAAAGCTTCAATGGTGGAATTGGAGCGAAGAGGAAATATTTAATAATCTTGAAAAGCTAACAACGGAAAATGGATTAGAGCAATTAATGAATAAATCCCTGGATTCAGGGCCTTTCTACCACGGCACAAAAGCCGACTTGAATCTGGGGGGATTGTTGGAACCCGGTTATAGCTCTAATTATGGGGAGCAAAAGAAGGCCAACTACGTCTATCTGACCGCGACACTAGATGCGGCTATATGGGGAGCTGAACTTGCGGTGGGCGATGAACCTGGTCGGATTTATATTGTAGAGCCTACTGGTACCTTTGAGAATGATCCTAATTTAACTGACAAGAAGTTCCCGGGGAATCCGACAAGGTCTTACCGCACCAAGTCACCGCTACGAGTAGTAGGCGAAGTGTTGGATTGGGATGGACACGCTCCAGAGGTGCTCCAGAACATGTTAGATAACCTTGAGAAGCTAAAGCAGCAGGGTATCGAGGCAATTAACGACTGATAACGTGATAATAGATAAATTAAAGTTGTTATACAGAGAAATCTAGCTGGTAAATAAGAACTTAATAAAGGGAGATTTTATGAATAAAAAAGAGATTGTAACCAAGGAAAACTTAATAGAAGTATTGGATTTATTAAATAGTATGGAAATGAGATATTGGATAGATGGCGGATGGGGTATAGATATTTTACTTGGAAAGCAAAACAGAGAACATCGAGATATTGACGTTGATTTTGACGGAGAGTTTACAGATGCTTTATTAAATAAACTGAAAGAAATAGGTTATGAGATTGTAGTTGATTGGAGTCCTTCTCGTATCGAGTTATATCACCCAGAACTTGGCTATATAGATATACATCCTTTAATAATAAACAAAGATGGAAGCGCTCGGCAGGCTGATCCACAAGGTGGCTGGTATGAGTTTGAAGCAAAATGGTTTTCGACTGCAGTGTTTGAAGGTCGGGTTATTCCATGTATTTCTGCTGAAGCTCAAAAATTATTTCATAGTGGATACGAGCTTAGAGAAGTTGATAAAATCGATATGAATAATCTTGATAGCCTCATTTCGGATTAGTGTATTATGAATGAAACAAGTATTTTACGAGGAGAATTCAGATGAAAGAAAACAAATATGATGACAATACATTTTTTCAAAAATACAATCAAATGAGTCGCTCGCAGCAGGGTCTGGCCGGTGCAGGAGAATGGGAAACATTGAGAAAGCTGCTACCAAATTTTAAAGATAAGCGTGTGCTTGACTTAGGATGCGGCTATGGATGGCACTGTATATATGCGATGGAAAACGGTGCTTCCTCTGTAGTAGGTGTTGATATTTCTCATAAAATGCTCGAAGTAGCAAAAGGAAAAACCCATTTTCCACAGATTGAATATGAATGCTGTGCCATAGAAGATGTGGATTTCCCAGAGGAGAGCTTTGATGTAATACTAAGTTCGCTTGCGTTTCATTATGTAGCAGACTATGAGAATTTAATAAAAAAGATATATAGGATGCTGAAGGCTGGTGGCAATTTAGTTTTTACAGTTGAACATCCTGTTTTTACTGCTCATGGAACACAAGACTGGTATTATAACGAAAAAGGAGAAATACTGCATTTCCCGGTGGACAATTATTATTATGAGGGCAAACGGACAGCTATGTTTTTGGAAGAAAAGGTTACAAAATATCATAGAACACTGACCACATATCTAAATACACTGCTTTCAAATAGTTTTATAATAAATCAGATTGTGGAGCCACAGCCGCCAGAGAACATGATGGATATTCCGGGGATGGCGGATGAAATGCGACGCCCAATGATGCTGATTGTATCGGCAAAAAAGAAGATGTAATAATATAGAAAAAATAAACGAGGAGTATGTAAATGAGATCAGAAAAAGAAATGATGGATTTAGTACTTTCTTTAGCAGAACAGGATGAACGTATTCGAATTGTGACCCTTGAGGGGTCACGCGCAAATATTAATATACCTAAAGATGAATTTCAGGATTATGATATTACATATTTTGTAAGTGATATAGAACCGTTTATATCTAATGATGACTGGCTTAATCAATTTGGGAATATAATAATGATGCAAAAGCCGGAGGATATGGAATTATTCCCACCTGAAGAAAAGGGATTTTCCTATCTTATGCTATTTGATGATTACAATAAAATTGATCTTACCTTATTGCCCTTGGAAGAGTTAGATAATTACCTAAAGGGCGATAAATTA
>NZ_ASCA01000046.1 GCF_002760245.1 Streptococcus suis YS161 | reverse complement strand
TCTTTAGCAGAACAGGATGAACGTATTCGAATTGTGACCCTTGAGGGGTCACGCGCAAATATTAATATACCTAAGGACGAATTCCAGGATTATGATGTCACATACTTCGTAACAGATGTGGAATCCTTTACTTTAAAGGATGAATGGCTTAAAAGCTTCGGGAATATTATAATGATGCAAAAACCGGAGGATATGGAACTATTCCCGGCTGAAGAGAAAGGCTACTCCTATATAATACTTTTTGATGATTATAATAAAATAGACCTTACCTTATTGCCCCTGGAAGAGTTGGGAAACTACCTGAATGACGATAAATTGATAAAGGTTCTAATTGATAAAGATTGTAGAATTAAAAGGGACATAGTTCCGACTGATATAGATTATCATGTAAGAAAGCCAAGCGCAAGGGAGTATGATGATTGCTGCAATGAATTTTGGAATGTAACACCTTATGTTATTAAAGGATTGTGCCGCAAAGAGATACTGTTTGCAATCGATCATCTGAACCAGATTCTACGGTTTGAACTACTTAGGATGATGTCGTGGAAGGTTGGGATAAAGACAGAATTTTCATTAAGTGTTGGGAAAAATTATAAGTATATTAACAAATACATTGATGAAGATATATGGAATAGATTATTATCTACATATCGCATGGATTCCTATGAAAATATTTGGAAGTCATTATTTATATGCCACCAATTGTTCAGGGAAGTGTCCAAAGAGGTAGCAGAACTACTGGGGTTTGATTATCCAGAGTATGGTAAGAACATAACAAGATATACCGAGGACATGTATAAAAAATATGTTGAAAATGACTATTTTTAAAGATTAGCAAAGATTATTAACCATAAGCAAGGGGTGTAAATGTATGGAAAGTACTGATGTTATAAATGAAATTAGAGGTATATTACCTCGTAACTCAATTGGAAAATATGATTTACTAACTATTTTTACACATAAAACCGTTTTTGATAAAATTGTAAAAGTACTAT
>NZ_ASCA01000045.1 GCF_002760245.1 Streptococcus suis YS161 | reverse complement strand
CAGATTACCATTTAGGGGAGGACAGCACATGACATGATAATGAATTTTACGTCACCTTTTGTATATCTAGCCTCTGAAAAAGTATCTAGCGACAGCCTTTTTGAAGGGTTTCAAGTGGATTTAGAATCAACCGCCAACTTGGTTAAGTCACTAGCGGACTTTAATCCGACGGTGTGGTCTTACATGACAGCCATTACCAAGGGGATTATGCAACCCTTGGGAGTAGCTATTCTTGCGGTTGTTCTCGTACTCGAATTTTCAAAAATGGCCAAGAAAATCGCAAACTCAGGTGGTGCAATGACCTTTGAAGCCATAGCACCTATGATTGTCAGCTACATCATGGTCGCGGTCGTGATTACCAATACGACGGTTATTGTGGAAGCTATTATTGCCATTGCCTCTTATGTTATTGAACAAGTGGCAAGTCTTGTCACGAATGGTGGTGCTAATTATGATACCATATCAGGCATTAAGGGATCTGGAATTGTAGGAAAAATGATTATTGGCTTTTTTGCGATTCTCATTTGGTTGGTACGAATGGCCAGCATCATGGTTGTCAATATCTTGATTACCATTCGCTTTATCCAACTCTATCTGATGATTCCTTTTGCCCCTGTTACCATTCCGACCTTCCTTAGTGATGACTGGAGAAGTGTTGGGATTGGTTACCTTAAAAACATCATGGTCTATGCCGTTCAAGGTATTTTGATTTTTCTAATTGTATCTCTTGTTCCCTTGTTTGAATCGGCTGGAAAGATTGCCGTATCAAATGGAGCTGGAGTGATGGAATCACTTGCCATTATGTTTGGTGGCTTGGTACAGGCCATATTGTTAATCATTGCCTTAGTTGGCAGTCAACGAACCGCCCGAAGTATTTTGGGGATGTAGGAGGAAGGGAGTCACTATCTCGCCTCCTCTTTTTATAGCTTACTTAGATTGGAGAACATTTATGAACACACGTGTCTTTAAGGACATCTCAAAGGTTCAACACAGGGCATGGCTGGGATTTACAACTAGACAGGTTATTTTTGTATTTCCAGCCGTCGCCCTAACCATTTTGGTATTGGGCTTGAACCTATTTTACTGGCAATTTGGGGATTGGTTTGTCTATGGTTTTGTTTTTAGCTTTACCATTCCACTCATGTTATTTGGGGTCTATCGCCCCAACGATTTACCATTTGAAACCTACCTCAAGTATCGTTTTCATTATGAACTAACAGTACCAGATCGTACATTTACTGGAAGAAAAGGAGACCAACGTGAAAAAATTAAAACACTCAATGAAACCAAAGACATCTTCTAATGACCAAAAGCAAAAGACGAAAACACAGAAGCAGGAGATCAGACCTTCTACCGTAAATACGTTAGCCTATCAAGGACTTTTTCAAAATGGCCTTATGCAGGTCAGTCCAAGCTATTTCTCACAAACCTATCTCTTAGGAGATGTCAATTATCAAACAGTTGGCTTAGATGATAAAGGAGCTATAGTTGAAAAATATTCCGATTTAATCAATTCACTGGATGATAAGACCAATTTCCAACTGACCATTTTCAATCAAAAGGTCAATCTGGAAAAATTCCGTAAGAGTATTCTCTATCCCTTGCAGGAAGATGGGCTTGATGCTTATCGTGATGAATTAAATCGCATGATGAATGCCAACTTAGAGGCGGGCGAGAACAACTTTTCGGCTGTCAAGTTTCTTTCATTTGGCAAGAGCGACCAAACACCAAAACTAGCTTTTCGTTCTCTGTCACAGATTGGGGAATATTTCAAGAGTGGCTTTTCTGAGATTGATGTGTCTCTTGGTCTGCTTGGTGGAGAGGAGCGAGTGAATGTCCTTGCGGATATGTTACGAGGTGAAAATCATTTACCATTCTCTTACAAGGATTTAACCCTGTCAGGTCAATCCACCAAACACTTTATTGCCCCAACCTACCTTTCCTTTAAACACAAGAATCATGTTGAATTGGACGATCGATTATTACAGATTGTCTATGTTCGTGACTATGGTATGGAGCTAGGGGATAAATTTATTCGTGACCTCATTCAGTCAGATTTGGAAGTGATGATTAGCCTACATGCTAAAGGCTCTACCAAGTCTGAAACCATGACCAAGCTACGAACCAAGAAGACCTTGATGGAATCACAAAAAATTGGGGAACAACAAAAGATGGCTCGGACTGGCATCTATTTGGAGAAGGTCGGCCATGTTCTTGAAAACAACATCGATGAAGCAGAAGCTCTTCTTCAAACCATGACCCAAACAGGAGATAAGCTGTTTGATACCGTATTTCTAATTGGCGTGCTGGCGGATACTGAAGATCAACTCAAACAATCTCTTGATATTATCAAGCAAGTGGCAGGGTCTAATGATATGATTATTGATAATTTGACCTATATGCAAGAAGCTGCCTTTAATAGTCTCTTGCCATTTGGGAAGAACTATCTTGAAGGTGTTTCTCGGTCTCTATTGACTTCAAACATTGCCGTGAATGCACCTTGGACTTCCGTAGATATTCAGGACAAGGGTGGGAAATTTTATGGCATCAATCAAATCTCAAGTAATATCATCAGTATTGACCGAGGCAAGTTAAATACTCCGTCAGGTTTGATTTTAGGGACTTCTGGAGCGGGGAAAGGGATGGCGACAAAACATGAAATCATCTCTACAAAGCTCAAGGAATCAGATAGTGATACTGAAATTATTATTGTTGACCCAGAAAATGAGGTGCGACAAGAAGTCGTGTTGTAAATTGCTAGTTTAGCTACTCTATCCATTTGGAGTAATCCTACCACAGCCTGCTTGACTGGTAACGGTCATGTTGGGAAGCCTGTGGGACAATATGGAAAGTCTGATAGCCTAAAATCGGATGGACTGTTAGGATAAGAATAC
>NZ_ASCA01000044.1 GCF_002760245.1 Streptococcus suis YS161 | reverse complement strand
CCGTATGAGGGGAAACTCTCACGTACGGTTCTTAGAGAGGAAGGTGGTAGTAATACCACTAACCTACTCGACTATTCCGAGATTGTCTCTTTATTAGGCGGAACGGTTGTCCACTTATCTGCGAATGCCCAAACGAAAATCAATCCCTTGGAGATTTTTTCAGAAGACATTGCCGATATGGCGGATGATATTCCCGTCACAATGGGACTTCTCTTAAAAGATAAAATCCAGCGTGTCAAAGGGTTTTTCCAAGTCTTAAAGCCTGATTTGACACAAGTCGAAAAAGCCGTCATTGATACGGTCTTACGACGCACCTATGAAGCAGCGGGGTTGTTTGCGGCAACCAATATTCAGAGCCTGACCGCAACAGATTATCCCGTTTTAGCAGATGTGTATGTGCAACTGGGGCGTTGATCATACTAAATAAGCAAAATCTAGATTCAAGCAAGAAAGCGTTGACCGTAGCTGTAAAATCAGTTGCGGTTTTCTTTTTAGAACTTTTATCGTTGGTTATTTGCTTCTATAATTTCTCTAAGCGTTACATTTGCGTTTCGATAACGAGCTTCACTTTTTTCTGTTTGCATATGAATTGATTTTGATGGACAATTCTGGATACATGCGACACAAGCCATACAATTATTATGATAAACTGGTTGCTTTTCGAGAGTGATATTTCCAAGCGGGCATACCTTTACACAAGTACCACATTGATTACAAGAAGCATCAACTGAAAAAGCAGAATCAAGTGATTCACCCTCTTTAATACCCAAATCTATGAGTAGTTTTTCTGTACCAAATTCTGAACTTCCAGTTATTGCCTTGGCTTCTTCTGAGTCTTCAATGATGAAATTCATACGATTATCAATTGCAGTTCTTACGACATCAATTTGACCTTCGATATTTTTAATAGCATCTCGTTCTCTTTGTTCGTTCATATCAAAAGCAGGAATAAAATTATCGAGCATTTGTATATTATTTATATAATTGGCTGGTATTGAACGTTTGTCTAAAATCTTTTTCACTTCATCTGCAGTTGAACCTGCATATTCTCCATATGTTGCAATAACAAATAGATATTTGCAATTAAAAATAGAGCGTTCTAAAAAATCTCTAATATATGGCGGGATATTAACGTGAAAAACCGGGAATACAATACCTATCCTCTCGTCTGAGAACTCATATTTATTCTCTTTTATCATTTGTGGGATGGATATTAGTTTTCCACCAAGTCTTTTCGCAACATAAAGACTGTTTCCTGTTGCGGTAAAATACAAAATTGTCATTTCTGCTACCTCTCTTTAACTAATTAGGATTCAAAATTGATTTTTGATGCAGTTACACTTGCATCGGGTTTGAATTGTTATCTAGGTGTCATCATAATGAGTATTATACTTAAGAAAATTCAAAATGTAAGTACGCACATTTGTGACGTATACTATCCCAACGGATAGTGTAAAGGATGAACTAGATTTTGTTTAAACGTTAAATTTCTCAATTCCCTGTACAAATCTATCTTTATCCTCATCTCTCATTAATGGAATAACTGTAACACAGGATACATTCCTCATTTTTTACAGTGGCAATAATCAGTCTACTATGTTCAACTTCTATGAGAAAATATACTTCGTTTGGCTCTTTTTAACGAACAATACAAGAAAAATATCCTAATTATCTGTTGCTTTTTTACTACAAAACAATCGATTAGTACATTATTACCATACCTATTTAGCACCAAGGCAAGCAATTCTACAAATCACAATATAATCTGATTTATCACCCTATATCTAAATACTATTGTTGAACTTCAGTTTCTCTTATCTTAACCTTCCTTTCTGCTGTATTTGAGACGTCATAACCTCTTGAACATTTTCAAATTCTTTACTTATGACATATTCATCAAATACTTCAGTCCCATATTTAGAATCTGGTTCTGCAACGACAGAAACCACCTGCTCAATCCTCCTGTTATATACAGAGGGCTACTGGAAGAACAACTTCTGGCAGCATAACAATCAAAGGAAATTTAGTGAGTTTATACGACTACACTTTTCTTGACAATTCCAAAGTATAGATAATAAAAACCGCTATGCGGCAAACTCAAAAGGTCTTCACATAGCGATTATATCTAATAAAAATTCATTAATTTTTTTACATTTTCAACAACCAGAATGTATCATTAACACTTTTACATCCTTATTGCATAACTCAAAAATTACATAACTTCCAATTCTCTCATCAACTGTTCCCATTCATTAAAATAATTACCCTGACACCTTTTAACATCATCAATTGATTTTTGTATTTCCGTCAGTACTATATAATCAGAAGAATTGTTTGGTTCAGAAATGATTTTATTCAATCTTTCTAATTCTTCATCATATTGATTTATTAACACTTCAAGCTTTTCAATTCGTTTCTCCTTCTTAACCTTCTCCTTCTCAATGGAGTTACGATCGCCTTTTACTGTGTTATTTTTCTCTACTTTCTGCTCAACTTTAATGTTATTAAATGGCTTTTCAGAATTCATCCTTTTTTTCTCGTACTCACCATAAGTAGATTGTACAAACTCTACACCATCCTTATCAAAAACAAGTAATCTGTCAGCAATCTTATTAGTAAAATATCTATCATGTGACACAAAAATAATTGTACCTTGATAACTGCATAAGATATTCTCTAAATTCTCTTTTCCAATAATATCCATGTGGTTTGTCGGTTCATCTAAGATTAAAACATTAGTACGTTTATATAATAATTTACATAATGTCAATCTAACCTTTTCTCCACCTGACAAAGAGGACACCGGTCTAAAAACATCATCTCCACTAAACTGAAATGAGCCAAGAGCAGTTCTGACCTCTGTGTCATTTAGCTCAGGGTATTCGCTTTGAAAAATTTCGAATAGTGTATCATCTCCACTGATTTGAGCAAGCTGTTGGTCAAAATAGCTAATTTCAACATTGTATCCGAATTTAAAATCTCCAGACAATGCTGCCACACCACCCATAAGTGTTTTAAGCAACGTGGATTTACCAATACCATTACTCCCAACAATTCCAAGCTTCTGTCCCCTTTCAAGGTTGAAATTAACCTTTGCAAGAGGAGTATCATAGCCTATCACAAGTTCTGAAGCACTTAATACTTGCCTTGAACTACTGATTCTCGGTTGAAATTTAGACATATAAGTTTTTGTATCGTATTGGTCTGGTGCATTTAATATTTGCATACGCTGTAATAATTTAATTTTAGATTGCACCATTTTAGCTTTCGTAGGTTTATAACGAAAACGTTCAATCAAGCGTGTAATCCTTTCAATTTCTATCTGTTGCAAGTCGTAATCTTTTTGCTGTTTGATATGATTTTCTCGTTTTTGCTCCTCAAAGGCTGAATAATTACCTTTATAACATTTGGTCTCTCCCCATTCGATTTCATAAACCTTATCCACAATTCGATTAAGAAACATTCTATCATGGGAAATAATAACCAATGTAGATTTATAACTTCTCAAATAACTCTCCAACCATTGTATTGTTTCTATATCAAGGTGGTTAGTAGGTTCATCAAGTAATAGAATGTCTGGCTTTGTTAAAAGTATTTTTATAAAAGCTATCTTAGTTCGCTGACCACCTGAAAATTCAGAAATGGGTTTTTTATCATCTGCTTCAGTAAAACCCATACTACGAATCATCGTTTCATATTCTTTTTGGTAGGTTAGACCTCCAAGAGCCATATACCTTTCACTGATATCAGAGTATTCATTGATGATTTTATCATCATATTGATTCTCCATTTTATCTATCAGCTGTTTCATCTTGTTTTCCATATCAATAAGCGTCTTAAATACCGTACGGACTTCATCCACCATTGATATACTTTCATCTTCAAAAGGCATCTGTCTTAAATAGCTAATATAAGGGTTACCGGTCTTTATTACTTGAAACTCACTTTCACCAGTTCCTTCTTCTAATTCAATTTCGCCTATAATAGCTTTTAGCAAGGTTGTTTTTCCACATCCATTTCTACCAACAATAGCAATCTTTTCATTATCATTGATTTCAATACCGATGTTTTCCAACACCATATTACCATCATAGTAAACGGCACCATTAATTATTTTGTATTGCATTTTCATATCCTCCTTTGCGTTAGTACTAGCAATTGCAAAGGTGGCTTTGGACAATAATTATTCTACTCCATGTAAAGCTTGTCACAGCCACCTATACATGGAGTTCTTTAAATGTTACTTTAGTTGTAGATTTCATTTGCTTCTCCCTCCTATCGTTTCAAATATAATTCAATTGCCACCTTATTGTACCAAGTCGCTAGCGCAATGGCTAGCCTAAGTTTTAGCTTACACCCTTTCTGGTAAAAGTAAAGTAACTGATCTGTTATCTCATCTGGCACCAGATTCCCGATAAACCCTGCTGTTCCCGTCAACAGAAACCGCAGCCACACTGGAAAAAGATACAAAAGGATTGCCGCAATTGATTCTTTGCATTAGCCATCAGCTTTACAAATCACTCTTTCTATATTCAAAAGGCGTTTTTCCTGTTTCTTTTTTAAACACGGATGTGAAGTAACTTTGTGAGTTAAATATAAGATATTCACTAATTTCTGATATTGACTGATTCGTATATACCAATAGAAATTTGGCATATGCTATTTTCTCCTTCTTAATGTATGCACCAACAGTCATACCTATATCTATCTTGAATTTACGCATGAAGTGATACTGACTTAGACCAATTTCTGTGCATATTGACTGAATGGTGAGCTGACGGTTGATATTTCTTTTAATCATCCTGACTGCTTTTGCTATGTCTGAAGAGACACCAGATACTCTATAATCTGCAGTACTTAAAGCGAAATGCTCCAAAATACTGTTATACATAGCAACGGACTCTTCTCTTTTTCTCAGAGAACTAAAGCGATTTCCGTAATAGCTACTGATTGCACCTGACATTTCAATAGGAAGACCGCCAGCAATAGCATAGTACATCGATAGATACAGACAGAATGTCAGCATGGATTTTGTTGATTGTTCATTATTACAAAATTCAAAAAGTGCATTAAGGTAATCTTGATCCCGGTTCAGCTGTTTAAGTGTAGTTATATCACCATTTTGGACAAGCTCAAGTCTTGTTCGTAAGTCCTGATAACTTTGTTCAATCGTCCGCTTTGAAAGCTCAGACGTTTGTAGTCCCATGATATCAGTCGAAAAAAATTGTACCAGTTTATTCACTAAACTCTCAATAGAAAAAGATAAATTCTTATCTAATGCAAAGTAATACATCATCACACATATTTCACTAAACTTTCTGATATCGAGCACAGTCCATTCATTGTCATTGCTTCCCTGATAAATCATCAATGGGTTAATGTTCTCTACCATCACTGGACCAATCTGAACGTACATTGCTTTATCATCAGATTCAAATGTGCATCGGACAGCACCAAGAGGATGAACTCCGATTCTGAATCCTGGTAAATCTTCAATCCAATATTGGCTCATATCATAATCAATAGGAAACAAATTCTTGTCAACTTCAATATTACCAAGAGCTATGTTTATATTCTTGTCATCTTTTATTAGAACTGAAATTTTATAGGTTGAGTGAAATACCTGTGCGAGATGGCAGATTTCTTTTATTCTTTCTTTCTTCATAGTTTTGACAACCCTTGTCTGTACCTTTCAAAAGTATTTTATAATATAGTATAACATATTTGGTTCTGTTGTAAAGTTTTAAATCTACTATCAAATAAGGTAGAATAATAGAAAAAGATAGCAGGAGGAATGACGATGAATCATTTTAAAGGAAAGCAATTTCAGCAGGATGTGATTATTGTAGCCGTGGGCTACTATCTTCGTTATAACCTTAGCTATCGTGAAGTTCAAGAAATCTTATATGATCGTGGCATTAACGTTTCTCATACGACGATTTATCGTTGGGTGCAAGAATATGGCAAACGACTCTATCAAATTTGGAAAAAGAAAAATAAAAAATCCTTTTATTCCTGGAAAATGGATGAAACGTACATCAAAATTAAAGGAAAATGGCATTATTTGTATCGAGCCATCGATGCAGATGGTTTAACCTTGGATATTTGGTTACGTAAAAAACGGG
>NZ_ASCA01000043.1 GCF_002760245.1 Streptococcus suis YS161 | reverse complement strand
TTGGCAGCCACCAGCATAGCTGGTGGTTTTCTTGTTTTTCTCTACGAGAAAAACTGGCTCGAAGCCATAATAAGAAAAAAGTTAGGGATTATTTCTAGTCCCTAACTTTTTATGTTACTTTTCTGATATCTGTTTTGCCAAAGCAAAGTTCCCGAGAGTTGCAGAACCATTTTCAGCAACAGCTGGCGTTACGATATATTCTTTGACATCTGGTGTTGGGAGATAATCGTTCATCAAACCGACAAACTTCTCACGTACACGATTAAGCATGTGCTCTTGAGCCATAACTCCCCCACCAAATACAATTACTTGCGGACGATAAAGCAAGGTTGCCTGTACTGCTGCTTGAGCAATATAATAGGCTTGAACATCCCACACTTCTGAATTAAGTTCAATTAATTCTCCGCGAATACCTGTACGGCCTTCAAGAGAAGGACCTGCAGCTAAGCCTTCCAAACAGCCATTGTGGAATGGACACATTCCTTTAAATTCATGTTTTACATCGTAAGGGTGTAGGGAAACGTAAGTATGACCCGCTTCGGTATGACCCAAGCCACCGATAAACTCACCATTCTGAATAGCACCTGCACCAATACCTGTACCGATTGTATAGTAAACCAAACTCTTTACCCCTTTACGAACCAATGTTTCACCAAAAGCTGATGAATTCACATCTGTCGTGAAGTAGAATGGAATGTTAAATTCCTTAGCAATCAGACCAAGTAAATCAACATTTGACCAGTGTGGTTTTGGTGTCGAAGTAATATAACCATAAGTCTGTGAGTTTTGATCAATATCAATTGGACCGAAAGAACCTATCGCAATACCTGCCAAACGATCTTCATAGCGCTTGAAGAATTCAACCGTTCTCTCAATCGTTTCATAAGGAGTTGTCGTTGGAAATTGCGTTTTTTCAACAACTTGAAAGTTCTCATCACCTACTGCACAAACAAACTTTGTACCACCAGCTTCTAAACTACCATATAATTTTGTCATTTGATTTTCTCCAAAATTTTTATCACTTTTATTATAACATATAAGCAAACAGAAGAAAAAGGCTGAAAGCCTTTTTCCTGTTAATTATGTAGTAGAGGCAGACTCTACAAATCGATTTTATATAAGATTACTTAGCTACTTTCAAGAATTCTACACCGTGAGTGATTGTTCCCTCAGCAAGTGGAGATACTTCTGCAAAGTCAGCAGTGTTGGTTACAATAATCATAGTTGTATCATCAAGACCTGCTTCAGCAATTTTAGCAGCATCGAATTTAGCAATCGGAGTACCAGCTTTTACTTTATCACCTGCTGCTACTAATTTTTCAAATCCATTACCGTTCATTGATACAGTATCAATACCGATGTGGATCAATACTTCAGCACCTGAAGTTGTTTTCAATCCATATGCGTGACCAGTATCGAATGCAATTGTTACTTCTGCATCTGCTGGTGCATAAACAACACCTTCAGTTGGTTTAACTGCCAAACCTTTACCCATAGCTCCTGATGAGAAGACTGGGTCATTAACATTTTCAAGGGCAACAACGTCACCTGAAAGTGGAGAAACAAGAGTTTCTTGTGCAGTAGAGACTTCTGCAGTTTCTTCAACTTCTTCTGAAGTTTCAACTACAGACGCTGTCACTGCTGCCGCAGCTGCTGTTGCTGCTTCATCAGCGAAAACCGCTGATGCTTTTGTCTTGCCATAAACATAAGTAAAGGCAAAGGCTGCAGCAAAAGCAATCACCTCAGCAACTACATACATTGGGATAGAAGATGCTTTGATTGAGAGGAAACCAATGAAACCTGCTGCCCCAAGAGATACAGCGATAACATGAGTCAAACCTGCAAAGAGGGCACCGATAGCCGAACCTGCAAGAGCACAGAAGAATGGGAATCTGTACTTCAAGTTAACCCCGAAGAGGGCAGGTTCTGTAATTCCAAGGAAGGCAGAAACTGCTGCTGAACCGGACAAACCTTTTGTTTTTGCATTTTTTGTCAAGAAATAGATAGCAAGAGTTGCAGCACCTTGCGCAACGTTAGCCATTGAAGCAACTACAAAGATGTAGTCTCCGTATCCTGTACCATTATTGTTGTAAGCAGACAAAAGTTGTGTCTCGATGGCTGGGAATGATTGGTGAAGACCAGTCATTACGATCAATGAGTAAGTACCACCAAAGATACTCATACCCAACGCACCAGTTGTATCGTACAACCAAACAATTGCGTTAGTAATCGCATCAGATACAGTCAACATCACAGGACCGATGACTGTAAATGTCAAGAAACCTGTAATCATTACTGACAATAATGGTGTGAATGTAAAGTCAACTGCTGATGGCAACTTCTTGTGGAAGAATTTTTCAAGCGTCGCAAGAAGCCATACTGCTGCAAGAACTGGAATAACCTGATATGCATAGTTTGTTTGAGCTACTTGGAAACCAAAAATATCCCAAAAAGCTTCTTTACCACCCAAATCTGGAGTGGTCATGATCATACCAATAGCCGCACCGAGGAATTGGTTTGCACCAAAGCGTTTCGCAGCGGAAATACCTACAAGGACTGGCAAGAACATGAATGGAGCTGCTGACATCAATTGAATCATCGCAGAAATGCCTTGGATAGCAGGATACATTTCCTCAATTGATTTTGGACCAAATAAATCTGGGGAAGTCAAGAAGTTACGAAGCGCCATCAATAGACCACCAGCAACGAGAGCCGGAATGATTGGCACAAAGATATCTGACAAGAGCTTGATCAAGTCCATCAATGGATTGAACTTCTTATCTTGCGCTGCAATCTGTTTCAAATCATCTGTTGAAACTTCTTTTAAGCCTGTAGCCTTGATGAGCTCTGCATATACAAAGTTTACATCACCAGGTCCGATGATAATTTGATACTGACCATTCGTACTGAATGTCCCTTTGACATCTGCATTGTCATCGAGAGCTTTTTGGTTCACTTTGGATTCATCCTTCAGAACCAAACGAAGACGAGTAGCACAGTGTGCTGCCGCAACTAGATTATCTTTCCCAACCGCTTCGATCACTTCGGCAGAAACTTTTTTATAATCCATTTACAAAAATCTCCTTTTTGTATATTTTTTATTATTGAAAGTGTTTTCACTCTTTCGATGTTTTTATTATATATGGTTTTTACAAATATGTCAAACGTTTTGCAGAATTTTTTAAAAAACTCCAATAATCACAGTAAAAACTTGATTTTTTACAAGAAAACGTTTACTATATTAATGAAAAACTAGAAAAATTGGAGAAAATTATGGCATTTACAACAGAGGAGCGTTACCGGGCTTATGATGACTGGTCGCCAGAATATATCGAGAAAATCAAACAGAATACAGCAAGTTCACCTTGGAGAACCAACTTCCATATTGAAACGCCCCATGGCCTTTTGAATGACCCAAACGGTTTCTCCTATTTCAATGGAAAGTGGACTCTTTTTTACCAATACTTCCCATTCGGTGCTGCCCACGGCTTGAAATCTTGGGTTCATACCGAATCTACGGACTTAGTGCACTTTGAAGAAACAGGTACTATTATGTATCCTGATACGCCACTTGATAGCCACGGTGCCTACTCTGGATCTGCCATGGAATTTGGCGACAAGCTTTTCCTCTTCTATACTGGAAATGTCCGCGATGAAAATTGGGTTCGTCATCCATACCAAATCGGTGCCTTGATGGATAAAGATGGTAAGATTGAAAAGATTGATAAAGTCTTGATTGAGCAACCAGAAGATACCACCGACCATTTCCGTGATCCACAAATTTTCAACTATAAAGGGCAATATTACGCTATCGTCGGTGGACAAAATTTGGATAAAAAGGGAATTGTCAAACTTTATAAAGCTGAAAATAACGACTACCTCAACTGGTCCTATGTTGGTGACCTAGATTTTGCCAATGATATGACCGCTTATATGATGGAATGCCCAAATATTGCGTTCGTCGGTGAGCAACCCATCCTTCTCTACTGTCCACAAGGCTTGGACAAAGAGGTATTGGACTATGGCAATATCTATCCAAATATGTACAAGATTGGTCAGAGTTTCGATCCTGAAACAGCAAGCATTGTCGAACCGAGCGAATTGATCAATCTGGACTATGGTTTTGAGTGCTATGCAACCCAAGCTTTTAATGCTCCAGACGGACGGACTTTATCTGTTAGCTGGTTAGCTCTTCCAGATATGGAATACCCAACTGATGCCTACGATTACCAAGGTTGTCTATCATTGGTCAAAGAATTAACCATCAAGGACGGTAAGCTCTACCAATATCCAGTCAATACGATTACCAGTCTTCGTAAAGAAGCTCAGCCATTTTCAGCCCAAAAAGAAACCAATAATGTTTACGAATTGGAACTTGATTTTTCAGCGGGCACGAAGCATGAAATCGTATTGTTCGCAAATGAAGCGGAAAAAGGCTTGGTCTTGTCTGTAGACACTGAACAAGGCCAGATTACATTGGACCGCGGCAACTGTGGTCAGCCATTCGCACTCGATTTCGGCACAAGTCGCTCTTGCGAGATTTCTCCAGGAGCTCTTACAGCCAATATCTTCATCGACAAATCTGTCTTTGAAATCTTTATCAATAAAGGAGAGAAAGTATTTTCTGGTCGTGTCTTCCCTGATGCGGATCAGTCTGGTATCGTCATTACGACAGGTAATCCGACCGGAACCTACTACCATTTAGATTATGGTCGCAAAACTAACTGATGTCGCACAGTTAGCTGGGGTCAGCCCAACAACTGTCTCGCGCGTTATCAATAAAAAAGGATACCTATCTGAAAAAACCATTCGCAATGTCGAAGAGGCTATGCGTAAACTGGGCTACAAACCTAATAATTTAGCTCGTAGTTTGCAAGGTAAATCTGCAAAATTAGTTGGTCTCATCTTCCCAACAATAAACAATATTTTTTATTCTGAATTGATTAGCCATTTAGAAAAAGAGCTTTTTGATCGAGGCTATAAAACCATTATTTGCAATAGCCAGCACGAGTCCGATAAGGAACGTGAATATCTAGAAATGTTAGCAGCTAACCAAGTAGATGGGATTATCTCGGGCAGTCACAATCTCGGTATCCAAGACTACGACCGTGTCGTAGCTCCAATTATCGCTTTTGACCGCAACCTCTCTCCTTCCATTCCCATTGTCTCTTCCGATAATTTTGCTGGCGGGGTATTAGCTGCCCAAACCTTACAAAAAGCGGGATGTCACAATCCATTAATGATTACGGGGAACGATGATTCCAATTCACCTACCGGCCTTCGCCAAGTAGGTTTCACATCTATTTTGAACAAAGCTGAAGTTTTTCATATCTCCAGTGATTTCTCACCTGTGCGCAAGGAGATGGAAATCCGGGCTATTCTTGAAAAGCAAAAACCAGATGGTATCTTTGTATCTGGCGATGCAACGGCTATGCTGGTATGGAACGTCATTCGTTCATTGAAACTGTCTATTCCAGAGGATATTAAATTGATTGGTTATGATGGAACCAGTTTCATCGAAAACTACTATCCTCAACTGACAACCATCAAGCAACCATTAACCGAAATAGCTCACCTGCTGGTTGAACTATTAGTTGATAAAATCGAAGGAAAAAAACTGACAAAAACAGACTATATCCTGCCGATTAGCCTACTAGCAGGAGCTAGTATATAAAAAAAGCTGTACCTAATAAAAATTAGGTACAGCTTTTTTGTGATACATTCTCTTATTTCTCAAGTAAAAAAGAAGCTCATCAGGCTTCTTCTTTAATAAACTGGCTCAAAACTCCATTGATAAACTTAGCTGAAGATTCATCAGAAAATTCTTTAGCCAATTCAATAGCCTCGTTAACAGCAACACGGTCTGGCGTTTCTTCGAAATGTAAGATTTCAAATAGGCCTAGTCGCATGATATTCTTGTCAATCAAGGTTAAACGGTCTAAGGTCCATCCTGCTTTTAATCGGCTAGATAACTCCTTATCCAAGTCATCACGATAATCTGCTACACCATTGACAAGATTGAGGAGGAAAAGTGGAATTTCAATGTCGTCTTGCTCATCTTCTCGATCATACAGATAGGAAAATTGAGCTGCTTGAACAGGTTCTTGACCGAATTCGAGTGATACGATTGCCTGCAAAGCACACTTACGCAAGGCATGTCTATTATTCTTCATCAAGGAAATCCTCTCCGAACAAGTCTTTCAATGCTGGTTTTGGTGTTTTATCAGGAACAATGCCGTTCACATGAATATTGACAGCATTGACTTGAACTTCAGCATAGTTAAAAATAGCTGTTTTAACTGCTCGTTGAATATCCATTGATACAGCAGGAACATTTACACCATATTCTAGATAGACGTAAATATCCGCAGTCACTCGACCTTCCTCGTCAGTTTCAAGATAAACACCTTTATTTAACGATGTTTTTGACCAACTGTCTGCTACACGCTTATTTTGAAGGGAATGCACTCCATCAACTTTCGCTGCAGCAATGCCTGTAATCACTTCAAGAACGCGAGGTGCGATAACAATCTCGCCTTGATATTCTGTTGTCATAGGCTCTCCTTTCTTAAGAGGAAACGATTAAGCACGTGATACGTAAGTTCCTTCAGCTGTGTTGATAACCAGTTTTTGACCTGCTTCGATGAAATCTGGTACGTTAACAACCAAACCAGTTTCCATCGTAGCTGGTTTACCTGAACCTGTAACAGTCGCACCTTTGATAGATGGTTGTGTTTCTGCAACGACCAATTCAACAGTTGTTGGTACAGTAACACCGATCACTTCTGTTCCGTAGAACTGGATCTTCACATCGGAATTCTCCAAGATATAGAGCAATTCTTCTTTGATAGTCGCTACTGGAATTTCATACTGATCGTAAGTCTCAGTATTCATGAAATAAGCTGTGTCATCCATTTGGTAAAGGTACTGTGCTGGAACTGTTTCGATAATAGCTTGTTCAAATTTTTCATCTGGACGGTAAGTTGTATCGAAGGTTGAACCTGTACGTACATCACGCAATTTCATACGCATGATGGTGTTTCCTTTACCTGGTTTGTGGTGGCTCGCATCCAAAACTTTAATCAATTTACCTTCTGCTTCGAAGGTCATACCTGCTCTAAGTTTACTTGCTTCAATCATTGTATTGAATACCTCTTCAAATTTTATTTATTCGTTTTATTTTACCACAAACTGACAATTTTCTCAAATGACAATCAATTCTTTTGGAGCTAACGTCAAGACTTCGCAGCCTGTTTCCGTAATCAATAGGTCATCTTCGATACGGACACCATATTTGTCATCTAAATAGATACCAGGCTCATCCGTCAAGACCATACCTGCCTTGATAGTCTCGTCAGATTTTCCAAAATACGGATATTCATGAATATCCAAGCCGATACCGTGACCGATGCCGTGTGTAAAGTTGGCTCCGTAACCCGCCACATTGATAATCTCACGAGGAATAGCGTCAAACTCGCGGTAGGTGACACCTTCCTTGGCCTGCTCAATCAAAGCCTTATTGGCACGCAAGACCACATCGTAAATCTCACGCTCTTGATCTGTCACATGACCGATATGGATGGTCCGTGTCATATCACTGACATAATGCTGGTAATAGCAACCAAAATCCAGCGTCAAGGTCTCACCAGCTTGGATAACCTTTTCAGACGCTCTTCCATGGGGCATAGCAGAGCGGTAGCCAGATGCCACGATGAACTCAAATGATGCCCCTTCGGCACCTAGTTGGCGCATGCGATGGTCAAGGAAATGATTGACATCCATCTCAGTCGTCTGACCTGGTTTGATAAAGTCAAGAACATCAATAAAAGCCTGATCCGAAATTTGACATGCACGGCGAATGGTCGCAATTTCCTTCTCATCCTTAATCATGCGCAAGTCTTCGATAAAGTTGGACATAGCAACCAGTTGATAGCCCTCAAAAATGCTGGTCAGACTTTGATAGAAACCATAGGTCACCTGGCTATCAAAACCAATGGTTTCAAGCCCATCTTCCTTAATCACCTTTGCAATCTCTTCAAGGGCAAAACGGCTCTCGATAATATCAAAACCTTTTACTGATGCCTTGGCTATCAAGGTATAACGCGAATCAGTTACAAACAGGCGACGTTTGCCACTGATGAAGACAGTCGCCTCTGTCCCCCAAAAACCTGTCAGGTAGTAAATATTGTTCTGTCCTGTTACCAAAATCCCATCCACATCCGATTGGGCTAATTTTGCTTCAAATTTTTCCACACGCGCTTGCATAAGCTACCTCCAAAGATTTTGTAACTATTATAGCAGAAATGCGTACAAATACCAATTATTATCAGCAGACAAAAAAGCCGCTAGAGCGACTGTTTTAAGTATGTCACAGAGAAATGGAATCTTTCACTAATCCAATACTTTTATATACTCTCCAATTTTTCGTACGATTTCAGTTACGAGTGCATTGCCCATGAAGAATAAATGCATTTTATCGGATACGTCTACAATTGAGCCGTCTGCTAATTTTTAGAGAAAATTTAATCATTACCTAAACTATTTTAAAGTCTTTAAAATATTATTTTTTAAATCGTTAGTATTATACAAGTGAGGCAAAACCTCAAAAGTTTCTTGTAGATTTTTCTTAGCCTTATGCCAGCCCTGTCCGTCAGTAAACCACATAAACTCTACATTAGGGATTGTCTTCGCTTCTTCTGCGATCATCTTATATGAACGTGCTGTTTCATTTAATTTTGATCCACCACTTGAGTAAAAATTAACCTCGATCAAATAAATAGTTGAATTATGCTTGATAACAAAGTCAAATCGTTTGGCTGTATTCCCCTCATTAGTGATGGCGGATAAATCAACTGAGAAAAGTTCCTCAATCTCATTTTGATAGATTTCCTTGAATAGGGTCTCACCTAAAACATAACCCGCCGCTTCTAGATAATGTTGTACAATATTTTCCATAGCATGCCCAGTACGATTCTTCCTACCGTTCGTATCCATGCCGACTTCGACTCCTGTAACGTAGTCCACTAGATTTGATACAATATGCTTCTCAAGTAAATCAAAGATTCCTGACTTTTCTAAAAACATAGCGTATTCTTCAATACTATAATTTGGCTTACGAAAATCGAAATAAAAATCTTTTAGAGGATCTTTAACAATGATTGTATCTTTCAAACGTTTCGCAATAAGGATTGGTACAACCTTCAAAATTTCTGGATAATTTTGATACAAATCTAGAAAATCCTGCCTTATATTTTTACTGCCAATAAGACTATTCAGAATATTGAGAGGAATTTTTATACTTTCCACATTGTCGTAAACTTTTGGAAAATCTGTATAATAAACCCAATCCGCGATAGTGTCAGTCATGGTTGATAGCCATTCTTCGAAATCTCTATTTTTTTCCACTTTCTTTCTCCAATCTTGTTTTCGCTATTTTTAAGTAGTCTCGTTCGGCATCTATTCCAATAAATCTCCGACCTAATCGCTTCGCAACAACACCAGTTGTTCCACTACCAACAAAAGGATCTAATATATAATCATTTTCTTTAGTGCTAGCTAAAATTATTCGTTCTAAAAGATATTCGGGTTTCTGAGTGGGATGCTTACCAGCCCATTTCTCTGATTTTGCTGTTAATCCACCCGTCCAAACATCTTTCATCTGTTTTCCATCGTTTAACTCTTTCATTAAATCATAGTTATAATAGTGACGAGCTTTCTTATCGTTTTTTCTTGCCCAAAGAATTGTTTCAGTTGAATGTGTAAAGTAACGACAGGATAAATTGGGTGCAGGATTCGTTTTCTGCCATGTAATATTATTCAGAATTTTGAAACCTTCTTGTTCTAAAGCCATTCCAACTGAATAAATATTGTGGAAGCTACCTGAGATCCAAATCGTCCCATTGGGTTTCAAAACTTTCTTAGCTAACTGAATCCAGCGTCGATTAAAGTTATGCTTTTCTTCAAGTGAAGAAACTTTATCCCACTCACCTTTATCAACTGATACAACTTGACCACCTGAATTAGATATTCCACCATTACTCAAAAAGTACGGCGGATCCGCAAAAATCATATCCATACTTTCAGGTTTCATTTTTGACAAAAACTCAAAAATGTCCGCATGAACAAGTATGGAATTTTCTTTATGATAGTATGGTTTCGTCATAATAACCCCTCCATACTTATATTCGTTATTTGTCATAATTAGTTACGATAAATTCTGATATTTTTCCTCGACTTGATGCTTTCGCCCCATTAGTTCGAGTGGCTTCTACCTTATGAACATTAAAACCTTTATATAATTCTTCCACTAACGGACTAGACGAATTGGATAGCATTACGTAGGCACCCTTTTTATCTAGTTTTCTGAAAACATCTCGCAATCTAACTTGATCTTCATAGGAAAAACCTTCATGAGTATAAGATGTAAAGGCACTTGTTTCTGAAAGAGGTATATACGGTGGGTCAAAATAAACAAAATCTCCAGCTCCTGCGTCTTCAACAGCTTTTTCGAAATCCCCCGTCAAAATCGTAATATTGTTATTATTTAGATATTGAGAAATAGATAAAATTAAATCACTATCAACAATCTTAGGATTTTTATAGCGACCATAAGGTACATTGAATTGATTTTTAGAATTGACACGATACAAGCCATTGAAATCAACTCGCAACATATACATGATACGAGCAGCTCGTTCGATGTCGGTCATGGTATAGATTCTGCCATCTCTATCAACAGATCGTAGTTCTAAATAATAATCTTTAGAGTTGTTTTTTTGATGCCCGATTAGCAGTTCAATGAGTTTCTGGGGATTATCTTTTATTTGACGATAACAGTTGATAAGTTCACTATTAAAATCATTGATAATTGCTTTTTGCGGAGTGAGTTCGAAAAATACTGCCCCTCCACCAATGAATGGTTCAAAGTAACTATTGTAATTGTCTGGCATAAGGGATTTTATAACTGGAAGCAGTTGTCGCTTCCCGCCAGTCCATTTTGTAAAGGGTTGTAAAGTTGGTTGAGTTCGTTGTAATTGTATCATCGTTTATATTATACCATATCTCTAAATATGTTTGATTAATAGTTTCCAGCAGCAAAATAAAAAGCCGCTAGAGCGACTTTTTGAACAACTCAACCAGTTTCCTCTCATTTCCCTTTGAATTCACGAATTCGTTGTGGAATACTCTCTAGGAACTGATTCATTTTTTCTTGCCATTCCTTTTCAAGTGCTTTTCTTTCTTGAGAATTTAGGCTTGATAATGTGTCTTCATTTAAACCAATTTCACTTAAAACTGGGCTAACATCAGAAATAACCTTTTTATCCAAAAGGATTCTGCTCTCTTTAAATTCTAAATCAAGAGAAGCATGTAAAGGAACTTGGTCCCAAGGGATTTTAACCAGTGCAGGTTTTCCGAATAATTTTTTCTTAAAGGTGTATGCTGCTTCTTCCGTAAACAAGACAGTTATACTGAAAACACCTTTAAACATGGCAAAGATATGTTCATTCTGTAATTCAGGATATTTTTTGTAACAATCCCAAAATTCGCTGGCTGAGTAATAGCTGGCAAATTCTGTCGGCAACAGAATCGTGTCTTGTTCTTTCAGATTCTTTTCTGTAATCAGCCATTCCAGATTGTTCTCAACCAATGGTGTCCAAAAAACATAGTCCGCAAGCTGACTTAGATAATCATAACGATTGGTATCAATCAAATTTGTGTCTATGTATTTTTCATCAAAGTAAGCAATCAAGGCATTTGAAGGAGCATTCAAGCCCGGAATCTTGTCTTTATAATCGACAAGATTTTTTCTGGATTTGATATCTGTAAGAATCTCCTCAGGCAAGAAGTTTTCTAACAAGGCTGTCAAATGAGCCAAGTCGTGATTTGCCCAAAACGTCCCATAGGCAAATACATTGGTCGGTGCAATACAGAAGGAATAAATATCTATGATGTACTCTTCAACACTCGTAATGGTTTCTGAAGCTGGGATAAATTGAAGCAATTTTCCAAGTACACAAGATGCTAGATACTGTTCCCAAGTTTGATAACCATTTCTGATACGTTCCGTTTGCTTAGTAAAGAGTTCCTCAAATTCTTCTTTGGAAATCAAGCGAGCTGCATAGGATTTCGTTAAGACATCAATAATACGGCAATCGTCAAAGCCTTGGATGTTTCGCGAACCTGTTAATTCATGTAAAGAAAGATAAAATTCTTTTACAATAGGATTCTCTATTCCATTGAGAAATGAAGAAATTTCTTCTAAAGCATGATAATCACCATTTTCAAGCTTGGCAATTTCTTCCTTCAAACTCGACTCATCCGTAATACCATAGTTTGTTTCCAACATGGTTCTCAGCATACTTCTTGTCGTAATGTTGACACCTGGCATGACGACACTCAGTAGTTCTTTTTCGATAAATTGTCTATTCACTACATTCGCAAAAACCGAGCTATATCGGTATGGACTGCATAGTAAAACGTATTCAGATTGCATGGACATCTCCTTATTGAAAACTTATTTTTTCTATTATACCGAATTTATGCCATCTAAGCAATTGCAAAAAAGTACTTTCAAGAGTAAAAAAGAGCCGACGGCTCTTTTTTATATCACAAGACCTTTAATGTTTTGATGCCGAACTCTACAGCCGATAAAATCAATCCTCTACGGTTTTGGCTCAACCAATTCCAGCATGGCCACGGTCACACCCTGGTTGAAGGTGGTCTCGATAGCCTTGTCGTTGAGTCCGATGCCGACTGCCACCTGGAGGTTGTCCAGGTTTTTCATCATGACGGCCTTGTGGCCAGCGGAGTTCATCCACTCAGTGAAGAGGTTGTTGGCGATGCGGCTCTCGTTGATGGCGCTGTATGCGCTGAGTGATGAGCCCATCTGGAGTGCGTTTTCACCACGCCAGCCTTGTCGAGCTGTCTGCTCTGCTGTGTAGATGGTGGTCCACTTAGAGCCGTCTGGGCGCTTGTGAGCGCCATCCGCTGTCCCTTGGTAGCGAAGACTACCGTGGTCCGCCATTTCGTTGGCACGAGCAGTCGCCGCGTTTTGAGCGTCTGAGCCCTGACCTGCGTATGTTACAGCCGATAGGCCTTCTGCCGCACGGGCTGCGTTAAGCAGGCTGACGAACTCAGCGTTGAGCTTGTCGAGGTTGATGAGCTGCTCCACCTTCTCAAGGGTGTCCTTGGTTGCGCCAGTTCGGATGGTCGTGCCAGGCACGGTTCCTTTCTTAGCGATGAAGGCGTCCTGCTGCTCCTCGGTGAGGCTCATGAACTCATCCAGCGTTAGCGTCTTCTTGTCGAGCAGGCTTTCGCTGGCAGGTTTAGTGCCGACCACAAGGACCTCATTGACTGGTGCAGTCTCAGAGATGACCTCGCGGGTTTCGCTTACTTGACCAGTACGGTTATTGGTGACCCGTGTGATACGGACCTTACGCTCCCCGTTTACTCCCTGAACTTTGATTTTTGTTTCACCTTCTGGGAGATTCGGATCTTCTTCTTTGATTGAAGTATAGGCAAGCACCTCCGTTTCTGTCAGAACTTGACTGGTCTCTTCTTTCTTGATACCAACTTCTACTATACGCTTAATTGGCTGAATAACCTCTGGTTGCCCCACCATTTCAGAGGCAACCTTGACGCCGTCCACATAGGTATCCTTATAGGTCTGTGTTTGCTGACCGTCCACTCCTGCTACCAACTCACGACTTTCACCTTCAAATAAGCTATCCACCTGACGAGTTTCTGTAGTAAATGGAATGACACTTGTTTCTTGGCGAGTTTGGTAACGAACAACAGCCTTTGTACCGACTTCAATAATCTCATTTACCGGTTCGACACGTTCTTCTTTTACTAATTCACGCGCCGTTTCATTGCCGTCTGTCTTAGTAATGCGATAGGTTTGGGTTAGTGTTCCCTTTCTTCCTTTTGTAAGTGTACGGGTTTGACCTTTTTCCAAGTCTGGATTCTGACGAGTTTCAACAGTGTAGTCAAGCTCTGTTACCTTGGTTTCCTCTGTTGTTTCAACAACAGACTTTGGCTTAGTACCGTATTCAATGACTTGCGTAACTGGTTGAGCAATAACTTCAGTGCTGACCACTTCTTCACTAATGACTGCACCTGTAGAATCATAGACTTTCTTTGTAAGGGTCTTGGTTTGTCCATTAACTCCTGCTACCAGTACACGTTCGGAACCTACTTCCAGATCAGCATTGGCACGACGCTCTGTAGCAAATGAAATAGTCGTCAAGCTTTCTATAAGCTCTTCTCGATTTTTAGAAACCTCATCATTATAGGCGATTACTTCTGTAACAGGTTCAATTGTTTCAGTCGCAACGATCTCACGAGCGGTCTCTACATTATTGGTATAGGTTACTTTAGTGGTGACTATTTCCTTTCCATCCACACCTTGTGTAAGAACCTTGCTTTCTCCAGCTTGCAAACTTGTATCTTTCACATAGCTAGTTCCATACTTGATGACCGTTACCTGGTTCTCTACATCTGTTCGAACTGTATCAACAGGTCGATCTGGTTCTGCTGGATTAGTTGGAAGTTCTGGACTAACAGGTTTCTCTTCACCAGGTGTAACAGTCGTTTCCTTTTCCCCTGGTACAGCTGGTTTTTCCACTGGCGCAGGTATTTCTGGTTGGACTGGTTTCTCCGTTTCTGAAATAACCTTGTCTTCTGTACCGATAACCTGACCACCTCCTGTTTCTTCAACGGGTTTCTCCGCTGGCTTACTTTCTGCTGGGACTTCTTCAACCTTGTCTTCAGACGGGGTTGGTTCTGCCGGAGTGTCTGTTACCTTATCCTCTGACGGAGTTGATTCTGCTGGGATGTCTGATTTGTTCTCATCTGCTGGTTGGGTTGGTTGGACAAGTAGATTCTCATTTTCTTCTGCCTTATCTATTGAACCAGTAGGTAGAGTTGGACTTGTCTCACTGCTCTGCTTTTTCCCCTCCAAATAACCTACAAACTCATAACCTGCAATTGAAATCTTTCCATCTGGGAGTGCTGATCCTACTGTCAATGTTTGAGTTTGACCATACTGAGCCAGCTGGGCAACCGTCACGGCAGATACAGAGGTGAAAACCAGACTTCCTCCTACCAAGGTCAAGGTCATTGCTGAGCGAACCATCCGTTGATTTTTCCGACCAACAGTTATACCAACCAGTAGCAAGCCTGCCCCAATAGCTCCAGCTAATACACCTGTGCTTTCTCCTGTCTGTGGCAAAATTGAAGACCCTACTTTTCTATACACAAGATAGTAGTTCACATCTTCTGTCACCTGAGCTGGAAGCTCTGTAAAAATCGCCTTTTTCTCTGCCTCAGTCAATTCCTCAGTCGTTACATAATCATAACGAACCTCTGCCGTCTTAGTCTGTGCATGAACCGATAAACTTGTTAGTAAACCCACTCCTAATAGAGCAGATGCGGCTCCTAAGCCTGTAAATTTACGAATCCCATATCGTAAACGCTGATTCTTTTCTTCTTGGATGCGCTGAGTTCTACTATAAACCATATAATTCTCCCTTTTATGAAATAGTCTTCCAAAATATTTTACTATACACTCTTTATTTTTGCAATACATTTAGTAATACAATTTGTAATATTTCATATTCATTTATTTCGCTATACACTTGTAACAAGGAGCAAATAAATGGCATTTAAATTAAAATCAGATAAAAAAGAAACAGAAATCAAAACCATTCGATTTCCGTCAGAGTTGGTAGATAGAATTGAGGAAGCAATCGTCAAAAAAGATGTCAGTTTCTCAAGCTTTGTCATTCAGGCTTGTGACTATGCCTTGAATAATATGGATAAAGAACAGTAAAAAAGAGCCGATGGCTCTTTTTTACTTGCTTATTTCAACTTAGTTTTCAAATACTGGCCTGTAAAGCTAGCTGGGTTCTCCGCCACTTCTTCTGGCGTTCCTGTCGCGACAACGGTACCGCCACCGACACCGCCTTCTGGTCCCATGTCGATAATATGGTCTGCCGTCTTGATCACATCAAGATTGTGCTCGATGACAAGGACAGTGTTGCCGTCATCGACAAAGCGGGCCAAGACCTTGAGCAACTGGGCAATGTCCTCCGTATGCAAGCCTGTCGTTGGCTCGTCCAAGATATAGAGAGACTTACCAGTCGACCGCTTGTGGAGTTCAGAAGCCAATTTCATCCGCTGAGCTTCCCCACCTGACAGGGTTGTCGCAGGTTGCCCAAGGGTAACATAGCCCAAGCCCACATCTTGGATAGTGCGGAGTTTCCGCTCAATTTTTGGAATATGTTTGAAGAACTCGACCGCATCATTGACCGTCATATCAAGGACCTGAGCGATATTTTTCTCCTTGTAGTGTACTTCCAAGGTTTCCGAGTTGTAGCGGTGTCCATGACAGACTTCACAAGGCACAAAGACATCAGGCAGGAAGTGCATTTCAATCTTGATAATCCCGTCACCAGAGCAGGCTTCGCAACGACCACCTTTGACGTTAAAGGAGAATCGCCCCTTCTTGTAGCCACGAATTTTGGCTTCATTGGTCTGGGCAAAGAGGTCACGAATATCGTCAAAAACACCTGTGTAGGTGGCTGGGTTGGAACGCGGTGTCCGTCCAATCGGGCTTTGATCAATATCAATCAGGCGGTCCAAGTGTTCAATTCCTGAAATAGACTTAAATTTACCTGGCTTGTCCGAATTTCGATTGAGCTTCTGAGCGATAGCTTTTTTCAAAATGGAATTGACCAGAGTTGACTTACCAGAGCCAGACACCCCTGTCACCGCTACAAATTTCCCAAGCGGGAAACGAACAGTCACATCTTGCAGGTTGTTTTCCTTGGCACCTGTCACCTCTAAGAACCGACCATTGCCAACACGGCGTTCTAGAGGAACAGGAATTTCACGTTTGCCAGACAGATACTGACCTGTAATGGATTTTTTATTTTTAGCTACTTGGGCAGGCGTTCCAGAAGCCACGATTTCTCCGCCAAAGACACCCGCGCCTGGACCGATGTCAATCAACCAGTCCGCCTCACGCATGGTGTCCTCATCGTGCTCCACCACAATCAAGGTATTGCCCAAGTCCCGCATCTTTTTGAGACTGGCAATCAGGCGGTCATTGTCCCGCTGGTGCAGGCCAATCGACGGCTCATCCAAAATATAGAGGACACCTGACAGGTTGGATCCAATCTGGGTCGCCAAACGAATCCGCTGGCTCTCCCCACCAGACAGCGTCCCCGCTGCTCGTGAAAGCGTCAGATAGTTAAGACCTACGTTGTTAAGGAAGGACAGGCGATCCTTGATTTCCTTGACAATGGGCGTCGCAATCGTCGCTTCATTTTCAGACAAAGTCAGATGTTCAATCACTTGCAAATGATCAGCCACGGACAAGTCAGACAACTGCCCGATATGAAGTCCCTTTTCGCCACCGACTTTGACAGACAAGGCTTGGTCATTGAGGCGATAGCCGTGGCAGGTCCCACAAGTCAACTCGTTCATGTAGGTCTTCATGACTGTCCGTGTATAGTCACTGTTGGTTTCATGGTAGCGACGGTTAATGTTGGTAATCAAGCCTTCAAACGGAATGTCAATATCACGCACCCCACCGAACTCATTTTCATAATGGAAATGGAATTCTTTACCGTCAGAACCGTTGAAAATCAGGTTCTTCTCCTCTTCCGTCAATTCCTCAAAAGGCTTGTCCATATCCACGCCAAAGTGGTTCATAGCTTGCTCCAACATCTGAGGATAGTAGTTAGAAGAAATAGGATTCCACGGAGCCAAAGCCCCGTCACGCAAGGTCTTACTGGCATCTGGGACAATCAAATCCGTATCCACTTCCAGCTTCATCCCCAAACCGTCACAATCGCTACAAGACCCAAAAGGCGCATTGAAAGAGAAAAGACGAGGCTCCAACTCAGGCACTGTAAAGCCACATACTGGGCAGGCA
Organism: Streptococcus suis YS161; assembly: GCF_002760245.1. Lineage (GTDB taxonomy): Bacteria > Bacillota > Bacilli > Lactobacillales > Streptococcaceae > Streptococcus > Streptococcus suis_I. The sequence goes on along the minus strand of NZ_ASCA01000043.1, from coordinate 116,834 downwards.
TAGTACTCAGAGAAAAGCATTTCCTTCTCGTCCATGGTGTCGATGATGACATAGCCGTCCGCAATCCGCAGGGCCGCCTCAATGGAGTCAAAAAGCCGCGAACGAATACCCTCTTTGATGACAATCCGATCGACAACGACTTCAATATTATGAGCCTTGCTCTTGGACAACTCCGGCACTTCCGACACATCATAGACATCACCATTGACCCGTACCCGAACATAGCCGTCCTTCTGCACTTTCTCAAAAATGGTCTTGTGTTGCCCCTTTTTCTTACGAACAATCGGCGCTAAAATCTGCAAGCGTTGACGCTCTGGCAATTCCAAAACCTCATCTACGATTTGCTCCACCGAGGAAGCTGCGATGGCACCATGCCCATTGATACAATAAGGCACCCCAACTCGAGCATAGAGCAAACGGAGATAATCATTGATTTCCGTCGCTGTACCGACTGTCGAACGCGGATTCCGCGATGTCGTTTTTTGGTCAATGGAAATAGCAGGGCTGAGCCCCTCTATGGAATCCACATCTGGCTTGTCCATGTTGCCCAAGAACTGACGAGCATAGGCAGACAAAGACTCTACATAGCGGCGTTGGCCTTCGGCATACAAGGTATCGAAAGCCAAACTCGACTTACCAGACCCCGACAAACCAGTCACCACCACCAGCTTCTCACGCGGAATGGTCACATCAATATTTTTTAAATTATGGGCACGCGCCCCATGAATCACAATATTTTCTTGCATAGTTTAAGATACAAAGGGCGTCAAATGCACAGTCAAAATAGGCGGTAAGTCCGAAATCTGTGATTTCGAAGACGCACCCCCGTCAAGACAACTAGTGCTTTCACAGGTCGAAAACCGAAGAAAGCACAGATGTCTACGACGCAGAAGCCAGTTCCACATGCTTAAACATGAAGAAACCAGCAATTTTTGACACTGCATTTAGCCCGTGTTCAATTCCTTTCTAAAGATACAGAGCCCGTAAAACGCACGGTGAAAATAGGCGGTAAGTCCGAAATCTGTGATTTCGAAGACGCATCCCCGCCAAGATAACTAGTGCTTTCACAGGTCGAAAACCGAAGAAAGCACAGATGTCTACGACGCAGAAACCTGTTCTCCATGTTTGAACACGAAGAAGCATCACTTTTTTCACACAGCGTTTAGGGCGTGTTCAATTCCTTTCTAGATATAAGTGCGTTCACAAGATAACTGGTGACGGTCAACTAGCTCCGCGTCACCAGACGAAACTGCCTATGGGCAATTTCTATATCTTGTATTAACTCGATTTTCAAAAAATATCGTTTTGAAAATCTCACGTTAAGAAAACCCTATAAAACTTGACGCTTTTAGCACGCATTCGAATCCTTTCTTAAGAGGCTATAAGCTATGGTATACGGAACAAGGAAAAATCCGTACAACTTATTCGCTTAAATGTCTACATATTATATCACATTTCTATATAAAACCTTTCCGAAACTGCACATTTTTTGGTATAATAGAGGTTGCGTTAACGCAACAAAGATAAAAGGAGGGCAAAGATATGAAACAAATTTTTCTATCAACCATGACTGATTTAGAAGAAATTCAAACCTTTGAACCAGGGGCTTGGATTAATTTGGTCAACCCCTCCCAGAGCGAGTCTATGGAAGTTGCTGAGCACTATAAAATTGACATCGCTGACCTGCGAGCACCGCTCGATGCGGAAGAATCCTCTCGTATCACCGTCGAAGATGATTATACGCTCATCCTGGTCGACGTCCCAATTCTTGAAGAACGAAACAACAAGACATATTATATTACTATTCCTTTGGGAATTATTCTAACAGATGATGCGATTATCACGACTTGTTTGGAACCATTGCCACTGTTTGAGCAGTTTATCCATCGTCGTCTACGGAATTTCTTCACTTTCATGAAGTCTCGTTTCGTTTTCCAAATTCTCTACCGCAATGCTCAACTCTACTTGTCAGCCCTACGGACCATTGACAGAAAGAGCGAAGAGATTGAGAAGCAACTCCATGAGGCCACTCGAAATGAAGAATTAATTGTACTCATGGAATTGGAAAAAACCATCGTCTACTTCAAGGCTTCCCTCAAAACCAATGAGCGTTTGGTCAAAAAACTTGCTAGTTCCTCACGTCTACTCCGTAAGTATGAAGAGGATGAGGATTTGCTTGAAGATACCTTGGTCGAAACCCAACAGGCCATTGAGATGGCAGACATCTATGGTTCCATCCTGAACTCTATGACCCATGCCTTTGCTTCTATCATTTCCAACAACCAGAATACCATCATGAAAACCTTGGCATTAGTGACAATCGTTCTCTCTATCCCAACCATGGTCTTCTCTGCATACGGTATGAACTTTAAGGACAACATCATTCCTTTTAACGATATTCCCTATGCTTTTTGGTGGATTATTCTTTTCGCCTTTGCAATCAGCCTATCACTCACCTTCTACTTCATCCGTAAGAGATGGTTTTAACCTAAGGAGATTAACATGTCATTTACAGAAATCAACGGATTAACAAAAAAGAACCAAGAATTTATCCATATTGCGACCAACCAACTGATTAAAGATGGAAAGTCTGATAGCGAAATCAAAGAACTCTTGGAAGAAATTTTACCAACTATCATTGAAAAGCAAAAAACTGGCGTGACTGCCCGCAATCTCTATGGAGCACCAAGTGAGTGGGCTGCTAGTAAGACAATTTCTGAACAGGAAAAGAAAGACCAAGTGGAATACAATGAAAATCCATGGTTGATGTGGCTAGATTCTAGTCTTTTCATGCTTGCAATTATTGCTGGTATCAATGGTTTGATGAATCTTTTTGGTCAAGGTGCACAGTATGGGCTATTAACCTTATTTGTCATCGGTTTCGGTGTTGGTGCTGGTATGTACTTTATGTATCACTTTGTTTACAGAGAACAAATTAAAACTGGGCAACGTCCTAAATTGCTGAAAGCTATCGCTTTTCTCGGACTTGCTACTCTGGCTTGGTCAGTCGTTTTCATTCTGGCAGCACTGATTCCGGCCGCATTTAACCCAGTTCTCCCTCCGCTTGTTACTATTCTTATCGGAGCTGCTGCTTTCGGTGCACGCTACCTCTTGAAAAAGAAATATAACATTCGCAATGCCATGTCCCCAGTTCAATAATAAAACAAAGCGATTGGAATATTCCAGTCGCTTTTGTTTATCTATACAGTTCACCTGGGAGTTTTACACATCTGCGTAAGTGACTGAAACAGTCTATCCCCAGACTGTGCCTCGCTTTCTAACTTCTTGGCTCGGGTTGAAATAGTCCATTCAAGGGCTTAATTCGCTTTCTTAATTTCGAGTTCATGCAAAAATGGTCCACTGGACCATTACTCGCTTTCTTATTTTCATGCTCGTGAAAAAACAGTCCATACTGTTATTGCGCTTTTCGCATTTCTAGAGCGCAAGAAAAAATGACCCGTTGGGGTCATTTTTTTAATCTTCGTTTACGAATGGTAAAAGAGCCATAACGCGAGCACGTTTGATAGCTGTTGTTACTTTACGTTGGTTTTTAGCTGAAGTTCCAGTTACACGGCGTGGAAGAATTTTTCCACGTTCAGAAATGAAACGGCTAAGAAGCTCAGTATCTTTGTAATCAACATATTCAATTTTGTTAGCTGCGATATAGTCAACTTTTTTACGGCGTTTGAAACCGCCACGACGTTGTTGAGCCATGTGTGTTCTCCTTTATATTATTATTTTCAGACCTAGAATGGTAGGTCATCGTCTGATATATCCATTGGATTGCTTGCTCCAAATGGACTTTCTTCTCGAGCGAAGTTTGGTGTAGATTGTGCAGGTGCTTGATAAGGTGAGTTGTAGTCATTTCCTCCAGCAAACGAGTTACCAGCTGAATAGCCTCCACCTTGACCTTCACGGGCAGTACGGCTTTCCAAGAGTTGGAAACTTTCTGCAACTACCTCGGTAACGTAGACACGTTGCCCTTGCTGATTGTCATAGCTACGAGTCTGGATACGACCTGTAACACCAATCAGAGCACCTTTCTTAGCCCAATTCGCCAAATTCTCAGCTTGTTGACGCCAAATGACTACGTTGATAAAGTCCGCTTCACGCTCACCGTTTTGATTTTTAAAATTGCGGTTAACCGCCAAAGTAAAAGTCGCAACAGCTTGATTAGACGGAGTATAACGAAGTTCTGCATCACGGGTCATACGACCAACCAATACTACATTATTTATCATAATCTACCTTCTTACGCGTCAAGTTTCACAATCATGTGACGAAGAATGTCGCCGTTGATTTTTGACAAACGGTCAAACTCTTTAAGAGCTTCATCGTTGCTAGCTTCAACGTTAACGATGTGGTACAAACCTTCGCGGAAATCTTTGATTTCGTATGCAAGGCGACGTTTTTCCCATGCTTTTGATTCAACGATAGTTGCACCGTTGTCAGTCAAGATAGAGTCAAAGCGTGCTACCAAAGCGTTTTTAGCTTCTTCTTCAATGTTTGGACGAATAATATAAAGAATTTCGTATTTAGCCATTGATATGTTCCTCCTTTTGGTCTAATGACTCATGGTCTAGCCACGAGTAAGTGAGGGATACTCACAGAAAATAATTATACCATAATATAGAAAATGTGCAAGTGAAAACAGTTTGCCGAAAACATTTTCACAAAAAATAAAGACTGCCCAAACAAAGGGCAGCCCTATGGATTAAGCTACAATCGCTTTTGCTACTTCTTCTGTTGTCATGCGTGAGAAATAGTGCGTGGTGTCGATTTCTTGCAATTTGGTAAGAACATCCGCGTATTCATAGCGAGTACCGACCAACAAGTCTTCGATGTCCGATACATCACCAATTCCGAAGAAATCTCCGTAAATCTTGATAGATTCGATAACCGATTTCTCAGCCTTGATGTAGGTTGTGATTTTACCAGCTGGATAACGCACGCTACGCTCCACAGTGTATTCTGGTGTTTGACCATAAGTCCAATCCCATGTCGCAAATTGGGTATCACGGATTTCTTGGATACGGGCCAAGTCGTCTTCTGACAAGACATACTCGTCCATGTCTGGATATTCTTGCTTCATTTGGTTGAGGATGGCATCCTTGAACTCCAGAACGGTCATCTTCTCTGGCAATTCGTTGTTGATATTGGTCACACGGGCACGGACTGACTTGACACCCTTGGATTCAATCTTGTCCTTGCTGACCTTGAGGGCACTTGCGAGGACTGACATATCCACATCAAAGAGCAAGCAACCGTGGTGCATCATGCGACCTTTGGCATAGGCTTGGGCGTTACCACAGATTTTCTTTCCGTCGATTTCCAGGTCATTACGGCCTGTGAAATTGGCCTCAACACCCAGTGTCGCAAGGGTATCAATGACAGGCTTGGAGAAGGTTTTGAAATCAAAGGCTCCCTCGTCTGCCTTGTTTGAAATAATGGTGTAGTTGAGGTTATTGAGGTCGTGATAAACTGCGCCACCACCTGACAGACGGCGAACAACATGGATGCCCTTTTCGTCTGTGAATTCCTTGTTGATTTCTTCAATAGCATTCTGGTGCTTACCGATAATGATGGCAGGCTCATTAATCCAGAGAATAAAAATTTCGTCAATATCTGTTAATTCCTTGAAGGCATAGGCTTCGAGGGCGATGTTGTAAGCTGGGTCGTTGCTGTTGTTTACGATGTATTTCATGCGAAACTCCTTTATTGTTAACTAATTTTTATTATAGTGGAAACGATAACAAAAGACAAGCCCCAAGACTTGTCTTTCTATTGTATTTTAGACGCTCTTATTATTTGCGTTTTGGTGGGTTGTGGATCGCAACACCAAGAACATCAAGGAAGGCTTCGTACATAACTTCAGAGAAGGTTGGGTGACCGTGGATTGATGCTGCCACGTCATCAACTGTCAACTCAGATTCCATGATAGTTGCTGCTTCGTTGATCATTTCAGCTGCAACTGGACCGATAATGTGAACACCAAGGATTTCATGGTATTTCTTATCAGCAATAACTTTTACGAAACCGTGAGCTTCGTTAGAAGCAATGGCACGACCGTTACCAGTAAAGCTGTTGCGACCGATAAGGATGTTTTCTTTACCGTATTTCTCGATAGCCTGGTCTTCTGTCAAACCAACCATAGCAATTTCTGGGTGTGTGTAAACCGCTGCTGGTGTGAAGTCCAACTTCGCTTTGTGGTGGTTACCGTGAATAGCATTTTCAGCTGCCACTTCACCCATACGGTAAGCAGCGTGAGCCAACATCTTAGTACCGTTGACATCACCTGGGGCGTAGATACCTGGGATTGATGTTTCTTGGTACTCGTTGACCTTGATACGACCGCGATCCAATTCAAGGTTAAGATTTTCAAGACCAGCCAATTGTGGTACACGACCGATTGAAAGAAGGGCTTTTTCAGAAACGATTTCTGATCCGTCATTCAATTTGATGGTCAACTGGTTGTTGGCTTCAACGATTTCAGATACACCAACAGATGTCAAGAATTTCATACCTTTCTTAGAAAGGACTTTTTGCAATTCAACAGATACTTCGCGGTCCATACCTGGAATGATACGGTCAGCCATTTCAACAACTGTTACTTCTGTGCCGTATGATGCGTAAACCAAACCAAGTTCTACACCGACTACGCCACCACCCATAACAGTGAGTGACTTAGGAATTTCACGCAAGTCAAGGATATCATCAGAAGTCAATACCAACTTAGAATCAATACCTGGGATGTTGATGCGTGATACTTTAGAACCTGTGGCAAGGATGATGCTACGACCTTTGATGACCTTGTCGCCGATGACAACAGTCTTGTCAGGATTTACTTGACCAAGACCGTTGAAGATTGTTACCTTGTTAGCTTTCAAGAGACCTTGAACGCCACCAGTCAATGTCTTCACAACCTTGTTCTTAAAGTCAACTGTCTTGTCCATATCAACGGTGTAGTTGGTTGAAGCAAGGTTGATACCACGCTCAGCCGCAATCTTCAAGCCGTCAAGGATTTCAGCGTTTTTAAGGTAGGTCTTAGTTGGGATACAACCCTTGTTCAAGCAGGTACCGCCAAATTCTGATTTCTCAACGATAGCGATTTTACCACCTAATTGAGCACCGCGGATAGCGGCGTAGTAACCAGCAGGACCACCACCGACAACAACCATGTCGTACTCGTCAGCTGCCAATTCAGCCTTAGGAGCTTGTGGAGCTGCTGTAGGAGCTGCAGGCACTTCCAAACCAGCTGCTTGCAAGTCAGCAGTTGCTTGTGCAACCTCAGCTGGAGCAGGTGCAGCACCCACTTCAACTGTTTCACCTTCTGCACCAAGGTAAGCAATGACTTCAGTTACAGGAACAGTTGCACCGTTACCGTGAACGATTTTCAAAAGAACACCTGATTCTTCAGCTTCCAATTCCATGCTTGTCTTGTCTGACATCATCTCCAAGATAACATCGCCTTCGTTGACAAAATCACCCTCTTGTTTTTTCCACTCGATGATTTCGCCTTCCTGCATATCTACACCAAGTTTAGGCATAATAATTTCGATTGCCATAATTATGATACAAAGAACGTCAAATGCGACAGAATTTTAGGAGTCCAACGTAGGATGCTTGCATCCTAGGCGGACTATCTAAATTCCGAAGCATTTAGTTCGTGTTCAAATGTCACGAACTCGTTCTACATCCTTTCTTTATTTTTTCTCTTTACCAAATTGAGCACAGGCTAAAAACCTATTGAAAAAGATAAATCGCCTCGTGCCTCAAGGCACGTCGTTGATTTCCTATTTTCATACGGTTTTCTTAACGCCTTTTGCATCTTATCTTAAATCAACAATTCCAATGGTTTTTCCAGCAAGTTCTTCAAGTCAACCATGAACTTGGCACCATTCATACCATCAATGATACGGTGGTCGATGGTCAAGCAGAGTGCCATGATTGGACGGATCTTGATTTCGCCGTCGATAACAACTGGTGTTTGAACTGTTGATGCTACACCAAGGATTGCTGAGTTTGGTTGGTTGATGATTGGGTTAAAGGTTTTAGTACCAAACATACCCAAGTTGGTGATAGAGAAGGTAGAACCTGACATTTCAGCCCCCTTCAACTTACCAGATTGAGCTTTCTTGATAACATCTTTTGATGCCACAACAAATTCAGACAAGCTCATCTTATCTGCGCCATGAACAACTGGCACCACCAAGCCATCATCTAGACCTACTGCGATACCAAGGTTGACGAACTTGTGTAATTCGATTTCTTGTGCATCGTTAATCAAAGATGCGTTCATGTAACGGTGTTCTTCTTTCATCAAAGTACGAACAACCGCAAGACCGATCAAGTCTGTAAAGGTTACTTTCAAACCAGTCTTGTTCATGATTGGCTCAAGGACTTGCTTACGCAGTGCCATGAGGTTGGTCATGTCAATATCATAGTTAAGTGTAAATGTCGGAGCAGTCAAGTAAGAGTTGACCATACCTTTTGAAATCGCCTTACGCATTGGGCTCATCTTGATGATTTCAACGCCTTCTGGCAATACTTTAGCTGGTTTTTCTTCTGCTTTCGGTGCTGGAGCAGCAGTTTCTACAGCAGCCGGAGCAAGTACTGCAAGAACGTCGTTCTTGACAATCTTACCGTTGACACCTGAACCTGTAAGGGTTGACAAGTCAACACCTTGGTCTGCTGCAATACGGGCTGCAAGCGGAGTTGCTTTTGGAGCTGCTCCCTTGAAGTCTTCGACGTCAACCTTGTGGACACGACCGTTAGCACCTGTTCCTGGAACAAGACCCAAGTCAATACCAAGCTCACGCGCCAACTTACGCGCAGCTGGAGTAGCACGAACCTTGCCACCACCTTGTGGTTTGGCAGCAGCTGCCGGAGCAACGATGACTGGTGTACGACCTGCAGGCACTTCTTCGATAGCTGCTGCAGGAGCAACTGGAGTAGCTGACGCTCCAGCCTCAACCGTTTCACCTTCTGCACCGATGTAGGCAATGACTTCTGTTACAGGAACGGTAGCACCGTTTCCGTGAACAATTTTTAATAGGACGCCTGACTCTTCTGCTTCCAGCTCCATGCTAGTCTTGTCAGACATCATTTCCAAGATGACGTCGCCTTCGTTGACAAAATCGCCCTCTTGTTTTTTCCACTCGATGATTTCACCTTCTTGCATGTCCACACCGAGCTTAGGCATAATGATTTCAATAGCCATTATTAAGATACCAAGTCCGAACAGAAAACGAATGAAAAATAGGAAATCGTCGAAAATCCTGATTTTCGTAACGATTTATCTTTTTTCCGAGTTTTCCGGACGGGTTCAATTCCTTTCTTTCAGTTTCTTACCTTGTCAAGAACCAAACCAGACTTCGATAATCGAAGTGGCTTAATTCTTTTCCAAGCATTCTTAGTCATGCTAGAATATTTTATTTCTAGCATTTTAGGGTTATCATCTTTCCGATTGCTTTTCTGACAAGGCGATTTGGTGCAGGCATAACTGACGTTAGGCAGGCCAAATCAACACAGCCAGAAAAGATAAGCGGATGACGATAAGATTAACCTCTGTTTACTTGCTTGTAGATTGCCTCTTTGATTTTCTCTACGTTTGGCAATACTGCGTTTTCAAGAATGTTTGCGTAAGGAACTGGTACATCGTCTGAAGCGATACGGATGATTGGTGCATCCAAGTAGTCAAAGGCTTCGCTTTCTGTGATGATTGATGCGATTTCACCGATGAAACCACCTGTTTTATAAGCATCGTTAACCAAGATAACCTTACCAGTTTTCTTCACAGATTCGATGATCAATTCTTTATCCAATGGGATAAGGGTACGTGGGTCAACTACTTCTACGCTGATGCCTTCTGCAGCTACTTCTTCAGCTGCTTTCAAGGCACGCTCCAACATACGACCGTATGAAATAATGGTTACATCAGTACCTTCACGTTTGATTTCACCCTTACCAAGTGGAATGTAGAAATCTGGGTCCAAGTTCACTTCTTCTTTTTTACCGTAAAGAGCTTTTGGCTCCAAGAAGATAACTGGGTTGTTGTCAAGGATAGATGATTTCAAAAGACCTTTTGCATCGTTAGCTGTACCAGGTGCGACAACCTTAATACCTGGGATGTGGGTCAACCAAGCTTCAAGTGATTGTGAGTGCTGTGCAGCTGAACCGATACCTGAACCAGATGCCACACGGAAGGTTACAGGTGTTTTCAAACCGCCACCAAACATATAGTTGGTTTTGGCTGCTTGGTTAACAATCGCATCAAGGGCAATTGTGATGAAGTCCATGAAAGTCAAGTCAACGATTGGACGAAGACCTGTTTGAGCCGCACCAACCGCAGAACCAGCGATTGCAGCCTCAGAGATAGGCGTGTCGCGAACGCGTTTTGGACCGAATTCGTCCAACATACCAACAGATGTACCGAAGTCACCGCCGTAGATACCGACGTCTTCACCCATCAAGAATACTTTTTCATCCTTACGCATTTCTTCGCTTTGAGCCAAGTTAATCGCTTCACGCAAGGCCATTACTTTTGTTTCAGCCATTTTTTACTCCTAATTTATATCAATTTATCTTTACTGTACTAAGGAAAATCAAACAATTACTACGATGTAATTGTTTATTGTCCCAGCTTAAGACACCTTAGAATTGTACTCGAACTTAAGTAGGTAGTCTACCTTGGTGAACTACCGTAGTTTGACTTGCTCTTTAGAGCTTAGTCAAACTTCTTACGTTAGTAGTTGGGTTCAGACTAGAGGCTTGGAAAAATAGATGAGCCATTAGTGATGTCCGCATCACTAGCTGACTCCCTAATTTTTCTGTGCCTCTTTAACGTCTTCACACCCTAGTCTACAAACACATCCTCATAAGCTACTGAGATGTCTGGATCTGGGCTTTCTTGTGCGAATTTCACAGATGCTTCTACTTGTTCTGCCACTTGTGCTTCAATGGCATCCAATTCTTCGTCAGTCGCAATCTTGTTCTCTGTCAAGTATTTGCGGTATTTCTTAAGTGGGTCTTTTGCTTTCCACTCGTTTACTTCTTCTTTTGTACGATACACACCTGCATCGGCAGTTGAGTGACCAAACCAGCGGTATGATTCAACCTCAACCATTGCTGGGCCGTTACCTGCGCGAACATATTCGATAACTTCTTGCATTTTCTCATAAACGGCAATCACGTCATTTCCATCTTCAACATAGTGACCTGGCATACCGTATGCTGCTGCACGTTGGTAGAGGTGAGGAATCTTAGTCGAATAAGAAATGTCAGTTGAAATACCGTAACGGTTGTTGGTAATGAAGAAGATAACTGGCAAATTCCAAACAGCTGCCAAGTTCATTGATTCGTGGAAGGAACCTTCGTTAGTAGCCGAATCACCTGAGAAGGCAATAACAATGTTATCTGTACCGAGGTATTGTTGCGTAAGGGCCGCACCCACTGCAAGGGCATAACCACCACCTACGATACCGTTTGAACCAAAGTTTCCTTTTTCAACGTTGGCCAAGTGCATAGAACCACCACGGCCTTTAGATGTACCTGTTGCCTTACCAGCAAGCTCAGCCATCATGCCATTGATGTCAATACCTTTTGCAATAACGTGACCGTGACCACGGTGGTGTGAGAAGATGATGTCCTCATCTGTCAATCCAGCAATAGGTCCAACAGCTGCCGCTTCTTCACCGACTGAGAAGTGAGTCATACCTTGTACGAAACCGCGACGCACTAATTTGTTTAATTTCATATCAACATCACGGATTTGTTGCATTTTCAAGAACATGTCCAAATGTTGTTCTTTTGTGATAGATACCATAATTTCCTCCAAAGTTTTTTCTCTTTCTGTACTATGATAGACCAATATTTCACAAATGGCAAGTAATTGAACCGTTTTCTTTTTACAGAAATTTTCGTGAAAACCTTGATTTAGTGCGTTTTTTCACAAATCCTCAAAAGATTCACTTTACTTGTTTGAAACTTTTTTCACAAACTTTAAAATAAGCTTGCACGCCGTCTTTCTTTCTGTTAATATAGGTACGGAGGTTCTTATGGAATTCGATTTATTTCTTATGATTTGTAACTACATAGGCACTATCGCATTTGCTGTTTCGGGGGCCGTAAAAGGATTTAAGAAAAAGTTAGATATTTTTGGAATTAGCTTGCTCGGCATCATTACCGCCGTTGGTGGGGGAATTATTCGAGATACGATGGCCAATCGCATTCCTACTGCTTTGACTGATCCTACAGCCATCTATTTATCTCTCGGAGTAGCGATTAGCATGTACTTGATTGTTATCAATCTAAAGCAGGACAAACCACTTGATAAGAAGATGATTCATTTCCTTTCCCAGACAAACCTTATCTTTGATGCAATCGGTCTAGCCATCTTCGCCCTCATTGGAGCCAGTACTGGCATCTCTCTCCAGCTAAACGCTCTAACCAGTGGTATTCTGGCAGCTTTAACAGGTGTCGGAGGCGGAATCGCCCGTGATTTACTCGTCAATGAAACACCCATTGTTCTTAAAGAAGATGTCTATGCTGTCCTTGCATTTTTCTCAGGAGTCCTCTATCATCTTTGCGTTGTAAATTGGAAATTACCACAAATTCCAACCTTCATCACTATTTTTACCATTTCTTTAATCATTCGACTATTGGTAATTAAATACAAAATCAATCTTCCCAACATGGAAAGCAAACGAAAGGTCTGAGTTCGTCAACTCAGACCTTTTTGTATTATTATTATTGATTACCAGCCACCGCGACCGCCTGGACCTGTATGAGTAATTTCTGTAATTTGTTCTCCATTTACAGTTACTGTGCCACCAGTGAATTCAACTGTACCGTCAAAGTCAAAGGCTGATGTTGGCGCTGTGACATCGATTGTACCACCTGAAATGTAGAGATTACCATTAGCATCAAAGGCATCTGTATCCCCACTACCAACCGCAACTTTCAAGTCACCACCAGTTACCTTGATATAGATATCAGATGAAGTTGTACTTGACGCGTTGATGGCATCATCTGAACCGTAAACATCTAACGTACCACCATTGATAGTGATATTAGTTCCTTCCAAGGCTTCTACTGATTCTGATACTGTAATGGTACCTCCGTCAATTGTCAAAGCCGTCTCCGCTTTAATACCATCATCACCTGCTTTTACATTAATTTCACCACCTGTGATAGTTGTATAACCTTTGGTCGTATCTGTATCGTTGGTTGACTTGATACCGTCACCACCTGCTGTTACATTGATTGTACCACCATTGATTGTCAATGAATCCTTACCACGGATACCATCATCCACTGCAGTGACGGTAATGTTTCCTGAATTCACGACAAGGTCGTCCGTCGATACGATGCCGTCTTGGAAGTTGCCTTCAACGGTCAGGCTACCATTTCCTGTAATGGTCAAATCAGCTTCAACATGGATAGCCCCTTCAATATTGGTGTCTGTATGATTGCTGCTATCTTTCACTGTATTCGTCGTACCATCTTTGATTTCCAATTCAACATTGTCTGCCTTAATCACATTGATAGCCGCGTTATCAGAACTTGAAATCTCAGCACCTGCTAGAATGATGCGAACATTGGCATCTGTTTCAACCGTTACACCAGCTGTTGTTGAACCAGTCAAAATATAGGTTCCACCCTCAGTAATTTTCAAGCCATCATTTGACAAGGTTACTTCTGTTGTTGGAAGGGCTGACCAGTCAATAGTTGACGAACTTGAATCTGATGAAGTGCTATTATTTGAAGTTGTCGCTACACTTGTCTGACTAGTTGCTGCTGAGCTTGAAGTAGTCGTTGAACTTGAAGTAGATGAACATGCTGCTAAGACACCAAGGCTCATAAGAGTAACACCAGAGTAAAGTAATTTTTTAAGATTTGTTTTCATAATGTAGATTCCTTTTCTTTCTTTAGGAAGTCGTATCCCTTCCTGATATGCTCCTAGTTTACCTTTCCTTCCTAAAAGAAAGATTAAAGATTACCAAAAGAAAACTTAAAGTTCTTAGAAACTACAAAAGGCCGGGAAACCCAGCCGAGGAATAATCATTGATAAAATCTATAGCTTAACCCAATGCAAGCTTTTCAACTCAAGCAAGGGAGAAGTTTCAGGATTGGTATCTGATTCAGAAATCCGTTTTAAGCCTGGAATCATCGCATTGTATTGATAAATGCGAAAAATACCAGCTCCTTCAAATAAGTATGTTCCATCCTGTAAAGGACGAAGTAGGGCGTTCGGTCCAATTTCAAATCCAAGATTGCGGAAATTATCCACCAAACGTAGACTCTCTTCGGCAAGCTGAGTATAGAGGTCAATTAAGACATATTCTCCCGACTTGTCCAAAGCTAGAAGCAGCTCCTCTGTACCATCATGGTTGACATCATACAAACTATAAAATATTCCACTGTATTCTTGCCCCTGGCTAGTTAATAAGCTCAGATAGCTACTGACCTCATCCTGATTGATAGCCTCAGCAGGCTGCCCCATATTCGCTTGATAACGATCAATAACTGATTGGTATACTTCACTTAGCTCAGGAGTGGTCACTGAGGATGCTTGCGTCTCGGAGCTAGATGCTATTGTTGACGCTTGCTGCAAACTAGAACCATCTGAAACTTGGCTTGAAGCACTAGAACTAGAACTCTCACCACCTTTTACCTGATTAGACTGACAAGCAGCTAATAGTACAACCGTGGACACTAACATCAGTTTACTAATAAATGTTTTCATAACTTCCTCCTGTGCTCTATCTTTGGTCTTAGTATAACATCTTTCCGAGGGCTTGTAAACGCCACCATATTTGGACAAAGCATCCGATCCAGAAAAAGCCGAATGTTTCCATCCGACTTTTGTTGTTAATCTTTCTGATCAAGAGCACGCAACATTTGGTCAATTTTATTGCCGTACTCAATTGATTGGTCTTTTTCAAAGACCAAATCCGGAATTTTATAAAGAGTTAACTTACGACCAAGTTCTCTCTTAATGGTTCCCGTCGCTTTTTCAAGACCCGTTTGTGCTTTTTGATTATCGGATGCCAAATTACTCATGATTGTGTAGTAAACCTTGGCCATTGACAAATCGCCGACCATCTGAACATCTGTAATGGTCACTCCCTGCACACGTGGATCACGAACTTTCTTTTGTAAAATCTCATTGACTTCGCGCTTGATCTCCATCCCGACACGGTCTGTACGAAAATGATTCGCCATATTATTTCCTTTCTTAGATGATAGAAAAGCTGAGTTTCCCCAGCTTGAATAATCCAAGTAGATTAAAAACTATTGCTTTAAAACCTACTAAAGTCTATTAAATTATCACTTCCTCGACAAAATCACTTGTCTATGACTTTGACAATGAGAAAATATTATTTTTTGATTTCTTCCATGATGTAAGCTTCAATGGTATCATCAACTTTCAAGTCGTTGTAGTTCTCAATCATCAAACCACCCTCTTGGGCATTACCAACTTCTTTCACGTCATCTTTATAGCGTTTCAAACTAGCTAGTTTACCATCAAATACTACAACACCATCACGGATAACTCGAACACTTGAATCACGGGTAACCTTACCACGTACGACCATAAATCCACCGATCGTTCCAACTTTGGATACCTTGAAGGTTTCACGAATGATTGCCTCACCAATGATTTTTTCTTCATATTCTGGATCAAGCATACCTTTCATGGCATCTTCCATCTCTTCGATAACCTTGTAAATGATGCTGTGAAGACGTACTTCAACATCATCTGCTTCAGCTTGGCTACGCGCTTCAGCTGTTGGACGAACGTTGAAACCAATCACAAGAGCATTTGAAGCTTCCGCAAGAGTAATATCTGATTCATTGATAGCACCAACTGCAGAGTGGACGATATTGACACGTACTCCCTCGACTTCAATCTTTTGAAGCGATGATGCAAGAGCTTCAACTGAACCTTGTACGTCAGCCTTGATAATCACATTAACTGACTTAACCTCACCTGCTTTAAGGGTATCAAAGAGGTTTTCAAGACTAACTCGTTGCGTTGCTTGACGCTGTTTAAGAAGAGCACGTTTAGCACGTTCTTCACCGGCAGCACGCGCAGATTTTTCATCTTCATAGACCGCAAAATGATCACCAGCCATCGGTGTTTCGTTCAAACCAGTGATCGAAACTGGTGTAGATGGTCCAGCCACCTTAACACGACGACCAAGGTCGTTTGTCATGGCACGAACACGTCCGAAGGTATTTCCGACAACGATTGGGTCTTGAACATTAAGTGTCCCTTGTTGAACGAGGAGGGTTGCAACCGCACCTTTCCCTTTATCCAAATGCGCTTCGATAACTGTACCAATCGCACGAACAGTTGGGTCTGCCTTCAGTTCTTGGATTTCAGCGACCAAAAGAACAGTTTCCAACAATTCATCAATATTCTGGTTGAATTTAGCAGAAATTTCTACGAACTCAGATTCACCGCCCCAGGCAGTTGAAATAACACCATGTTCAGCCAATTCACCGATGACACGTTCTGGGTTTGCACCTGGCTTGTCAATCTTGTTGATAGCTACAATGATTGGCACATTAGCTGCTTTTGAGTGGTTGATAGCCTCAATCGTTTGCGGCATGACACCATCATCTGCAGCAACGACTAGGATGGTCAAGTCGGTAACAGATGCACCACGTGCACGCATAGAAGTAAAGGCCGCGTGTCCTGGAGTATCCAAGAAGGTAATTTTCTTACCAGCTTCCTCAATTTGGTAGGCACCGATATGCTGTGTGATACCACCAGCTTCCCCAGTAGCAACACGAGAATTACGTAGGGTATCCAACAAGGTTGTTTTACCATGGTCAACGTGTCCCATGATAGTCACAACAGGTGGGCGTTCTGTCATCTCTTCTTCATTGAGGTAACCCTCTTCTACGAAGAAACGCTCAATATCTGCGTTATCGACCTCTACCTTTTCTTTCGCTTCAATACCATAATCAACCATAAGGAGTTCGATAGTATCTCCATCCAAAGATTGGTTTTGAGTCGCCATAACTCCCATAAGGAAGAGTTTTTTCACAATCTCAGCAGGTTCACGTTTGATTCGTTTTGCAATTTCTGCGACGGTCATGCCAGCAGTATATTCAAATTCAGTTGGCAATTCGTGGAACTTGCGTTCTGTGACAGGTTTGGCAGGTTGGTTTGCCTTGCCTTTTTTATTTTTCTTATTGTTATTCCAGTTACTTGTTCTTTGATTTCTCACTTGATTTTGACTATTTCGATTTCTTTGTTGTTTCCGTGGACCATCTTCTTCATCACTATTAAAGTCACGTTTTTTATCTGGTCGAGCTTGTTTCTTACGACGGGTATCTACAGTAGTTTCTGCAACTTGCTCTGGTACCGATGCAACAGGTGCAGGCTTCACAAATGGTTTGCTTTCCACAACCGGTTCTTCAAACTTAATTTCTTTTGGCTTCTTAGGTTGCTTTTTAGCTTCCTGAGCCTGACGAAAACGTTCTTCACTGGTACGAGCATACTCCGCATTTTGTTCTGCTTTCAAAGCAGCAGCACGCGCTTTGAAGTCAATTTTAGGTCCTGCTGGTTTTGCAGCCTCTCTTTGTTCAAAGCGAGCTGACTGACCTGAACGGTTATCACGATTATCGCGACGGTCCCCAAAACGATTGTCCTTTCGTTTATCTGAACCCTGTTCGCGTCTATTATCGCGGCGATCATTTCGCTCATTGTTTGAACGTCCCTGACCTTGTTGACGGTTGTCACGACGGTCCTGACCAGATTTAGCTTGACCACCTTTTCCTTGACCCTGAGCTCGCTTAGCAGCCTGCTCTTTGGCACGCGCCTCACGTTCTGCCTTAAAGTTTCGACTTTGTGGACGATGTGGAGCTGATTGTACTGTACTTGCCGCAACTTCTTCTTTTACTACTGGCTGTGTTTCCTTAGCTTTTTCTACCTTAGCTGTTTCCACTTTTGGAGTTTCATCAACCTTTTCAGGCTGGCTAACTTTTGCCGCAACTTTAGTTGCCTCTGATTTTTGTCCCCCAAAGCTTTCTGCAAGGCGTTTAGCACTTGCTTCATCTACGCTTGAAGCATGACTTTTGACTTCAAAACCCAATTCTTGAGCCTTAGCAACAACTTCCTTACTGCTTACGCCTAATTCACGGGCTATTTCATTCAATCTCTTCTTAGACAATGCCTTGTCCTCCTGTTCTATTCCATAATAGACCTCATCTTCTTTGTAAATCCAGCGTCTGTCACTGCAAGAACTTTTCTAGCCTTGCCGACAGCTGCACTCAATTCCAGTGTTGAAAACACTGTTACAACTTCTACTTGATAGGTATGACTTTTATCTGTTACTTTTTTACTTAAATTTCCAGCAGCATCTTCGGCTAAAAACACCAACTTTGCCTGCCCTTTTTGAATAGCTTCAACAACCAGGTCCTCACCCGAAACCAGGCGACCAGCTCGCTGGGCTAAACCTAATAAATTTAAGATTTTCTGTCTCTTATTCGAGTCCAAGTTCTCTCCTCTTGATCTTATGATCAACATAGGCAATTAATTCATCGTAAAATTCTTCGGCCACTTCCATACTAAAGGAACGATCGAAGACACGACGTTTCTTAGCTTGGCTTGCCTCATCATTGTCAAGCTTGATATAAGCTCCACGACCATTTGCCTTGCCTGTTGGATCGATAAATACTTGACCTTCTTTGTTTTTTAC
The DNA here is from genome assembly GCF_002760245.1 of Streptococcus suis YS161. Taxonomy (GTDB): domain Bacteria; phylum Bacillota; class Bacilli; order Lactobacillales; family Streptococcaceae; genus Streptococcus; species Streptococcus suis_I. The sequence continues at coordinate 98,118 of NZ_ASCA01000043.1, read as the reverse complement.
AATACGGAGCAAATCCCGTTTGTCGATGATTTCACCGGACACCACAGACTTGCGCAAGGGTATTTTTCTAGCTTTTGCCATGGCTGCTCCTTTTGTTCTATTCTTGTTCTTCTGTAAATTCTTCCGCGACTTCTTCTACAAGCTCTTCTGTTGCATACTGAGCCGCCTCAAATGCCTCATATTCGGAAGCAGACTTAATGTCGATACGGAAGCCTGTCAAATGGGCTGCCAAACGAACATTCTGACCACGACGACCGATTGCTAGTGACAATTTATCATCTGGCACAACAACAGTAGCATGCTTACCATCTTCTGTATCAAACAATACTTGGTCAACTTCAGCAGGTGCAAGCGCATTGTAGATAAATTCCGCTTCATCTGCGACCCACTCGATGACATCAATATTTTCCTCAGTAGGAATCATACGGTCATTCTTAGCATCATAACGAGCTGGGTGGAACTTACTAGTGATTTTCTTGATATTTGAACCACCACGACCAACGATCGTACCGATGGCATCTACGTTTGGATTGTGGCTACGAACAGCCACTTTCGTACGGTCTCCAGCTTCACGGGCAACACTCATGATTTCAACTGTTCCATCGTATACTTCTGGAATTTCCTGTTCCATGAGACGTTTGATCATTTCTGGATGGCTACGGCTGACAAATACGTTAACACCACGACCATTGTCTTCTACCTTGTAGACATAGACTTCAATACGATCATGAGATTGGAAAACCTCACCAGGAATTTGGTCTTGTTTTGACAATTGTGCTTCAATCGTACCAAGGTTGACATAGATAAAGCGATTATCAAAACGCTCTACCGTACCTGACATAATCTCATTTTCATGTTGCTTGTAGGTATTGAAGGTAATGGCACGCTTTTGTTTGCGCATTTTTTCCATGATGGTCTGCTTAGCTGATTGGGCTGCTACACGACCAAATTCCGCTGGATCTTCTGGGAATTTAATTTTGTCACCCATTTCATAAGCTGATGAAATAGCCAAGGCATCTTTTAGACTAATTTCTAGTCGGCTATCAAATACTTCATCTACTACTTCACGAACAGTAAATACATGGAAATCGCCTTTTTTCTCGTCAAATTCGATCACTGCTGATTCTGATTGACCATAACGGCGTTTATAAGCTGAACGAAGCGACTCTGTAACTGCATCAATGATATCCGCTTTGTTAATACCCATGTCTTCCTCTAAAATACGGAAGGCTTCTAGCATTTCTTTACTCATGTTGTTTTCCTTTTGCGCTCAAAAGGTCCTTTCTTAAAGTCTAATATCTTTATAAAATACTCATGAAAGAGCATTATAACTTAACAGCCAAACGGGCCTTAGCCACCGTCTGGTAAGGAATAGTCACTTCCTTCTTACGAGTTTTATCCATATACTCCATAATCAGGTCTGTTCCATCAAAGGAGAGCAACGTTCCTTCAAAAACCTTGATTTTATCAATTGCCTGATAGAGCTTGACATGGATGTACTTTCCAACCGCCTTCTCAACAGCATCTGCCGTTTTTAAAGGACGCTCCAAACCTGGACTTGTTACCTCCAGCATGTATTGGTCTGGAAATGGGTCTGGCTTGATAGTGTCCAAAATCGGACTGATCTTTTCGGATAAATCTGCCGTATCTTGAAGGGAAATTCCACCCTCCTTATCGACAAAAATCGATAGGACATAGTCACCGCCCATTTTACCATATTCCACATCCACCAACTCGTAAGGAGTTTGAATAGCGGGGGTAATTGCTGCTGTGACCAATTCAATAATTGATGACATAAACACCTCCTATTTTTATAGTCGCTAGAAATACATTACTCAAATAGTTCGCACTATCCAGGACTCTCTATTTCCTTTGACAATAAACTCCCTTGTACTATCCTTCATTCTATATACAGAAATCCGTGTACAGGGAAAGGGTTGACTGACGCCAACCCCTTTTCTCATTATTCACTTACACTATTCTATCATATCTATCCCTATTTGTAAAGGAAAAAGGTCTCTGTTAGACCTCTCCTCATTTTCCACTAAGGGAATTATTGAAACTGTGCTTCCACACGGTAGATAACCTGGCCTTTTTTGGAGAATTTCTCCTCATACTCTGTCATAACGTTGCCTTCCAAACCATCCGCATGCAAATCTAGCCAAACTTGCTTCAAGACCATGCCATATTGAGAAAAACTAGCCAGGCTATACTCAAACAGACCACGATTATCTGTTTTGAAGTGGATTTCTCCCTTCTCAGGTAGGATTTCCTTGTAGGTATCTAAGAATGACTTGTAGGTCAAACGGCGTTTCTCATGACGTTTCTTAGGCCATGGATCAGAAAAATTCAGATAAAGCTGATCTATTTCTACCGGTGCAAAATAGTTGGTCAAACTCGAACCATCCACCTGCAATAATTTTATATTTGGTAAGCCAGCTTCAAGCACACGGTCCAAGGCATAGCTTAACACGGTCATTTGAATATCAATACCAATATAGTTAATATCTGGATTTTGCGTAGCCATACCAGTGACAAAGCGACCTTTACCAGAACCAACTTCTATGTGGATAGGATTATTGTTTCCAAAAATCTCTGCCCATTTCCCCTTACACTCCTCTGGATTGGAGATAACATACTGGGGATTGTTTGCTAGAAGCTCACTCGCTCCCTTACGATTTCTAACTCTCATACTTCCTTATAGAAACTCTGACGGAATTGCCGTAGAGCATAAATTTCTTTATTTGCAGCCAAAACATTGTAGCTTTCTACATGCTTAGCTATTTGGTTTAGATAGCCAAGCTGGCCATACCAATAAACCTTATTTAATACTGTGCTGTTATATTTGTAGCCATAAGCCCGAAGCCACTCTTCCCAGGACTGACGAGGAATATAATGCGTCAAAATATAGGCAACATCCAACATCCGATCCGTTACACAAGCGGTCTCCCAATCTGTCAAATACACCAAACCAGACGTCGTTTCTACCCAGTTACTATGATGCAAATCTCCGTGAACAAATGTTGCTACCTCTTGACGGAATCTTGGTAGATTATTCAATAAATCTTGACAGATAGATTGCAGATAAGAATTCTGTCCCAATCTAGTTGGCGCCTCTTTTTGCCAACGATAAACCAAATCCTGAGGTTCCATATAGGTATAATTCATCTGCAAAGCCTGATTGAGCAAAATGCGAGAATAGTGCATTCTCACCAGTATTTGACGAATCTGTTTACTAGTCATATCTTGACGCTCCAAGGTACGACCATTCAACCACTCCTGCTCTACACGATGCCCCATTCCTACTTCACGATTTGCTGACAAAACGGGTGGTGTAATTTGCTCACGCGCAAGAGCAGACACTATCGGAGGCATCTCATACTTCACAAAGACTGGCGTTCCGTCTGACCGTAGGCCTTTAAACGCTTTGCCACTATTTCCTGCAATAGACTGTAATTGTAGCCCACTGGTATCAAACTGCATGCCTTTCCTCCTTTAAAAATTCCTTACTATTTTACTAATTTTCGTCTATTTAGTCAATCAATTTTTTTAATTTTAGAGGCAAATATATTTCATGCAAGAAAATCCCCACGAGAAGTAAGACGACTACCATCGCATTCTCTTTAGAAAATAGCAGAGCAAAGCCCAATTCCACTACTAATAGACTATATAAAATCACTCTAAGCAAATTCTGAAGACCGATTTTCTTGGAATCTTTCTCCAGAGGATACAGTTGTGTTATATATTGATAATCATAATGCTTGTAAAGCCCCAACAACTGGAAGACAAGCAAATAATGAAAGACTAAAACTAAGCCGATGGATAACCACGATTCTTCAATGGCAAATAAGGACAAAATCGCCAACAACAGTAGACGTATCGTCAAGCCCAAGTAGTCTCCTGAACGCAAGAAAGCCCGTAAGTAGAGATAAAACCAAGTCTGTCTCGACTTGACAAGACGCAAGATTCCATTGAGATAGTCTCTCGGTTTAACAGTCGTACTGATTCCTTTAACCGTCGTAAATAAGGCAAAGAAACGTAAAATAGACTGTTTCCTTTTTTGTTCATCTGGAATAGCCTTAGACCAGTCCAATACTCCCTGTGACTGATAAGCCACTAATTGGCGCTTGACAAAAAGACATTTTAAAACCAACAAAGTAAGAAGACCAGCTACAATCATCCACACCGGTAAACCCAGTTTCAAATAGATTGGTAACAAAACAAGCTGAACCATCACCTGTATAGAGGACCAAAACAAGACCGTGCGTCTGGCTGCAACCTCGAGTCCTTGCAGAATGTCTTTTTCCTTGGTCAATAGGAAGATTTGATCAGCTTCTTCTAGATAAGTCGCAATTTTTCCGGACACTAGTACCAGTAGACTGATTGCAATAACCACAAAAACAATCGGCAACGGATTCTCAGGGAATGACAACAATAATTGACGGTATTGCAAACTCAAAAAGCCTAATAAAACCATGAGAACCAAAACAAAATGGTCATTCAGAACATAGCGCAGATACTTGGAACAACGATTTAAAAAATCTAGTCGGCGTTGTTGAAACAATTCTTTCATCCAGCCACTCCTTCTTGCGTCAAGGCCAGATAAATTTCATTCAGACTTGCACCATCCATACCAAATGCGCTTTGTAGCTCCTCCAAATTTCCAGTTGCACGAACCTGTCCCTGATGTAAAATCACAAAAGAGTCGCACATTTTCTCAGCTGAGTCAAGAACGTGAGTGGACATGAGGATTGAAGTGCCCTTAGATTTTTCTTCCTCCAAAAGAGCGATTAAATCAGAGATAGCCACAGGGTCTAATCCCAGAAAAGGCTCATCAACAATCAACAGACTCGGCTCCACCATAAAAGCACAAATAATCATGACCTTCTGCTTCATTCCCTTTGAAAAATTGACAGGAAACCAGTCCAATTTCTCATCCAAGCGAAACAGTTTTAACAAGTGCTCAACACGTCCCCAAGCTTGCTCCCAGGATAAATCATAGGCCATTGCTACCACTTCCAAGTGCTCTTTGAGAGTTAGTTCTTCATACAAACTTGGTGTTTCAGGGATAAATCCAATCTTCTTCCGATAATTTTCAGCCCCTTGTAGCAAAGTTAGGCCGTCAATTGCAATCTGTCCCTGATAGGGGGTCAAAAGACCGATAATTTCCTTAATAGTCGTTGATTTCCCTGCACCATTTAAACCAATTAGACCAACTAATTGACCATCCTCAACGGTAAAAGATACATCTTTCAAAACTGGGATATTGACATATCCTCCAGTTACATTTTTTACTTCTAACATACATTTCTTCCTACAATTTGATATAATTATTATAACAAAAATCCTAGAAAGAGGTTGCCATTATGTCGGATTGTATTTTTTGCAAAATTATCTCTGGAGAAATACCAGCTTCAAAAGTCTACGAAGATGACCAAGTATTAGCCTTTTTAGACATCACTCAGGTCACAAAAGGACACACATTGGTTGTCCCTAAAAAACACTACCGAAACGTGCTTGATATGGATAAAGACGCTGCATCCACACTCTTTTCTGTTGTGCCAACCATCGCTCGTCAGTTAAAAGAAAAACTTGGAGCTAGTGGTCTAAACATCGTTAATAATAACGAGGAGGCCGCTGGGCAAACCGTCTTTCATACACACATCCATCTCTTACCACGCTTTAACAATCAAGATGGATTGAGCATTCAATTTAAAGCCAACGACCCTGACTTCCCAGCCCTGGCTCAACTGGCACAAGAGCTCTATCTAGGAGAATAATATGAAACTTCGTAATATCATTTTAGCCGCAAGCGCCGCTACCGCCAGCTTCCTTGCAGTCACGCATCGGGATAAAATCGCTAAAGAAGTACAGGAAACCAAACAACTTCTATCAGATATTCAACTGAGCAAGAACAATATTCAGGAACAACTTGCCATTATCCAAAGTTTTCAAGAACCCTTGCAGGAAATGGCTTCTGACTTACAATATAAGACTCGAGTCTATCAGCAAAGCATTGCAGGAAACTTGGAAGAAATCCAACAGATTCTCAAAAAATACCAGAATGAGAATAACACTCCCTAACATAGGGAATTTCCAAATATCGTCATTTAGTTTTTCTTTTATTACTTCGACATAAGAAGAAACTCCGTTTCCTTATTTCCAACTTCAAACACTTCACTGGATTGTTTGAACTCGCCTTGCCTAACTTCAGTTATGCCTGCGGCTTTTGATGTGAACATCGTTCACTTTATCCCCAGTCTCCAACTATCTCCCAGATAGTTGGAGCGAGTACTAAAAGTAAACTAAAAGCCTATAAAAATATAAAAAGTTGAAGAAGTTTGCGAAAGATAGCAAGTCATTAAACTCTTAGAAACATTGATATTTCGGCGTTTCTGAGAGTTTTTTATTTTCAACATAAAGAAAAAAGATTGAAGAAAATTGTCCAAAATGGACTTTTTCTTCAATCTGAGAGGTTGCAAACGACCTCTATTTTTATAGGCTTTTTGTACTCGCTCGTCAAAGTAATAAAAGAAGAACTAGATGACTACATTATTGTGACCCGCTTTCATCACCAAGTACTGGCTCTGTTGAAAAATCGGTTACCAGCTCTTCTGTTGTTACAGTCGTAGTAGCCGATGGACTCCCTATTTCTGGAGCCAAGCTTTCTGCCCATGGACTTGCTTCTAACAGCAAGAGATTTGTATATACATCATAAACGTTTATTGGACTTGGCAATCCCATCTGTCCTTCGTAGACCTTCACGTTTGTGACTAAGTCGGTCTTTTCTTCTAAGCCGATAGATTTTTTCAGAATATTTTGCATTTCCAATAGATGTTCACTGGTTGGTAATTGATAATAGATTTCATCAACCATTTGGTCCACACCGCGCAACTGATAGGAATTCAACTTAGAGACCGAGTCTTTATAACCCAGGAGGCTTGGAATTGTCGCAGGACTAATCTCAATGTTGGTTCGCATATTATTGGAGATGGCGGTCAGAATCTTCTTATACTGGGTCAAACCATCTAACTGGAGGAGTTTTTTTATAATAGCCGTGATAACTTCTCGTTGGCGTCTCTGACGTCCGATATCCCCCTCAGGATCATCATAGCGCATCCGAGCATAAACCAGCGCCTGATCCCCATTTACCAACTGTTGCCCCGGCTGGACAATAGAGGTATAGGCAGGCTCATGTTCTGAAATGGATATAGGGAAGCCAAGAGTATTGTTTACCTCAATACCTCCAACCGCATCAACAAGCTCAACCAGACCATCCATATTTATTTCGATATAGCGGTCAATGTTAATATCCATCATCTTTTCGATCGTGGCAATGGCCATCGGTGCCTGTCCGTAGCTATAAGAATGATTTAGTTTTTCAACCGTTCCTGAAGACTCCCCGTTCGCTTCTGCAATCTCAACCATAATATCACGAGTCAAGCTCATCATATTGGTTTCCTTAGTCTTGGGATTAACAGTTACTAAAATCATCGAATCACTACGGCCACCCTCCCAATCTCCCCCGCGGGTCGCTTGGTCCATATCCACCCCCATCAGTAGGATAGTTAGGGGCTCTGTCGCATCAATAGGAGTGATTTCTTCCTCTCCATCTAGCTGCTTATAGGTTTTTGAAATAGTACCTGTAGAAAAATTTAACAAGCTGGCCCCATATATTAAGCCGGCACCTAGTGTTAAACCAACAATAGCCAAAGACATTAAGAATATTTTTTTTCCAATTGTCATACTTCACCAATTAACTTGCCCATATAATAAAGATCAAGCCATTCTCCTTCATCTGTTCTAGCCCCACGTATCTGGGTTCCTTCAATGTTGAATCCTAGTTTTTGGTATAAATGTACTGCCGCCTCATTGCGAACCTGAACCGTCAATTCCAAACGCTTCAATACATCCATTTCCTCTGCCCAATGCAATACTTCCTCCAGTAAAATCGTCCCTAGACCGTGACCCCAGTAGGCTTTTTTTACTGCAATAAAAATATTTCCGATATGGCTAATGCGAAACTGCTTAGAGGACTTAACAGAAATTGCGCCGACGACTTCCGAACCAACCTTAGCCAATAGGCACAATTCACGAGGATTTTCGATTCCTGCTTCGAAGATGGTCTCCATTTCATCAACACTAAATCGAAAACCAGTCTCATCCATGACCAGATAATCCGTTTCTCTAGCAACTTGATTCATAAAATCAATAAAAGCTGCTGCATCAGCTGGTTCAGCTTCACTAAAATACACTTCTTTTTCAGACATTTTGGAACTCCTTCGCTAAATCGCTACTTTGAGCCCCATGAGATTCGACTGTCAATCGTCGACCATCTCCCTCTTTCTCTATACGAATGAGCAAATAGTCATCAAATAGACTGACATCCAGTAATTCTCCCCACTCGATAACCGTTAGACCTCCTCCATAGAGAAAATCATCCAAATCAATCGAGTCAGGGTCATCTCCAATTCGATAAACATCTAAGTGATAGAGTGGCATGGTCCCCTCATACTCTCGAACGATCGTATAAGTAGGACTCTTAATCATCTGTTCAATTTTTAAACCCTTGGCCAAACCCTTGGTCAGAGTTGTTTTCCCAGCACCCAAATCCCCTGATAATACTAGAACTTGATTTGGCTTACAGGCTTTTCCAATTCTCTCACCAATGGCAATCAATTCATTTTCATTCTGACTATACATGTCTTTAATTATACCATAGCCCCAGTAGTTTGTCATAGGTCTACTGGAAATTGTAGACAAGTCGACAGAAAAAATCGCAAGCCAGAGCCTGCGATTTTGTTTATTCTACGCTGAAAAGATATGGATAGACTGGTTGATTTCCTTGATGGATTTCAAACTCAACATCTTCAAATTGTTCTTCTAGCTGTTCAGCAAGAGTTTGAGCCACTTCTTCATTACCATCTTCACCGATATAGATCGTCACGATTTCGCTGTCTTCGTCCAGCATTTTCTCAAATGTAGCGACAAGTGTTTCCATTATATCAGGATTAGAAACCACAATCTTGCCATCAACCATACCAAGGTTGTCATTCTCATGGATTTCAAGACCATCGATGGTTGTATCGCGGACCGCAGTTGTCACGCTACCACTTTTCACCTCTGCGAGAGATGCCGTCATCGCGTCAAAGTTGCTTTCCAAATCACGACTTGGATCAAAAGCAAGCAAGCTAGTAAAACCTTGTGGTAGGGTCTTAGTTTCCACAACCTTAACCGCAACTTCTGCAACCTCAGCAGCCGTCTGAGCAGCCATCAAGATATTTTTGTTGTTTGGCAACAAGATGACATTGCGGGCATTGACCAATTCAATAGCATTGACAAAATCTTCTGTTGATGGGTTCATGGTCTGACCACCTGAAATCACATAGTCAACACCTTGTGATTTGAAGATTTCTGTCAAACCTTCCCCAGCAGCTACCGCAATAATAGCATACTCTTTTTGTTCAGCCGGTTTTTGGAAACTTTCTTCTTTCTCAACCTGAGCTTCATGTTGCTCACGCATATTGTCCACTTTTACCTTGACCAAGCTACCGTATTGAAGACCTGCCTGCATGACCAAGCCTGGATCTTCTGTATGGACGTGGACTTTAACGATTTCATCATCGTTGACCACAAGGAGAGAATCCCCAAGGTCGTTAAGGTAGTCACGGAATTCTTCATAATCAAAGTCCTTGACATAAGTAGGACCCTGGCGAAGAGCTACCATGATTTCTGTACAGTAACCAAAGGTAATATCTTCAGTCGCTACATGACCTGCAACTGACTTGTGGTGCTCAGCATTAATCATTTCAGACATAACAGCAGGTGTCGCCTCAAAATCTTCCGAAGCAATATACTCACCCGTCAAAGCTGACAAGAAGCCTTCATAAATGTAAACAAGACCTTGTCCACCTGAATCGACAACGCCAACTTCCTTCAAGACTGGAAGCATCTCTGGCGTTTTCTTAAGAGCACGGTTAGCACCATCAAGAGTGGCACGCATGACCTCAACCGCATCATCAGTCTCTTCTGCCTTTTTCAAAGCGGCAGTGGCTGCCCCACGCGAAACAGTAAGAATTGTACCTTCAACTGGCTTCATAACGGCTTTATAAGCCACTTCTACACCATGTTGAAAGGCTTGCGCCAAATCCTTACCGTCCAATTCAACCTTGCCTTTAACAGATTGACCAAAACCACGGAACAATTGCGACGTAATAACACCTGAGTTTCCACGAGCTCCCATCAACAAGCCCTTAGAAAGAATTTGCGCAACTTCTCCAACAGTAGAAGCAGACTTATCTGCTACTTCTTTAGCACCATTGGTAATAGTCATCCCCATGTTGGTACCAGTATCCCCATCTGGAACTGGGAAAACATTGAGTGAGTTCACATATTCGGCTTGTTTATTCAGACGAGTTGATGCTGCCTGCACCATTTCTTGAAATAAACTAGTTGTAATTTTAGACACAATTATTCTCCTACGACTTTGATATTTTGGATAAAGACATTGACGGCATCTACAGAGATACCTAGTTGATTTTCCAAGTTGAACTTAACGCGTTCTTGGATGTTGCGAGATACTTCACTGATTTTTACACCGTAGCTCATCACAGTATAAACATCGACTGCAATGCGACCATCTTCCAAGGTCTTAATCACAACACCTTTAGAATAATTTTCTTTTCTCAAAAGTGCTTGAAAATTATCCTTGATCGCAGACTTACTAGCCATCCCAACAACACCGAAAATCTCAGTCGTAGCACCGCCAACAACTGTGGCAATCACGTCGTCAGTCAATTCGATTTGGCCGTCTTTAGTATTGATTTTAACAGTCATAATTCGTTACCTCAAATAGTTTTATCACTCCATTTTACCATATTTTCCAAATTCTGTAAAAAACAAGCTTGTGACAGCTGAAATGTACAGAAAAAGAGTTCCAGAAAGAACTCTTATATATTTGTTTAACCCAAACGTTGTTTGGCATCTGCTGCACGTTGGAAAGCTTGTCCGACATAGTTGATACAGAGCATCATCACAAGGATGAAGATAGCTGCTGGCAACCAAATCCATGTCTTGTTTTCCAAAATATCTGCATTGCGGGCATTGGCAATCAAGGTACCCAAACTTGGTACTGTCGATGGTAGACCGAAACCAAGATAAGTCAACGAAGTCTCAATACCGATATTTCCCGCAAAGTTCAAGGTCAAGTTGACGATAATCAATGAACTTAAGTTTGGTAAAATTTCACGGAACATAATCATGAAGTCGCTTGTTCCCAATGTTTTTGATGCATTGACATAATCCAAGCTTGCCTCTGACAAAGTCCTTGTACGGAATAGACGAGCCTTGGCCGTCCAATAAAAGGCACTCATGATGAGAATGAAGTGATAGATCGTATAGTTCTTGATAACTGTCACGAATACAATGATCAACATAGTCACTGGCAAAATCATGATGAAATCGACAATACGCATCAAGAATCCGTCCAAACGACCACCGTAATAACCAGAAATCAGACCGATAGAGATACCAACAATACTAGTAATAATCGTAATTGTAAAACCGATAATGATCGAGTTACGAGCACCGATAATCAGCTGACCAAAGATATCTTTACCACCTTCATCTGTCCCCAAGATATAGCCGTTAACACCTGGTTCCAAGTAACGTCCCAAAAGGTTGACTTTCATAACTTGTTCTTGATCCAACAGAAGCGCTCCGATAAAGACTGCCAAGAGAACCGTCACTAAGATAATTAATGAGGTCAATGCAAGTCGATCCTTCATAAACTCCCGCGCGATGACACGGAAGCCACCTGGAGGAGTTGAAGCAGATTGTACTTGTTTTTTATTTTCTTTACTCACCTTACTCCTCCTTCTATTTCACACGGATACGTGGATCCACGATACTCATGATAATATCTGAAATCAATGTCCCCAACAAGGTACCCATACCAAATATCAACAACAAAGCCAAGATGACACTATAGTCACGACTAGAAATAGAGTTATAGAATAACTGACCGATACCTGGATAAGTGAAAATATTTTCAATGAAGATAGAACCACCAATCAATCCTGTCAATTCATAGCCCAAGAAAGATGCAATTGGCAAGATAGAATTACGGAAGATATGACGGTTATAAACAACTCTCTCAGGAACACCTTTGGCACGAGCTGTACGAACATAGTCCTGGCTCTTCGCATCGATAATCCCCGTACGAAGATATTGAATAGTTACTGTTGTTGACAAAATTGCCATTGTAATCGCTGGAAGAATCATGTGGTGTAAGCGACTGAGAATGGCTGCAAATCCTTCTACACCGCCACCGATAGAACCACGTGTTGGAAACCAACCTAAACTAAAACCAAATAACCAGAGCATCAAAATTGCAAATACGAAAGTTGGTGTTGAGAAAGTCAAGAAATTGTAAACACCAATGACTTTATCAGCAAGTGAATTTTGATAACGACCCGCAATCATACCTAAAGGAAGGGCAATAGCATAGGTCAAAATCATAGTAAGCAATGATAACCAAATTGTGTTATTCAAACGCTGCATAATCACATCGATAACCGGTTGTTTAAAGAGGAAACTTTGTCCAAAATCACCCTGCAATAGATTACCAACCCAGCGGAAGTATTGAATATGAATTGGGTCATAGTACCCTGCTGCAATCCGTTTTTGTTCAATAATAGCAGGGTCAATATTAGGGTCAATCATACCGGTAAATGGATCACCAGGCATCATTTTTGCAACAAAGAATGCAATGACACTCAGAATGATAATCTGAGGAACCATCATGAGTAAACGTCGTAATACTGTTTTCCACATCTTAGTTCTTACCTCCTTCTGGAAGGGCTACTTGATGAGTTGCTGAAAAAGCTTTCAAATCGTATACACGACCGTTTTCATCATAGTACTGACCTTGTTTTTCTTGGTACTCTTTCTCTGCAGCCAAACGTTTTTCCTTATTTTTCAAACGATTTACTGGATCAATTGATGGAATCGCAGACAACAAACGTTTAGTGTAAATATGTTGTGGATTATTATAAATATCGTTCTTATTTCCTGTCTCTACGAAACGTCCGCGATACATGATGAACAATTCATCACACATGTGTTGTACAACACCGAGGTCATGGGAAATAAAGAGATAGCTAAGCTTGAACTCATCTTGGATACGTTTCATATAGTTCAAGACCTGTGCCTGAACAGACAAATCCAAGGCAGAAACCGGCTCGTCAGCAATAATCAAACGAGGGTTACTAGCCAAGGCACGAGCAACACCGATACGTTGACGCTGACCACCTGAGAATTCATGAGGATATTTAATCAGGGCTTCTTCATTTAGACCGATTGTATCCAAGAGATGAAGAACCTTTTTCTTTTCTTCATCTGGAGATAAGCGGTCAAAGTTACGAATTGGTTCTGCAATGATGTCCAAAATACGTTTTTTCGGGTTAAAACTTGAAAGAGAATCTTGGAAAATCATTTGAACATCACGATTAAAGTTTCCTTTTTTACCACGTGATTTGTTGGTTACATTTTGTCCTTCATAGATAATCTGACCAGAAGTGGCACGCTCTAAACCGATAATTGCCTTACCAATGGTCGATTTCCCAGAACCTGACTCACCTACCAAACCATAGGTTTTTCCTTCTTCAAACTCAATATTAACGCCATCGACAGCATAGACATGATCCGTCACACGGTTAAAGAAGCCACTACGAATTGGATAATGGACTTTTAAATCTTTTACTTCAATAAATCCCACTATTAGGCCTCCCCTTCAAAATAGAATGTCTCATGGCAGGTACAACGAACAAAGTGATTTGGACCTACCTCGTGCATGCTCGGATTCTCTTCATGAGCCTCTGCTCCAATCCACGGAATACGTGGAGCAAAGCGGCAACCCTTACGAACCATTTTTGTAATCGGCGGCACAATACCTTCAATAACATGAAGATTGCCTCCTTCGCTACCTGATTGAGGATTTGACTTCAAGAGCGAACGTGTATATGGATGTTTTGGATTGGTAAAGAGTTCTTCTACTGGCGCTACTTCGACAAACTGACCACCGTACATGACAGCCACACGATCAGCAGTCTCTGCAACTACTCCCAAGTCATGGGTAATTAAAATAATACCCGAACCTGTCTCCGCTTGAATATCATTTAAGAGATCCAAGATTTGTGCTTGAATTGTAACATCCAAGGCTGTTGTCGGTTCGTCCGCAATAATAATTGGCGGTTTACAAGACAAGGCCATCGCAATAATGATACGCTGACGCATACCACCTGAAAGCTCATGTGGATACTGTTTAAATGTCCGCTTAGGATTCGGAATACCTACCTGAGCCAAGAGTTCCAAAACTCGCTCTGTACGAGCATTGGCATCCAAATCAGTGTGATAGAACAGCGCCTCATCAATCTGTGCACCAATCGTCATCAATGGATTTAGAGAAGCCAAGGGATCTTGGAAAATCATACCAATATCATTACCACGTACCGTATTGTACTTAGCTTCATCCATACCAATCAATTCCATATCATTGTACTGGATGCTTCCTGTGATTTTGGTATTCAAAGGGTTATGCAAGCCCATAATGGTCGTTGCCAAAGTTGATTTACCACAACCAGATTCCCCTACAATTGCCAAAATTTCATTTTTTTGCAATGAGATGTCAACGCCGTCAACAGCGTCAAAATAATCATCTCCAATACGGAAACCGACGTGTAAATCTTTAATGTCTAAAAGCGGTTTTTCGGTAGCCACGCTTTTTCCTCCTTTATGTGCCAGCTAATCAAGCTCAATCAATTCAATATCCTTACGATTATCAAGTTCATATAATGTTTGATTAACTGACTTTATATAACTACTCTAGAATAACATATTTCTATCAATTATCGTTTGATAGCGGTTACCCAGAAGTAAAACATGTACTATATCCAATCATAAATCAAGACCATCCCTATTACTGACTCAATTAGAAATTGAGTAGGTTAATGTGATCTATCTTGAGTTTTTGTTAGTAGTGACTCATTTTTTGTGTACTGAGTCTACTATACCATAATTATCAGAAAATTCCAATAGCAATCTGAAAAAAGCCAACCAAGTTGGCTTTTCAGATTTTATTATCTTCTTTATAAAACTATTCTGCAGCTACACCTTTGTCAGCAGTTAGTTCAATACCTTCATAAGCAATACCATTTCCTGAAGCTGAACCATAGTTAGAATCATAGTTTTTCACACGTTTGTTAAGTGCTGTAACCCTTTCAGATTCAAATGTTGGAATAGCAAATGCTTGTTCGTAAGCATATTTTTGCCAAGCCTTATAGTTCTCAACATTTTTCTTATCATCAAATGATTCTGTTGAGCTGATTGCATTCAACAATTTAGTGTTTTCATCAGACACGAAGCGTGACATGTTGAAGGCTGCGATAGGTCCCCAAGTACCTGTTGGGTTTGGATCATAACCTGTAGACCAGCCACCAGCATACATATCGATAGCAGGATCATTTGCTTGAATTGCATCGTAGAATGAGTTGATTTCAACTGTACGACCTGTGTACAATTCAACGTTCAAGCCGACTTCTTTCCACCAAGCAATGTACTGTTGTACAAGTGCTTCGTTAGCTTCAGTACGTTTACGAGCTGCAAAGGTAATCTTGAATTCTTTACCATCTTTACCTTCACGGATTCCGTCGCCATCTACATCTTTATAGCCAGCTTCGTCTAAGAGTTTCTTAGCTTTTTCAGGATCGTATGAATAACCTTCCAACTCTGAATCATGAATATCGCCGAAGAATGAGATAATCAATGATTTTGCTGGGTGGTAAAGACCATTGTACAATGACTCACCAGCTGTCTTGGTATCAATTGCATAGGCAATCGCTTGACGAAGTTTTACATCATTCATTTTAGCATTTTCATCCATGACGTTTTTACCTGCAGCCTCGTCATATTTACCAAAGTTGAATGAAATGTACTCGTAAGCTGAATCCAATGAACCAACAATATTCAAGTTGGATGCTTCTTTGTATGAATCCAACTGGTCAACAGGCATCTCAGCGATGTCATAGTTACCAGCCTTCATTTCAGAAACAATAGTATCAGGAGATACAATATCAACCTTCAATGAACTTGTTTTTTGAACTTTTCCTTTAAAGTAGTATTCGTTTGGTACGTAAGTGATAGACTCACCGTTTACGATTTCCTTAATCTTCCATGGACCCATACCTACAAGCTTAGCAGTACGTGAGTACTCGCTCTTTTCCCAATCTGCTACAGGAATATCTTTATAGATGTGCTCTGGTTGGATATAGGATGGAACATCACCACCGGCATACATCATAGAAGGTGACATTTCTTTCACAGTCAATTCTACTGTATAGTCATCAATTTTCTTAAGACCAGAGATGTCAGAAGCTGTTCCAGCAACGAATTCTTTCATACCTTCAATGTTCAAGAATTTATCATCAAAACGAACACCTGTATAGTCTTTGCTTGCCATTGACTTAATCGTAAAGATATAGTCGTTGATAGTGAATGGTTGACCATCTGACCACTTGTAGTCCTTACCAGTCAAGCTAACCGTAATTTTCTTACCTTTCACATCAAATTCAGCTTTAGCAAGACCAGAATCATCTAACTTACGATCACCATCCCAACCAAAAAGTGGAATATCAACAAAACCACCAAAGGTTGAGTCAGTTGTGTTTTCAGTCAATTCATCAATCAAAAGACCTGATGAAGTTGTTGGTGATACCCATGCATATTTCAACTGAGCGTCAGAAACAGCTGTCCCATCTTGTTTTACTTCAGATGGGAATGACAATTCCTGTTTTGCTGCACCTGATTGTTTAGAACCACATGCTGCAAGAACAGATGCTGAAAGGAGAGTCACACCTGCAAGTGCAAAAAGTTTCGTTGTCTTTTTCATAAAACACCTCTGTTTTCTTTTTGTTTGACACTTATTACATGTCTTATAGAAATCATTATATCATAAATTTTTCTTAAATAAAGCCTTTTTGTCAGAAAATTTTGTAAAAACATAATTTTTCAGCATTTTCTCATTTTTTACATGTTTTTCCCAAGTTTTTCTCACATTTCTTGTGATATAATAGAAACAAATAACAGATAAAGGAACGATTATGCGTAAACTTCTAATAACACTCACTACGATTCTTGCATTTTTTTTGACTTCCACACCGATTATGGCAGAAGATTTTTCTGTTGCAGCCAAGCATGCTATCGCAGTTGAAGTAAGTAGCGGCAAAATCTTGTATGAGCAAGATGCCGAAACCAAAGCAAGCATTGCTTCTATCAGTAAGATATTGAGCATTTACCTGGTCTACGAAGCACTGGCAAAGGGTGAGATTACTTTAGATACTATGGTAGATATTTCTGATTATCCCTATAGCCTCACTTCTAATACAGAATTAAGCAATGTCAACCTAGATGAACGTTCCTATTCAGTAAGAGACCTATTAAACGCTTCTTTGATAACATCATCCAATAGTGCTATTATTGCTCTGGCAGAAAAAATAGCCGGTAGCGAAGCTGCATTCGTGGATCGAATGAAAGCAAAAGTCCAAGAATGGGGAATTACTGACGCAAAGATTGTAAATGTATCCGGACTAGACAATACCGACTTGGGTGAAAATATTTATCCAGGTTCCAGTCCCGAAGATGTAAATATGTTTTCAGCCTTAGATGTTGCTACCATTGCAAGACGATTAATACTCGACTATCCTCAGGTACTCGACATTACCTCACTAAACGCCTACGATTTTGGTGGCTACACTTACTATAGCACCAACCAAATGCTAAGCGATGGTACTCACGCTCGTGGAGGGGTTGACGGCTTAAAAACAGGGACCTCAAACTCAGCAGGTTCAAGTTTTGTTGCGACAACCAATCAAGCCGGCATGAGAATTATTACTGTGGTGCTAAATGCTACAGATGGGTTGACTTACCCTGAAAATCGATTTGTCGCGACAAATGATTTGATGAACTATGTTTATTCTAACTTTTCGCTTGTTACGCTAGTAAAAAAAGGGGAAGCTTTTGAAGGTAGTAAGATAAAGGTTTTCAATGGTGAAAAAGAAACAAGTCCTGTTGTTGCAGCAGCAGATTTAACTGTTGTTCAACGAAATCAAACTGATAATGTCCCCACCGCAACTTTCACAACGGATATAAAAGAAATTGATGCTCCCCTCAAAGCAGGGACCTTGGTTGGCAAACTGCAACTGAAAGATCAAGATCTCATTGGAAAAGGTTATATTTCCGAGCAAGCTAGTGTCGATATGATTATCCCTAGCGATATGAAAGAAGCATCCTGGCCTTTCTCTTGGTGGAATCAATTTGTCCGCTATGTCAATGAAAAATTATAAAAAATAGTATGTCGAACGATTTTCGACATACTATTTTTTTATCGCAGAGTGACATCCGCTACTCCTTATCTCCAACTTCAGTGGGGAGTTTGACAGGCTTGAACAGCTTTAAGGCTGTTTGAGTCACAAGGTTGGCCGAATTACAAAGAGGAGCGACTGCCGTCGCTCCTCATCTCCAACGTCGGTTGGAGATTTTGTGGCTTTTAGCAAACTCATGTTTGCTAAATTGCCAAAAATCTAACCAACCGACCCCTCCATTTCATAGGCAATCAGTCTATTGAGTTCGACTGCGTATTCCATTGGGAGTTCTTTGGTGAATGGTTCGACAAAGCCCATAACAATCATCTCTGTGGCTTCTGACTCGGATAGGCCTCGGCTCATGAGGTAGTAGAGCTGTTCTTCTGAGATTTTTGATACTTTGGCTTCGTGTTCGAGGGCCACTTGTGAGTTGTGGATTTCATTAAATGGAATGGTGTCTGATTTGGAAATATCATCCATGATAATAGTGTCACACTCGATGTGGCTGATAGACTTGGCTGAGTTTTTAGCAAAAGTGACTTGACCACGGTAGTTGACTTCTCCACCGCCACGAGCAATGGATTTGGATACGATAGAAGATGAAGTCCGCGGTGCATTGTGGATCATCTTGGCACCGGTATCTTGAACCTGACCCTTGTTGGCAAAGGCAATGGACAACATGGTTCCGCGTGCTCCTTCGCCTTCCAAGTAAACCGCAGGGTATTTCATGGTCGTTTTGGCACCAAGGTTTCCGTCAATCCACTCAACTGTAGCATTTTTCTCAGCACGAGCACGCTTGGTTACCAAGTTATAAACGTTGTCTGACCAGTTTTGAATGGTCGTGTAACGCATGTAGGCACCCTCGTGGGCAATGATTTCCACAATAGCAGCGTGGAGGCTAGCCGTCGAGTAAGTCGGAGCAGTACAACCTTCTACGTAGTGAACACTTGCCCCTTCATCTACGATGATGAGGGTGCGTTCAAACTGACCTGTTCCTTCGTTGTTGATACGGAAATAGGTTTGGAGTGGAATATCCAATTTAACGCCTTTTGGTACATAGATGAAGGTACCACCTGACCAAACCGCTGAGTTGAGGGCAGCTAGTTTATTATCTGACGGCGGAACGAGTTTTCCAAAGTATTTTTTGAAGAGCTCTGGGTGTTCCTTGAGAGCCGTGTCAGTATCTGTAAAGATAATACCGTGCTTGTCGTACTCTTCCTTCATGTTATGGTAGACCACTTCTGATTCGTACTGGGCAGAAGCTCCTGCCAGGTAAGCACGCTCAGCTTCTGGGATACCGATGCGTTCAAATGTTTCCTTGATTTTGTCTGGCACATCATCCCAGCTGCGTGCTGGCTTATCCGACGGTTTTTGATAGTAAACAATATCGTCAAAATCCAGTTCAGACAAGTCGGCTCCCCAAGTCTGCATCGGCATTTTCTTGAAGGTTTCGTAGGATTTTAAACGGAATTCCAACATCCATTCAGGCTCGCCTTTGATACGGGACATTTCACGAATGACTTCTTCACTCAAGCCCTTACCAGTCGAAGCCACCAGTTCCACGTTCTCATCATGGAAACCGAATTTGTATTCCCCAAGGTCAATCGGGGTTGGTTCAATTCTTTCTTCTGACATAATATAAGATACATGGCCCCTTAAGAAAGCAAATGAAAAATAGGGAATCGACCTCGTGTGCAAACACACGCGGAGATTTATCTTTTTCAAAAGCTTCTAGGGCGAGTTCAATTTCATTTCCAATCAGAAACTGAACAATCCTTTCTGTATGATTTTCATTTTTTGTTTATTTATAGTCTTTTAGTTTACTTTTAGTACTAGGCAACGAGCTGCAGACAGTACTGGAGTACGGCAAAGCGAGTTAACGAAGTAATAAAAGAAAAACTAAATGACTATATTGATGCTCATTCAGCACCTTCACTTCGTTCGATTGCTTTCTTCAGGGCATTCCATGGAAGTGTGGCACACTTGATGCGTTGGGGGAATTTGGCAACGCCTGCGAGAAGGGAGGCGTCTCCCAGTTCCTTCTGACGTGCGTCTTCTTGACCTTGGACCATTTGTGAGAAGATTTCTGCTAGTTCTTGAATCTGACTGATTTCTTTTCCAAGGACTGCTTCGGTCATCATGGACGCCGATGCGGTTGAAATGGTACACCCAACTCCGTCAAAAGCGATGTCGGCAATCCGACCATTTTCAATCTTGACTGACAATTCAATCACATCGCCACAGGTCGGGTTGTGGAGTTCCAACTTTTCCACTCCGTCCAAGCTCCCGCGGTGACGAGGCGACTTGGAGTGCTCAGACACAACTGCCATATAAAGAGAATCTAAGCTAGATAGGGCCATTGAAAAACTCCTTTGTCTTGATAATTGCCTCGACCAACTTATCACAGTCAGCCTTGGTATTGTAGATGTAAAAACTTGCTCGTACAGTAGCAGGCACCTGCAAATATCTGAGAAGCGGTTGAGCACAATGGTGGCCCGCCCGCACAGCAACACCTTCATAGTCCAGAGCAGTTGCCACATCGTGTGGATGCAAGTCATC
This sequence comes from Streptococcus suis YS161, assembly GCF_002760245.1. Lineage (GTDB taxonomy): Bacteria > Bacillota > Bacilli > Lactobacillales > Streptococcaceae > Streptococcus > Streptococcus suis_I. The sequence continues at coordinate 77,143 of NZ_ASCA01000043.1, read as the reverse complement.
TAGGTTAAAGGCAATAACTCCCGTCCGCTTGGACAGGTCCTGACTACCATAAATGGTCAAGCCTGGAATAGCCTGCAATTTTGGAAAGACATAATCAACCAGTTCTGCCTCGTGGGCCTGAATAGCGTCCATGCCAATTTCAGTCAGGTAATCAATGGCCGCTCCCAGCCCAATCGCACCTGCAATATTGGGCGTTCCTGCCTCAAACTTCCAAGGCAATTCCTTCCAAGTGGCTGTCTGCTCATAGACGAAGTCAATCATCTCGCCGCCGAATTCGACTGGCGACATGCGATTGAGCAACTCTTCCTTTCCGTAGAGAACGCCAATTCCTGTCGGGCCCAACATTTTATGACCTGAAAAGGCATAGAAATCCACGTCTAATTCTTGCACGTTGATGGCCATGTGGGGAACTGACTGGGCTCCGTCCACCACCAAGTAGGCATCGACTTGATGCACCAGCTCTGCTATTTCCCCAATAGGAGCTACGCTGCCTAGGACATTGGATACATGGACCAGGGAGACGAACTTGGTCTTGGAAGACAGTAGCGACCGCAGGTGGTCCATGTCTAGCTCGCCGTCTTTTAGGGTCACATAGCGGAGCTTAGCACCTGTTTGCTGACAGGCTTGCTGCCAAGGGATGATATTGGAGTGGTGCTCTTGGACCGAGATAATCACTTCCTGGTCTGGCTGGAGAATTTCCTTTGCAAACTGAGCTACCCAGTTGAGACCGGTGGTCGTTCCTCTGGTAAAGAGAATTTCCTTGCTAGACTTGGCCTGGATAAAATCAGCCACCTTCTGCCGAGCCGCCTCGTAGCGAGCAGTTGCCCGTTCCGACAAGGTGTGAACGCCACGGTGGACATTGGCATTGTCCTTCTGGTAATAATCCGCCAGCACATCTAGTACCTGCTGCGGTTTTTGAGTGGTCGCCGCATTGTCCAAATAGACCAGCGGCTCATCGTTAACAACTTGGTCTAGGATTGAAAAATCCTTGCGAATGCGTTCCAAATCCATATCTTATCTCTTTGTTAGTTTTTCTTCAATGACGGCAATCAGTTGGTCACGAACTTCCTTGACAGGAATTTCTGTAATGACTGCACCAAGGAAACCGCGAACAACCAAGCGTTCAGCTGTTGCTCGGTCCAGGCCACGACTCATAAGGTAGTACATATCTTCTGGATCCACCTGCCCGATTGAAGCTGCGTGTCCAGCTGTGACCTCATTCTCATCAATGAGGAGAATTGGGTTGGCATCGGAGCGAGCCTTGTCAGACAGCATGAGGACACGGCTTTCCTGCTGGGCATCCGCACCTTTAGCACCACGAACAATGTGTCCGATACCATTAAAAGTCAAGGTTCCACTTTCTAAGATTACCCCATGTTGCAGGATGTGACCGACCGAATTATGACCGTAGTTGGTCACGCGCGTATCCACACCTTGTACCTGACGACCGGAAGATAGTCCAACAACCTTAAGGTTGGCATGGCTGCCGTTTCCTTTTAATTCGCTGTCTAAGTCCGCAATGACATTTCCTTCGTTGAGCAGACCAATCGCCCAGTCAATCGTTGCATCATTTCCAAGATAGCCGCGACGGTTGAGGTAGGTATCCAAATGCTTACCAAGGCGGTCAATAGCCGCAAACTTGATTTGGCTACCAGCAAGGGCGATTACTTCCACGACAATATTGGCTGAAGTCGCTGCTGCGCCGTCGCCCAGACTTTCAAAGCGTTCTAGATAATTAAGCTTGGCGTTTTTTCCTGCGATGATAAGGACACGTTTGTTAAAGGCAACTGGACTGGTGCTGTCTTGGTAGAAAAGAGCTTCAACTGGCTGGTCAATTTCTACATTGTCTGGCACGTAAAGTACCGCAGTTGCGTTAAAATAGGCTGTGTTGTAGGCCGCTAATTTGTGCTCATCGTAGGCTACGGCAGCGCCGAGGTACTTTTCAATGACATCAGGAATGACATCCATGGCTGAGGCAAAGTCTGTAAAGACTACACCTTTCTCTACAAGGTCAACCGGCAACTGTTCTAGAACCGTTTGGCTGCCAACTTGAACCAACATAGGATTGTCACCGATAGCTGTAAAATCCGGCACAGCACCGATTTCATCATTTGTGGCTAGGCTTCCGTCACCAAGGTTCCAACGGTGAAATTTGACCCGCTCGATAACCGGCAAGTCCAGCTCTGCTATTTTGTCAAAAGCCTTAAGACGCAGGTCTGTCAACCAGCTTGGTTCTGCCTGCAAGGCTGAAAATTCTTGAATCTTTTCTTTGGTCATAACTTCCTCCAAAGACTTAAATGTCATCTTCTTTGTAGTCGATGCCAAGCTCAGCTGCGACTTGGACATATCCTTCTTTTTCCAAGCGTTGCGCCAATTCTGGTCCGCCTGAAAGCACGACACGGCCTTCCATCATGACATGGACTACATCAGGCGTGATGTAGTTGAGCAAGCGTTGGTAGTGAGTGATAATCATAGCACCAAAGCCTTCACCACGCATAGCATTGATCCCCTTTGACACGACTTTGAGGGCATCAATATCCAAACCTGAGTCAATCTCATCAAGAAGGGCGAAAGTTGGCTCTAACATGAGCAATTGTAGGATTTCATTGCGTTTTTTCTCACCACCTGAGAAACCTTCGTTGAGGTAACGCTCTGCCATTTCCTCTTTCATGTTGAGGAGCTCCATCTTTTCATCCAACTTGGTGATGAAATCACGGACAGAAATTTTGTCTTCATCTTCCTTACCAGCGTTCATTGCGGCACGAAGAAATTCCGCATTAGTAATCCCTGGAATTTCTGACGGGTATTGCATAGCCAAGAAGAGTCCCATACGGGCACGTTCATCGACTTCTAATTCTAAAATATTGACACCGTCAAACAGAATCTCGCCTTGGGTAACTTCATAACTTGGATTACCCATGATGGCTGCTGAAAGGGTGGATTTCCCTGTTCCGTTCGGTCCCATGATGGCTGCAATTTCACCTGTTTTAAGGGTCAAATTCACACCCTTCAAGATTTCTTTGCCTTCAATTTCCACATGAAGGTCTTTGATTTCTAATACTGACATGCTGTGCTCCTTTTCATTTTTGTCCTCTTCAAAAACCACATTAATTGACCAAGCTAACTAGATACACCGATAAGACTCAACTTTGGCAGTGGGGAAAGAACTCGACCATTCATAGAAGAGTTCGTCAACAATTTTTCGTTTTAAGTTGTTGAGCTGAAACAGTCTATTCCCAGACTGTTTCACTCCCGCCCCCGCACAGCTCAAAAGGTTCAGTGAACCTTTTGAGGTTGGAAATAGAGCGAACTTTGTTCGCAACAGTCGTAATTGTCAGATTTGGAGTGTAAAACACGAACAAATCTGACAATCAACCACTGCGCTGAGATGTTGACACTAACGTTGAGAAGCGGTACGGGGCTTGAGCCCAGCCTCACTCCACTGGACTGTTAAACTCAATCAACCACTACTGCGCTGAGATGTTGACGCTAACTTTGAGAAGTGGTGCGGGGCTTGAGCCCAGCCTCTTTTCTTGTTAATGATGATTTTCAGAGAGTGTTAATCTATAAAATAGTCTTTTCTGACAATTTTATACTCTTCGAAAATCAAAATTATCCGTTGTCAACTTACCTTGATGAGTGAAAAGCTCCAGTGGAGGTTTTCAGCCTGTTACCTTGAAATAAGATAGTAACAGAGTTCTATCTTCGGCTTCGTTTCCTAGGCTACTTTTGATTTTCATTGAGTATTAATTAACCATATCCACTATATTATATCAAAAAAAGAGCCTGACGGCTCTTATCTTGTTTAGAAAGATTCTTATTTTCTTTTCTTTTCTTCCTGTCGTTTTTTATAGGCCTCTATCCGTTCCTGACGATAGCTACTATTTCCAATGAAACGAAGCAGATTGAGCAGGGGCATGCGATTTTCACCAAAGATGCCAATCAATTCACAGAGAATCTCAATCCCCAGTCCCATGGTCACCAATAGGAGAATCCCCCCTATTCGACTCGAAACATTGAGCAAAAGAGAGGTCAGGGAGAATAAGAAAGAGATGGCGTAAATCACTAATACTGTGCCACGATGAGTAAGTCCCAGAGAGAGCAGGCGATGATGCAGATGCATCTTATCTGCTTCATAGATTTTTTGCCCAGACAATTTTCGACGAATGATGGCTACTACAGTATCCGTAATAGGCACTCCAAGAATAATCATCGGAGTAACCACTGCAACAGCTGTCGAATTTTTCAGTCCTTGAAGGGACAAGACTCCAATCATAAACCCGATGAAAAGGGCTCCTGTATCGCCAAGATAAATGATGGCGGGATTATAGTTATAAGGTAAAAATCCAACAATCGCCGCAACCAAAACAAAGATGGTTAAGGTCAAAAAAATATTGCTATCATGCAAAAAGAAATAAGACACAATTCCCATCGTTGTCAGGGAAATAATCGATACTCCCGAAACCAGACCATCCAGACCATCAATCAAGTTGACTGCATTCGTAATGGAAACAATCCAAAGGACCGTTAATAGAAAAGAGAGCCAGACAGGAAATTGAAGGAAAGGTCCTCCAAAAGGAATCTTAAAGCTATCAAAACGAAATTCCGTAAAAATCCAAATGATCGTCGCTGCAGCTAGAATACCAAACATTTTAGGAGCAGGCTTTAGCTCCTTGACATCATCAATGAATCCCGTAAGAACGATAATGCTGGATGCTAGGACCAGGGGCCAGATATAATGCAAGTAAGTGCCATGGTAATTGACACGGGTAACAATTCCTGGTAAAAAACATAAAACAGAAATGGTAAATGCCACAAAGATAGCCAGCCCTCCCGCTGAAGGCATGGGCACCTTATTTATCCGCCGCGCATTGGGATTATCGACTGCTCCAACCTTCAGGGACATAAAACGAACCAAGGGGGTCGCAATGGCTGATATGACCATGGTTGTAATAATGACCATTATGTATTTTAGAGCAAAAGGAATCATACTGTCGGAACCTTCCTAAGCTCCTCGATTGCCGCAAGTGGAAGCATCAAAGTTCCGTGTTCTTGTAAAGCAGGTCTGGTCAACTTAGTATCATTGGTAAATTCCAACATTCTTGAAAGAATGTAGCCTGGATACTGCTTGGAACGATTTTCTACATTGATAAGAACGGTCAAGTAGTAGTGACCATCCATTTTATATAATTCCGATTCTTCTACTGGATAATCAACCGTACCAACAAAAGTAAACAGATCCTCTATCGTTGGAAATTCCAAAATATAGTAAATATAGCGCTCCTGCTCCTCTTCATCTGCTTCTTCCTCTTGCTCTACCTCTTCCAAATGACGAACGGCTGTTGCATCCGGTGCGCTTTTCTCACGAACGGTTTGCTCCAAACTCTTGAAAAACTCATCTGGAGTCATACTTGCGACATCACCAAGTTCCGACAAATCTGTAAATTCATCAAAATTCAAGCTCTGATCCAAATCAGATTTGGTAACAAAGATGTCCACCCGATCTGGCTTCGGAGTCACACGAAAACTCAACATACCGCTTTCTCGGAAAGTCATTGGTAAATCCAATTCATCCAAAACAGTATAGAAGAACTCCTCTGTCTTTTCTTGCGGAATGAGAAAGTCCGAAAGTTCCATTCCTCTCTCTTCCAAATCATCTAATTTTATAGTGATTTTCAAGGTTGAATCACTAATTTGCTTTACTTTCATAACTACCTCATTCATTGATTCATCAATTTCTTAAAATTGATTGATCATTTTCAATACTCATACATATCTTCCACCATTATACTAAAACCAAGCTCGAAAGACAAAAGAAAAGCAGGTCTCCCTGCTCTTAAAATAAAAATGTGATAAAGGCATAAACCAATAAAATCGCTCCTAAAATGATGCGGTAGTAACCAAAAACCTTGAAATCATGTTTTTTAACAAAGTCTGTCAAGAAACGAATAACAACTAAGGATACCAAGTAAGCCGTCACACTAGCGACTAGCAAGATCCATACCTGCTCCATATTCAGGCTATTGCCATCTAAGAAATATTTAACAGCCTTCAAGCCACTATAACCAAACATGGTTGGAATCCCAAGGAAGAAGGTAAAATCTGCCGCCACAGATCGGCTGGTCCCCAAAATAATCGCTCCCAGAATGGTCGCACCTGATCGACTAGTCCCCGGAACGATGCTTAAGACCTGGAAACACCCAATCAACAAGGCAGTTTTATAAGACATTTTCGCTAAGTCCGTCACCTGTGGCTCTACACCACTGTTACGGTTCTCAATCCAAATGAAAGCAATACCGTAGACAATCAAAGCAATCGCAATCGGTACCATAAAATTGAAGTGCGCTTCAAACCAATTATCCAACGGAACTGCAATTAGGATGGACGGAATACAGGCAATGACAACCTTGGCCCATAATTGCCAAGTCAATTGAATATCACGCTTGGTTTTTCCAGGCTGAAATGGATTCAATTTTTTAAAGTAAATGGTCATAACTGCTAGAATTGCTCCTAGCTGAATGACAATATTAAACATTTCTAGGAAGTTCTTACTTTGGTTTAATTTCACGAACTCTTGAACCAAAATTAAATGCCCTGTTGAAGAAACTGGCAACCATTCCGTCACCCCTTCAATGATTCCTAAAAAAATGGCTTTCAACAATTCCAAAATCATAATAAACTCCTTTTTTTCAATCCTAATTATTATACCATAAAAAATAACACAATGATAGTTCAAGGATATTGAAATTTGTCAGAATTTTTAATAGAATGGTGTAATAGCATTTTAAAGGAGACATTATGAAACGTAAACTCAGTATATTTCTGCTGACCCTAATCGCTGTTTTTTCTGTAACAACAGGGGTTCGGGCAGACGAATACCTGCGGGTCGGTATGGAAGCTGCCTATGCACCATTTAACTGGACCCAAGAAGATGATAGCAACGGTGCCGTTCCTATTGAGGGAACCAATCAATTTGCCAACGGATATGATGTTCAGGTTGCAAAAAAAATCGCTGCTTCCATGGACAAAGAACTCTTGGTTGTTAAAACCAAGTGGGAAGGCTTGGTCCCTGCTCTTACATCTGGTAAAATCGATATGATTATCGCCGGTATGAGCCCTACAGAAGAGCGCAAGAAAGAAATCGCCTTCTCAGATAGCTACTACACTTCAATTCCTGCCCTGGTTGTTCGTTCTGATAGTCAGTACGCAAATGCAACCAGCTTGGAAGATTTTGCTGGCGCAAAAATCACTGCCCAGCAAGGGGTTTACCTCTATGATTTGATTGACCAAATTGAAGGGGCTAACAAACAAACTGCCATGGGAGATTTCTCCCAAATCCGTCAAGCTTTAGAATCTGGCATTATAGACGCTTATGTTTCTGAACGTCCAGAAGGTCGTACAGCAGAAGCTGCAAATAAAGCTTTCAAAATGGTTGAATTGGCAGACAGTTTTGAAACCAATGCCGAAGACGTGACCATTGCTGTCGGTATGCGCAAAGATGACGAGCGTATCGCTCAGGTCAACGAAGTCTTAGCAACTATTTCAGAAGAAGAGCAAATCGCACTTATGGATGATATGATTGAAAACCAGCCTGTTGAAGAAGCCAGCGAGGGTGAAACACCTAGTTTCTTCGCCCAAGTTTGGAATATTGTTGTTAACAACTGGCAACAACTTCTGCGCGGAACTGGGATGACATTACTCATTTCCATCCTCGGTACAATTATCGGTACTGCTATTGGTCTCCTCATCGGTGTCTTCCGTACAGCTCCAAAAGCAGCAAACAAGGCACTTGCTATTGGTCAAAAAGTGCTCGGTTGGATTATCAATATCTACATCGAAATTTTCCGTGGTACGCCGATGATTGTACAATCTATGGTTATTTACTATGGTACCGCCCAAGCATTCGGACTCAATCTTGACCGCACACTTGCCGCCATCTTCATTGTATCCATCAACACAGGTGCCTACATGAGTGAGATTGTCCGCGGTGGTATCTTTGCCGTCGATAAGGGCCAATTTGAAGCTGCGACTGCTCTCGGTTTTACCCATAATCAGACCATGCGTAAGATTGTCCTTCCACAGGTTATTCGTAACATCTTACCAGCGACTGGTAATGAATTTGTCATCAATATCAAAGATACTTCTGTATTGAACGTTATCTCAGTTGTTGAACTCTATTTCTCAGGAAATACTGTCGCAACCCAAACCTATCAATATTTCCAAACCTTTACGGTTATTGCTATTATCTACTTCATTCTAACCTTTACTGTGACACGTATCTTACGCGCAGTTGAAAAGCATTTTGATACAGATACATACACAACAGGTGCAAATCAAATGCAAGTCGAGGTGCCACATGACTAAAAATGTAATTCTTGAAATCAAAAATCTAAAGAAATCATACGGACAAAATCAAGTCCTCAAAGACATCTCTATTAGCGTTGAAAAGGGCGAGGTTATCTCAATCATCGGTTCATCTGGTTCGGGAAAATCAACCTTCCTCCGATCTATCAACCTTTTGGAAACACCAACAGAAGGACAGATTCTATACCACGGACAAGATGTTTTGGCTAAAGGATATGATTTGACGACTTACCGTGAAAAACTAGGTATGGTATTCCAATCCTTCAACCTTTTCAACAATCTAAATGTATTGGAAAATGCCATTGTAGCACAAACTACGGTACTGAAACGAGATCGAGCTGAGGCAGAAAAAATCGCCAAGGAAAACCTCAACAAGGTTGGCATGACCGAACAGTACTGGCAAGCCAAACCAAGTCAACTCTCTGGTGGACAGAAACAACGTGTGGCCATTGCACGCGCCCTGTCTGTTGACCCAGAAGTTATCCTCTTTGATGAGCCGACTTCTGCTCTCGATCCAGAGATGGTTGGGGAAGTTCTCAAAACCATGCAAGATTTGGCAAAATCAGGATTGACGATGCTTATCGTAACTCACGAAATGGAATTTGCCCGCGATGTTTCAGACCGTGTCATCTTTATGGATAAGGGTGTCATTGCCGAAGAAGGCACTCCTCAACAAATATTTGAAAATCCCCAGGAAGAACGGACTCGCGAATTTCTCCAACGTTTCCTTGGATAATCTTTCATTCTATGCTAAATCCCACACTTACCAGTTTTCTAGGCTGGTAAGTTTTTTTGTACCAAAAAAAGAAGACCAAATGGTCTTCTCAATAAAGGTTCTAAATAAAACTATTATTTAGATTAGTTTTCAAATTTCTTGTGGTTTTTATCGTAAAAGTCAATCAAACCCAAGGCAGTAGCAAATGAAATGTTGTCAATTTTAGCGCGTCCTTGTGCAAGAGCGATAACTGACATTTCACGAGCATTCGTTTCCTTGCTGATACGGTAACCAGTGATTTTCTTTTCACGAACCCAGCCAACAACTGCGGCAACTTTTTCGTAACTAGTCATGAGAAACCCCTTTCCTTTTTATTCGTGCAATTAAGTATAATACAGATAAACCTATTTTGTCAAGCAAAATGTTCGGTTTTTACTATGATTTTACTTTGAGAGATGACAATAGTTGTGTTCTGATATCTTCTACTCCTTCCGGATTTGCAGGAAGGAAAATGGTTTGATTACCTCCTTGTGCAAAATTGTTTAATGTATCCAAGTATTGGTTGGTCAACAGGATAGACATAATTTGCTCCTCAGACAGACTGACATTTGAATCTTTCAATTCTCTAATCGAATCTGCCAAGCCATCTACAATTGCCTTCCGTTGTTGGGCAATCCCCACACCATGTAGACGGTCCTTTTCAGCCTCTGCTTCTGCTGCTGTGACAATTTTTATCTTGTCTGCTTCCGCCAATTCTTGGGCCGCAACCCGTTTCCGCTGAGCTGCGTTAATTTCATTCATTGATTGCTTGACCTCGGCATCCGGCTCCACCTTGGTAATCAAGGTCTTGACGATAACATAACCGTAGGTTGACATTTCTTCGGCCACTTGTTTTTGAACTTCTAGAGCAATTTCATCTTTTTTCTCAAAAAGCTCGTCCAAGGTCAATTTAGGAACAGATGACCGAAGGGCATCCTCAATATATGACTTGATCTGAGCCTCTGGATGCATAAGTTTATAATAGGCATCCGTCACATTATGTTCATTAACACGATATTGAGTGGCAACATTCATAGTCACAAAGACATTGTCCTGAGTTTTGGTTTCTACCACGATTTCACTCTGCAACATCCGCAATTGAATACGGGCTGCAATGACATCAACTCCAAAGGGGATTTTAAAGTTAATACCTGAGGTAGATGTTTTTTGGTACTTCCCAAACCGCTCTACGATAGCAACCGTTTGTTGCTTGACAACATAAAGCCCTGAAACAACCAAAATCAAAGCAATAAATAGAAAGAACAAGAAACTGCCGATAAAAATAAATGGACCTAGTACCATAACGACCTCCTAAACAAGCATTTTGTAAAGCGAATCATTTTCATGAAGATTGATATACTGGGGATCAAACTCTTCCAAGCGAGAAATAAACTGCGTATAATCTGTTTTATCTCCTAGGGCAATACCGATTAGAACCGGTCCTGTTCCCTTATTGGCACGTTTGATATATTCAAAACGAGTAATATCATCATTTGGCCCTAGAATTTCATTTACAAATTCACGAAGAGCCCCTGGACGTTGTGGAAAATTAACAACAAAGTAGTGTTTAATTCCCTCGTAGATAAGCGCACGTTCCTCCATTTCCGGCATCCTGTTGATGTCGTTATTACCACCAGAAATGATACAACAAATGGTTTGCCCCTTGATTTGGTCCTTGACTACCTCAAGAGCTGCAATTGTTGCTGCTCCAGCTGGCTCAGCAACAATACCCAGCTTAGAATAGAGGTCTAAAATAGTCCCGGAAATCCATCCTTCATCCACACCAATCAGGCGATCTACGTATTTCCGAGCCACTTCGTAGGTCGACTTACCGACTTTCTGTACCGCAATACCGTCAGCAAATTTATCAATTTGGTCTAATTTAACCGGACGACCTTTATCAAAAGCCGCTTTCATTGACCGTGCCCCACTTGCTTCAACACCAACAATCTTAATTTCAGGTGCATGTTCTTTCAGATAGGTCGAAACGCCTGCAACCAGACCACCTCCTCCTATGGGAACTAAAATTTGGTCAAAACTAATGGTTTGCTCTTCCGCTTCTTCCAAGATTTCATAGGCTACTGTTCCTTGACCAGCCTGCACATTTTCATCATCGAATGGGTCTATAAAGGTTTTCCCACTTTCCTGAGTATAATCTTGTGCCGCCTTGGCTGACTCATCAAAGGTATCACCTACGAGCCGAATCTCTACGTAGTCCCCTCCGAAAAATTTAACCTGCCCTATTTTTTGTTGCGGAGTTGTAATGGGCATAAAAATCGTAGCAGGAATTTGCATTTCCTGACAGGTGTAGGCCACACCTTGAGCATGGTTCCCAGCCGAAGCACAGACCACTCCGCGTGACTTCTCATCATCTGTCAATTGTGAAATAGCATAATAGGCTCCTCGAATTTTAAAAGAGCGAACACGCTGTTCATTTTCTCTTTTTAAATAAATAGTTGCACCATATTTTTCCGACAAGTATCGACTATAATCCAAGGGGGTACGCACTACCACGCGCTTAAGAACGGAGTATGCTTGTTCTACATTTTTTGCTGTAATCATAGTTCCATTAATTTCTTTCTATATTTATTGTATCATTATTCCCTAGAAAATCCTAGTATTTATACTTATATTCAAGCTACTAGCATGTTATTCAACAGAAAACGAATGTTTAATTTTGTAAAGATCTATTTATGAACAAAATGGGCAAAAGAGCTGGAAAAACCAGCTCTTTTATTCATTTTCGGAGATAAGGGAAAAAGGGAATGACATCCCCTCATCCGCCAACTCAAACCTTAAATGTATTGCCATCACTCAAAGTAAAGCTGACCATCCCCCCTATCTACCATGTTAGTGTTTAATTATAGATTTTGAATGCGTCGTCATCATTGCGTCCGACAAATGGCATTGCTTTTCGGAGTTCTGCACCTACTTTTTCGATTTCAAGATTCTCTGCTTCTTTACGATAAGCTTCCATACGTGGACGGCCTGCTTTATAGTCATTTACAAAGTCATTTGCAAATTTACCAGATTGAATATCTGCAAGGACTGCTTTCATGTTTTCTTTGACTTGGTCTGTAATCACGCGTGGACCTGATACATAGTCACCAAATTCAGCAGTGTTTGAGATAGATTGGCGCATTTTCTTGAAGCCACCTTCGTAGACAAGGTCAACGATAAGTTTCATCTCGTGGAGAACTTCGAAATAAGCCAATTCTGGTGCATAACCTGCTTCTGTCAAGACTTCAAAACCAGCTTGCATAAGAGCTGTCAAACCACCGCAGAGAACAGCTTGCTCACCAAACAAATCTTCTTCTGTCTCTTCTTTGAAAGTTGTTTCCAAAAGACCAACACGGGCTGAACCAACACCTTTTGCCCAGTCCATCGCAATATGTTTTGCATTGCCAGTTGCATCTTGGTAAACAGCATAGAGGGCTGGTACTCCAAAACCTTCTTCAAAGGTACGGCGGACCAAGTGACCTGGACCTTTTGGTGCACACATGAAGACATCCACATCTGCTGGTACCTTGATAAATTCAAAGTGAACGTTGAAACCATGAGCAAAACCAAGGGCATTGCCCGCTTCCAAGTTTGGAGCGATTTCGTCATTGTAAAGGTCTGCTTGGATTTCGTCTGGAGCCAGGATCATGATGACATCTGCTTGTTTTGCTGCTTCTGCTACTTCAAAAGTTTCAAAACCGTCTTCTTTTGCCTTGTCAAATGACTTACCTGCACGCACACCGATGATGACATCGTGCCCTGTATCACGCAAGTTTTGAGCATGGGCATGACCTTGTGAACCATAACCGATAACGGCGATACGTTTACCGTCAAGTGCTGCTACTGTTACATCTTTTTCATATTGCATTGTTACTGTCATAAGATTCTCTTTTCTATTTTTATTTGTAGTTTTGGATGTTCAAAGAAAATGAAGGCTAGACTAGGCGATGCAGACGAAGATAGAACTAAAGTTCATTAAGCCAAATCAACGCAGGATAGGTTTTATTATCGAAAAGGATTAGTCTCTACTAAAGCCAGTCGCACCCGTTCTTGCGATATTCTTAATGCCATAAGGCTGAATCACCCGCAGGAGGGCGTCAATCTTATCTCCATCACCTGTCATTTGAATGGTAATGGAGTGCGGTGCCACATCGACAACATTTGCTCTAAAGGGTTGGATAATCGCTAAAATTTCTGCTCGTTTTGTTGGCGGAGCTGAAATTTTAACAAGAATCACCTCACGCTCTAAGTGGGGAATGTCCGTCAAATCACGGACACGGACCACATCAATCAAGCGGTTCAGCTGTTTGATGATTTGTTCGACCTCATCGTGACTGGTCACGTCTACAATCACCGTCACACGTGAGATGCCATCTACTTCTGTTGGGCCGACGGAGATGGACTCAATATTGATTTGGCGACGAGATAGGACACCTGTAAAACGATTCAAAACACCAGATGAATTTCGCAATTTAGCTGTTAACATTCTACGCATTGAACTTCACCCCCAACATTTCTGCATTGCTCTTACCTGCTGGCACCATCGGTTGAACATGTTCACGATTAGAAATATGAACCTCTATGAGCATTGGTTTATCTTCCAAGATAACTTTCATGTCTTCACTGAGAGTCGCTGGATTGTCAAAACTATAATGACTAATTCCATAGGCCTCCGCCAACAATTGGAAATTCGGTTCATCGTCAAATACAGATTGGCTACGACGCTTTTCATAGAAGGATTCCTGCCATTGACGAACCATTCCAAGAGAGTGGTTATTGATCAACACAACCTTAATCGGTACACCATAGCCATTCAAAATAGCCAATTCTTGGTTGGTCATTTGGAAGCCGCCATCACCAACAAAGATGATTACTTCTTTATCTGGATTGGCTAATTTGGCGCCGATAGCTGCAGGAATACCAAAGCCCATGGTTCCCATGCCACCAGATGTTACAAGTTGACGTGCATGTTTGTAGGGGTAGAATTGAGCGGCCCACATTTGATGCTGACCAACGTCTGTTACGACAATGGCATCCCCTTGCGTCAACTGACCAATTAATTCAATTGCCGCCTGTGGCTTAATAACCTTTTCATCTTCATCATACCAAAATGGCGCCCGACGTTTGTTTTCCAATACTTGTGCCGTCCAATCAGCATAGCCTGTTTCGACTGTTTCTAAAGCAAGCAGAGCTTTCAAGGTTGCTTTAGCATCACCAACTACTGGAATAGCCGTTTTGACAACTTTACCAATTTCTGCGGGATCAATATCAATATGTGCTACCGTCGCATTTTGCGCATAGGTTATTGGATTTCCTGTTAGGCGGTCATCGAATCGCGCTCCAATATTGATAATGTAATCAGCCTGATCCATAGCCATATTAGCAGCGTATGAACCGTGCATACCACCCATAGCCAAGGATAATTCATGCTCAATGGGCATTGCACCTAATCCAAGGAGGGTTGAAACTACTGGAATACGGTAGCGCTCTGCAAAGGCAACTAATTCTTTATTGGCATCTGCATAATTGACACCACCACCAGCCAATATAACTGGTTTTTGAGCTTGGCTAAGCTGTTTCAAAATTTTCTTAACCTGCAAACCATTTGGTTCAACTGTCGGTTGATAACTTGGAAGTTGAACAGTTGGATCGTGATAAAAATCAACTACTCTCTCTTGAATATCTTTTGGAACATCAATGACAACCGGACCTGGACGACCAGTTGTTGCAATATGAAGCGCCTCTGTAATCACACGAGGAATATCTGCGGTATCTCGAATCTGATAATTATATTTAGTAATCGGCATAGTCATCCCCAAGACATCGGCCTCTTGAAAGGCATCCTTACCGATTCCCCGTGTAGCTACTTGACCTGTAAAGACCAACAAGGGTACGCTATCTCCCATAGCATCCGCAATACCTGTGATGGCATTTGTTGCTCCTGGACCAGAGGTTACAATGGCTACGCCCACCTTTCCTGATGATTTAGCGTATCCTTCGGCCTCGTGGACCGCTCCTTGTTCATGACGAGCCAAAATATGCTGGATTCCCTCATATTGATAGATAGCATCATATAGAGGCAAAACTGCCCCACCAGGATAACCAAAAACAAGGTCTACTCCTAGCTGATGCAGGGTGTCCAAAATGAGATAGGACCCCGAACACGGTTGGTCTAGTTGAATTTCTTGCACGAATATTCCTCCTCTCTGCAAATTTGTTATCTACTATATTATCACAAGGAAGTAGAATGTCAAGAAATTTTCTGAAAATTCCTACATTTGTTCGTTTTCTTAACGATTTCCTAACATTTACTTAAGTAAAACTTAAGTAAATCCCTTGACTGGCTTGGTTTCAGCTTGCTTTTAGAAAACTTCAGTATAGTAGTCCCAACAAGAAAAATAAATGAGGTTTAGGATATGTATTATGTAGTGATACCGACTTACCAGCCAGATGAAAAATTAATCCAACTATTAGAAATAATGACAAACAGGCTAAATTGTCAGGTCATCGTTGTAGATGATGGTAGTACTGGCGCATCCAAAAATATTCTTGAAATCGCCAAAACCTATGCCACTGTTCTCCACCACGATGTCAATAAAGGAAAAGGCCAAGCCTTACGGACTGCCTTTAGCTTTATCCAAGATTTGAGAAAGCCTGGTGTCGTTGTTACCGCTGATGCAGATGGTCAACATGCTGTGAATGATATAGACCGTGTCGCACGCGCTGCCATGAACCTACCCAGTCGCCTCATCCTTGGCGTCCGTCAATTTACCAAAGACATTCCCTTTCGGAGTCGTTTTGGTAACAAACTAACCAGAGTATTGTTTAGACTACAAACGGGTGTCAATGTGTCCGATACCCAAACAGGCTTGCGTGGATTCCATACTGACTTAATTCCATTCATGTTAGATATTGAAGGCGACCGCTATGAGTACGAGATGAACATGTTAACTCAGGCAAGTCAACGCTATAAAATTACGGAAGTTCCAATTCAAACTATTTATATCGATGATAATGCCAGTTCGCATTTTCGTCCCATAAAAGATGGACTGCTCATTTACAAAAATCTCTTCAAATTTGCCCTGGCATCTTTTGGTGGATTTCTAGTTGACTACGGAGTGTATGCACTTGCCTTATTACTACTCACTAGCTTACCAACTGCTCTACGCTTATTGGTCGCAAACACGATTGCTCGCATTTGTAGTGCTATCTGTAATTTTGCACTTAATAAGAAATTAGTCTTTAACAGTGAAGAGAGCATCGCACGAACAGGCGCAGGCTACTTTACACTAGCCCTTGTCCTCTTCCTTTGCGATACAGCCCTCCTCTATCTCTTCCACCAAATTCTAGGACTCAACCTCTACATTGTCAAACTTGCAGTTGGTATCTTCCTTTTCCTAGCCTCTTGGTTTGTTCAAAAGAATATTATTTTTAAAGAAAGGAAATCATTTTCCCATGAAATTGCTTAAAAAACCCTTTGCCTACGCATCCATCTTCGGAATGCTTTTGACAGGAGGCTTTACTTACTCCATGTTAAAAACCTTCGTGCTTTCCGAGGCTATCACAACGGTTGCTGCAAGTAATGCCACAGCCAATAGCCAGAACACAGCTACTTCATCGTCGTCAACTGCCGCAACCACTGCAACGAATGTCTCTACAACGGATACTAGTTACACTGATGACAATATCCAAATCAACTTAGAGACTATCACTACCAACAACACAACTGTTTACGTCGCAGATATTCAAGTCAGCTCACCCGAGTATTTAAAAACAGCACTTGCACAAAACACTTACGGTACAAACGTAACAGCTAAAACCTCAGAGACAGTGGCAGCAAACAATGCTATCTTAGCTGTTAACGGTGACTACTACGGAGCCAACTCGACTGGTTATGTTATTAAGAATGGAGTTCTGTATCGAGACACCGTTCGGGACAATGCAGCTTACGGCGACTTGGCAATCTACACAGATGGCTCATTTGAGGTCATTTATGAAAATGAGATTACCGCCCAAGAATTGATTGACGAGGGCGTTGTCAACCTCTTAGCATTCGGTCCATCATTGGTAGAGAATGGTGAAATTGTCGTTGATACATCAACAGAAGTTGGTCGTGCCAAGTCATCCAATCCTCGTTCTGCTATCGGAATTATAGATGAAAACCACTATATCATCGTCGTGGCCGATGGGCGAACATCTGAAAGTCAAGGACTTTCTCTCTATCAAATGGCCGAGGTTATGAAGCAATATGGTACCCAAACAGCCTATAACCTTGACGGTGGTGGTTCGTCAACCCTCTACTTCAACGGCCAAGTCATCAACAATCCAACAACAAATGGAAATACTATCTCAGAAAGGGCGGTGAGTGACATTGTCTACATCGGTTACTAATTCAACTACAAGAGTTTCAAGAACGTTTATCTCCTACTTAGCAATAACAGCTTTCCTGTTTATTTTCAGTCGAATCTATGAAAGTCTCAGCTATGGCGAAGTCTCTGTCTTTATGCATTATATGTTCTGTGTGACCCTGATTGGCGGAACTGTGCTACTCGGTTTGCTGCAACTTATACCTACTCTTTCACGTCTCTCTTATAATTTGTGGAATTCTGGCGTTGCAACTATTACAGCTGGTTGTCTTCTCCGAGGCATTATCAACCTATCTGGACGTTCAACCACCTTAGATCAACCTTATTGGTACATCGGCGCAGGATTCTTAGTTCTATCGTTAGTCGGTCTTTTCATCAATCCATCCGCAAACAATCATCGAAAAACGACCACTTAATCTACAAATAAATTGTAAGGGCACTTAACATTCTTAGGTGCCTTTTACTGTAGAATGAATTATTGAAAAATTCGGAAATTTCCAATTAGTTATCAAATCTTTTATCGTTTCTTTCATATCTATGATATAATGGGTAAAATAAGATAGGGAGAAGAGTAATGACCGAAAAAGATACACTAAAAAACCTCCGTCATCGTAGTTCTGTCTACGATTCGATGGTCAAATCACCTAACCGTGCTATGTTAAGAGCAACAGGAATGACCGACGATAGTTTTGAAAAACCAATTGTTGGGGTTATTTCGACATGGGCTGAAAATACCCCCTGTAACATCCACCTTCATGACTTTGGAAAATTAGCCAAAGAAGGTGTTAAGGATGCAGGTGCCTGGCCTGTTCAATACGGTACTATTACCGTTGCAGATGGGATTGCCATGGGAACTCCTGGCATGCGTTTCTCCTTGACTTCACGTGATATTATCGCTGACTCTATTGAAGCGGCCATGGGCGGTCACAACGTCGATGCCTTTGTCGCAATCGGTGGCTGTGACAAAAATATGCCTGGTTCTATGATTGCTATCGCCAATATGGATATTCCTGCTATCTTTGCCTACGGGGGAACCATCGCACCAGGTAACCTCAATGGTAAAGATATTGACTTGGTTTCTGTCTTTGAAGGAATCGGAAAATGGAACAACGGCGACTTAACTGCTGAAGAAGTTCGTCAAATCGAATGCAATGCCTGCCCTGGACCTGGTGGTTGTGGTGGTATGTACACGGCCAATACCATGGCTACTGCCATTGAGGTAATGGGTATGTCCATTCCTGGCTCTTCTTCTCACCCTGCTGAATCTCCTGAGAAGAAGGCTGACATTGAAGAAGCTGGCCGTGCTGTTGTACGCATGCTAGAACTGGGCATCAAACCATCTGACATTATGACTCGTGAAGCCTTTGAAGATGCCATTACAGTCACCATGGCACTCGGTGGCTCCACCAACGCTACTCTGCACTTGCTGGCCATTGCCCATGCTGCCAACGTTGACTTGACCTTGGAAGATTTCAATGATTTCCAAGAACGCGTGCCTCACTTGGCAGACCTGAAACCATCTGGTAAATACGTATTCCAAGACCTCTATAATGTCGGCGGCGTCCCTGCGGTTATGAAATACTTGCTCAAAAACGGCTTCCTTCATGGCGACCGCATCACATGTACGGGGAAAACCGTTGCCGAGAACCTAGAGAATTTTGCAGACTTGACTCCAGGTCAAGATGTCATCATGCCACTTGAAAATCCAAAACGTGCAGATGGCCCACTCATCATCCTCAAGGGTAACCTAGCACCTGAAGGTGCGGTTGCAAAAGTTTCTGGCGTGAAAGTTCGTAACCACACTGGTCCAGCCAAGGTCTTTGACTCAGAAGAAGAGGCGATTGAAGCAGTCTTGACTGACGAAATCGTAGATGGAGATGTAGTCGTTGTTCGCTATGTTGGACCAAAAGGTGGTCCTGGTATGCCTGAAATGCTGTCACTTTCTTCTATGATTGTCGGAAAAGGCCAAGGTGACAAGGTAGCCCTTCTAACAGACGGTCGTTTCTCTGGTGGTACCTATGGACTGGTTGTTGGACACATCGCACCTGAAGCTCAGGACGGTGGACCAATTGCCTACCTTCGTACTGGAGATTTGGTAACCGTTGATCAAGATACCAAAGAAATCACCATGCACGTTTCTGACCAAGAAATCGAAGAACGCAAGAAAACAACTGTTATTCCACCACTCTACTCTCGTGGTGTTCTCGGAAAATACGCCCACACTGTATCCTCTGCCTCTAAAGGAGCCGTTACCGACTTCTGGAGACCGGAACGTACGGGGAAAAAATAAGGAACTCAACGCCCCTGTCCTCGCGGCAGGGGTTTCCAAAAGGAGAAAAAATGAAACTAACTGTCGAACTATCCCGTTTCCGTGTCAAGGAAGGGAAGTCAACTGTCGTTGACCAGTGGATGGCCTTTCTCAACGAGCACATGGAAGACACCCTTCTCACTCTTGAAGGAGAGAAAATGTATGTCGAAACCATCTTCCGCGAGGTATCGGACGGACATGAATATCTCTATTGGTACTCTGTCCAAGCCGAAGGAGGGATTGAAGTCGAAGATTCAGAATCCTATATCGACAAAAAACATTTAGAATATTGGGAAGAATGCATCGATCCAAGCTATGGTATGGTTGATTTGGATCCACAAGTTATCATGATTCCCAAGCCTGTTTATGAAACCATGGAAAAACTTGATAAACATTATGACGAAACATATAAAAAATGAGTTGCTCAGTACAACTCATTTTCTTTTTATTTCGGACTGATGCCAAGTGTAATGCGTCCAAGTCGGCTGATGCGTGTCATTTTCCAAGCAGGAGACCAGACAATTTCAACTTGAGCATCTTCAATGCCATCAATGGTCTTCAAGGCTGTAACAAGCTCTCCTGGCATAGTATCGGCACAAGAGCAACCTGAGTCTGTAAAGGTCATAATGACCTTACAAAAGCCAACTTCATCAATATTTATATCGTAGACCAAGCCCAAATTATAAATATCCAATTCAATTTCCGGATCGTAAATAGATTCCAAAACCTCTACCAACTGTTCTGACAAAACAAGGGCTCGCTCATTGATCTGAATATCTTCTCTCATTTATCCAAACACTCCTAAAACATTTATAAAAAGTATTGTATCATAATTATTTGAAATATACTTGTCTTATCAGATGTTTTCATCTAGTTTTCAAAGTGTACGAACCTCTGAATTCTCACCTTGACCAATAGAAAAGATATACTTATGACCTTGAGTCAAGCTATGATAGAAGCCATGACCAGCATAAATCTGAAATACTTGCATTGTATCACTAGACTCATCTTTATAGATATGTTGATAATAAGGATTATCCGCAAAAACTGTCTTTAGATAGTCGTTCTCCACAGGTCTGGCAGTCCCTTCTACACGCACTACCTGGATAAGGTACCCTTCCTCAGAAATAGCAGTCATCGCAACTCTTTGATCCCCCATCAATTGATCATAGAAATGCGTTTCTGGGCTTGTCATAAAGAAAATCCCTTCTTCGTTTGCTGCAGTGATATGAGCATGACGAGCATGTGGATTTCCATACTCATCCAGAGTTGCAAAAACTCCAACCTTCATATCTTCCAAAATATGCATAATATCTTTTAGTTCCATGGTATCACCCCTTGAAAACACCTATTTTCTAAAGTATATCAAAAACAAGCGAAAATGTTAAGTGGGATATTGATAGAAATGGTGAAAGTGTTTCATGAACAACTCCCTACTGACAGAACCATTAAAGAAGGTAGCTATGTTTGCTTCATTTTCAACCTTCAAAGGTTCCTCAACCCTTTTGATTTCCAATTGGTATGGATTTGACTCTGAACCGATTATGACATCAATCAAAATCCGTTGTAACTATAAAAACTACCTAATTATAAAAAAGCGACTCTTGAGTGCTTTGAAACGTTGATATATCGAGGTATGTAAACGTTTAGAGAATTGGCTAACATTACGTGCTTTCTTAAGACCTGGTTGGAGCATTGTTTATTTCAACTAATTTCAAAACCTTTTAATATCAACGTTTTCACAGTTTTTCAAAACTCAAAATTTTATCCAATTTCAACTAATTTCATCAAAATAAGGTAAATTTTCAAGTAAAATAAGCAAAATCGAACCAGAAAATACAAAAGTTTACCTTATTCTTGATTCTAGAAAATCAGAACAGCTAGAAGTATTCACGTTTAATTTTCATACATACCATGTATAATATAGTTGCAAAATTGGGAGGCGTAGCTAATGAATTTTCGACTGAATATCAGTACTAAGCAAGTTTTTAAAGGGGGACTTAATGAAGAAACCAGCATTCTCAAAGCTGAGCCAACTTTTGACTTTGACATAGAGTTAAAAAGTGCTATGAATCAATACGATGAATTATTAAAAGAATTGGCAGATAGATGAAATGTTCCCACTAAACGAATTTGACATATTCGCAGCCGATTCTTGAAATAATGTCTATAGTGAAAAAAAAAGTGGTTATCAACCTGATTGTTGATAACCGCTTTTTCTGTATTCTACTGTATTCTACTGTATTCTACTGTATTCTACTGTATTCTACTGTATTCTACTGTATTCTACTGTATTCTTATTACTAATAGTATCCTGACTGCAATCATTTATCAACTAAAAGATAATACTGATTGCGGTCATTTTTACTTGAACCAAACCAAGTGATGATTTCTAAATCACGAAGATGATGCAACATTTTAACGACAAACGAGCGACTTCTTCCTGTTAGTTCAATGGCTTTTGCTGTTGTCATCTTCTCACCTGAATTATACATGTAGTGAACCAGTAATTGCTCGTCGGCATTGAGGTCTCCAAAATCAGTAAACTGTTTCTCCAAACTATCTCGGGTCCGTAGGTGTCGGCTGACAATATTATTTTCAAGCGTCAGAACAACCTTGTTCCCAGGTTCAGAGTATTTTGGTTCATGGAGAAAGGCTGATTCCATCTCTGAGTAAATCCGTTTAACACCTTCATTCATCTCACGGACCCAACCAAACTCTGTCAGGGTTCTGGCAATCCGAGGATTTCTTGAAAACCGTTCATGCTTAATATTGTCAACGGTGACGATATTTGGCAATTTCCCTGGGCTATGAATTTCCAGTCGATCATCAAACATAAGCACACGAATGTGATCACCATAGACAGAATAATCACGGTGAGTTACAGCATTAACAACACCTTCAAACCAGGCAAATTCAGGATACTCAGGTAAAATTTGGAATTGCCCATTGTCATCCAAATACTGAAATTCACGAAGCTGAGTACGAATAAAATCTCGAACCTTAATAATCAAAATTGGGAGAGCATCATCAAAAGTCACTTCCTTAATAACATTAAAACTACTACCTGTTCCCATATCCGTACCATCAAATCGCTGAAAACGAACACGAGCTTGGGGAAAGAAAGCTGACGGATACTTTCCAAAAAGTAAAATGGCGGCTTTAGTCAATTTTCCATTAACCCAAAAACGTCTAGCTTTGAGAATTTCCTCTGTGGATCGCTCTGATAAATCAAAGTGACTTTTGAAATCCTGTACGATAGTTTCATCAATATCTTCCAGACTGGCGTCTGGCACCACTTCATCTTCAAAGAAACGTTGTCCCTTGTCATAGCTGAGCTGAGTGCGTTGCTCGTAGCTCAACTTGACTGTTTCATCACCCTGACGAAGATAAACCTCATCATTTGGCGCAGCAATCACTCGGTTTGACGACAATTCAACTGAGATAACTAAAATGAAATCTTCTTCACCCTTATGATTGATTACAGGGATTTCCTCAAAAGATAAATCCAAAGGAGTCTCACGCATCTCACGATCAATCTTTTTGAAATCGTCTATGGGATAAGCCCTGCCGTCCTTGAAACCAGTGATAATATTTTCCTGTTTCTCATCCTCAATACCAATAACCAATTGACCGCCATCCGCATTGGCAAAAGCAATCAGGTGTTTGAGAAGTTCAGACGGTTTCTTTCTGGCTGATTTTCGATCTAGGTATTGGCTTTCTGGAGAAAATTGATAGTGAGATAAGTTTTGATTCATATAGTTCTCCTTAAACATATAAAAAATACTTAAAAATTCATAATTTACAAAGTCCTAGATTTTAAATGTACAATATTATTTCTCTCTTGTAACAACGTCTCCTTTGGAATGTCCATAAGCTCTGAAAGTATCTCTACTGGCAGAGGATAGCCGTATTTGAGATTAAATCGCTGGACTATGGATTGTTTTTCAAATAGGCCCGCATCCGTCAGTAATTTATATGCCTGTTTAGCAAGGATTGGTCGTGATACTGGAATACTTGCATCCTCTGGTTCCTCTCTTCGCCATCCTCTGGCACTCATTCTTTTTTGTAGACGAGTATATTGTTCCGAGTTTAACAAACCCAAATCCTTTGCACGATAAATCATACTGGCTATAGATACATTCCACTTAGACTTCAATTTCAAATAATATGCTAGGTCTTCTTCATGTCCTTTTAAATCTTCAGAAAAAGCAGAGGCTGGTAATAAAAAACTCGAAGCAAATCTATTAGCTTCTTGCTCCATTTGTCTATATTCAATATTTGAAAGCTCCTGTGGATATACTGTTCTTGCATGCAAAGCCCAATGCCCTAACTCATGAGCCAAGCTAAATTGTTGCCTGAAAAAATTATTATTATCTTGGTCAATTAAAATACAATAATATCTCTCAGAATCTGTTTCCATTTTCAATTCAACAAAACTTCCAAAAGCATCCACTTTCTCAGACTTTGAATTAATTATAGCAATATGGAATCCATTTGTTTCTAGTAACCTGAGAACACTGGAAATTGGGCTATCACCTAATCCCCAACTCTTTCTTATCTGATTTGCAACTTCCTCTGGTGAAGCATTTTCATGACTTTCAAATTCTGCTAATTTCGGGAAATCAACATAATCTTCAAAAAAATTCGCCAAGAGAGCCAGTGCTTTTTTTAGCATCTCACTAGACTTCTTCTCAGTTTGTGAGGATGTTAACTTACTCCTATAAAAAGTGCCTAAATCAGTAGTTATAAATTTATCTTTTGTTTGATAGAAGGACAGCGGAAATTTCAGTTCAAAAATTATTTTTTGCAATACCTCGGAACTCGGCTTTGATAAATTCTTTTCGTATTTAGAAATCATCTGTTTAGAAACTCCAACGTTCTCCGCCAATTGGCTAATGGAATAATGTCTAAAATATCTCGATTCCCTAAGTCTATCTCCATTAAATTCTTGAGCCATTATTATATTCCTTTTACTTTTGGTTTTAATGTAACGAGTTGAGGCTCATCTACTAAATCATTCACCTGTTCATCACGTATGGCCTCAGTTCTAATTATTCCAGCTGAACTTGGAAGTAAGTGCGAAATATCCACCGAACTAACAGATAAAAATTGTGGAGTGTAGTCTTCTAACGAAGCACTCACAGCTTCTTGACCTACGTAATCAACAATCAAAAATCTAATCTTAGTCACATGTTCACAATACTCACCAAGCATCCTAACCAAATCAACTTCTCTTCTTTTCACTTCAGAGCTATCAGCATCAAAAAGAGAAAGCTGTTCTACTTCTTGTTCAGGGTAAAGTCCCTCATTTTTCAAGAGTAAACTTAAGGTATAATGAGTAGAGGTTCCTTTTTTAAAATATCGATTACGAATTGTCCTAAAATTATTTTTGGAGAAGAAGGCTATTAATTCACCTGTCTCAATATTCAGTATAGGGTCAAATTGCCAAATCCCCCTCTTAATATGCAAAACTTTCCAAACAACACTATTATCAAATAAGTCTTTAAGCATATTCGATCTTCGTGCCCAAGTAGCCTGATAAATTCCATTTTGACTAGTCTCTGAGATAGCAACTTTATAATCCTGCTCCAGATGCCTAGTTGTAAAACTCATCGCTTCCAAACACTTGATGATTACTTCTCTTTCAATATCATAACTATATTTCATTTATTCACCTCAATTCGTTTGTTATTTAACTTCATTATAACAGACCAAGGAGACAAAAACAAGAAAACCACTAAAAAAGTCAACCGAAGTGTGTAGAGTTAAATAATCCCATCTCCTCAGCAATGCTAATATCTTTCTCCTTACACATACTCACATCTAAGTAGATTAAATAGCTAGTTACTAAATGCTATAATAAAAAAAATAGGACAGCAAGCTACTTGCTATCCTAATAAATATTACCAATAGTTGTTCAATCCGAGATTACTCCACCTCTAGATTAAGATAAGAATCTGTACAATCTAGTTCGATGCTCATAAGCTGTTCGTCTACAAATTTGAATGTTACAATTGAGTTATCATTCTCTGTAGCAATATCTCCGTCAGCACCAGCATCCAAAATATAAGAAATGCTTATATTTTTGAATTCTTTATTATACTCTTTATTGTAGTAAAAATTTTCATCATGAAATATTGGATTATTTATCTTTACATTCTCAATAAATTGTGTACGAGTAATGAATAAGTTAATCCCTTCATAAGCAACTCTAGCCCCTAGATTCTCTTTTGTCTTACTTATCGTTTTTCCATAGTGACCAACATTAATTCTTTTTATACGAGCATCTCCTACAGAAACAGCTCGTTTTTCAGTGTTTATGACAGTATAGCTAATATCTATTGGTTTTATCACTTCTCCAATCTGAGAGGGCAATCGCAAACTTCTATCTTCCGCTTCACCATTTTCAAGTTCAAGTGCTAACAAACCTCCAGCTTCTTCCTCTTCGAGAATATTTTTATAGAGTGTATTTTCTGTCACATTAGCTAAATTGAAATTGTAATCATCAATCGTGAAGTTTGTTCCAAGAGTTATCTCAATCTCCTCTTGTTCCTGGACAGGATAGATATCTTCAACTTCTTCATAGGACATAGCATCATATACCGCATCATCTTCATTTAGAAAATCATAGCGATAGATACCTTGTTCATCCAAAGTTCCTCGAGATGCTATTGCATTTTTAAATTCGTGAACTTCATCATAAGGAACCAATTGAAATTCCTCATTTTTCGAGCTACTTGAATTGGTGCTGCTTTCCTCAATCTGCTCTGTTGAACTAGTTTGACTAGATGATGTGGTCGTCTCATTTGTTTTACTATCACATGCTGTTAAAATCAAACCACTAAAAATCAGTGCAATAATTGTCTTTTTCATTTGTTATCTCCATTTTCCATCTACTGTTTGATTACTTTTTTTGTCAAATAATAATAGATTAGAATGCCTAATCCTGCTAGATATAGAAAATATCCTATATTCAGTTCCCCATTCTGAAAAACATAAAAGGGATTAAGTCGGATAAAAGTAAGTGCGATAGCAATACTATAGTAAGCGAAAGCTTTATCATTACCACGTGCAAATGACAACAATAGAAGACCAGCCAATACAACGATAGCTGTTGCTAAAATATAATTTGTAGCAAATACTGAGACTCTTCCAATAGGCGAATTCTGCAAGGTAATAAATTTAAAAAATGGTGAAATCAATAACAATAGTGTGCCAACCGTGATTAGCTTATCCCTGTTAAAGGCCACCAGCACATCCTGAATGGTTAGGAAATTTTGAGAGATTCCCATTTCCAATTCTTGTTTTTTCACAAACCTTAAAAATAGGTACCCAAGGAACACCAAAATACTAAAGAAAAGAATATAGCGTATCACGGAGTAGCCACCTAACAAGTTAAAAGACCGTATTTTTGTAATTGAGGGAGACCATCCTGTAAAAAGACCTGCTGTAATTTCAGCGAATGTTCGAAGTTTATTTGAACGGTTGGCCATTGATTGATCATTCGCCACAATAGTCGAAATATTATTTAGAAGGTTAAAAAGCCAAAATGTATTGACTACTCTCAAAGGAATAAATACCTTTTCATTCTTTGTAAAAACCGCCCCTAATTCAATTAACGACACCGCTAAGAATAAGCTCGGTCCAAAGAGCCCACTCACTGTTGCATACATATTGAACTGTTCGCCATTGCCATTGTCAATTACTTTAAAAAATGTTGACCATATCACAAGCACCAGACTAATAATCAAGATCCTATGAACCAGTTCAACTCGCGACCTTATCTTTAAAAAATTATTTAGCGTAATCATCTCTCCTCCATTATCCCAACAATATTAAGCTAACACCTTAATGATTCTGTTTGATTGATTCATTAAGGTCTTGAATCAGTTTATCAATGCCTTTTATTTCATCAAAAAGCTCTTGGAACTCGCCACCTGACTTCTCTTTGTTCCTTTCATAGTAGGCATTCCCCAATGCTTGTATCAGAGTCTCTCGTTTTTTCTTTTCTGAGAAAATCTGAGCGTTGGCTTGGGCATTATGAGTGAGTTCCTTCGTTTTTTTACTAGCAATGGCACTTACTTCCGTCAATTTAGAGGTAAAGTCGGAAAAGAAAGACCTAGTCTCCCTCCCCTTCGATAACTTTGTCCCACATTGAATACACGTTTCAGCGCTTGTCTGGTTCGCTTTTCCGCAATTAAAACAAAATACTTTAGGACCAATTGCGTACTCTTCCAGTTTCGACTCACTTACCTTATTATCATTAGCAAGATTGGATTCTATCGTCGCTTCCTTTTCGGTCGTCAAGTCTATTACATCAACCACTGAATCAACATTGCTAACAAGAACGCTTTCTGTATCCGCAACTTCAAATTCTCCATTCTGACGGGCATCAACAAATTCTTTAGGTACGGGTTTGCGACCATGTTCTTGTTCAAAGGATACCATCCATTCTTCCTTAGTCACCATAACTTCTCCTTTCTTTAATTAGCCTGGTAATTGACGCCATGCTGATTTTGCATCACCGCAATTCGAGTGTCTATATCTGGAAAACCTAGTTCAAAGACTTTCTTAGACATCGTTTGATCAAAAGTATTAACCTTATCAAGATATAAACAATGTACCTGCCCCAACCCCTGCCTTACCATAAATCCATCAGACAATTCGACATCACGTCTTACAACAGATTTAACAAAAAGAAAGGTTAGTCCGAGAATTGCAGCTAAGGCTGCTAAACTTCCGTAGTATAAAATAGCTCCATTAGCGGCTTGTGACCTACCACCTGCCCAGAATGAACTTCTACGATCACCGTAGTTTTTGTCCAAACTCCCAGACAACATGACGATTAGTCCAGCCAACACCAATAGTAAATTAGCTCCAACAACAACGAGTAGCAAATTTGGTGCCATATTATGAATACGATGAAGTTCGAACTTAATTTTAGATTCTAAAAAATGAGGACTATCTAGTAAACTTTCAGATACTAAGATCCGATTCATCCCAACAGCATACGCAACTGGCAACTCATTTTGTATTATCCTAATTTCGATACTCTCTGGTAAGATTAGCCCCTGCACTCGCTCCTTTTGGATTATCTTTGCAATTGGTTGAACAATTGTACTCTGATATTCTTGGCGTTCTATTGGCTTGGCACTAATCATCTTACAGACCATGTTTTGACCTATTTCTGAAATCATAAACATCGATAACAATATGGCTAGTATCCCAGGCAAAACCCCTAGGTATAAACCCAGACCTATCAAGGTACTGAAGTAAGCTAAGATAGCCCACTTCTTATTCTCATAACAAAACTTCAAGTATGAAAACAGAGAATTTTTCCTATATCCGTACCCATTACTCGAATTTCGTGCTGATCCTGCTTGATTATAATTTGTAGAAACAACTTCTGCATCAAGATTACCGATTATCTCTCCAGCTTTTTCTGCTGCTAAAACCTCTTCAACACTGGGTATTCGCCCATGAATCTCTTCAAATACCTCAATCCATTCTTCTTTCTTCATAATAACCCCCAACTCCTTGAAAGATACGAATAACACATTATATGCCTCACGCAACCCCATACCAGAGAACTAAGCAAAACTTATTACTTAGAATGCTTTTCTCTTCTGCTAATTACTAGTCCAAGCGAAGACAAGCCCATGCCAATTACTGAAAGCAATAAGTTGTCGGCTGTCCCTGTTTCAGGAAGAGTTTCAATCTTACCTGATTGATTAGAATGCGCATCCTTGGCAGTTCCAACACTTTTAGACTGGGTTTGGATAGTTGGATTTAAAATTGTATTTGCTGGCTTTCTATCAACATTGAAGTCGCTGACTAATTCATCGATGTCAATCGCAGGCAATTCATGATAAGTAGGCTCTCCTTTAACAGTGATCAAGTCGTCATCTGATTTTGGTTCTTCCACTGGTTTATCATCTTTAGGGTGTTGAGTAGATTCTTTTGTATCACCATTGATAGTTTCAGCTTCTTCTTCACGAGTTTTTTTCTCAGCTTCGGCATTCTCTTTAGCAATACGTTCAGCTTCTAAACGCGCAGCTTCTTCTTGAGCTTTACGCAATTCTTCTGCCTTAATGCGAGCTTCTTCTTCCAAGCGAGCCTTTTCTGCTTGGACTTTAGCTTCCTGAGCCAAACGTTCTGCTTCAGCCTTTTCTTTTGCAAGACGCTCCGCTTCTGCTTTTGCTAAAGCTTCTTGTTTTGCTTTTTCTGCAGCCAAGCGCTCTGCTTCTAAACGAGCCTCTTCTTCAGCTTTTTTCTCAGCCTCTAGACGAGCTTTCTCTGCAGCTTCTTTTGCCAAACGTTCCGCTTCTGCTTTTGCTTTCGCCTCTTCTTCAGCTTTTATCCTAGCTTCAACTTCTTCTTGAGCTTTTTTCTCAGCTTCTAAACGGGCTTTTTCAGCAGCTTCCTTCGCAAGACGTTCTGCCTCAGCTTTTGCCTTAGCCTCTGCTTCTTCTTGAGCTTTTTTCTCAGCTTCTAAGCGAGCCTTTTCTGCAGCTTCTTTTGCGAGGCGCTCTGCTTCTGCTTTAGCCTTAGCTTCATTCGCTAATCTTTCTGCTTCTGCTTTAGCTTTAGCATCTTGTTCAGCTTTGATACGAGCTTCTTCTGCTTTACGTTCTGCTTCAATGCGTTCTGCTTCCAAACGATCAGCCTCAGCTTTTGCCACTAGATAAGCCTGGTAAGCATCGTACTGAGCTTGAACTGTTTTTAATTCAGCAAGAGCTTTTTCGTAGTTAGCTTGTGCAACGGACTTCTCAAGTGTTACAGTTGCTAGTTTGTTTTTAGCATTGTCCAATACAGATTTAGCGGCTGTTTGTTCTGCAAGCAATGGCTCCAACTCAGTTTGTAATTGATTAAGCTTGTTCGCATAACCTTGTACTGTTGTCAAAGTTGTTTTAGCAGTCTTAAGCTGATTTTGAGCAGTAGTCAATGCAGTCTGCAAGCCTGTCAACGTCGCTTTTTCATCTGCTAAAGCTTCTTGTGAAGTTGCCAAGGTGCTTTGTGCAGATGTGAGGCTTGTTTTAGCAGCTGCAAGATCTTGTGCCTTTGTTTCCGCATTTGCTCGACTTGTTGCTACGTCAGCTTGTGCTAAGCGAAAGGTGTTTTGAGCTGATGTCAAAACTTCTTCTTTTTTAGTTAGGTCTGATTTAGCGTTCGCGAGTTCAGTTTTTGCAGTGGCAAGTTTTGCCTGAGCAGTTGCCAAGTTAGCTTTAGCAGTATCTAATGCTTTTTGCGCGGCAGGTATCTGAATAGGCACCGCTTTTGCTTTAGCTAGCTTATCCTGTGCCAGTTTCAAAGTGCCTTGTGCTGCTTGCAACTTGCTTGTTGCAGTTGTTACAGCTTGCTGGGCAGGAACTAATTTCGCTTGAGCAGTTGCTAGTTTGTTCTCAGCGCTTGTAACTGCTGCTTGAAGAGTCTCTTTAGAGATTGGGTTAGCAATGGGTGTTCCTGCAATTTTACTTGAGACAACTCCGTGGTCATTGAATTCCATCAACAAAGCGGAGTTTTTAGACCCTGTATAGCCAGAAAGACCGAAATACTGATCGCCAGTTTCGTTGGCTAGGTATTTTGAATCTAAACCAATCAATGAAATAGCGTGTCCAAAATGTTGAGATGGTGAATAATCATCAAGCATCATCGCTTCAATAGCATTTGCCAAACGAACTTTAAGAGTTGTCATTGTGGCATCTGAAGTAAATGTGTAACTCCATGGATCAGCATCTTCTTCAATACGTGAGTTTGTAGCATTTTGCACTCGAAGAAGAGCTTGAGTGTTATGACCTTTTTTCATATCCCAATCATCTGCCAAATACTCTTTTGCGACCATATTGGCGAGGTCAAGGGAACCCTCAGTAACCAAAACTTTTGATGTAATCCCCATTTGAGAACGGAGATCATTGATAATCGTTTGGGCAAACTGCGTCAATTCCAATCGGTCTTCTCTTGTTAGCTGGTTAAGCCCTCCGCTATTTGCAGCCACAACTACTCGTTTGTTGCTTTCAATAGCGTTCAAACCATCACGCAAAGTGCGGAGATTTTTAGCGTTAATAGAAGCAGTAAATAAACGATCTGACTCAGCCTGTAGTAATGTCCATACACGATTCATCTCTGTTGTGTTTTTTGTAACATAGCGAGCTTTGTAGAATTGGTCAAGCAAGTCCTTGTATGTTTCAGAGAGCTCGACAGTGTAGATTGAATTAAGTGCTAAGTTCGCCTTATCCAACTCAGTTTGAGCTGTTGAGATGTTATTTTCAACAGTTGTCAAATTGGTGTTGGCACTGTCTAATTGATTTTGAGCGTTGCTCGCGTTCGTTTGTGCAGTGTATACTTCTGATTGAGCCGTGTTGATATCTGCTTGTCGTTTAGCATCAGCATCTTGTGCTTCTGCAAGTTTAGTTTCGGCAGTTGCTACTTCATTTTCTTTTGTAGTCACTTCTTGAGTGGTTGTCGTCACAGCTGTTTCTTTCTCTGCTACAACCGCTTTAGCAGTGTTAACATCTGCCTGTGCACTTGCTACTGCATCTTGCGCAGTTTTCTCATCTGCCACATCCTGTGCCAACTGCTTGTCCGCTTGTGCTTTAGCAGTCTCAGCATTCGCTACTTGAGTTTCGGCGTTGGCTACAGCTGTTTCGTTGGCAGATACTTGGTTCTCGAGGTTTGATACATCCGCCTGTGTCTCATTAATTTCGTTTTGTGTATTCGTAACGGTTTGAGCTGCAGCATCCACTTGCTCCTGCGCTTGTGCAACAGTTGGGTTGCTGGCCACTTGCTCCTGGGCAGTGGAAATCTCTGCTTGCTTATCGTTCACTGCATCTGTTGCAGTAGTGTAAGTTGCTTCAGCTGCTGAAACAGCTTGCTCTGCAGTTGCAACATTTGCTGTTGCTTGGTCAAGGGCTGTCTTGCTTGTATCCACTTGAGCTTGTGCTTGATCAACCTGCCCTTGCGTTACTTCAGTTGAAGTTGTAGCAGTTGCGACAATAGCTGTTCCTGCAACCTCTTCTGCTTTTGCGCTCACTGTTCCGACAGTGGTCATCATTCCGATAGATAGAACTCCAACTGCACCATAAGCCTTGAGTTTGCGAATTGAACCGTGTGATTGAATTACATTTTCTTTTTTCATATTATACTTATTTCCTCCCAAAATTTATTACTATTTTATCATTAATAACAGTCATATACAACTGTTATTATAAACAATCAGTGATATATATTAGTTTTTTTCTACTAATAATTTGTAAGATAGTCTTATGACAAACAATCTACAAAAATTCATTGCAAAAAGAATCAAAACACTGCGACTTCAGGCTGGATTGACACAGACAGAACTTGAAGCAAGAGCTGATTTGGGATTTAATTACATCAATAAACTTGAAACTAAAGAAAGCAACATCACAATAAATACGTTGCACAAAATCATCGATGCGTTGGAAGTTGACGTTCCAACATTTTTCGACATGCAAATCAGTAAAGATGAAAATATGGACGAATTAATTATGATGTTAACCGAACTTCCAAAAACTAAGCGTGATGATGTTATCCAGGCAGTAAGCCAGCTTATCAAAACATTGAAATAGACTGACCAATGAATTTTCATAGGCCTAATTCTTAATTTAAGAGATAGGTCTTTTTGTCTGCTTCAAACCTCTCTACTTGTTAGATAGATATTTTTCTATCTTTTTTTCAGCATGTTCACGTAGTTTGATAAGGTCATGTATAGCATCTGAAATGTCAATTGCATTCTGAGATGAACGAAGTTTCAGCAACAAGGCAAAAACGGCACTACAATAACCTCTTATCCTCCCTCTCAGAAAGGCCACTTTTTCTTTATCTACACGCTCTTCTTCCATACCAAAACGATAGATCAATCTTAAATCTTCCTCTGTCTTGTCTAATAAAAATTTTGTTAATTCTTCAATATCCAACAAAATATCATCCTTTCAAAAGAATTCACAATAATTATTGGACGCAAAAAAACGACCAATTTCCCTGATAGCTACCACCTTCTGTGCTTTACAGCCTATTCTGCAAAGTTAGAAGATTGATGTTTTCAGTCATTGATCGTTTCTGAAATATTCTTCTTTTGTACGAATAACGAAAGTAAAACAAGTAGCTAATTACACTTTAAAAAATATAGTTCGATCCACAACCCGAAATGGTTGATAATCTTCCATATTGAAATACCAATTATTTTACTACGTCTTTTACCAAGTTATTTACTAATTTGTTGCATTATACCAAAAAATTGCGCAAAAGTCTGAAATTTGCTGTATCAGTTCAAGAAATACGTTAAAAAAGCTGCAGTTACAAAAATGAAACTGCAGCTTTTTTAATTTACTCATAGATTAAGCAATCATCGTTCCAATTAATAGTTTTGTTTTGATATTTTTGGACAAATCCTACAAGACCCATCGCGTGCATTTCTGCCATCGCTTCTGTCCAGATTCCGATCACGTAATGTCCCAAAATAACTTTCATAGCAATACAAAATTGATAAAAATCATTTTCCCAATCCTCAAAATTAAATTTCACATGAATTGATTCGTGCAATCCGTCTTCTAAATCAATAGTAACAAAACAATCCGATTCTTCCGTTTCGTAAAAGATTTTAATATGAATATCACAACCATCGTTTTCAAGCAACAAATCATAATATTCGTCATCAAAAGATCCTGGAAAAATCGCAAAATCTTTTTCATGATGGCAATCAATAGCTTTAATGTCTGTTTCAAAAATCGTCTGCTTTAAAAATTTGATAATAATTCTGTGGGATTCTAACATTTTCAAACCTCCTTTACTGTTTTCGAATCCATATTGAAGTAAGTATTTGTATTTTGAATATCACATGATATACCTCCTTTAGCTTCTAAAATCAGTATGCCACTTTTTCAAAAACAAAAAAATCGCGTTGTTAATTTTTGTATGCAAATAATGTATTCCCGTTTTTTATTTTATTGAAAAAGCGACATAATAATATTGAAAAAAATTGATGTAATAGAGATTGGAGGTGATAGGTTATCAATTGTTTGAATTCGCACTGGGCTCGGTGAAAATTGTTAATTCGAATGATTGTGACTTCTCTTTTTTAAAGGTGTCATTGACTTGAGAAAAGAGGTCGAAAACGAAGAAAGTAAATGGTTATTCTGCGGCATGAAATGACGTACAGAATAACCATTTAGCAATAAATTTAGTACAGAAAAAGATGTTTAGCAAAAGTTAATAGTAGTTTTTAGTTTTAAGAAATAACCAGATCAATGACATTTGAAAATATCAAGAAAAGAGACGGTGAATACTGAATCTGCTTCTAAAACGCTAGTCCTATCAGGCAGCCTCAGCGTATATTTTCAAGAGCATACCCAGCTCATTCAATAAAAAGGGTGGGAGGCAATTTACCATTAATAAGTATTTTACAAAGAAAGGAGAAAGAAAATGCCACGAAAGAGAAATTCATTAAAGCACGATATCTTCCTCGCAGCAACAAAAAATGTTACAAACAATACATCTCGGACTTCATACAAAAGATCAGCTACACGATTCGCAAAATGGGCAAAAGCAAACAGTATTAAAAGGATAGCTGATATTACGGAAGAAGTAATTCAACAATATCATGATGATCTTCAACAAGATCCAAAGCAATACACTCCTGCGACAATTCATACATACCTTGCGCCAATTTGTAAAGCAACAGGAATCAATCTAAACCGAATCAAAAAACAAAAACGAACAAGCGATAAAATAGTTAGAGGACGAAAACATGAAGCGAATGAACAAGGGAAAAGTCAAGAATTGAACTCTCGCTTCTCTCGCCTAGTCGAATTCCAGAAAGTCGTTGGAATTCGTCGGAACGAATTAAAAAACCTAACCGGCCGAGACCTGAAAATAGACGAGTATGGTAACTGCTATATTTTCGTCAAACGTGGCAAAGGCGGAAAAAAACAAATGCAATATATTCTGCCGCATGACATCGAGTTGGTGAAACAGACTTTTGCTGGGGTAGGAGAAAATGAACCTGTCTTCTCTGACAAAGAAATGAACAATCAGATTAATTTACATGCATTACGTGCACAGCATTCAAGAGATAGCTACTTCTATTACCTTGAGAAAATTCAGGAAAATCCACAAATGCGACAAGCATTTTCAAATTTATTAATAAAAAAATGGGAGGAGGGACATCAGAAATTGAAAAACGAATCAACTAAGCAATACGAAAGACAGCGTAGAAATTTTATTTTTGATTTAAGAGATGAAGCATATATTTTACGTGGCTCAAATAAAGTTAAAGCATTATCGGCAGGAATGCCAATTGCTTATAACCGCCTTGCTCTCATGGCAGTATCCGTTTTAAACTTGTCTCATTGGCGGTTATCTGTTACTGTAACGAATTACATTCTGTAGTGATTTTTTGATTTGTATTATCAGGCATAATAATTCTGTAGAAATTGATGTAATGGAGGAAAGTAAAATGAGGAATCAAAATAATCTACGAAACAAAGAACAGAATGTAATTTTTGCAAGAGGAAAAATTATTGAAATAAATAATGATGATAATAAACCATCGTTCATTCTGTTTATTAGAAATGGTGCAGGTCGTAAGCACATATATTTGAAATGTTATTTTAATCGTGAAAAATTTCAATTGAAAAAGGGAATGGTGGTATCGATATCAGGTCATATCGAAAACATTAACACAAAAAATTGCTACGAAGTTATTATAGATACCATCCAAGAAGAGCAGACTGAACTGGCGGTATTCTTCAATAAAAAGCCTAGCTTCGGTTTTGCATATCCAAACCATTTCGCAAAGATGTTTGTTTTTGGAAAGGTTATTGATAAACATTTAAAACCCAATTCGAATTGGATTGAAATGACTATCAAGGATTACTGTGAAAATAGAGTCAAAGTACAATATAGCACAAAAATGCGTGTCAATGAAACACGTTTCAGAATCGGAGACAATGTGTACTTATCAGCATTGCCAATATCCATCCAAAAGACAATTCATGAGGAAATGTTTATTTTTGAGAATTATATACTTGAAGATATAGTGGTAGAACGAAAATAGAAAAATAGAGATGAATTTTTTGAAGTTCATCTCTATTTTTTGTCAATTTTTTATATTTTTTCCTCTGACAAAGTTCCATATATGGCATAATTCATTTCGAGAAATGAAAGAGGAAAAAATGTTTCTAAAAGTTACAAGAGGTATGTCGGATGAGGAAAAACAAAAAATCTATGATAAAAATAGAAAAGAGATGGAACGATGTTTTTCTGTAACAAATTCTTTTTGGGGCATTGACAAAGTAGTTCTTAACCTGAAAGGAAACATACTTATTGATGAAGAGATTTTAAATACGGTTAATTTTAATGAAAACAATTTTTCTATTAAGAGAAAATACAGTTCATTTGGATTACTGACAGAGCTAGTTATCAATTCTACTGATTTCGGTTCATTTCTCATGGGAAAAAATCCATTTGATGGCAGTTATTTTTACCGCATAGAATTGATACATTGTGGATTCAACATTGCTACTGCTTCAATTGAAGGAATAAAATCAAGATTAGATAGAGCACTATCAATTTTGGAAAACGAAACAGGTATATTTTGTAGGATACATCATTGCGAATTCCAAGAAATCGAACTTGCTTTCACAATGGCAATACAATCTGCTTTCCATTTGCAAACAAGAGCATTACTTCTACGTTGTTTAACGAGGAAGAAAGTGAATTTTGCTTCCTCTTCAAAAAGCATTCAAGATAAAGATTATGATATTTTAACAACCAATGCGTATAAAAATAATCAGCAAGTTCTTTACAGTAAAACAAAGAAAGCAAAGAGATTAGGACAACTTGACAAAACGAAAACAGAAGCATTTGAAGTGTATCGTTTCGAAACTGTTTTGAAAAAAGATAAGATAAAATCCATTTTTTGTACATGTGTTCTTGAAGAAATTGATGATCTGAAAATCATTCAATACTTAGAGAGCTTGGTTTCAATTGGAGTCTTCAATTTAATAAAGGAAATCGAACAATCAGTAATAAATACTGATAGAGAATTATCCACAATTTTCAGAGCAAAACCACGAGCTACATTCGAAGAATTGTTGAAAAAACAGATTAACGTGTCACATTCAACAAACACTCCTTTTGTTCTAGATGAAGAAATTTTTAGTTTGATTGATGTTAAATTTGTTTCGAAAGAAAATAGATCACGTTATAGAAAAAATTTGATTACTAAAAGTCAGAAAGAATTAAATATTAATCCTGAATCATTTTATTTATCTGAGATGATTACGTGGAATGTATTAATTATTCTACGATTGATGTTTGATGCTCTTGATTTTGCAAAGGCACATGGTTTAGGTTGTCATAAAAATTACAACACAAATGAATTACACATTGTTCAAATCTCAAAGTTTACAAAAGAATTCAGAAATGAAATATACTCATTGAACAATAAATTACGTCGAAAACATCATTATAAAATTGATTTATATGAATTAATTTTAAATCGATTATTGAGTCTAGAAGAATTATTTAACGTTTTTTAATATGATTTTACAACTTTGTAAAACCTCCAAAACGTTGATATTACAGCATTTCTTAAAAAAATTGTCTTCCCAAACGGAAGACAAAACAGACGATTAATCTATACATTTCTAAAAATCATCCGTTTTGAGTCCGCATTGTGGCATAATGACTAATGTCAAATTTAACCAATAGGAAGAGTGTAAACATGCAAGTTATCTTACCTGATGAACAAATCAAACAAATTCAGATATTAATTTCAAGTTTAATTACATCAGAAATTGAAAAACAAATTCATCATCGAAATATTGGCAATTCGTATTTAAACAAAAAACAAGCATGCGAGTATCTCGGGATTTCAAATAACACTTTAGACGAATGGATTCGCAAAGGGCTTCCATCAATTAAAATCGGAAAAACAGTTCGTTTCAATAAACAAGCCATCGACGCATGGCTACTTTCGCAAAACTAGAAATATCTTCCTTTTTATTTCATAATGGTCTTGATATTTTCTGGTTCGAAAAGAGGAGAATATCATGACTATCACTAAAACAAAAAATGGAACATATCGCTTAAAAGTATATATCCCAATTGTTGCGCGAATGCCACTCGGAATCGTGAACAATAAATACTTTGATAAGCGTTTCAAAAGCAAAAAGGAGGCACGACAAGCAGAGATAGACCTTTTAACAAAAATCAGTCAGATTGAGAACAACGAGTTTACAGGGCTAGGCAAGGAAGAAATTCTATTCAAAGATTTTTACGAAAATGTCTGGTGGGAGTATTATAAAGCAGGACAGACCACTTCAACTACAAAGCCCCCAAGCAGGTCAACTATAGCCAATACAAAAACTTGTTTCAGAAAACATATTTTACCTATGTTAGGTAATTACACTATTCAATTTCTCAATCAGAACAAGCAAGTTATTCTAAACTTGATGACTGCTAAAGCTAATGAATACGCCAATTTCAAGACCTTGAGAAGTTATGTAATTTCCATATTTGATTGGGCAGAGGAATTAGAATATATAGAATCAAATAAAGTTGCTAAAACCTTGCGTCGTATCAAAGCAACCAAGAAAATCCAGTTGGCAGAAGCAAAGAGAGATGAAGACCTCTACCTTACACAGGAGCAACTACAAGAGTGGTTCTCGGCTTTCCAAGATGACTTGGCTATCGGAAAAATTTCGCTTAAAGACTATGTTCTATTTTATCTTACCTTCTTTTTGGGAGACCGAAAATCCGAGAGCTACGCTCTGCAATGGAAACATATCGACTTTTCAAAAGCTCAAATCCAGCTAATTCAAGCTCTGGATAGATATGGAGAAGTCAAATCCACAAAAGGGAACAAAAAGACTATCTTTTTAATATCTAATGACCTGATTCAACTCCTTTCCTCATGGAAAGAGCAACAAAAATATGAGCTTGCTCGATTTGGGATTCTAACCAATCCTGAACAGTTCGTCTTCACTTATATAGACACAAAAGGAAACATCAACAAGCCCTTACATGCTGACTATCTCAACAACAAGATGAAGAGCATCAAAAAGCGACATCCTGAACTGACACACGCTACACCTCATAAACTCCGACATACAGGAGCAACACTTGCCAAACAGGCAGGAATGAGTTTAGAAGATATTTCAGAAGCTTTGACACATAGTGATACTGGGACAACTCAGATTTATGTCAATACTTCTAATGTTGTCCCTATGGCAGTCGGAGAATTTGCCTTAAACTCTCTGAAACAATAAGGTAAAAATAAGGTAAATTTTGAGGTGAACTTTTCAAAAAAACACGAAAAAAGCACCCATGAGGTAAACTCTTGAGTGCTTTGAAACGTTGATATATCGCGGTATATTAACGTTTACTGAATTGTGAAGCTTTACGTGCTTTCTTAAGACCTGGTTTCTTACGTTCAACCATACGAGCATCACGAGTAAGAAGGCCTGCGCGTTTCAATGAATCGCGGAAGTCTGGATCTACTTGAAGCAATGCACGCGCGATACCGTGACGGATCGCACCTGATTGACCACCGTAACCACCACCGTTCACGTTAACGAAAACGTCGTATGAACCTTGTGTTGAAGTTACTGCGAATGGTTGGTTGATAACCAAACGAAGGTCAGCGTGTGGGATGTACTCTTCTACATCTTTTTTGTTAACTGTGATTTTACCAGTACCTGGGACCAAACGTACGCGTGCAACCGCGTTTTTACGACGACCAGTACCTGTGTATTGTGCTTGTGCCATTTAGATTACGTCCTTTCCCTTAGATAAGACCTGAAATATCAAGTACTTCTGGTTGTTGTGCTGCGTGAGTGTGCTCGCTACCTACAAACACTTTCAACTTCATGCCTTGTGCACGACCAAGTGTGTTGTGTGGAAGCATACCTTTAACTGATTTTTCAATCAAACGAACAGCGTTTTTAGAACGCAATTCACCAGCTGAGATTGATTTCAATCCGCCTGGGTGGTTTGAGTGAGTGTAGTAGATCTTATCAGTTGCTTTTTTACCAGTCAATTTCACTTTCTCAGCGTTGATAACAATAACGAAGTCACCAGTATCAGTGTGAGGTGTGAAAGTTGGTTTGTTTTTACCGCGAAGAACGCTAGCAACTACTGCTGAAAGGCGTCCAAGAGGTACATCAGTAGCATCTACTACATACCATTTACGTTCAACTTGGCCTGGTTTAGCCATAAATGTTGTTTTGTTCATGATTTCTCCTATACGAATCGTTTTTGTTTACTGGGCGGATGTTCCGGTCCGCGGGTATTTGGAAGGTTCCGGGGCCTTTCAAATGGGGTAAACAATACCGTCTACCATTCTATCAAAACTACTGTTCTCCGTCAAGTTATTTTACTTTACTTTTTTTATTTTTTGAAAGATAGCAGAGCTGCCGAGAATGAAAACCTTATCATAACCTTATCTCCTCACTGACTGCCCCATTTTAAAATAGGTGTGCCGCTTGCCTCTAACCGCCAAGGACAGAGCCAAGATATTTTCAGGGTCTGGCATCCGACCGTAACCCCCGTCTCCGATATGGTGGATGTCCGAGCCCACCCGCTTGTTGCTGAGCCCAAACTCCCGCACCGTCTGGCTGTCCGCACTCTCCTGACTGGTCCCAATGGTCGAAATAACCAGACCACCACGCGCCTTGACCTGACTGACAATCGGTGCCACGATTTCTTCCCGCACACCCGGCACCGTGCCGACCGCAGGAATGAGGACACCGTCTGCCCCCAAGTCCACAAAATCCAGCAGGGCTTGGCTGTCCACGACCGACTCTCCCAGACCTGCACCGTGCATTTTCCCCGCAAAGATGAGGCCCTCAAAGTGTTCTTTGGCAAGGCCAATAGCAGAGCGGATTGCAGCCATGGACACACCCGTAGCAGGATTGCCTGTCAGCATGATAAAATCTACGCCAAGGGCTTGGGCCTGTCGCAAACTTTCTGGACTGACCTGACGACCAGGTTTGAGAAAGACCTGCTGGTCTTGGACTTCCTGACTATTATCCACAGGCTCCAAGTTAATCCCGACCAATCGACCTGTCAACCGCTTGATTTCCGCAATAGGATTGTCGCAGTCGTAAAAACCAACAATCTCCGGATGAAAAACATCCAATTCGTTGAGCACCAAGAGGTCACAACCAAAAGCAGCCATCATCTCCGCATTGGTCACCCCGGCAATCAAGGGAGCCGCTGTGACCACCGTTTCTCCCATGATAATCCGGCCTTCGCTGGATAAAATAGACTGCTTGAGCTCCTCCTTGGTCGCTCCCAACAAGTCACTGGCATAACAAGACAACAAGCGTTTCATATGAACCTCCACATCAATATTAGTTTGTAATCGCTTTCTGTTTTTGTAAAAAGAAAAGAGATTATCTCTCTTCTTTATTGATAGAAATAATGGCTAATGCCCCTGTTCCTGTATGGGTGGCAATGATTGGGCCCAACTCAGTCAAAAGAACATCGCTGACACGGCTATCTTCCAACAAGGTTGCCTTAATCGCTTCAGCCACCTCAATATCACCTGTATAGGCCACCATGACCGTAGAATGATCCAAGTTGTCCAAGGTCAGGTTCAGCATTTCCTTAATCCCTTTTTTACGGCCACGAATTTTGGCAATGGCTTCTAACTTCCCTTCCGCATTGAGTGCAAGGAGAGGTTTAATATTGACCAAACCACCGATTAGGGCTGCTGCCTTGGACAAGCGGCCACCACGCACCAAGTGGTTAAGGTCGTCAACCAAGAGATAGGTCCGCAAACGTGGCACCAATTCTTCAATGAGTGCCTTGGTCTCAGCCAAAGACTTGCCCGCAGCTCGTGCTTGAGCCGCCTGCATGACCAAGTAGCCTTCACCGATAGAAGCCGCCTTGGTATCGACAAGCTCGATATGGACTTGT
This sequence comes from Streptococcus suis YS161, assembly GCF_002760245.1. Lineage (GTDB taxonomy): Bacteria > Bacillota > Bacilli > Lactobacillales > Streptococcaceae > Streptococcus > Streptococcus suis_I. The sequence continues at coordinate 34,404 of NZ_ASCA01000043.1, read as the reverse complement.
GGATAGTTGTCCAAAACCATATCACGTGCAATAGTTCCACTCTGATAGGTCCCTGAAAGAGCCGATGAAAAGGCCAGGTAGAGCACATCTTGACCTTCCTTGGCTGCCGCTTCAAAGACTTCTTCAAACTGACCAACATTGACCTGACTGGTCGTAGGTTGACTGCCAGAAGCCATTTTCTCCAGCAAATCTGCTGAGGTCAAGCGGTTTTCACCGACTGTTTCATAAGTCACGCCGTCTAGGTTAATGGTCAAACCAAGCACGATCACATCATTTTCTTGGACCCAGCTGGTTGGCAAATCCGATGTCGAATCGGTTACGATTGTAAATGTCACTCTTTCATTTCCTCCATCATTTCTTTTAAGGCTTGAAAATTCCCATCTGACTAGGGATTGAGCCGCGGGGTGTAAAGTTCGACCTGGTCCACAAACTTGTCCAAGTCCTTTTTGATGACCCTGGCTCTCTCCTCTAACTCACGCGCCGAAACCCGTAAGGCCCCTTGTGAAAAGACCACCCATTGTTCGTTGAGGTCGCTGGTTGCGACGGAAACCTGCTTGCGACGGTCACTATTGAGCTGGGCACTGAGCCGTTCAATATAACTATCTGCCGTCTCTTCTTCCTCTGTAAAAATGACCGATACCTTGTACTCGTCATACTGCTGGCGAAGACCTGGCACATGGTGGGCATCAAAGACACAAATCACCTCGATCTGTTCAAAGGCTGCGTAGTGAGACAAGGTTCGAAGCAAGGTCGTTCTGGCTGCATCCAAGTCTCCCTTTTTAAAATCCTGCTTGGTTGATTGCCAAAAGGCAATCATGTTGTAGCCATCTACAATGAGAACTTTTTCTTTCATTTAGATTTTCTTCCGAAATACTTCGTACATCAGCACAGCTGCTGCTACGCTGGCGTTGAGAGATTGGACATGGCCCTTCATAGGAATGGTAATCATCTCATCCACCTGCTTTTTGATATTGCTGGAGATGCCCTTGCCTTCGTTGCCGATAATAAGGGCTAGCTTGCCAGCCGTATTCCACTTGTGGCTTGGGGTTCCGTTCATATCGGTACCAAATACCCAGAAACCTGCCTCCTTGAGCTTATCAAGGGTCTGGCTGAGATTGGTCACTCGAGCGATTGGGACATGGGCCACCGCACCTGTGGAAGTCTTAGCCACAACGGGCGTCACGCCAACTGCTCGGTGCTTGGGAATGATGATGCCCGCCACCTGAGTGGCATCTGCGGTTCGTAAAATCGAGCCGAAGTTGTGGGGGTCTGTCAGACCGTCCAAGATGAGAATGAGAGGATTATCTTCCTGCTCTGCCTTTTCCAAAATCACCGATAGGTCCGCATAGGCGAACTCAGAGACCCGCAGGACAAATCCTTGGTGAACAGCACCGTCTGTCATGTCGGACAGGGTCTTTTTGGGCGTCCAAGAAATCGATACCTTCTTCTCTGCCGCCAGTGCCTTGATTTTTTCTACATTTTTTCCGCGTAAATCGTCCTGAATGTAGAGTTTGTTGCCAGTGTTGGCCTCCAAACTCTCCACCACAGCATGTACGCCATATACAATATCATTTTGTTCCATAAGAGTATTATAGCATAGGTTGACTGAAAATAGGCACTCACTATATCACAGCTGAAAAACTTGACCTCCTTACCAATATATGTTATTCTTATGCCTATTATTTGTCCGTATAAGCGGACACAAAAAGGAGAATGTATGACACTTATTTTTGGAATTGTGGCGGGGCTGATTGCCTTTGCTATTGGTGGTTTGTGGTATGGCATGATTTTCCGCGATGCTTGGATCAAGGCTTCAGGCATTGACATGGCTAAGGTAGAAGCAGATCGTCAGGCTGGAAAAAATGGCCAGAAGGAAATGGTGATTTCCCTTATCATTGAAGTGCTGACTGCTATCATTACTATTTTCTTCATCAAGACCCTCGGTGTTTCACCACTTCACGCAGCTGGTGGCATGGGCGTAATTGCGGTCCTTGCTTCATTGAAAAACTACGTCTTTGAGCAACGTCCTATCAACCTCATCCTCATCAACGAAAGCTACAAACTAGTCTGCTATTTGGTAGTCGGTATTATTGCTTTGTTTGCATAAATTCAACCCTCCTAACCTTAGGAGGGTTTTATGGTACAATAAAAAGAAGACTAAAACCAAAGGAGCCCCCATGTCCCTCTCCCTCCGAACGATTAAACTGATATTTGCCACCGTTCTAGCTATCTACCTAGCGACCGCCCTGGGTTTGTCCTATGCGACAGCTGCCGGCATCATCGCCATTCTCAGCGTCCTCGATACCCGCATGTCCAGCTTCAAAATGGCCCGCAACCGCCTCTTTTCCACCCTCCTGGCCCTGACCATCGCTGTCCTAACCTTCGCCCTCTTCGGCTTTGGCATCTGGACCCTGGGCATCTACCTGGCACTCTACGTCCCTCTGGCCTACCGTTTCAACTGGGAGGCTGGCATCGCCCCCTCGACTGTCCTCGTCACCCATCTCTTGCTAGAGCAGGATATTTCGCTGATTTTTTTGGGAAATGAGCTGGCGCTTTTTCTGATTGGGGCAGGACTGGCACTCTTTTTTAACCTCTATATGCCCTCGCAAGAAAAGAAAATACAGGCCTACCACGACCAAGTCGAAGACCTACTCAAGCAGATTCTGCTTCGCTTTGAAGCCTTTCTGCTTAACGGCGACGGACGAAACGAGGCAGAATTGATTACGCAGTTGGATCAGACCTTGGATGAGGCCCTGAAAGTCGTCTACCTAGACCGCCACAACCAGCTCTTCCAGCAGACCAATTACCAGGTACATTACTTTGAAATGCGGGCCGCACAAAACAAAATCCTGCGGACCATGGCAGGAAATATCAACAAATGTTTACTGGAAGGCAGAGAAAATGTCATCCTGTCCAGCCTCTTCGAACGAACAGCCCAGCAACTAAGCCGAGAAAATTCTGCCAAAGAACTGCTCCTGGACATCGAACTCTTCCATGCCACCTTCCGCGAGCGACCTCTGCCGCAAACCAGGGAAGAATTTGAAACTCGGGCCACCCTCTTCCAACTCCTGCATGATATGGAGGCCTTTATTCGCCTCAAGGTTGATTTTTATGAAGTCTATAAAGACCAAGAACCGTCAGTTTAAGCCGACGGTTCTTCTACTTTTCCATGAAATTCATCTGATACTTGGTTGTGCAAGTGCACGAAAGATAGGCCCATCATGACCGCATTCCCTGCAACTGCAATCATAAATTCTTCCTTGGAAGATACCTTTCCTAGCCAAATGGAGAGGATTAAAATGAGATTATAAAGCAAAATATAAAGAGCCGTTATACGAATTTTTTTCAATAGTGTCTTCATAGGAACCTCCTGTAAGCGTTTTCTATATTTATTATATAGAATTTAATAAAAAAAATCAAGTATTCATGCGTTCTCAACCCCAAAAAACCGCCAGATTTTCATCTAGCGGTCAGGTGTTTTATGAACGATTTTAGAAAGGTTAGACAATCGCCTTGCTTGTTTCATCATCGAAGAAATGAGCTTTATTGAGGTTGAAGGTCAAGCGAACTTTATCACCTGGGTTGTGGTAGTCACGTGCATCGACACGAGATACAAACTCTGTGCTACCCACTTTAGAGTAAAGCATAGTTTCTGCACCGAGAAGTTCAGACACAACTACTTCCGCTTCGATAATTGAACTTGGATAAGTGTCCAATTCCAACTGAGAAGCTTTGATGTCTTCTGGACGGATACCAAGTGTGAAGCTCTTGCCATTGTAGCCTTTTTCTTCCAAATGCTTGCGACGACCTTCTGGAAGATCTACTTTGAAACCATCTCCAACAAGCACACCCTCTTGAAGAGTCACTGTAAAGAAGTTCATTGCAGGGCTACCGATGAAGCTGGCAACAAATTTGTTTACAGGTTTATTGTAAAGCTCTTCTGGGCTACCAATTTGTTCTATACGACCGATTGTACCTGTACCTGCTTCATTCTTAGTCGCAGACATGATAACAATACGGTCAGCCAAGGTCATGGCTTCTGTTTGGTCGTGCGTTACGTAGATCGTTGTTGCACCAATACGACGGTGGATTTTAGCAATCTCTGTACGCATGGATACACGCAATTTGGCATCCAAGTTTGACAAAGGCTCATCCATCAGGAATACTTTGGCATCACGGACAATGGCACGACCCATGGCAACACGTTGGCGTTGACCACCAGAAAGGTCAGCAGGTTTACGTTGCAAGAATTCAGTCAAACCTAGAACTTGTGCTGCTTCTTCTACACGTTTTTTGATTTCATCCTTGCTGTATTTACGCAATTTCAAACCGAAAGCCATGTTGTCAAATACAGTCATGTGTGGGTAAAGGGCATAGTTCTGGAATACCATGGCAATGTCACGGTCTTTTGGTGCCACATCGTTCATCAACACGCCGTCGATGTAAGCTTCACCTTCTGTAATATCTTCCAATCCGGCAATCATACGAAGAGTAGTTGATTTACCGCATCCTGAAGGACCTACGAAAACAATAAACTCTTTATCTTTAATATCTAGATTAAAGTTTTCAACGGAATAATGCTCGCTATTTGGATATTTTTTATAAATATTTTTTAAATTAAGTTGAACCATGTTCAAGCCTCACTTTCTTTGATAGTTTTATTGTAAATGAAAACGCTTTATTTTCCTATGTCAAGTTGACCAAAAGAAAAAAGATATTCTGTGCAGGTTGCACAAAATATCAAAATTGTCTATCTAATAATACCTGATAACAAAAACTCAGGTCAGTCAGGTCTTTTAATTGGAGTCCCGTCAAATCCTGCCACTTTTCCAAACGGTATTGGAGGGTATTGCGGTGGATATAGAGGACTTGAGCTGCCTTGGTAACCACAGCTCCTTCTGCCCATAGGGCTAGAATGATAGCCTGCATATCTTGCTGATCTATCAGCTCTAGCATACTGGCTTTAACTAGACCGAGCTCCAAGCCTGCTCTGCCTTGTCCCCAAAGAAAAAGTTGACCAAAGGAGAGGACGGTTGACTGCTGGTAGCGTGCCCGCCAGTGAGCAAAGAGTTGGGCTTCTGCTTGATAGAGTCGAGGCCAGTGGGCTGAGATATGTTTGGGCCAGACCTGCCCAACAAAGATGGTCAACCGCAAGCCAAAGTCAAACTCCAAGGCCGATAGGGTGTCCTGCAAAACGGTCTGATGATCCATCCAGGTGCCCTGCTCCAATACAATAAGATAATCTTGAGGCGTCAGCTGTACCTGAGCCAGTTGACTGGACAAGAGGTCAGTCATCATAGCCTGCCAAGCGTCCAGCTGGGCTTCTTTTTGCGACCAAAGGTGGATATGGATAAATTGAATGGCTTCAACTGTCTGAGGTAGCCTTCCCTGACCTTGTAGATAGGACTGCCAGGGACTTGACTGGACCTGCTTTCGAGGATGAGATAGCAAGGACAAAAGGTAGCCTTCCCGATCCGTCAAGTCTGCATCAGACAAGTCCAGATAAGATCCGTCGCCCAATTGAAGTGAGCATTCGCCCTCTACTTGTGACAACTTTGCCTGCGGAAACCAACCTGCAAGTTCCTTCTCGTTCATCTTATCCCCTTTCTATTTTGTCAATACACCAGCCCACCAGCTCCTCCAAGCGTTCGATTTGCTCGGTCATGTGCAGATAGCCCAAGACGGCCTCAAAGCCTGTGGACATTCGATAGGTGACCACATCCGCATTCTTGGCCTTGGTGTGGCTATGGCTATTCCTTCCCCGCTTGTAGATTTCTTCCTCTTTTTCGGTCAATAGCTGAGCTTCTAAGAGGGCTGAGATTAGGCTTGCCTGAGCCTTGGCAGAGACGTATTTGTTAGCCTCGCCGTGCAGTTTGTTGGGCTTGGTCAGCCCCTTGAAAATCAAGTGCCGTCTGATATACATGGAATAAACAGCATCCCCTTCAAAAGCCAGGGCAATTCCATTGATGAGATTGACATCTACTGCCTTAGTCACGTGTCCACCTCACACCATCCTTGGTATCCAAGAGCTTGATGCCTTGGGCTGCCAATTCATCACGAATGCGGTCAGCCGTCGCAAAATCTCGGTTGGCACGAGCTGCTTGACGTTCTGCTATCAAGGCTTCAATCTCACTGTCCAAGACTTCCTCTTCAAAGACGATGCCGAACACTTGCAGCATGTTGCCAAAGGCTTCTTTTACAGTTTCATCGTAGTTACCTGAGTTGATCCATTTGGCAAAGTCAAAGATAGCCGTAATCCCATTTGCCGCATTGAAATCATCATCCATTGCCGCTTCAAAGGCTGCCAAATGCACTGCAAGACCTGACTTATCCACAGAGTTTTGCACAGGTTGTGTATAAGTGTTTTTCAGATATTTGAGATTGATTTCCGCATCCGAAATAGCCTTCTCAGTGTAGTTGAGTGGACGGCGGTAGTGCTGGGTAGATAGGAAGAATCGCAAGACCTGACCGTCAATTTTCTCCAGCATATCATGGGCTGTCAGGAAATTGCCCAAGGACTTGGACATCTTCTCATCATTGATATTGAGCATGGCATTGTGCATCCAGTAATTCGCAAAGGTCTGATCTGTTTTGCACTCAGACTGGGCGATTTCATTGGTATGATGAGGGAATTCCAAGTCCGCACCACCACCGTGAATATCAATGGTATCTCCCAAAATCTCTGTCGCCATAACCGAACACTCGATATGCCAACCTGGACGACCTGCTCCCCAAGGACTGTCCCAAGAAACTTCGCCTGGCTTGGCAGTTTTCCACAGGGCAAAGTCGAAAGGATGCTCCTTCAATTGACCTTCTCCCTCAACACGACCAGAAGCCCCAGCTTCTAAGTCAGACAGGGTTTTGTTGGCCAAACGAGCATAGTTTTCTGCCTTTTCCACACGGAAATAAACATCACCAGAAGCTTCATAGGCGTAACCCTTGTCAATCAAGACCTGCACAAAATCAATAATCTCAGCCATATAGTCGATAACCCGAGGGTTTTTGGTAGCTGGTTTGACACCTAACTTTGCCACATCTTCCTTGAAGGCTGCGATAAACTTATCAGACAGTTCTTTGGTTGTCATGCCAGCTTCATTAGCAGCTTTGATAATCTTGTCATCCACATCCGTAAAGTTAGAAATGTAGGCTACATCAAAGCCACGGTATTCGAAGTAGCGGCGGATAGTATCAAAAGCCACCACACTCCGAGCATTTCCGATATGAATATAGTTGTAAACCGTCGGACCGCAAACATACATCTTGACCTTACCCTCTTCCAAGGGCACAAAGTCACGCAAACTGCGAGTCATGGTATCGTAAATTTTAATCATAGTTTCTCCATTACTTCTGAGTATTCTTTAGGACTTGATACTTTTGATATAATTTTACTAGCCAATAAGCTGTCGCGGCCAACCAAATCATCCCTACCTGCCAGCTTCCTTGGGAGAATTTAAGGATAAACATGATTGTCCCAGCAATGGCGGTCAACACATAAGGCCAGTTTTGTCTTACTAATTTTTTTAACATGTTGTACTTTCTAATGTTCTTGCAATCGCCATGGCTACCTCAAAGAAGGTCATACTGTCAGCCGTTCGTTCTTCCCGACGGGTATCCCACTCGTTCTTGTGGTGGTCCACATAGTCTGCCGTGTAGAAAAATTGATAGACCTTGGCCTGACGATAATTGGCCCAAGCCATGATAGCAGAAGCTTCCATATCGACCACCATGGCACCAGTGGCTAGGCGACGCTTGACCTTGGCAGCTGTTTCCCGAAAGAAAGCATCCGTGGTCCAGGTCTTGGCCCGCACGTGTTCGATTCCCGCTTGGTCCAAGGCCTTTTCCATGGTTAATAGCAGAGCAGGGTCATAGCTGATTTCCTCGCTAGCTGGGGCGTAGTGGTAACTAGTTCCCTCGTCCCGAAGAGCAGAGCTAGGAAGGATGATCTTATCCGCAGCAAGCGACTTATCCAAAACACCGCAGGAACCAAGAACGATAAAGTTCTCAAACCCACAGGCTTTCAGTTCCTCCAAGTGACCAACTGCCATGGGAGCACCGATAACAGCCAACATGACCGCAACCCGCACCCCATCTCTTTCCAAAATATACCAAGGATGACGACCATTTAACGTCTGAAGATGACCTCCTTCCCTACTCTCAGGTAGCTGATGGACACGATCTACGATTTCTCCATTGAAGGAGAAAATCATGGTCTCACATACCTCTCCGCCACCACGAATAGCCTTGTCCGTCGGTTCAATGACTGCAGAGGTATTTTCAAATTCTTCTAATAGCATGTCAACCTTCTTTCGGGTCCAAGTAGACCACTTGTGTCTGCTTGGTAAAACCGATAGTTTCATACAGCCGCTTAGCGATGAGGTTGTCATCTTCGACGGCGATTTGAAAAGGTTTGTCGTTTTTCCTGATAAGGTCATTAATGACAGCTTTGACTAAGTAAGTGCCGTAACCTTTTTGTTGCTGGTCTGGTGCGATAGCTAAACCGTAAAGGTAGTTATCATCGGTCGAGATATCTACTGTGCAAGAACCGATAACCGCTCCGCTATGTTCCAAAAGATAAAGTAAACTATCCGCATCCGCAATGGCTTCACGCACGTAGCGGAGCGCCACCTCATAGTCGTTACCGAATGCCGCAGCCTTACAGTGTGCAATACTGTCTGCATGGTGAGCCTGTGCCAAACTTACTGTGAGTTCAGCCTGTTGTGAGAACTGATAAGACTCTCGCTCACGTCCCAGCCATGTCTCAGTATCCGTATCTTCTACCAAGTTCCATGCTGTCGCAAGGTCTGGGTGCTTGTCAAGAAAGACACGTTCGGTCTGAAAGGTCACACTAGCGATAGGATAGTTTGCCGTCTCCGTCTGGTAGCAATCATAGAGCTTGCGTGCCAGACCCTGTCTGCGGTAGTCTGGGTGTACGAGAATTGCAAGTTCTACATCCTCATCATCGGCATACACAGTCAAGAGCCCCACCAACTGTTCGCCTTGATAAGCCAAGAAAAAAGCTGGCATTTCAGGGTCAAAGTTGAGCATATTTGACAGGTAAGGGTCACGATAGGTTCCGTCATGGGATTGTACAGTGCTTATCAGAGTTTTTGCTGCAGATAACTGCTGGGAATTTAGGACATTAGTGGCTATTATCATGCTTATTTTTCCTCTCTATAGCTAACTCACATAGGACTTACCATATGTGGCTTTCCTACAAATGCGACGAACGGTGGCTGGCTTCTCGTAATTCCGCAAGCTTAGTCGTGTAGTGCTCACGACCATCTTCCATGTCATGAATGACCTTTTCATCTTTTTGACCGTGTACACGGACAATTTTAGCTGGCATACCGACCACTGTCACATCCGCTGGAACATCGGCTAGGACAACGGCAGCTGCACCCACTTTAGCATTTTCTCCAATTTCAATAGGACCAATGACTTGGGCGTGGGCAGAAACCAGAGCCCCTTTTCGCACGGTCGGATGGCGTTTGCCCGTATCCTTACCCGTACCACCAAGCGTTACGCCGTGGTAAAGCATGACACCAGACTCAATAATAGCCGTCTCACCAATAACCAAACCAGCTCCGTGGTCAATGAAAACCCCCGAAGCAATCTCGGCGCCTGGATGAATTTCAATATTAGTCCAAAAACGCCAAAATTGGCTGTGCATCCGAGCCAGTAATTTAAAGCCTTTTTTCCACATCCAGTGGGACAGGCGGTGGGCAGCCAAGGCCTTGACACCTGGGTAAGTCAAAAGAACTTCCAAGGTCGTCCGTGCTGCCGGATCTTTTTCTTTTACAATCTCAATGGTGTCCTTCCACCAACCCATAGTCACTCCTTCTAGCGAAAGACAAGCCCGCTACCGAACTTGTCTACTCAGCTTATTTCTTTTCAACCTTGTGGAATTTGAATTCGCCAAAGTTGTTGTCTTTTTTCTCTTTGTTGTCTTTATGACGGCGTGGTCTGTCGGAACGCTCGCGTTTTTCTGGCTCTACATAGCCTTCTGGTTTTGGAAGAAGAGCCTTCATAGAAGCGTCAATACGCCCTTTATCATCAATCTTGATAACTTTGACATCAACAATATCGCCGATTTCAACTAGGTCTTCTGGTTTATTGACACGAGTCCAAGCCATTTCAGAAACGTGGACCAGAGCATCTGTCTTGTCAAAGAGGTTGACAAAGGCACCGAATTTCTCCAAACGAACCACTTTTGCTTGGAAGACTTCGTCCACTTTTGCTTCACGAACAAGACCTGCAATGATTTCCTTGGTTCGTTCAATCGCATCGCGATCTGGTGAGAAGATTGCCACAAGACCGTCTTCGTCAATATCAATTTTCACGCCAGTTTCTGCAATAATCTTATCGATGGTTTCGCCACCCTTACCGATGACAATCTTGATCTTATCCACATCAATCTTGATAGTGTCAATCTTCGGTGCAGTTGGTGCCAAGCCAGGACGAACTTCTGGGATAGTTGCTTCAATCACATCAAGGATTTCAAAGCGAGCTTTCTTAGCCTGTGCCAAGGCTTCTTCCAAGATTTGCGGTGTGATACCGTCAATCTTGATGTCCATTTGAAGGGCTGTGATACCGTCACGGGTACCAGCCACCTTGAAGTCCATGTCACCGAAGTGGTCCTCAAGACCTTGAATATCGGTCAAGACGGTGTAGTTGGTGCCGTCTGAAATCAGACCCATGGCAATCCCTGCAACTGGTGCCTTGATTGGCACACCACCTGCCATAAGGGCGAGGGTACCAGCTGTGATAGAAGCCTGTGATGAAGAACCGTTTGACTCCAAGACTTCTGCCACCAAGCGGATTGCGTAAGGGAAGTCTTCCAAGCTAGGCAGAACTTGCTCAAGAGCACGCTCACCAAGGGCTCCGTGACCAATCTCACGACGACCAGGTGCTCCGTAACGACCTGTTGATCCCACTGAGTATTGTGGGAAGTTATAGTGGTGCAAGAAACGTTTCTTGTACTCATCATCCAAACCGTCGATGATTTGAGTTTCACCCATTGGAGCCAAGGTCAAGACAGAAAGAGCTTGCGTTTGACCACGAGTGAAAAGACCTGAACCGTGAACATTTGGCAAGAAATCTACTTCTGCATCCAAGGGACGAATCTCATCCACACGGCGTCCATCTGGGCGGACCTTGTCTTCTGTAATCAAACGACGAACTTCTGCGTGCTCCATGAGTTCCAAGATTTCATGGACATCACGCATGATGCGGTCAAATTCTTCGTGTTCAGCGTATTTTTCTTCGTAGGCTGCGATGACGGTTTCACGAACCGCATTGGTCGCATCTTCACGAGCCAATTTTTCTTCAACCTGCACCGCTTTTTTCAAATCGTCATTGTAAGCTGCGACAATCTCAGCCTGCAATTCTGGGTCCACTTGAAGAAGCTCCACATCTGCTTTTTCCTTGCCGACTGCTGCCACGATTTGATTTTGAAAATCCAAGAGTTCTTGAATAGCCGCATGACCTTTCAAGAGGGCTTCCAACATGATGTCTTCTGACAATTCTTTGGCACCAGACTCAACCATGTTGATGGCGTCCTTGTTACCAGCCACTGTCAAGTCAAGGAGGGACTCTTCCATCTGAGCCTTGTCAGGATTGATGATGAGTTCACCGTTGACATAGCCGACCTGGACACCTGCGATTGGGCCGTTGAATGGAATATCTGAGATTGCCAATGCCAATGAAGAACCAAACATGGCTGCCATTGGAGCAGAAGCATCTGGATCGTAAGAAAGCACTGTGTTGATGACTTGGACTTCATTTCGGAAGCCTTCCGCAAACATTGGACGAATAGGACGGTCAATCAAACGAGCTGTCAAAGTTGCATCAGTTGACGGACGACCTTCACGCTTCATCCAGCCACCTGGGAATTTCCCAGCAGCGTACATTTTTTCTTCATAGTTGACTTGGAGGGGGAAGAAGTCTCCCGTCGCCATTTTTTTGGACATAACCGCCGCAGTCAAGACTGTGGAGTCGCCGTAGCGAACGACAACCGCACCGTTGGCTTGTTTGGCAACCTGGCCAGTTTCAACGACCAATTTCTTGCCAGCAAAAACCGTTTCAAATACTTGTTTTGACATGAATTATCTCCTATTTTTTCTGAAATTTTTCTTGCGTGTTTTCTACAAAAGACAATCAAACAAGCTTGTTTCACTCTCTTTTGCACAAAACCACGCATACTTCTTATTTTATCATATTTTAGGTAGAAATAAAGGCCTGAAACTATTTTTGACAAGAAAACATACTCATGATAAACTATTCAAAATAGTTGGAGGTAGGAAATGGAAACTTGTCGTCTAGCAATCCCTATCTTAAAGTGGGGAATTCTAATTCTACCTTGTCAAAGGAACTTTCGATAAAGAACATCTTCATGGTGGAGGTAACCTGCAGTAATTTGAAAATATCGATGAATAGCTACAACATATCAATGTAAAGTCGTCGTGTGACACAAATCATTCAGAACACTTACCTTGTATTTTTAAAATACCTCCAGAGCGACTCAGTATTTGCAATATCCAATATAAATCTTAATCACGAGCATTTCAAAATTATGTTGGTCACATTGGCTACTCTATCCCTCCAAAGAACGGCCCAAAGGTTATGTAGCTGAATAGCTCGAACTGACTTTACTGAAGGCCAAGAAATTGGGAATTGTCCGTGCTCTGATTCCGGCATCAGATTAAAATATTTCCTCTCAAAAACCATCCTTGCTAATGGCATTGCTTAGGAGGATATCTGTATTGAACCTAGCAGTGACAAGTACATACCTCGACAGTAGACTGAAATTTTGTAAAATAATAACCTCCAAGTAGTACATTAACGTGACACTTGCTTAGAAGTTCGTATTTTGCTGAGTGTCTAGCGCACAGTAAATAAATACCGATTATAATTATACTACCTAATAAAAAGGCTTACCAAATCGTAGCCTTTTAGCTTCTTTCAGCAATGAGTACCCCTTATTTAATTTTGGGGACAATATGGTTACCTAATGAGGACCAAGAATGCCTGCTTTTTATTTATCCATGTTGTCTCGTTGAGATCCCCGCGACAATATGACAGCCGAAACAGCTGAAATAGCCGGAATTGCAACGGCACTTAAGACAAGAATAGCCCTATTATTTCGGAATAAATAAAATACACCTACATAAACAAGAACAAGTATCAAACCGATTATTAACTGTTTATTTTTCTTTGGCATACGCTTCACTTCCTTAATTTAATGAGATTATCCGAGTTTTTAGCTGACTAATTGTTTCATTGACATGACTTGAAAAAATACAGAGGCCATTGTTGCACTCTACATAATCTTTGACCATTTGAATAGCAATCTTTCTACTTTTAATATCTAAAGCATTAAAAGGTTCATCCAACAATAGGATTTTCCTTGGTATTGCCAAAAATACTGATAGATATAATTTGTATTGCATACCGAGGGAAAAATCTCCTATTGCCTGTTGCTCATTTATTTCCAAACCGATGCTTTTCAAATTTTCATAAACTTTTTCGTTAAAACCTTTTTCCAGTTTCCAAAGAATAGAAACTAATTGGATGTAGTCATCTACATTTAATTCTTCATAGAATTCTGGTTTGGTTGGGACATATACGATTGCTTTTTTCAATTCCTCTTGTGTTACATTTTCCCCAAGAAACTGGAGCTCCATATCAGGAGAATAATTCAGGCCGGAAATTATATTAAGCAAGGTTGTTTTCCCTGCACCATTGCCTCCTTCTAAACAGACAAATTCTCCCCTATCGATAGATAAGAAAAAATCACTAAAAATCTTTCTCTCGTTGGAATAACTAAAGTTTAAAGCCTTAATCGTTAACATGGTTGACCTCACTTATAAATTGGATTCAATCAATGCAGCTATCACTAACAAAATAAACATGGTTATAGATGCAATTAAATTGTACTTTATTCTTATGATTTTTATATCCTGATGCCTAAAGTTATAAAAAAACTTAATCGTTTCTTGCGATATTGCTGTAGCAATCAATAACGCAGAAATTTCAAAGATAAAATGCGGAGCAATATAATGTAATAAAGGGACTATTCCATATAGATTAAAAACACCAATGATGATTCTTCCTAAAACTACAGAATTTGCAATAAGTACAAAATTGCCAAGAAAACCAAAGGATAATACCCCCATTACAATTATCAACAAACAAACGATAGTATTATTCACTAGTAAGGAACTGAAATCTTGAGAAGTTGGATTAATTACTATCTTTTCTTTATGAAAAAAATCATACCAACCACTATCGAAACAATAAAAACCAGTGTATTCAAGAGCAGCTTTTTCTTAAAATATTCAGCAGTACTATTTAAGTTAAATACAAATTTTCTCATATTCTACTTTTCCTTTGTCCATAAATAAATGTGATTCTTTGACAATATAATTATAATATAGGACAAAACAAAGTCCCAGCACTACCATAGTGAACAGATTGAAAATATCAAAAAACAATTGAAACGTTAATGGCAGAAGAGCCAAGAGTACAATCGGTAATTTATAAAAATTATATATTTTATCATATATAAAAAACTCAAACTCACTTGTACCTGCGTACTTAATCGTTTTATAATACTTAGAAAATACATAGGGAACCATGAAGATTGATAAGCGTGTATGCAGTTTTATCAAAGGTCCGGACAAATAATAAAAGACGATATGCATTATCGTGGTACAGAAAATGAACATAATACTCTTAGCAATCAAGAGAGAAACAATATATGAAATCAATATCTGTTCAATCACTAAAGGAATCGCAACTTTTGATAACAAATTCCCCTTAATTTCACATAAATTTATTATCGTGTAATTTGATAGTTTCCAATAAGTGATTCGATTGATATCACAATAATTTCTGTAGATATCTTGGTCCTTTATTACAAAAGAGTGAATGATATTTGAATTTAATATAACAAAAAATACTATTAACATATAAAATGCCGCAAAATCATTCAAAATAGATTTACCAACTAAATAAATAACATAATATACAAGGTAAATTTCAGAATTATCTATTAGAAACAACACTAGGTTGGCAGTTGTTTTTAATTGATTAAAATATATTTTCTGAATAAAAGATAAATTTAACTTTTCTATTAGGTACTTTCCTTTTTTCTCATCCCTGACTTTATTACTTTTTTTGAAATATAAAGTATTTACATTACTATTGATATTCATACAATACCCTACTGTTACACAAAGTAAAATTAGTGCACCTATAACTAAATACTGGCTAAAATATGGTTCTGATTTCAAAAACATACTTGTAAAGAAATTCTTTAGATTCTCTTCAAATTGCTCATTTATATGCTTGTAATCTATTCCGCCAAGCAAACTTTTAAGAGTATCGACCAACCAGCATAGAATCTCAACTACCTTTCTTATGAAATAAAGTAAGATCAGCAACCCTAACAACTTATACATGATGGTTATTAGAATCTGCTCTTTCTTTTCATTACTCGTTAAGTAGTCAGACAATTTACTGATATTTTGAATCAAAGCAAAGGATACTACACTTACCATCAAAAAGAATCCAAAAAACTTGTTTGTATATAAGACGTACGATATAAAAGGCAAGGTGACATCAAGTTTCATAATAATATTTAAAATACTAGGTATCACCCATAAATAAAAAGAAACTTTATATTTCGAAAGAGGTGATACCAAGTAGGTCCATTGCATCTTTTTTAGAAATGAATTTGTTTTTTCGACATCTTCTCTACTAAAAACATACAAGAAAAACAGAAGAACGTAGGTGACTAGATTTCGATTATTGAATGTCTGAAAGGTTTCTTCTAAAACGAGAATTGTCACTATGGAACACATAAATTTAAATATTGAATGAATCAGCAGTAGCCCAATTAAGAATTTTGGATTAAGTTGTTGAAATATTTTCAAAAAATTTTGAATACTCCTAATCTTACTCTTCAGTTTCATCTTATAAACTAAATATAAATAATTAACCATGGTTGCCTCTCTAATTTTAGAAATATCCATCTCTTTATTCATTAACAATCTAAGTCCTACGGTCTGTTTATTGATTAGTAAGCGATGGCACGTGCCATACTTTGTTTTGCCAAACGTTGAACAGTTGCTTTGAAACCAGCCCATCCAACAGTCAATAGTGTCGTTGCTCCGCCTGAAGCAATCGAAGAAATAATCCCCAAAATAGTCACCGCAGTTCCAGCACCTAAGATAACATTTACAACAGTTGAGGCTACCGCGCTTGGCACACCCAATGCAGCTGCTACTTCAATCAGAAAAAACATATGCTTTCCTCCTATATTTGTTGGTATTCAGATAATCCGTTTCTAAACTAGTATAAGGAACAATTATCTGTATTCTTTATCAATAGTTAGCTAAGCTATCGATATAAATAGTATAACATTGTAGATTATTTTTTTCTGAAAATTCTCAAATTCGAAAAAACATTGGTTCCTTTTTTCATATTTGCGAATTTCTCTTTTTAAGGCCTTTTCCTTATATAATAATCATATCAATATTAAGGAGAGCTAGATGATGCAAAAATTTACACGCTTTTTTACACCCCCTCTAATCATTTGGTGGTTTTGGCCTTAAAAATAGGCAAGTCCAAACCTGGACTTGCCTATTTATGTATATCTAAAATTTCTATTACGGTTCGACGTAAGATTTGAGCAAATTGAGGATTATCGAGTTGTTCAACCATCTCAATAAATGATTCAATATCACTCCGATCACTACTTCTTTCTTCCAAATATGCATATATCTTTTTAAAGAATTTCAAACTAACAATCGCAAACATATCCTGATATATGAGAGTTTTTTCTAATTTTTCAATAAAGAATTGAACATAATAGAGTTCTCTTCTTTCTAAAAGAGTCATAATAATATTTAAAAAAGTAACATGAGAAGCTTTTCTGTGGTGTGACAAGGTACGATAAACTTTATATCTCTCAACAAATGTTTTACCAAGAAATATTAAATCTTCATTAGATAAAATGGATAAACAGTTTCCAAATAGGTATAACTCATATTCAGTCCATTCTTCAACGTCATAAAGATACTCTGTTAGCAACTTCTTCTCCGATTCTTGAACCTCAAGATTGTGGTCAAGTGAATAAATGGCGCTCTTTATAATCAGTTCATTCAATCGATTATAGAGAGTGTAAACTTCTTCCCCCTCATAATCCCTTAATAACTCTCTTAATCCATCTCTATCTGCTACAGTTTGTAGTTCTGCTACTTTGCTACCTAATTTTAAAAAATGACTGGTTTTGTAACCATTTGCAGCATAACCAAATTCAGCAAAACTCATATGGATACCTGAAATTGCCAGCAACAATTTATCAGCAGCTAGCATACTGAGGCCATTTTCAAATTTGGATAATTGAGAAACAGATAGATTATCCCTAGCAACATCTTTTAACTTGAGCCCCCTAGCAATACGGAGTTCTTTATAGAGTTCGCCTAAACTCATCAAATTTGAATGATTCATTCTTATCTCCTTCTACCCAGTTTAACAGTACTAAAATTATACCACTTCTACTAATTTTCCGCGAATAACAACATCATTTCATGTACTTTGAAAAACAAATCACAACTTGATTAGAAATATATTTTTACAACTGTATCACAGTCCCTAGAAAACTAGTTAACCCCGAATTTTAAGCGAGTAATGGTTTCCAAACAATACAGCAAGGTGCAGTTAAACTTGAGATTATCACAACAAAATCAATCTCACATAGAACAGACCGCCTTGGAACGGGAAAACTTCTCCTTTTTGGGGGCAAAGTTGCTTAATCGAAGCACTTGAGCTTTGGATGAATAAAAGAGATAAACAAAAACTCTCCGCAAACGCGAAGAACTTCTTGTATTTGGGGTGATAATAGTTCCGTAGGAAAGTAAGAATAGAATGATTTCGAGATTCCCTCGTCACAATTGATTAAGACATTCGCACATAAAAAGACTCCTCCATATGAGAAGCCTTTCCTATTTTTCAGCCGTTTTTGACGGCTTTTGTATCCTATCTTAACGACGGAGTCCGAGTGAGTGAATCAATTCACGGTAACGGTTTACGTCTGTGCGGCGTAGGTATGCCAACAAGTTACGACGGCGACCGATTTTTTTCATCAAACCACGGTAAGTTGCGTGGTCTTTTTTGTGTTGTTTGATGTGGTCGTTAAGGTGGTTGATTTCCCAAGTAAGTACTGCTACTTGTACTTCAACTGAACCTGTGTCGCCTTCATGACGAGCATATTGTGCCATGATTTCATTTTTTTTCTCTTTTGAGATTGCCATGATATGTTCTCCTTTGTTTTTGAGCCTAATCCGAGTGACAGGTTGGCGACCTGTAACCAAGAAAAAGCTAGATTTGTCCTTTTGGACCTCATTTATTCTATCAAGGATTGTCTTTTTTGTCAACTGATTTGAAAACTAGCTGAGTAGCTCTGCTATTTTCAAAAAGACTAGCTTGAACCTTTGAAATCAAATTGTTTTTCCAAGCCTCCACCGCATCGAGATGCAGAGCAAAATCAAAATCCTTGAGGTTGACGTAGACCTGCAAGCTGCCTTGCTGGTAGCGGACCATGAGAGTCAGCTGATCCAGCCATTGACCCATGTACCAATAGACCGCCTCTACGTCTGGGTTTGCGACCACATCTTCCTGCATTCTGGTCGCAATCTTGTCCAGACTGCTTGAGCTGGTGTCGAAAATCTCTCCATATTCATGTGCGGTGGTGACATCTGTCTGGTACCAGATGTGGAGGGTGTTGCTTATTCTGTGAAAAAAGAGCGGATATGCATGGATATCTTAATCAGATTCCATATCTCAAACTCTATCTGCTCTACATAACCTATCAATACGTTCCTTTACATAACTTAGCTTAGTTATATCAAAGTTCAATATCATATGCCATTGAAATTGCTTAAAATCAATACTCTTTTCACAAATAGTTTCTATATATTTTCCGATACTACTAAATAAAAATTTTCCACAAATTAAATTGTAGTAGTCCTCTCCATTAATGTTTTGATACTGTTCTATTATTTTAGATAATTCCACATCAAGGTCTATATCTGGATTCTCCATAGCTAAATCTTGTTTTATTTTTTCTTTAAATTCCTCATACACATTTGTATTTCTCTTAAATCCAGTTTTTGGATCTAAAAATTCAAAAGGAGATCTACTAACCGTTGGAATTGATAACTTAGAGATATGTTCATCTACTTCACCTCCATACAAATGGAGATATTTCGCTATGAAACAATAAATAATAAATAAATCTTTAGATTCACTTACAATTCGATCACGCCAAGAGCCAAAATCAAGAATAGACTTCAACTCAGAATCTTTCTTTTGCATTATTCCCTTGATAAACTTAATAATAGCATTTTCATCTATAAAATAGTTTTCTATATTATAAGCTTCCAAATATAGCACTGAATCAGATTCAATAATTTTATCATTTACAAACAAGGATACTTGCTGAGCAAATTCCCTGGAACCCTGATAATCATTTCTGGTTACTGAACTATAATCTAAATATCTATCAAAATCACCGTCCACTAAGAATAAATTAGGAATCCCGCTTTTACTTACTTCACCTTGCTTGATATACTCGCTTAACACTTTATTTTTCCCTCCTAGTGGAAAAACTGTTTCAATTTTATATTTGTCATTTAATAGTCTATTTAATATTTCTTCGTATAAATACTCTTTATCAGTATCTTCAACAAATATATTGATATCCTGCTTGTAGAAAATACTTCTATTTCTTAATCCTTCTTGACTATATGATAATTCAGCGCTCATCCCCTTCTCCTTAAATCACAATTTATTATCTATACCAAAGATAAAGTCAGCCAATTCTTCAATTTCTTCCTCATCAATACTATCTTTGAATTTTTCCACTGGCTTATAATGTTTTTCTAACTCTATCGCCTTTGAATCGTATTTCCCTATAATTTCCGGAGAATGTGTGGCAAAGATAAGTTGCATATTACGATTAATTTCATGAATATTAGCTACTATCTTTTTTTGCCAACTTAGATGAAGTGATAGCTCCGGTTCATCAACAATAAAAATTGTAAATTTAGATTTATCAACCTTAAAAATTAAGTTTGAAATCAAAGTAACAATCTGTTTCTCCCCAGATGAAAGATATTTTAGCCTCACTGGCTCAGAAGTATAATTTGTTACAAAAAATACCTCACCTAAAGAATTAACTATAATCTCTTTCTCATCTTTTCCATCTTTTAAAAATTTATTCGTATATTTCAAAAAATCATTGATTGGAGTCTTTAATTCTAAAATTTTCTCTTCAATATCCTCATAAATTTTAATAAGCTTTTTAATTCTGATTAATTCAACATAAGTACCAATCAATTGAGCTGGTAGGGTTCTCTTCGTATCCGTCTCATTTGTAGCTACACTCTTTTCCACTTGAGAAATCAAGTTGCTGAAGTATTGATTATACTCTTCCTTTTGATTTATTGTTGTTATTGCCTTTAAATCCTCAAGAAGCTTAATATATCTCTTCTTAGTATCTTCTAGTTCGGAAACTAAATCATCTTTTGCGAAATATTTAAAAAATTCACTCAAGTCAAGATCGTCTTTACTCATTTCCAAAGCTGATTTTAAGATATCTTGCCTCATATTTTCGTTCAATTTATTTATTCCACTATTAATTTGAGAAACCGATCTCCCTAACAACTGCTCGACAGAATGCATACTCTCACTATTATTAAAAGAGAGATCTGAATTGTGCGCCAATTTATTTCTAAGCAACCTGAATTCCCTATTATCAAAATCTTTCATTTGATAATTAAGCCTGTTAAGTGGCAAAAATAAATAGTTAAAGCAATTTTTTATTTCTTCTACCAACTTATAGGAATCGAAAAATCTCCGTTTTATTTCAAATGAACTCTCTAAAAAATCAATTTCACTTGTATAATCCCTATCGTATGAAATAGTTTCCTTTTTTTCTTTAAAATCTACAATCAGTTGTTTACCCGATTTTCTTCTAGCTTTCTTTAAACGAACCTCCACTCTATTTTCAGAGTCTTCTGAGTAAGATATGGCTTTCTCTTTGAAATAAACAGTTATATTTTTAAATTCATAATTAAATAGTTTATATATTTCACCTGAAACAACATGATCTAACATGCTCAAAACAGTTGTTTTTCCACTCCCATTCTCACCAAAAAGGAATGTTATATCCTCATTTAATTCCACATTATAATCAAAAAAACCATGTAACGCTTTAATTGTAAATCTTGTTATTTTCATCTTAATTCCCTCTAAAAGTTATATAATCTTACCAAGATAATTTAATGCTATCAAACAACTTCGACATATTCACAACATGTTTAAAATTTGTATTCATAAGACCTTCTTTTCGGAATACTGTATTCAGGAATGATCCATTCCACATCGGATAACCACCTCCTTTCACATGCGGTGTCGTGGTGCCATTGTTATTATATCACAATCCTCTTTTCGACATAAAAAAAGCCAGCCGTGGCTGACTTTCACTTTATCTTATTCTGTCTTTTCTGCTTTTGGTAAGATGAGGTTGAGGACGATGCCGACAATAGCTGAGAGGGCTGTACCTGAAAGGGTGATGGCACCGATGTTGAGAACTGCTCCACCAAGACCCAATACCAGCATTGAGCTTGCAATAATCAGGTTACGGACTTGACCAAAGTCAACACGGCTTTCAATCAAAACTTTCAAACCGTTTGAGGCGATAACTCCGTAAAGTAAGATCGACATCCCACCAAGTACGGCACTTGGAATGGTAGAGATAAGTGCTGTAAATTTACCTAAGAATGAGAAGGCAATGGCAATCAGGGCTGCGTTGCGGATAACGGATACTGATGCGATGCGAGTCATACCGATAACCCCTGTATTTTCACCATAAGTCGTATTGGCAGGACCACCAATAAAGGCAGATACAGCAGTCGCTACACCATCTCCAATCAAGGTACGGCTGAGGCCTGGATCTTTCAAGAACTGGCGGCCACAGATTTGGCTGAGAACGGTGTGGTCACCGATATGCTCAGCTACTGTTACAACAGCAATTGGTAAGATAGCAATCATTTCTGGACCGAAGTAGAAATTGTAGGCCTTGAAGACACCTGTTTCAAATGGTAGGTAGAAACCTGGTAATTCAAACCAAGCTGCTTCCAAAACGGGTGTAAAGTCAACTAGTCCGAGGAAGATGGCAATCACATAACCACCGATAATGGCAATCAAGAAAGGAACAATCTTGGCGAAGCCTTTCCCTTTGGTATTGACAAAAGCCGCAATCAAGAAGGTTGCAATTGCTACGACAACATTTTTCCAGTCACCGTCTGCGACAAAGCCTGCCGAAGTCACGGCAGAGTTAGCAAGACCAAGTCCAATCACGATAATCATCGGTCCGATGACAATCGGTGGCAAGAGGCTGTCAATCCACTTAGTACCGATAACTTTGACAAGTGCAGCGATCAGTACATAAATCAAGCCGACGAAGAGAATACCAGTCTGAGCTGCCGACACATCACCACCCATTTCCTTGATAGCAAGGGCCATAGCTGAGATATAGGCAAAGGAAGAACCTAGATAAACCGGCACCTTAAACTGTGTCGCTAATTGGTAAATCAAGGTCCCGACACCTGATGCGAAGAGGGCGACGGACACGGGCATACCGAGAATCAGCGGCACCAAAATCGTCGCACCAAACATAGCGAACACGTGCTGGAAACTCAACAAAATCCCTTGAAGCGGGGCTGGTTTCTCATGGACATCAAACAAAAGATTGGCTTTTGTACTCATAAATCTCCCATTCTGGGTACACAAAAAGACCCAGACTTTCTAAATATACATAGTCATAGGCCCTTAGTGAATTATCCTGTTGTCTTTCTCACCTCACGGGATGAGTTTAAAAACCTACGCTTTTGGTATTGTAACATAAGCCCTTACTTTTGGCAAGGAATTTTGTAAATTTTTATTTTTTAGGAAAATGGCTGAGCGGGGAGCTGACTACAGCATGTTACTCCCAGTTTATTTGTCCGATAAAAATTAAGCTAGTCCTCCAAACCTGTACCTTATTAATTATTTAACATTATCATCGTCTCCGATATACTTAATGATGCCAAGTAAATCCAGAGCCACCTCCGCAAACTGACCCTCACTAAAGCCCATTAAATGCTCTGTAGAACCGACAAGATGTTTTAGTCTTATCATCCATTCTTATTTGCTTTACGACTTAAATAATTGACATCATACGATCATGCAACACTTCATCTTTTAGATTAATCACCCTGATTACCTCACTATTCCAATTGTCATCCGAATTTCCAGTAAGTTTAGCCATCCATTGCAGTTTTAGACTTTGGTTTCCAAATATCTTTTCCCATTGGCTATACTTGGCCTGAGGTCTAGAGTTCCCAAACTTCGAATTTTGACTGTCCGTGATAATACAAAGGTTGCCGAAAGAATGAAGCAGACTATCAGACATTCTTAACATCCCACTATCTTCAAAATTTGGATTCTGAGGATACCAATGTTCAACGGAACGACGATAAGTAAATCTAAAATTCCTTGAATCAAAAAAGTACTCCTGTAGATTATTTTGATTTTTCCATAAGACATAATCAATAAAATTGAAAGCATAGATAAATATATCATTCATCTACTTTTTGTTTTTGCATATAATTTGCAATTAGAAAAAATAAAAGTGTATATCCTACAATGACTGTAATCGATTGAGTCAAATTAGTTGAGTTGCCATCAATATTTTTTCCTAAATTTGAAATATAATACTGAGGAAAAATATAATGTATCTTATCTTGTATAGAACCGTTTTTTACAGAGAATAATGCACCCGAAAGAAGCATAGTCAGAACAGATACCATTGTTCCTATTAACAGCGCCCCTTGATTTTTTTTAGTCAAGGTGGATAAAACCATTCCAAAGTTCGCTGAAAATACCTCAATTAAGAGGATATATAGGACTAAGTTCCACGATATATCAAGATTAAACAATGGGAGTAAAATTAAGCTGCTTAATAAATTCGTAACAGATAAAATTAAAAAATTAAACATTACCTGCTGTAGAACATAAGAAAAGTTTGATACTCCGCTTAGATAGATTCGTTTATCTAGGCCATTTCTATCATCAAAATAGAATCTATACAGTATTAATGATAGTATCATAGAGCTCATAGCCATAACAGTAACAATAATTTTATAATGATTATGACCGCTAGAAGTAGGAGCAGTTAAAGATTTTCCTTTATTTAAATACTGACTTAATTCCTTACCTAAAGTTGAATTTCTTACTGTAGTTACTTTATATTTTCCATCCTCTTTATTAATATATGCATCGTACTTACCTGTTATTAAATTAACATAATAATCCTCATCCCTTTCTACTTCTTTGACAGAAATGTTATTATTGCTCATCTCCAATAGTTCAATTGCATTTTTTGTTACACCGATTTTTTCTTTTTGACTTTTCATTGTTACAACAAATGATGTTGCTGCAATAGTTACAAAAATTAGTAAAAAAGATATAAGAAGATATGATTTTTCTTTCAAAAAACGTTTCAAGTTATTTTTTAAGATTATAAATTTCATTTTACTCTCCAAAATTTTCAGGCCGATATTTAAAGTGAATGATAATTAAAAATAGTACTGAACATAGTAACAAAATTCCTAACGTATTAAAATAAGTACTATAATTTGTATCGTAAATTGTACTAAAAAATGTTGACATCACTTTTGAAATTGGAGATAAGGTAGACAAATTAGCAACTTTTTTCCCAAATATATACATCGGGAAAAATAAACCAGATAAAATTGCTAAAACATTAATAGCCAAATTTAAAATTTTTGTTGCAATATCTTCGCTTTTTAGTAACACACAGAAAGCACCTCCAAATGTGATAGAAAAGGTTACTAAAGCTAAATCAAGTAATAAACTATAAGCAATATTAGTTTTACCATAGTTTACTAACCCTATACCATTAAAAATAAGCATATAAATTGCTAGGATAAAATACGAAATAGAAATAGAAACGATTAATTTGGATAAATAAATCTTGTAACGTGGAATCGGCGAATATACGATCCTGTAATTTGCATACTTCACATTACTTCCAAATAATAATTCGGGTAATATAATTACAGTTGCCATTGATAAATAAATCATCATCGTAACACCATAATAATCATATGATGTTAAAATATCGTCACTAAAAATCGAACCAAATACAAACCCTGTTACTAAAATCAGGACAACCGGATAAATTAGTAGATACATCATGATTGGTTTATTCTTTAAAAGATTCATCGTATCTTGTTTCATTATTGTTAACATTACAGACCCCACTATTAATCTCTTAATTTTTTCCCAGTTAGTAGCAAGAAAACATCTTCTAAATTTTTCTTGACCATTGTAATACTAGTAATATTTAGATTGAACTTGATTAAAACCTCCAGTACAACATTAATCGGCATGGACTCCTCACCCATACTAAAGATTATTTCAAATTCATCTTTTTGGTTCACCTCTTCAACACTTGTTAATTCACGAATTTCATCTAACACTGCTGGAGAGAACTGCTGATCTACTCTAACTTGATAATTAGAATTACTATAGTGTTCTAAAATATCATCAAGTGAATCATTCAAAAGTACTACCCCTCCATCCATGATAATGACACGGTCACAAATTTGTTGTACTTCTTCCATATAATGAGTTGTGTAAATGATAGTAGCTCCCTCATCCCTTAAATTCTTAATTGAATCTAGAATATGATTCCTAGATTGTGGATCAATACCCACTGTTGGTTCATCAAAAATAATCAATTTAGGGCTATGTGCTATTGCACATGCAATATTCAAACGTCTTTTCATACCACCAGAAAAAGTTGACGGTTTATCATCTTTTCTATCTTCAAGTCCTACTTTTTTTAATGCATTTTCAACTTTTTCATTGATTTCACTTTTTTTAACTCCATATAAAGAAGCAAAGAATTTGACATTCTGTGAGGCTGAGATATCTTCATAAATCGCTAATTCTTGGGGAACAATTCCGAGTTGTTTCTTTACATCCTTGATGGACAAATTTTCATTATTAAAATATATTATTTCGCCTTCATCAGATTGCAATAAGGTAGATAAAATATTTATTGTCGTACTTTTTCCCGCACCATTTGGTCCTAGGAAACCAAGAATCTCACCTTTTGTAACATTAAAATTTAAATTATCTAATGCTTTTCTTCCGTTTTTATACGTTTTTGATAGTTTTTTGACTTCTAAAAG
Organism: Streptococcus suis YS161; assembly: GCF_002760245.1. Taxonomy (GTDB): domain Bacteria; phylum Bacillota; class Bacilli; order Lactobacillales; family Streptococcaceae; genus Streptococcus; species Streptococcus suis_I. The sequence goes on along the minus strand of NZ_ASCA01000043.1, from coordinate 8,074 downwards.
ATTTTCCATTATTTCTTCCCTCTTTCTTTAATAATTCCTTTGATTGTTTCAAGGGAATATTTCTTTAAATGTGTTATTTCTGATTCAGTGAACAATTCATTTCGAAATTCGATTACGGCTTGTAAGCATCCATCAATTTTCACAAATTCCCATTTAATATTAAACATACCCTCGTTTTTGTGCATTTGTTAAGTTATAATATTACATTTTACCTCCCCTATTTATTAAAACTAATACCAAAAATAATATTTACAAATTTTTCAATATACCTCTCTTTTTCATCCTCACTATCAAATTTTGAAAAGCTAGGGTAAGAATTTTGAATCAAATTCATAATCATTTTCGCTTCTAGTAAAGGTGGATTTTCTTGTAGTTCTGGATTAATAACTGTAAGTATCTCTACAACAAGGGCAACCATCTCTTGATTGAAATAAAACATTAATTTTTGAAACTCTTCATCTTTTCTGGAAAGTAATAGAATATCACTATTTAAAAAATGATTTTCCCAATTATTATCAATTCCATTAATTAGAAATTCTTTGAATTTTATCTCTGAACGAATATTTTTTCCTGTAACTTCTTTTCGCAAAACTTCCATTTGCTTTAAAGAATAGTTAAAAAATATCTTGATTAATTCTTTAAAAACATCTTCTTTACTACTAAAATAATTATAAAAGACTCCCACAGAGACTCCTGCTGTCTTTGTAATCTCTTTTGTTGTAATAGAAGTTATGCTTCTATCTTTTAAGAGAGCATCTGTAGCTTTTATTAATTTTTGTTTATTATCATCTTTTGCCATAGTTATTACCTCAAAATAATTTTAAATCTTATATATAAATGAATTATAGTTCATTTATAATTTCTTGTCAAGCAATATATGAACCTTAGTTCATATATTGCTTTTATTTTTTATATATATGAACTAAAAATCATCAAAAAGAGTTTGATTGCTTCAATAAGAAATAACCAAATTCTCCCAACTGTTCACGTCCAACTTTGTCAATAAAATCATCTTCAGTTATTGAAGAATAGCCATCTAAATAGACATCCACTTCCCAAAGTGACTGAACCTTTTTTGCTATTTCTCGTTTTGTATTTGCAGCTCCCGTTACAATAAATAAATCTTCTTTTTCCTTCAAAAAATACATCCAATTATTTTCTTGTGCGAAAGATTCACTCGGTCGCTCTAGTTGCTGTACGTCTCCAATTAGTTTTATGTGATAATAGTTCATCTTTACCCCTCTATTCTGATATTCTCAATAAGAAGTATATAAAAATAGATGGACAGAATATGTCCATCTATTTAATTTGTTTCTCAAAATAAGAAAACAGACAGAAAATTTCTGCCTGCTCCTCTTTTTTCTCTTAAAACTTCCCTAAATTCGTCAAGTCTTTTTTGTCTGGCATGACTTCCTTGTTGTCCCAGTGCTCGACAATTTTTCCGTCTTTGAGGCGGTAGATGTCAAAGTGGGCGTAGTCTTATACAATGTTATTCTGTAAGAACTTATTGTGATTTATACTTGAAAATAGTAGCCATGAATCTCGCATAACTTTCGCGACTCGGTTCAGTTTGTTGAACTTGTTCGAGTAGATTGCTATAGAATTCTTTATGGCTCTTTTTTGATATTGAAACAAGCTTCTTCAACAGTTTGATGAGTTGACTTATTGACGTCTCACAATCATAGTCCATATCATAGAATCTTTGGTAAGCTCTATCATATACATTCTGTTTCTTTTCCTGATTTATTTCCTCTTTTCTATCTATGAGTTGCTGATAGGTAACTTTTTGACTTAGCCAATCATTCTCAAAAGTAGTCAATAGTCTTTCAGTAGTATTTTTCTTACCATAGTATAGCTTAATAAGCGGAACCATATCCATCCAAATAGTTTCAAGTAAAATTTTGACCATTCGATTTTTAAAAACGATTAGATGACCATCTCCCCACAAATAAACTCGAAATCCTTTTTCTTTAAGTTCCACAATATATTCTTCAGTTGACAATTCTGAATCCGAATCAACAACGATATACTTTTTGAGCCATTGTGGCAAACGTGGGTCATCAATCTCCCATGAACCACTTAAACTTCGTATTTCCTTCGTTCTTGTTTCGTCTCTTTCAAGACGACCAGGAATTTTTGTCCAAGTAGTTGTATATCTTTCAACTATATTTCCGTTTTGGTAATATTCATTTTGGAAACTTTCATACTTGGTACTTTTTCTTCGTTCTGTTTTATAAAGTAGCCTCATACCCTCTCCCTTATCTGTACTTTTTATGAGCTGATTGATTTCCAGTACTCATATACCGTTAAATCCATTAATACAATTTTTCCCACTGTGTTATAGAAGCAGGCAAGACTGCCTTATACTGATGATAAAACTCCAATAGCTCACCTGGTGTAATAACAATGAGATTGTTCAAATTCTCTGAATTTACAATTATCGGAGCATGTAGAAACACCTCGTACCCATCCTGTAAAAAGTCAGTAAATTGCAGGGCATCCAGTGGTGTTGCTTTTTTCCCCTTTACCTGAACAATTGCTTTTTTAGGTTGATCTGTATTTCGAGAAAGGAATTCACACTCGACCTTAATAGTTGTAGATTTTCGAGCGATTGAATTGGATAAAACATAGTAATTATACTTGATTTGGATAAAAGCTATCACTAATTCTTCCAAGTCAAAATCAGGTAAGTTGTCCAGTAGATTTCCTTCTAAGTGTGAAATCTCATAATAGTTTTCATTAGAGAATTCATTATAGACGGCTTTAGAATACTCGAGAATGACTGATTCTCGAATTCTTTGTGCCGTTCCTGCGTTAGCTCTGTTGAACGCAGCTTTTATCTGTCCAGGAACTTGTGTCCCAATTTTAAAGGCTTTGACGGGTAACAACGCCCCATAATCTAAACGGTGGTCTCGCTTCATCACCACAGGACCTGTTACCCGACAAATCCAGTAATTGCCATCTAAGTCACGTGTCCAGAATAAATCATCAAGGACAGCGTCCTTAAAAATATTCAGGACAGTATTCACTTTACTCGACTCTTGACGAATACGATCATAGTATTCATAAAAGGTTAGCGATTTATTTTCTCCATAAATACGACTCCAGCCAATCGCAAGAAATTGCTCGTCTGATTTTAGACAAAAGTCAATCAACTCATTACGAAATTCTGTACCTGTTTTCAAATTAATTCTTGCTACGTATTCCAAATTCTTACTAGCTCCATTCCTGTCCTTACAATCTATTTGTTCTTCAACACAACTGTTGCATTCGGAATCATTTTCGCATGCATTTCCGCAGCTGTTTTATCGTAAAACGGTCCTGCAATCGTATTTCCAAATTGATCTACCACAATCCATTCTTGCATATACTTCCCCTCCTTTCAATCAAGAGTTATAGTACTGATACATCCATTCTAATACACAGGGTGGACAAATAGTGTCCCCTATATCTAATTTTTATAGTTTTCTTGCATATTTTTGAGAAAATGTTTCATATCTTCTACAAGCGAACTCGGAGAAAGTACAGTTAGGGCATCTGCCTGACTCAGCAACCAACGTTTTAAGCCTGGTGTATCTTGACTTACAAATTCAATGATGTTGCCTTCGGAGTTGATTTCGATAATCTTTGCTGTCGGAAATTGATCCAAGACAATGGTTGGATCGTAGCAAAATCTGACTCTTATGGTTAATTCCCGTCCCATAAAAGAATCCACGCGCTTATTCCGTACCTCACCATCTCGAAACTTTTTGCCATAAGAAATAGCTGGCTTCTTCTCAGTCGAAAGTTTCCAGTCTAAAATCCTATCTAACTTTAAAGTCATATAGGATGAATGTTTTAGATTATAAGCTACAAGGTAAAAGTAATGACTATCGTAGTAGAGTGACACAGGAAAAACTGTGTGTTTCTTTTCTACATTGTAGGGAGATTGGTAGCGAATATCTAATACCAACTCCTTACGAATGGCCTCTGACCATTCCCAAATCTTATCGATTCTGTTTTGAGTATCTGAAAGCGGGGCATAGTTTAATAGTTCACTAGCGATGATGGCAGAAATTTCTTTCTGCTCATCTTTCGATACTAGAGCAAATAAGCTATCTAAAACGGCCTTGTTTTCTTCCTTATTCAAAGCACGATTTTCTAGTAAAATCTTAGAAATGGTCAGAATTTCCTTTTTGTTAAAAAGAGACTTCCCTTTTAAGAAGCGAGTATGGTACTTGGAATCATAGGCTAACTCCGCTGCAATCATCGGCTGACTTTCGATAAATCCTCCTAGTAGAGCAAAATCTCTTTGAATAGTCTTCTCACTAACTCCAAATTCATCTGCCAACTGTGACTTTTTCAGATGTGCTCCTGATTGTAAACGTAAAAATATAGTAAGTAATCTTTCCTGGTCGTTCATATAAGCCTCAATTCTAACAAGATTATACCACTCTTAACAAGTCAAATTCAATAAATTTCCTTGGTAGAGAATCTTGCTTAATGAGTCGTTTGAATTATCAAACTCGCAACCAGTTACCAGTAATTTTCCGCCTGTTTCTAGATAACTTTCCAAAATTCTTGCCAACTTCTTCTGAATCGCATCGGTACTATTATAAAATTCTTCAATATTTTCAATCATCACAACATCAAATTCTTCTAGAAAATGAACATTTTGTACTATTTCTATAGCCAGACTGACTCCGACTACTCTTTTCACTTTCCTATTCATCTCTTGATAGTAAAATTCTATGTGGTCAACAAAGCTCCTTCTGATATGATCAACATCTGAAATAATGTATAAAAGTTGTCCGATATAGCTCTTTTGCGGGATTCCAAAAAAATCACTCACTTCCCGATTGATGCTGTCAAAAGAACTTCTCACCTTAGTATCTGAGTCCAAATTTCTGTATAGCAAATCGATAAATATTTCTAAAATTTCCATATCATTAAATACAGCGTTTTCGTTCAAACCATTGTTATTCATATACATTTCCTTTTTTCTATCCCTGTAATCCAAAACCTATTAACCGTTGAGTTGATTCCAACTCTGATAATTCTTGAATGGCGTTTTTAATATCAGCTTCTATTACGACATTCATCTCTGTTTCATCCAAATCCCTATTACCTAGCCTTTCCATTACCCGAGTCGCCTGTTGATACAAGATAGCTTCTATTAATTTACGAACATAGCGTCCATTACCAAAATGTTCATTTCTAACACGACTCGAAAAGTGCGAGCGCAATGCACTCTCACAGCTCGATTCAATGGAATAGCCCTTATTACTCAACATTATTCTAAAAATTTCATAGAGTTCATCCACGGAATAATCTTCAAAATGAATGATTTTTGAAATTCTAGATTGTAATCCCGGATTCGTATCTATAAAATTGTGCATCAAATCTTTATAACCGGCAAAAATAACAACTACCTCATTGCGACGATTTTCCATTTCTTGAATAATGGTGGGTATAGCTTCATTGGCAAAATCTCTTTCACTCTGTGGAATCAGACTGTAAGCTTCATCGATAAACAATACACCGCCACTTGCGCTATCAAACACCGTTTTTATTTTTGGCGCTGTTTGACCAACAAATTCCCCAATAAGATCTGCTCTTCCAACCTCTACTATCTTGTTTTCTGCGATCAATCCATGTTCATACAGGATTTCTGTATAAAGACGAGCTATCTCTGTCTTACCCGTCCCTGGATTTCCTGTGAATAACAAGTGCCCGTTACTTTCTTCAACATGATAGCCTCTTTCTTTCCTCAGTTTCGATAGTTGTTCAAAAGCAACTTGTTGTCTGATTAATTTTTTGACAGATTGAAGACCAATCATTTGATTCAGCCTCTTCTCAGCTTGGCCACATTTGCTTTTAGATTGTTCCTTTTGCAAACTAAAGTGGCCAAGATCAATCAATCCATTTTCTTGACAATAATTAGTTGCCACCGCATATTCATGGATTCTCTGAACCATTCGTCGAATATCTTTTGCGTTGTTGAGATTTGAAGTCTTTTCTACATACTCCCTAACAATTTTCTTGTCTATACTAATTCGTCTTTTTGCTAATAGTTGAATAGCAATTTCAACCAGTTCGTCATTTGTATAAGGAGGAAACTCGATTCTATTTACATTATAGTATTCCTCCTGTAATTCCATTTCTATTTTTTTAGCTTCTTCAGTCGATTGAGCAATTAGAATACAAATATTATTCTCCTTCTTTGTATTGATATTAGCGAAAAGTTCTAATTTAGGACGAGCTCTTGCTTTAAAATAGTCATAAATCACTGGAAATTGCTTTTCATCAGTCTTGGGAAGAATGTATTCACTGCAATGAGTATCAACTGCTTGCAAGTCGAACAAGCGTTCTAAATATTGGAGAGCATATTTTCGCCCACTACCTTTTTGACCATTGAAAATTAAGAAAAACGGCTCTTTCGTATGCGATTCTAAATAGTTTGATTGATAGTCTAAATAGTTTATAAGATGCTGAATGCTATTTTTAAAGTCGCTGAGTCCACTCATATTTTCTGACAACACATCTGCATTCGGAGTAAGACCTTGCTTATTTTCCTTTGATTGCTTCAATAAGAAATAACCAAATTCTCCCAACTGTTCACGGCCAACTTTGTCAATAAAATCATCCTCAGTTATTGAAGAATAGCCATCTAAATAGACATCCACTTCCCAAAGTGACTGAACCTTTTTTGCTATTTCTCGTTTTGTATTTGCAGCTCCCGTTACAATAAATAAATCTTCTTTTTCCTTCAAAAAATACATCCAATTATTTTCTTGTGCGAAAGATTCACTCGGTCGCTCTAGTTGCTGTACATCTCCCATTAGTTTTATGTGATAATAGTTCATCATTACCCCTCTATTCTGATATTCTCAATAAGAAGTATATAAAAATAGATGGACAAAATATGTCCATCTTCGCTTATTATTAAACTTAAGTGTTATTCCACCATACTTTATTTTCAGTGTAGCTTGTCTCAAGGGCGATACCACTGCTTAGAATTCCTTCCGTAAGACACAGACAGCACACTGTTCCGTTCATTCTCTCAATAGAAGAAGACCTGCATTAGATTTTCAAAGAATAAATATACCCAAACAAATCTCCCTACTCCACACTCTTAATCCCTTTCTTAATCTTCTGGCTAAACTCAATCATCCTCCGCTTTTCCTCCGGCCAGATTTTGGTTACGCGGTCAACAGCAATTATGAAGATGATTACCGCAGCATAGTCCTTGGCTTTTTCAATCAGACCAACACTTTCAGCAACTACTAAAAGTAGATAGAATGTGAATAAAATAGTTCGTTTGGGTAACGCCATCAAAAACTCAATCCCTGCCTTATAGCCCAGATAAATCTGCCGATTAAGCCCTTTGGCCTTTTCCAAACGACGATTGAGAAAGGCACGAATCCGCTTGTAAAACCAATCCGAAGTTAGAAAAAGTGATTGGGCACCAATTACAATCAAAGAAACATTATTGGCATGTTCTTCCTTAAGCCCTAGCGCTCTAGTCACAACGTAGGTCCAATCACCATTATCAATACAGATAAAAATAGCAAAGTAGACAACCGCTCCCGCTACTATAACAAGGGGAAGGGCACGGATATATTTCAACATATAATAACCTCTCTTGGACAAATCTTAGAACCTATATTCATAAACAAAGTGTTCTTATGCAAGAAATCGTTTTTGCTCATCAAGGCAATTTTTTGAAGGAATACTTGACTCTATCATCATTTAGTTTCACTTTATTGCTTCGACGAGTAAAAAGCTCCTGTGGCAGTTTTCGCCTACCACCTAATTTGTCAGGAATCTCCTTTCCTTATCTCCACCTTCAAACACTCCAATGGAAGCGATGAACTGTGAACACAGGTTCTTATATATATTGTAATATGTTATACCAAGTACGGTCAAGCAGGGGCTAGAATAGAAGATACGACAACTGTACACCCTTAGCATTTTTTACTTACCCCCAAAAGGGGAGTGGGAAAGAACTCGACCAAGATAAACATACTAAGATTAGTAGTGAGGAAATCTCCGACGGGAGAGAGTAGTCACTACTTTTTCTTTATGTTAAAGT
>NZ_ASCA01000042.1 GCF_002760245.1 Streptococcus suis YS161 | reverse complement strand
AATAAACAATATTTGTAAAAATAGTATATCATAATGGTATAAAATATACATCAATTTCTATCGGGTAGAAAGGAAAAACGGAAACGATATTCTTGGTAGGAGTTGATGTATTCAAGTAAAATCCCATCAGAGAGGAGGAGGGGAAGGATGAAAAAGAAGGTTACATATATGACAATTGCTATATTGGTCTTACTTATCTCGGTCATTCGTATTTTTGGTCTGCCAGAAGAAGATCCATTTGAAACTCAACCGGCAACTCATCTGGTGGGGTAGGAGTACTTAAGTTAGTAGAAAAAGAAAGAAGGAAAATATCATGAAAAGAAATACATAAATGCAGCTCTCTTGTTTTCTATTGTTAGCGTAAATTTAACTTTAGCTCCTGCTGTATTGGCTGAAGCAGCTGAATCTGTTCCTGAAAGTGAGCTTATTATCACCGAAACAGATGCCTTTACACCAGAGGAGATAGCAGAGTGGGAGAAAGAAACCCCAAAATCTGTAGAACCAGATCCGAAAAACTATGAGAGAGCAAGTTTCGGTGCTTGGTCGTGGCGACCTGGTCTGGTAGCTGTTACTGATGCTAGATTTTCTGGAGTCATCAATCATGGTCATGCAGGTATTACCGGTGCACATCCATACTATGGTAAGATTATTGAGGCAAATAAGGAAACAGGTGTTCGAGCACATAGTGGTGAGTGGAAGGTAGAGGCAGGTAAAAATGTTTGGGAACTGACGGTTACAACGACTACTGTTGCTGAAGATAAAGCAGCTGCAGAACGTGCTGCTGGACAAATTGGTAAGCCTTATAACAGTAATTTTTATGATGTATGGAGACGAGATAAGTATTATTGCTCTCAGCTTGTATGGGCTTCTTTTCGTGATACTGCAGGGAATAAGGCAGATATTAGCTTAAATGACTGGGGGCCTGCTATCCATCCATTTGAACTTCGAGATCATCCAAATACTAAGCTTATTTATCGTCGTTACTAGGGAAGTAAGGAGTAACTATGAAAAAATGGATAATATTTCTCCTACCTTTGTTACTGGTTATGGGTGGGTGCACAAAGCAGTCTTCAAAGCAAGATTATGATTTTGTTCTTTCGGATCGTCAAAATTTAGTTGCATTTAAGTGGAATGGGAATGCAATTGAGAAAGTAGGAAAGGTCGCTAACGTTTTACCAGATCAGGTTAGTTTCTATTTTTATAATACTTTTGAATTTTCAAACAGAGTGCTAGGTTCAAGTGCCTCCTATGGTGGGAAAAATTTTTTTCTATATGACTTAGATAAGGAAACTCTTACTGCAAGGACTCGAAAGACCAATCCGGGAGAGCCTAAGGGTGAAGTCCTTACTGCTAGTGAGGAGGGAATTATCTATGGCATAGTTGTTACTATGGAAGATGTTCAGTTAATCAAATATAAAGAAGATTTGCGAGTGGAAAAGAGTGTCTCGTTTTCGAACTCATCTGCAAGGGGTCAACAATGTATCTATGATGCAATAGCTGTTGGGGATAAAGTGTATGCGACAATTGGTATACAAGACGATGCTAGTGCTCGTATAAAATTTGAGTTATGGATTTTAAATACGGAGTTAGAGCTCGAACAAAAGATTAGTTTAGATGTTAACGAGAATCGTCGAAATGTAGGGTTCAATTTAGCTTATGGTGATGGGATTCTCTATATTTCTCAATGGTTGGAAGTTGATTTATATGGGGATATAAAATCAGGTGGAAAATCTATTCAGACTCTGAATCTATCTACTATGGAGTTAGGGGAGATTTCCTTGGAAAATCCCTATCCAAAGTATCTAACTTATGATAAGGAGAACAATATCTTACAGGTTGGTCATGATTCGACCGAGGTCGCAGATAACCTAGTTACATTTGTTGATGTGAAAACAGGGAAACAAAAAACTATCAAATTAGATGGTGGCAGTAGCTATTATTATTTTACAAAGCGTGGTGAAGATTATTTCTATGTTTTTCCTCAAAAGATGATAAAATATACTTACGATACAGAGGAAAGAATTGAGTATAATTTGGAAGAATATGGAATAAAAAGCTCTGATATAATGTTCTTTAGTAATTAGTGATGCTTTATCAACATGCCTGAGTCGAAGGATAACTCTGACAACAGGTTCTTGCTCTATTGTTATGTTTGTGGCTTTCCTTATCTCTGAATGGTTAGTATCTATTTTCTGGGGGCAATAGCAGAAAAGTAAGATGGTGTTTAATTAAAGGGGATAACCAATATACAAATGCTAGAGAAGATTATAACAGTCTTCTCTTTTTGTCAAAGCAATACTTATTTTTACTTGTTTGTTTAAATAAAAAATGTTATTGTTATTATATTGAATAGCTTCCAAGGGTGTAGACTTTGGAATTAGTCAGTTATGAAAAGGAGTAACCTAATGAAACAGATTGATAAAAGTACTTTATTTTTAAGTAGTGTCATTGTTCTTTCGTGTAGTGTCCTATTGTTTCATATGGACCCGATTCAGATTGTAGATAGAGAGATTTGGCTCTGGCTAAATTCATTTATTCATGTGCTATTTTTAAAACCTGCTGCTAGTCTAGGCTTTCTTGTGGGGCTTTATTTGCTGTATAAGGCTTTTAAGAAGTAGTCTAGCTAATAATAAGCTGATGGGCTGTTGTTCCGCTCTGCCATTTCCCCAAGAAAGGAGTTTCTATGCTAAAAGTAGTTGATGTCTGCAAGCGATACGGTGCCCACCAGGTCTTGTCCTATGTGTCCTTTGAGTTGCAAGCTGGGGACTTGGTGGCCCTAGTAGGTCCCAATGGTGTGGGAAAATCCACCCTCCTAAATATCATCAGCAATACAGAAACCGCTGAGCGAGGGTCGGTAACCATCAATGGTTGGCCCAGTACTGACCGAGCGATTTTTCAGGACATGTCTGTCATGTTGGATGCCCAAGCCCTTTATCCACAGTTGACGGGTTATGACCATCTGACCTATGTGGCTGCCACCCATAAGCTGGGGAAGAAGGAAGTGGATGCGTTGGTGGAAGAATTGGGGATGGGCTACTATGTCAAAAAGCGGGTGGCTGGCTATTCCATGGGTATGAAGCAGAAGTTGCTCTTTGCCATGGCTGTCCTTCCCAAGCCTAAGCTCCTGTTACTGGATGAACCCCATATCGGCTTGGACCCGACTAATATCATCCAGCAGCGGGAATTTCTTCTGAATTTACAGGCAGAGGGTGTTGCCATTTTGCTTTCTTCCCACCATCTGTCGGAGATCGAGAAGCTGACCAATCAGGTTTATTTTCTCAAGGCCAGCAAGTTGATTGCCACAGAAGTGGAGTTGACGGCGGATTATGATTACCATCTTGCTGTGGAAAACTCCAAGCAGGTTCAGGAGTTTTTACGGGATTATCCTCAACTCTTGTGGAAAAAGGCTGAGCAGGGTCTGGTGGAAATCTTCTTACCCGAGCGAGATTTACTGGATTGTTTGGATCGTATTCCAATCCAGCAGGTGGCTGGGATTACAAAAGCCAGCGACTATATGGAATCCCTCTATCGAGATCTCTATGTAGAGGAAGGTGGTGAGGGGACATGAGGCTGAACTTTGAAATCAAGAAAATCCTCTGGTCGCCTCTCTACTGCCTGCTCTTACTAGGTTTTCTAGGTCTGGCCGACCTTCCCATCTCACAAAGGCAAGTCCATCAAGCGGCCTATGTGGAAACCTATAAAGAAGAACTGAGTGAATTGGCTAGTGTCTTGGCAGATATAAAAATTGAAGAGGGGTCAGAAGAAGCACCACGAATGCTGGGCTTGAAATCCGATATTGAAAGTATCGGTCAGGCCTTAGATGAGGGGAAGTTTGAAGCTATCCCCAACTACCGCAAACTCATGTATCAGGATTTGGACTATTTTATCAGCCGCAATCGGCAGCTTTTTCAAACGCGACAATCCTTGACGCTTAGTGAAGTTGAGCGATTGGCCAGATGGAATGACTGGTTACTTGCCTACCAATTGCCTGATGGTCCTGAAAATCAAGCCTGGTCAACAGGGCGTATTGTTCAAGCCTACTTAGAAAGTTTGTTTGGTTTTCTTCCTGTATTTTTAGTGCTTGGTTTTCTACTTGCCAATCAACTGGCTGAAAAGACACTGGCTCATCAAGTTTGGCAGTTGCGACAATGGGATAGTCTGAGTTTGCAGGGGGTCAGGCGTTTGGTTGCTTCCTTGCTTTCGCTTTTGCTGGCTGTGGGGATAGGTTTACTTTTTATCCTGGTCTATGATGGGCTGACAGGTCAGTTGGCTCTATCTAGTTTTCAAGCTCCTGTTGAGATGTTGGGTCAGAGTCAGTTGATAGGCTCTTGGCTTTACGGGCTTATCTTGCTTGGTTTTTGGCTAATCTTACTCCTAGCTGTTCGCCTACTTTTTGGATTTTTGGACCACTTGTTAGCCAGTCGGCTGATTTTTGTGATGACAGGGTTACTGTTGGCTCTGGGGCTTTCCTATCAGGCGGGTGCAGTAGCTGGTTGGTCAGGTCAAATTCTGCCCTTGCTTGCCTTTCCGAGTTTTTTAGACACAGCTGTATTTTCACAGGTCTTTATACAGGTGGATGTCTTGCTCCTGCTGACCATTGGGCTTTTCTTTGCTTATTATCTGCTGACAGAAAAGAAAAGGCTGGTCCTGACCGTGGGGCATCAGAAGGAGTTAGACACAGGGCGTTTGGAAAAGGTTTGGTCTTTTGATGTTCTCATCCTTAGTCGGCTCAATTCTTGGAAAGGGCTCGTCTTAGGCAACTTGCTCCTAGCTCTGCTATTTTCCCTACTGACGGGCTTACAAAAGCAAGAGGTTGCCAAGGAGGAGAGGGTTTCGATGGAGTTGGTTGCCCGGTCCTATGAGCAGGATGAGGTCTATGTGGAGAGTTTGCAGTCGGAAATCAACCGTCTGAGGCAGTTGGTCAAAGAGGACGCGAGCTATCAGGAGGAGTTGGAGTGGAGAGTGGAGCTTTTACAGGAATACCATATCTATAAAGATCTCTATGTCAAGCAATGGCAGGTATATCAGGACAATTCCAAGGCTCTGCCGGCCAGTCACCTTGCTATGCTGGAGGCAGAGCAGGTCTATCTATGGGCTAGAGAGGAGAAGGCTTTTGCCAATGGTGATATTGGGGCCAGCCAGACGGTGGATAATCTTCGCCGTTACCAGACCCGCAATCAGGTCAGTCAGTATTATTGGCAGCAGCTGATGGAGGCTGGGGTGCCAGCAACAAAGCGGGGCAAGGATGTCGTTTTGACCAGCTTGGAAGATCGTTTTGACACAAATGATGCCTTGGTTCCGGTAGACGATCCCTCTTGGGACCGCTCCAGAGACCTGTCAGGTATCGGCAGTCTACGCTCTCTCTTTGATGGTCCAGCCTATTTGTTGGTGCTCTTGCTGGCGGTTTGGCTTGGCAGTCGGGGTAAGGCGGTGGAGGTTGCAGGGAAAAACTGGCGTCTCTATCAGACCCAGCCTGTGGATTTGCGCAAGGTTCTACTCACCAAGTGGTTGCTGGGACTGGGCCAGACTCTTTGTTTTACAATGCTCTTTCTAGCTAGTCTTTTCCTAGTCAATAGTCTGGTCGGAGGAATCGGTTATCTGGAAGATGGCCTTATCTTGCTTTCGCATTCGGAGCACGGTATTTTTCTTGAACTCCTGAGGGGACAAGAACTCTGGGCTTGGTTCCTGCCCAATGCTCCGTATCTCTTGTGGATGGTGCTTGGCTTGCTTGTCTTGGAAATTGTGCTAGTCAGTCTCAACCATCTTTTGCAAGTTCGGTTTTCAAATCGCCTAGTGGTTTTCATCCTACTAGCTGGTTTGCTGTCTCTGCTGGACTACCTCCTCTTTCAAGATCTAGTCTTGGATGGGCAGGAAATTTTTAGGCAGTTAGCTCTGCTATTTTCATAAAAAAAGAAAAACTGGCTGAAAATTTTTCAGTCAGTTTCTTGTGTTTATTCAATTACCAACATGCCTTCTTTAACGGCAAATGGGTGTTCTGGGTCAATGCGGTCGTAGAACATGACACCGTTGAGGTGGTCGATTTCGTGTTGGACCACGATGGCATTATAGCCTTTGAGTTTGATGCGGTGGGAATTGCCATTTTTGTCCTGATAATCTACAGTTACACGCGCGTGGCGGACTACGTAGCCTTGGACTTCGCGGTCAACAGATAGGCAGCCTTCGCCCCCTTCCATAGCCGCTTCTTGGACAGAATGTGCTACGATTTTAGGGTTGTACATGACTTCTTGGAGGGAGTAGGCTTGGGTAGGTGGGTTGCCTTCCTCATCTTCTGGATTTGGGACTAAGACAGCAATGATGCGTTTGGAAACGTCAATCTGAGGTGCTGCTAGACCAACTCCGCCACGGAGTTTCATCTTCTCCGCCATGACTGGATCCTGCGAATGTTTGAGGAATTGCATCATTTTTTCGCCTAAAATAATTTCCTGATCAGATAGGGGAAATACAACTTCTTCAGCGACTTGGCGTAGGGTTGGGTGCCCTTCACGGATGATGTCATCCATGTCAATCAAATGGGCAGCTTTTGTCAATCGTTCAATAACAGACATGATTCTCTCCTTTGAATATAGTTAAGATAAGTATAGCATGAAATGGGAGAGAATAAAAGTCGGACTTTTCTATCCATTCGCTTTTAAATCTGCTATACTAGTAAAAGACGAACGTTGAAAGGGAGAAAAATGAAAAGAATTTTAGAAAAAGCCAGTTTGCTGGCCCTATCCACCATGCTGGTTTCGACATTTGCTGTCTCGCCAGCTATTCCACAGATGATTGAGCATTTTGCTCAGCAGGGAATAGCAGCTAGTCAGGTAGAAAACTTAATCACAGTGACCTCCTTTGCTATTATGGCTGCCCTCTTGATGAATGGCTTGGTTGTCCGTTTCTTGTCTGAACGAAAGATTATCATTGTAGGGCTTTTGCTTATGGCCATCGGCGGAGCTTTGCCCATGTTTCTAACTACTTATCCTCTGATTTTCTTGGCTCGTATCTTGCTTGGTTTGGGGATTGGTTTGATCAATGCACGTGCCATTAATATCATCGGTAATTTTTTCACCGGTCAGGAGCGGGTGCAGATGATGGGCTTGCGTGGTTCAGCAGAGGTTTTGGGAAGTGCAGGGCTTACCCTTCTTGTCGGTTGGTTGACCCAGTTTGGCTGGCAACCTGCCTTCTTGGTCTACCTTTTCGCCTTAGTTATCTTGGCTCTCTTCCTTCTCTTTGTTCCCAAGGAGGAATTGCTGGCTCGCATGGAGGTAAAGGTTGAGGAGAACGCGCCCAAGGTCAAACTGGACAGGACCATGTGGATGATGGGAATTTATCTGGCATTCTTAGCCTTCTTTGTTATCAATGTCAATACCTTCCTGACCATTCGTATTCCTCAGATTGTTTTAGCTAAGGGCATTGGTACTGCTCAGCAAGCCAGTCTCATTCTCAGTCTTATGCAGGTCATGGGGATTGTGGCTGGGACGGTCTTTAGTAGCTTGGTTAGTCGTTTAAAGGGTTGGCTTTTAGCTGTTTCCTACGTGGTATTTGGACTCGCGGTTGTCGGCATTGCCTTTGCGGATAATCTCTGGGTGTTGGGACTCGGTGGTATGGTGTCAGGATTTTTCTACAGCATCATTCTAACCATTGTCTTTAGTCAGGTAACAGACCGTGCACCCAAGGCCTTGCTCAATGCGGTCATGACAATCGTCCTTATGGGCTGCAATATCGGCGGTGCGACATCTGCTATCTTGCCAACTTATCTGGAAAAACTAAACCCAACCCCAACAGGTGCCTTTGGGATTTACGCCATCGGCTGTGCCTTGATAAGCGCAGGCTTGATTTATAAACAACTGAAGAAGTAGGAGTGAGAAAGAACTCGACTGGTCAAAAACATACTAAGATTAGTAGTGAGGAAATCTCCGACGGGAGAGAGTAGTCACTACTTTTTCTTTATG
>NZ_ASCA01000041.1 GCF_002760245.1 Streptococcus suis YS161 | reverse complement strand
TCTTCACTTGATACCCTTGAAGAAACTGCCAATCTCCTTCTAAAACGATTAGAGAAATACAAGGATTACAAGCGAATCCAGCCGACCATACTCTCATACTATCAGTCTCTTTCTTATTTTTTCTTGGAACAAAAACAGTACAACAAGTCTACTTTTTTTGCCACCAAACTCATGGAACTAGCCAAACAAGAAAAACGCTATGACCAACTAGCCCGTGCCTATGTTTACCTAGGCATAGCCCAAAACAAGCAGGAACTAATTGACAAAGGATTACAAATCTTAGAATGGACAGATGAGCAAGCACTACTCGACAACCTCAAAAAACTTATCAAACAACACCAAACTGACTGAAATCTCGGTCAGTTTTTTTCTGGTACGAAAAAACGACCCTTTCGGATCGTTCTACTTCATATTAAAAACTCTTAAAAGTAGTTTTTAATTTCTTATTTATGGGATTATAGATGATTATCTTTTTCTTTAGACAGGTATTGTTGATAACTCAGATTACTCTGCTTTAGTTCCTCATGAGTACCAATTCCAGTTAACTCACCATTTTCAAGAAAATATAGCTTATCAGCTGTTTGTATAGTCGAAATCTTATGGGTAATATATATAACAATCTTATTATTCAAATATGTCCTTATTGTTTCAATAATTTTGGATTCAGAAACAGAATCCAAATGAGCTGTCACCTCATCAAATATATAAATATCTGCATTCCTCAATAAAGCTCTAGCAATTTGGAGTCGTTGCTTCTGACCTCCAGATAAACCTATTCCATTCTCACCTATAATCGTTTCTAAACTATTTGGGAAATCATTAAATTCTACATTAAGAGCTGTAGCTTCTAAAATTTCATTTACTTTCCCATGCGTTGGTTGATAATCTAAACCAAAAACTATGTTTTCGTAAATTGTACCAGAAAAAAAATCAGTTCCTTGAAAAACATACGTTAAACAGCTATATAAACTATCTGTGCTTATTTCTCTTAAATCAATATTATTAAATGATATTTTACCAGAAAATGTAGTATATAATTTAGATATTAGCTCAACAATGGTTGTTTTACCAGAACCAGAGGGCCCTACAATCGCTGTTACCTCTCCTCTCTTAAAAAACATATCCAAATTGTTTAATACTTTTTTTCCATTTCTATCAAAGCTTACACCTTTCAGCTCTATACTTTCGATTGGAGTAGCTATAGTTAGACTATCTATCTCATTTATACTTATATCAGCAGCATATTGCTCAATAGTAGTGAGACTTGCATTCATCTTTTTTAGTTGATTAGCAAACTGTGCTATACTACTTAATGGAGAAAATAGCTGAAATAAGTAAATTAAGAACGAAATTAGTGTCCCAGCTGTTAGTGTTGATTGTGCAACTCTATAACCTCCATACCCAAAACTAATACAGATTACTATGAAAATAAAAATTAAAATTACTGGCTTGATTATCAAGTCAACCAAAGAATAAGTAAAAGAACTTTTAACTAATTTCCCCAATCTTTTATCAAGACTAGACTCAACATACTGTTGTCCCTTATAAACTTTAATTAATTTGACCCTTTGAAAAATTTCTGTTAAGTAACCTGATAATTGACTTAAATTTTCCTGCTTTCTTATCGCAAATTTTCCCCCAAAATTTGAAACTGGGATTAATACGATGAACATAATCAAAAGACATGTTAGCATTAAAACAGATAGGTAGAAATCTAGTTTAAATAGAAATACTAAAGAAATGATAAACAAAAAAATTGAACTCACAAAATCTGGAAAAACTTGACTTAGAAACGTTCTTATTACTTCCGTATCATTAACAATATGTCCTGATATTTCTCCACTCAAATTACTATCATAAAATGATTGATCTTTTTTTAGTAAATCTGTTGTGACACTCTTACGCAAATTAAATATCTGATTCTCTGCATATTTCAATAGTAAATAGGAGGATATTATACTGAAAAATAGATTAAAACAAAACAATGTTATTATGGTAAAAATCGGGGTATAGTTTACTTGAGAAGTATCTATTATTTTTTGTATTGACTGAGGAATTAATAAAAAAATAATATAGGATAAGATATTTAAAAATATCCCTAAAAAAAATTGAAGTTTTTGTCTTATTGTCCTCGGAATTAACAATTGCCTCATAAATGTCCACCTTTTTCCTTCAATTTGTCATACAGGTGTTCTAGAGCCCATAGGCTATAAAATGAATTTAAAATTTTTTGATCCACCTCATTATTATAGCTACTAAATGGATCATCATAACCAAAATAACCTACATTAGTTTGAATGTATTCAAAAAATTCAATAGCATTTTCAAAAAAAGTTCTTTCAAAATATTGTCTAATATTTAAAGCAATTAAAATACTCAATGCAAATTCCCTAATTTGATATTTTCTAGCAAAATAAACACTTATTCCACCGATGTAGTCTGATAACATTTTCATAAATTGAATCGGTAATTTTTTATTTGAAAGAAACAATAATTGATACAACACATCTAAATCTACACGCTCCATTAATTTTGAAAAAGTCAGATTGGACAGCAACTCCTCAGATAATTGTTGTTCCTGTAGATTGCCAATTAAACCTAACTTCGATTTAAAATATTGTAATCTAAAATCAAAATTCTTATCAACAGCAGTTCTACACTCAAAGGCCAGTTTTTCTTTCAAAGGTTTTAAACTTTCATTATTAATTTCAACAAGAATTTCCGGCATTATCTGTTCTTGATTTTTTAAGGTAAAACTATTAGAAGGTTCCCCTAAAAAGGTTAATAACAGTCCAGCGTTTATATTCGAGTGATTAAGTTTTAAAAAACTAATTAAAATTTTTTTATTATAACCCATTTAACACCTCTCCTTTTATGAGTAGGAATAAGTTATGGAATATATGTTTTGCTGTAATTTTTTTCGAATAAAGTTCAAAATACCGCTCAATATCTATTCTATCTGGATAGGATTTATCAGAGTCACTTAGATTATGCTCTATTGATATATCATTCAACTCTCTATTGTCTAAATAATATTCGGACTCATCCTTAAAAAATTTGATTTGTCGTGCACAGTATTCAAGATACTTTTCCTCCCATTCATTTTTTTGAATAATATCATTTTGAATATACCTTGAGAAGCTTGATTTAAAAAAATAGAATTTTTGAGAAAAGATATTGAAATGTATGTGCTCTTTTAAATAAATCGGGTACATATGCAACAAAGAATCAATATCTACATTTTTTATTATTGTATAGGCAATATCCAAAATCAACGATGTAGCTTCAATATCATTTACTTTGATCTGAAAATAATTTTCTAAATCATTATATATGTTGAGTATGTCACAAAATTCCGAATAAAATTTAAAATCAAGTTTATATTTTTTTAGTTGTTTAGTTATATATTTTTTTCGTGACACCATATCAGAGCTCCTAGACAAACAATAGTTGTGTGATATATATTTCTAAATTCTTCATAGCTTGATTCATAAACCCATTCTTTTGGTGCAGGAAAACCGCCATTGTTCTTCTGATTAATCAAAAGAATACTCTTGGCATATTTCAAAAGACTTGACAACTCTGACTCTAAATTTAAAAAAATGGCACACAAAACCAGTTCACCTAAAATATCTAGATCTTTTTCAAGTATTCTATCAATAATAAGGAACTTCAGAGTTGATACAATGTCTGTTTTTTCTATACTTGATAAATGCCAGCCTCGCCCCATCTCTGTTATATAAAAAATAGTATGGGTTAAACTATACATGGAATTCTCAGAATAGTAAAACGGAGAAAGTTTCTTACCAAGAACCGTTTTAGAATATAACTCATCATAAGATGCTAAATTATCTTTTATACCTGCTCTATTCAAAGAATACTTATTATCTAACTGGCGAAAAGGGACTTTATTCATCTGTAAATCAAATTTATCTCTAACCACAATTTTTTTTAGGTAATCTGAAAAATAACGTTTCCCACTTAGAAGAAAATATTCCTCAATTGTCGCTAATCCAGCTAAAGCATTGATATTTTCTTCAAATAAGTTAATAAAAGGAATTGTTTCTACTCTACTAGAAATAAATGAATCAATGAAATTAAAACGTTTCTTTTCTCTTGTTGATTCTGGCAGTAAATTATAGAAAAAAACTAGTTCTACAAAAGATTTTAACTGATTCTCTTTATCGGTTACTAATTTATCAATTTTTAAAAAATTACTAATATTATCTTCTAAGTAAAGCAGACCTTTTAAAATAGCATCTTCCATACAAAAATCCCTCACCTCAAAAATATTGTTTTTATCTTATTGAAAAATACCTTGAAAAGAGTCTTTAACAAAAATTCTTGCTAAGATTTTACCAATTAATTTTTACTTTCCTTAGGATTAACAGTAATACAGAAGCAATTATAAAAAACAAAACATTGGCCCCTAAAGAGTAATAGGATAACTCTACATAAGTAGAATTCTCAACAAACAAAGTAATTGGTACGATGTTTGTATAAATGTTCCTAGCATCAATCATTGACGATACGCCTATCATAAATTTTTTACCAATTTGTTCTGAAAACGCATTATAAAAAATTAAAGCATGAGCAACAAGTAGTGAGACTATAGTGAATAAATAAATATTTGAACCTAATTTTTTAGAAGCCACCCCCCTGTAACCATACAGCAACGCACTTGTAGTGCCAAAATAAACTAACAAAGAAGCTAATTTTTGAATGCCATTCCATAAATTTAAATCTGCATATATCAAATAATATATAAAATTTAAAAGTGTTAAGATAATAGCAATTATTAGAAAAATAATTAACCTACTATATTTTATCGTATAATAAAAATACTTGTGACGAGTATATAAAAATTCGTGGAGAAAATATGTAGATAAGATTATTAAAAGAACACTTGAAATCATTATCCAAATACCATTAATCGCTCTAAGTACTTCTAATTCATCAAATACATTGGCAGTTATTCTCAAAGTCAAACCAACAAGATAAACATATATAAAAGTCTTTATATAGTCACTTACTAACCTTCTAATCAGCGATAACATTTATATTTACCTCCTTGTATATATCATCTAAACTCATTTCAGGAAACTCATTTTGTAACTGTGCAACAGTATTGTATAATATAACTTTTCCATCTCTCATAAAGATTACTTCATCAAATATTTTTTCCATATCTAGGACTAAATGAGTGCTGATAATCGTAACACTATTTTCATTCTTAAATTTAATTATTAAATCGATTAGTATATCTCTTGTCAATGGATCGACGGCTGCCAAAGGCTCATCTAACAAATAAACGTTTACATCTTGAGATAGTAAAAAAACTAAGTGTAATTGTTCTTTCATCCCCTTTGAATATGCCGAAATAGACTTATTTTTATCCAGTCTAAGATATTTTAATATTTGAATAGCTTTATTTTTATTAAAAGTACCATAAAGCTTCTGGAACAATTCTAAACACTCTTTAATTGTTAAATCTTCAGGTATGTAGGAATGATCTGGTAAAAAAAATACAGAACTCGTATCCTTTATGGTTCCTGAATGCTTTTGATATAAACCTGCCATCACATTCATCAATGTCGTTTTTCCAGAACCATTTGGTCCCAACAAAGCAATCACTTGTCCAGAATGAGCTATTTTTAAATCTATATCTTTTAGGATTGGTTTATCAAAACCAAATGATAATTTGTTAATATCAACCATTTTAATCTCCTTTTTAAAAACGGTTCTGCATTTATAAATACAGAACCAAACATATAGTAAAAACACCTGATAACATTAAAAATATTACTACTTAATTGAACTAGTCGGAACTGAAATAAGGTTAAAATTATTGTACATTTGTTTTAACAATGAATCCGTTCCTGTAACAGACGGATAAACCAAGAGCCAGCCACTCCAGACAACAAACCCTGCAGCCTGAACTTGAACAGAATCATTATGAGGAGCAAACGGTACCACAATATTTTTTGTTTTGTTAATATTATTTAACATAGTTATTCTCCTTTACATCAGATAACGATCAATGTATAAGGTGTTCCTACTCTACGTTTTTTATATATTGGCACGGAAAAAATGTAAAGTTTTTACAGTATAGAATTAAGTCCTCTGTTCGGCTTTTTGAGTATCTGTTGCTTATAAATACATAAAATTGTGTAACGTGCACCTCGCAATAATTGCTTATAGACGATTACAACAAACCGTTCTTTTTCGTTTAATAGTTATGTATTTTTAACTGTTGAAAACACCCCTTTATTTATAAAATATACCCGTGGTGCTAGTTCATTTCAACATACAATAAAAAGCCTAAATGGACTATACTGTAAGTGACGAAACATACAGGAGGTTAGTCCAAATGAGCCACTTACAGTATACTGCTAAATCTCATCATTTGCAATGGAATGTACGCCAATTATCACAAATTTGTCATCACTTCTACCAAAACTATTGCCCAGATTCCTTTAAACATCGGCGTAATGTTGGCCTAGTCAAAGTTTCAGATGAATCACTCCTTGTCTTGCTCTTGTTACAGGCCGAACTAGGCATAACGCCACATCAACATTTCTTAAAAACATGGCAGTGACCGAAGAACAAAACAATTGGTAAGTGATGGGCTTGAGACGAACTATTGAAAGCCGTTTTTCCTTTTCTCCTTTCTACCCGATAGAAATTGATGTATATTTTATACCATTATGATATACTATTTTTACAAATATTGTTTATT
>NZ_ASCA01000040.1 GCF_002760245.1 Streptococcus suis YS161 | reverse complement strand
TCTACCTTATTTCTTTGTCTCAGTCTAATTTCCAGTTTTTAAGACAGACTAGAACTTACTTTGGGAATTTAGCTTTTTGACAAAAATTATTATTTTTTTGACAAAGATACTTGTCAAAAAGAAAAAGAAGTGTTACAATGATATCAAGATAAGGAGATAAAAACGAATTCATCAGACAAGAAAAAAAGAAAGTTGGGGTATAACAATGAAAAAGATAAATAGCAATAAAAAAGGAATTTTGATTACAGGAACAACCGTTGCGCGTGCAGTCGAAATAGGGTCCATTCTATTATTGGCTTACATTCTCCTTTCTGATTTGCTGGGATGGAGCGATATGGATACAGCTCTAATGACTACTCTAATTGCTTCAATTGCTTGTATCGAAGCAAGTTTACAGATGGAGAAAAAAGGAAATAAGTAGAAGGAGATAGACCATGAAGCGGTACATTTCAGCAGATATGGCAGCGATTATGATTGCAGGAGCCTGTATTGTCGGATTATTGATTGGAGTTGCTCTAGGACTATATAGTTTAGTCTAGCTTGTAGGCAAATGAAGGAGAAGAAACATGGAAGCGAAAAAGAAATTATTTGAAGTAGATGTTAGAAGCGATAAAAAGTTGGCAGCAAGGTTGTATGTAACTACAATTTTATTAGTGTTTCCGTTCTTTTGGCTATTTGGATTCATAGCTTCTAAAGTTGAGTTTCAAAATGTTATGAATGAGATGCAATTCATTGAAGCACTATTTGTTTTTCTATTGCTTATTATCATTCATGAATGGATTCATGGACTGTTTTTTAAAATTTTTTGTCCCAAAAATCCTGTCAAATATGGAATTAAATGGAAAACAGGGATGGCTTATGCAATCAGTCCCAACTCCCTTTATAATCGTTTCCAAACAGTTGTAATTGCCCTTGCCCCTTTCGTTCTGATTAGTTTGGGGTTGACAGCATCTGCAATGTTTGGTTGGCTTGACAAAGGGGCTTATCAGATTCTAGCAACCATGCATGCAGCAGCTTGTATTGGGGATTTCTATTATACCTATTTACTGATAGCAAAATTCAAAGAAGTGGCGGTGGAAGTAGCTGTAACAGAAAAGAGCTTGATTATCTACCAAGCCTAGAAAGGAAAATTTATGGAATATGTCTTAAAAAATCGGCTCAAGGAGTTGCGGGCACGGGATAGCCTCAATCAGACTGAGTTGGCAAAATTAGCAGAAGTTTCGCGACAGACCATTAGCTTGATTGAGCGGGGAGAATATACGCCCTCGGTGGTCATTGCCATGCGAATTGCTCAAATTTTTAACGAAAATGTGGAAAATGTTTTTCAATTAGTGGAGGTAGAAGAATGAAACAGGGGAAACAATTAACGACAAAACAAAGATGGATGAGGAATATTACCTATTTGTTTTTAGGAGCAATTTTCGGTGCATTTTATGGATTTTTTGGAGTATTGATTTCTAAGTTTGGATTACCGCCTTTTGTCAATCTAGATAACTTTCTATTTTGTTTGCGTATCGTTACTTTTGTCATTTTCGCTGGAACCGTATATTTTATTCTTAAGGCTAATCAAACTCATAAACTTTACCATTCTATTTCAGATGAGGATGAAGAACGTGTTGATGAGACATATATGAAAATGTTTCGTAACCTAGAATACGCGAACATATCTTTCAATGTTGCTGCGTCATTGACTCTTTTAAATTTAGGATTAGGTTTTGGAGTTACCTTCTTAGAAAAGGGGGCACTCATGTACGGGTCAATATTTGATGCAGTTTTCTATGTCATTCTTCTCATTTCTCAGATTTTTATCATGAAATTAACTCAGAAAATTCGAGACTATAAGTTATCTGCATTTGCTACAGTAAAAGAGATGAAAGACTTCGCTGAGGCAATGGACGAGGGGGAGAAACAAGCAAACTACGAAATGAGTTTCCAAA
Source organism: Streptococcus suis YS161 (assembly GCF_002760245.1). Lineage (GTDB taxonomy): Bacteria > Bacillota > Bacilli > Lactobacillales > Streptococcaceae > Streptococcus > Streptococcus suis_I. The sequence goes on along the minus strand of NZ_ASCA01000040.1, from coordinate 36,317 downwards.
TCGTCTTCACTTTGAATCAAATCGTGTTACCAGGTTTGTATCTATTCCTATTTGTACTTAGCATGCTATTGCAGGAGCGACAAATTACAGCATTTCTAGTTGTTGCCTTTCTTCACATTTACATCAATGTCATGCAGGTTCGCATGGTTCGTCGTTATTTTAAATAAGAATGTTATGAAAGGTTTTTAGGTAATAGTTATGAAAAAGGAAAATCTACACATCAAAGCAATTCGTTATTTCTATGATATTGTTGCTGAGTTAGACGAGGTGTCTTATGCGACCTTGACCAATTTCGGCAACAATATGTATATGCTCTTTATGACAGTGACACTGGTGAGCTTTCTTGTTAGCTTTGCTCTGGGAGAAGATGTCATGGGAATTTGCCTCTTCTTGACATTGGTTTATTCTCAATTCAAACAGGACGCCATTATCAAACAGTTGGGTCTGGATAAATTGTTTGTTGCAAAGGCTGATGTGAAATTGGCTCGGAAGAAAATGATGAAACGAACTCTGTTTCAAACCCTACAGATTGCTGTCTACAGTCTGCTAGTTAGTATTGCTCTCTGGCAGTCACACATTCCACAGGAAAGCGGGACATCTGTAGCGGAGTATTTCCAGTTTGTCACTCCTATGACAGTTGTCCTGATGACCTTTATAGGATTTGTTAGCTTCTATTTCACCAATCGTAAGAGAATTCAATTCATCTAATGCAAATGGAGGAATGAACAATGAAAGTCTTTAAGAAAATCTATCTTGCTTTGTTAATCGGTCTTGGTCTCTACGCAGTTGGCTATATTTTCGGAGAATGGCTGGCTACTGGGCAGATTGATTTGTCAAATCTGAATATCCTTCTGCCGATGGTTTTGGGTTTGCCAGCTCTGCTATTGATCGAAAAAGAAAGTAATGAAAACCGACTTAGTGTATGTGAAGGAGATTGCTATGAATAGACTTGGAAATGTCAAAGATTGGAATGTGGTTAAAAATTGGAAGTTTCTCTTAGTGGGACTAGCTGTCGTTGCACTGAATGTATTGACCCAGATGACTATGTTTACCCTACCAAATTTTGATGGGAATAACCTTCTGATTGCTGCTGCCTTCTTGTTGGTTGCTGTAGTGCTTGGTCTTATCTTGACTGGTAAATTAGGTCTGTGGAAAGGTGAGCAGAAGTGGGGGATGGGTGCGAATGTTGGTTTTGTAGTCCTCGCTTTTATCGTTATGTTTGGTCTGAAAATAATTGGTGGGCAATTGATTATGCTGGAAGAGGGATACGGTCAAACAACTGCCAATCAGGAAATCATCAATAATTCAGGCTTACCAACCTTAGTTTTGTTTCTCTTTGCAGTTTTCTTTGCTCCAGTTTTGGAGGAACTGCTTTTTAGAGGAATTCTTATGGGGAAAGTCTTTGGTAAGGATTCGATTGTGGGATTGTTGCTATCGAGTTTTCTGTTTGGACTTATTCACAATCCGACCAATATCGGATCTTGGGTTGTCTATGGAGGTATGGGCCTGGTCCTGGGACTCGCCTATCGTATTTCTGGCAAATATACCAATGCACTTATTCTACACAGTCTGAATAATCTTCTCGGATTTTTGTTGATGCTACTGATGCAAAGTCTGGGCTTGATATAGGAGGAAAATATGGACTTTTTCTTATGGATTCTAGTAGGATTTCTATTTTTCAATTCTCTATCAGATAGGAAAAAAGTGAAGCAGTTGCAAGCTAGGGTAAAAAAGTTGCAGAAAACTACAAAAGGAGAAAATCAGATGTCCGTTTTATTGAAAGAATTGGTCGGAAGTAAGGCTAAAATCCGCTTTGATGAGGAATTTTCTATTGCTTATGAATACACCATTTTGGCAGTTGATGAGGAGTGGGTTAAAATTTCTCGTGAATTAGCGAATGGGGAGATTGAAACCAAGTTGGTACGAGTCGATAATATTATTGACTTGAGCTTTTAGGGAGGGATTATGTTGAAATTTATCAAACACGTCGCATTACTATTTCTATACTTTGTTGCCTATCAAATTGCTTCAGGTTTTCTGATGGTAGGACCAACTTTACAAAGCATACCAGACATACCTACCCAGTTGATTGACAGTACAATTTGGATTTGTGCGATAATTGGTCTTGTTCTCTCCATTGCGCTCATTATTCTGTTATGGAAGTATATCTATCCACGTCATTCTGTTGACTATCGTGTGACAGCTTCATGGTTCCATAAGATTCAATGGCCGATATTACTTTATATTGCATTTTTTATCTTTCAATTTATTGTACCGGTCCCAGAAAGTGAAAATCAAAAGCTTGTGATCGAATTCGTATCAGCTTATCCCTTGATTGCATTTAGCTCCGTAGTGATCTTTGCTCCAATTTTAGAAGAATTGATTTTCCGTGGATTTTTTGCGACCTATTTCTTCCCTAAAATGGCAGATATGAAGGCTGTTGGAATCTATCTTGTTGTAACGGGGTCTTTATTTAGTCTGGTCCATATGCCAGCAACTCTTCCCCAATTTTTGATTTATTTCACGATGGGACTCAATCTTGGTTGGCTCTATTTGATTAGACGTGATATTCGTTATCCGATTGCGCTACATATGCTCAACAACGGTATTTCTTATTTGATGATTGTATTTTTGGTATAAAAAATCCCAAATTTCAAGTTGAAGTTAGCCACCCAAAAGAAATTCACTCGGTGACTTGTAGCCCAAGCATTTTTTAGGGTAGTTGTTTACCCAATTTTCGATAAAAGCGACTTCTTTTGGAGTCGTTTTCTTGGTTCCTTTAGGTAACCATCTCCGAATCAATCGATTATGATTTTCATTCGTTCCCCTCTCCCATGAAGAGTAGGGATGTGCATAATAAATGTGTTCCTTAGGAAACACTTCAGCCAAACGGTTAAACTCTGAACCATTATCTGCAGTTATAGACAGGATATGATGCTCACCTAAAATTAGCTTGAGCGCCTGATTGACCGATTCGGCGGTTTTGTTTGGAATTAACCTTATAATTTGATGCCTGCTCCGTCGGTCGGTTAAGACTAAGAGGCAATAATTTTTACCTTGGTCAGTAGAACTGTATCAATTTCATAATGACCGTTTTCCAAGCGAAGACTGATAACATCAGGTCGTTCTTCAATGGATTTTCCAGCTGGCAATTTCTTCTTAACCATCATTTCGGGTGAAAATTTTTGTTTTTGATAGTGTACAATCTTCTCTTTGATTTCTTTGGTTAAGATTAATTTTTTTACCGACCTCTTTCGATTGTTTTGGTAAACAGTTTGTGCGTAATCGGCTGAATAGACCTTGCTATATCCCCCTTTTCGCACTTGTTGTAAGGTTGTACCCCGATTGATCTCGTTATTGATGGTCTGAGAAGCCTTTCCAAGTAAGTCGGCGATTTCACGATTAGACTTCCCTCATTCTTCCACCGTTCAATCAGGCGGCGGTTATCAATTGTCAAATGTTTTCCTTTTTGTGTATAATATTTTTGCATCTCTGTGCCTCTTTCTTGTATTTGTTGTGAACTACAAGTATAGCACAGAGGTGTTTTCTTATACCTTAAAATGGATTTCCTTTGACAACAGGAACCCTTGAACCTGTTTTGGTAGCTAAACCAAGGCGGCGGTTAGCCTTGGCCATCTAGCTTAACAGCTTCAAGCCTGTTATCAAATGAAATAAATTGTTTACTCTAAGATGGTAAAACAGCTGATTTTGATTAAGATAAGGTGGCTAACTTCATTATAGAACTTTCAAGGAGAGATAAAATAGATAAAATTGTCAGTAAATGCTGCCAAAAGTTGCTGATATTTTTTATAATAGTTAATATATAATGATATTGTGGAGGTTGAGTAGATGAAAGAAAATATGAAATTGATTCTATTGACATATTTACAAGAAAATGCAGGAACATTTCTATCTGCTCGAACTTTATCAGTTGAATTGGGAATTTCCGAACGAACTGTTTATCGTTACATTAAGGCCTTGAATCAGGATTTAGCATTAAGAGGAATGGAAGTTATTTCACTGCCAGGAGTTGGTTATCGTTTGAATCAACTAGGCGTCAAGGAACAGTTACCTGATCTTTCAATGATACTCGAACCAGAGAGGGAAGCGGAACTTGAATGCTATATTATCGAACAATTATTCTTTAATCAATTTTTAGGAATTGAGGCAATGCTGAGAAAATTTTATATTTCTGAGGCAACCCTTCATCGAGTTTTGCAATCTATCAATGAAAAGTATAGGGGACGCCGGTCACGGATTGGCGTGAAAAAAGGGCAAATTGTTATAAAGGGAAGTCAAGAATCAATTATTCAGTTTTTCATTGGCTTGTTCCTTAGCATGGAAATGCAACACAAGCAAGATACTTTTCCATCTGTTTTTTCTCGGAAGCAAGAATTAGTAGATAAGATTAAAGAAATTTACCTTTGTTATCATCTTTCTTCTCATCATTTGTCTGAGTTCGACGACCGGATTTTATCTTGGGCGGTCTATATTCTTATCTTCCGTTATCCCAAGCATTCTCTATCTTTTTCAAATCCACTAGAAAGTGAACAAAGACTAGAGTTCGAACGACTGGTTACAAGTGTTTGTGATGAATTGATTCGACTGAATGGTGATGAAGTAAATCAATTGTTGATTCGTATAACGGATTTAGCCTTGTCCTTCTTTTATACGTCGGAGTTGCGTGATGTTAGAAAATTTGAGCAAACACAATCGAACTTAATTGCTCATTTACGAATGGTATTAAAACAAAAGTATTTTGGAATTCGTATTGAAAATGGCTTGCTACATACAATTGAAGAAAAATATGCCTTTGAATTAACGATTGCAGGATTATTAGCCTACCAACTAGAGTTACAATTTGATATTTCTTTTACAAAAGCTGATATTGGTTTTATCGCTTTATATTTAGCTATGATTAATCAACAAAATAGACACTTCGTCAATCGGATTCAAACGGTCCTCATATCAGAAAGTTTGAGTTCAGGTTATTTATTGAAGGAAGAACTCGCCAGGACATTTCCTGAATTAGATGTATATGCTGTTATAACAGAGTGGGAAGTAGAAGCGTTTGATTTTTCGGAATGTCAATTGCTAATTTCCTTGATCCAACAGCCGACACGGCCGTTGGAAATTCCAACGTGTTATTTTAGAAATCCAATTGATTATCCAGAACTTTTTCAAGCAGAATTGACAGAGGTTATTGCGAAATTGGGTACAGTTCAAAATTCACAAGAGATTCTGAATCAAGTACCAGTGATGGTTTTTGGAAATACGGAAGAAGAAATAATAAGGGAGTTGATTTATCACCAAATCGGAAAAAATGCCCAAGCGGAGCAACTTATTAAAGAAGTAGCAGATAGAGAGAAGATAACGACGACTTCCCTTGCTCATAATATTGCAATTCCTCATACCTTGTCCAAAGACTTGGAGTGTTCAAGTATCGTTGTTGGTATTCATGGTAAAGGTATTTTATGGGGGGATAAACAGGTCCAACTCATCATTCTTTCCTTGTTTTCAGATAAGGATAAGGCAGGTGGAGAAATTTTTAGAAAACTGTATCACTTTGCTACGAATAGAGATAGTGTCGAGAAAACAATACAGGAGAGAACAACTTATTATTTAGTTCATTATCTGGAGGGAGATAGTTTATGAGATTGTTAACATTACAACAAATTTTTTTTCAACACTTTTTAGAAAAGGAGGAGGTACTGAGTGAAATTGCTGCACTGGCAGAAAAATTAGGTATTGCCAGTGGTAATATCTATGATGAATTAAAAAAAAGAGAGGAGGAATATTCAACTGCGATTGGACACGGTCTTGCAATTCCACATGCAAAAACTGATTTGATTCACTCTCCGGCCATTCTTTTCTTTAAGCTAGAACAAGTAATAGATTGGTCTGGTGATGAGGTTTGCATGATTATTGCTATTCTAACACCGAGGTCGGAAGCAGGGATTCATCTGTCAATTTTATCGCGATTATCACGTAAATTGATGCATCGTGAATTTAGAGAACGATTAGAAGCAGCACAGACACAGCAGGAAGTATTTGATTTATTTCGATTGATTGAGGAGGAAGATAATGAGTAAAACAGTTGTCGCACTTTGTGCATGTCCGATGGGATTGGCTCATACTTTTATGGCTGCAGAAGCAATTGAGATGGAAGCTAAAGAGAGGGGGTATCAGTATAAGGTTGAAACACAGGGTTCAGATGGGGTGCAAAATAAATTAACTCCGAGTGAGATTGCGGCTGCCGACTTTATCATTCATGCGATAGCAGTGACTCCGTTGGAATTAGAGCGCTTTGATGGGTATGAGGTTTATGAAGTCGGTTTGCAAGAAGTTATCAAAGATGTCAAACATATTTTTGACGAAATTGAAGAAGATTTGAAAATATAAAGGAGGATACCATGGTTGTAAAGAAAAAAGTCGTAATGTCTGCTTCTTCCGAAGCGACAGAGAATAAGACCGATAGCACAGTAACTGGTAAAGGAATCTGGAATGAAATTAGCAAGCATTTGATGACTGGTATTTCTTATATGATTCCTGTTTTGATAATGGGAGGATTGGTTGGTGCCTTCTCACAAATTATCCCCTACGTATTATTGGGAATCAGTCCAGACAATAGTATCTTAGATGCAATCAATAGTGGAGACTTTTCAGGTAGTCAGTTGTCGATGTTGCATCTAGCACAAATGATGCAGTCATTTGGATTTACATTATTTGGTTTTGCTATTCCAATCTTTACTGCTTTTACAGCTTTTTCTATTGGAGGAAAGACCGCCTTTGCTTCTGGATTTATCGGAGGATATGTAGCTGTAAAACCGATAGCAACACTTCAATTGCTTGAGGGAAGTTGGCAAGAAGTTGTGCCAGTACCATCAGGCTTCCTAGGAGCTATCCTTATTGCTTTTATCATAGGTTACTTTGTTAAATTCTTAAACGATAAAATTCGTCTACCTAAAAATTGGTTAGCGTTCAAAACAACATTTTTAATTCCGCTCATTTCAGCAGTTATTACAATGATTTTGATGATTTATGTTATTACCCCTGTGGGTGGTTTGCTCAATGAATGGATTAAAGTTGTTCTAGAATCAGCAGGTAAATCTGGTCAATATATGTATGCACTAATTTTATCTGCTACGACAGCCTTCGATTTGGGAGGTCCCGTTAACAAGGCGGCAGGATTTGTTGCATTGGGATTTACAACAGAAAAATTACTGCCGATTACTGCGAGGACAATTGCAATTGTTACACCAAGTATTGGTCTTGGTTTGACAACCTTGTTAGATAAAAAGCTTGTTGGTCGTCGTGTTTATGACAAACAATTTTATGAAGCTGGGAAAACATCCATCTTTTTGGCATTTATGGGAATATCAGAAGGAGCTATCCCATTTGCTTTAGAAAAACCGATGTTTGTTGTTCCGTTATATGTAGCTGGTTCCGTAATTGGTTCTATGACAGGTGTTGCTCTAGGTGCGGTTCAGTGGTTCCCTGAGTCAGCAGTTTGGGCATGGCCACTAGTTGAAAATATAATTCCATATATTTTAGGAATAGCAGTAGGTTCTCTGTTTATTGCTATTATCAATATTTATTATCGCAATCATTTGATTAACCAAGGGAAACTAGACGTATTCTAATCATTATAAAAGAAAGTAGGAGGCGTAAGGGAAACCAGAGCCTCCTTTGTTAGAAGGTGTAATGGATGACACTCAAAAAAAAATTACGAATTATCCCTCATACACATTGGGATAAAGAGTGGTACTTTACTGCTGCAAGATCGCTGATTTATTCTTTGAAGGATTTTGATGAGGTTATAACCATATTAGAAGAAGATTCAACATTTCCGTGCTTCCATCTAGATGGACAATTATCAATTGTGGAAGAATATTTAGAATTGCATCCGGAGAAGACTAGTACTCTTATAAAATTGGTGAAAGAAGGAAAATTAATAATTGGCCCGTGGTATACTCAACCAGATACCTTAGTTGTTTCAGGAGAGAGTTTGTTAAAAAATCTGGAGTTCGGGATTTTCTTGGCCAAAAAATATGGAAGGTGGCAATCGATTGGTTATTTACCAGATTCGTTTGGTATGTCATGTCAGATGCCACAAATTTATAAGCAATTTGGTTTGCAGTATGCATTTTTCAGAAGAGGGTTTGCGAGCCATCTTGTAAATAATCGTGAATTTATCTGGGAATCTCCGAATGGAAGTCGTATTTTTACCCATCACTTGCATCATTATGGAAATATGGCTTACCCGCCAAATGAAGAAAAAGCTTTGCTCCAATATTATTCATCTATAGAGGCTGAGTTGCGTGACACAACTCAATCAGATTGTATTTTATTGTACAATGGAGAAGACCAAAAACCAATTCGTAAGAATCTCCCGCAATTGGTAGAATTAGGAAATCAAGCAGGTTTTGATATAAAAATTGAAAGTCTGGAGGGGGTACTAGCAGAAATTGAGGAGTTCTATCATCAGCACGCAATAGAACTTCCAGTCTATCAAGGAGAATTTACATTCGGTCAATTTAGCAGAGTACATAAAAGTATTTTTTCTACTAGAGCAGACTTAAAGCAGTTAAATAATCATTTGGAACACTATTTAGCAAATATTGTTCAACCTTTATGTAGTTTAGCGGTTCATTTTGGCCTATCCGGTGAACAGATACTTGTTGATAAAATTTGGTCACTTCTCTTGTTAAATGCAGCGCATGATTCTATTGGAAATTGTAATTCTGATGAGACCAATGAAGATATTCGAGCGCGCTATATACAAGCCAATAGATTAAGTGAGGAATTGGTTGATTTCAAGCTAAGAGAGATTGGAAGTCACGTACAGCAACAGGATATTACACAATTTCAGGTTTATAATTTGTTGCCCAATAAACGTACAGGTTATGTGCAACTGACGCTATTTTCTCCTTATGAATCCTTTTCTATTATTGATCAAAATGGAAAATTAGTTGAATTTGTCCTAGAGTCTATAGAAGATGTTAGTCAAACCTTTCTTAAAAAATCGCTACGGGAAATTGGTGTTGAAAACCAAAAAAATCCAATTTGGTCGAATCAGGTCAAGAACTTATATAAGTGTATTGTAACTCTGTATTGTAGAGATGTTTGTGCTATGGGCTATCATAGTTATCGTTTGATTGAAAATGAAGAAAGGATGATGGAGTTACAACCACCAAGCCTATTGTCCTTCAGCGAGGAAATTGAAAATGAACGCTACAAATTGGTTTTCGAGCAAGGTAAATTGCATTTATTTGATAAGCTTACTGAGCGTCGTCAATCAGATTTCCTTTATGTACTAGATGATGGTGACGAGGGAGATAGCTATGATTATTCTAGCCCTTTAGATGATGTCAAGTTATACGGAGAATTGGTAAACTGTACAGTTACGAAAACTCCATTGAAGCAAAGTTTACTTGTTTCTGGTAGGCTCCGATTACCTACTGATTTAGCAGCACGTTCACGAAGAGATTATTCCGTTGAGCAGGCATTCCAGTTGGTGCTAGAATTAGAAAAGGGAAGCGATTGCTTACTGATTCATTTACAAACAGTCAATTCTGTAGATGAGCATAGAGTAAGACTGGTATTCCGAACAGGGAAAGCTAACCCATATTCATTTTCTGATGTTCAATTTGCTACAATTAAACGGGAAAATAATATTCCTCAAGTCGATTCTTGGTTAGAAGAGAAGTGGGATGAAAAGCCTCGAAATATTGAACCATTTATTAGTTATGTTGCAAATGGCTTTTCAAGTGGTAGCCTACAAATTATTTCAGAAGGTGTGAGAGAGTACCAATTTATAGGAGAAACTTATCAAGATATTGCCTTAACCCTTTATCGCTCAGTACCCTATTTAGGAAAATCAGATTTACAGGATAGACCTGGAAGAGAATCGGGTACAAAGGCACGGACAGAAGGAACAAGGCATATGGGACAGTTAATAGCTAGTTCATATGCGCTTCGGATATTGACTACTCAGGATGATGAATATACTTGTGCACTTGTTGCGAAAGCTTTTCTAACCCCGCTAATTGCTTATCAATCGGCGCCATATAAAAATAATACAGATACTTTTATTTTCTCAGCGGTGAACTCTATCAACTTACCACTATCGTATTCACTATTTGAATTGGATACCGCACTTATTCTATCGGTTCTCAGTACCAAAAGAGAGAGTCACCGACTGTTATTAAGATGTTTCAATCCTTATCTAGATAAGAAGATTGACTTTTCTATACTATCTTTTCAGTCGAATGCTATCGAACTAGGCTATATGGAAAATTGTCTCGGTCAGATACAGTCACAATCTGTCGAGTGTCAATTGAATCCAGGGCAGTTTACCAATTGGACTCTGAATAGCCTCAAATGACATCATTGAAATTCAGACAACATTAAAAGGCCTAGTTCCTCTCTAATAAGGAATTAGGCCTTGTTTTGTTACGTCTGTTGGTTAGAAGTGGACAAGATAAACAAGGATAATCTTTATAGTCCAAACAGATAATCATCATCCTGCATAGCTTCCACTTCACCGAGTAGGTATCCGTTACCGACTTGGGAGAAGAAGTCGTGGTTAGATGTACCGGTTGAGATACCGTTCATGATGATTGGGTTGACATCATCTGCTGAATCTGGGAAGAGTGGATCCTGTCCCAAGTTCATGAGAGCCTTGTTGGCATTGTAACGAAGGAAGGTCAAGACTTCCTCAGTCCAGCCGACTGCGTCATAGAGGGAGCGTGTGTAACCTTCTTCATTTTCGTAAAGTTGGTAGAGAAGGTCGTACATCCAGTCGCGGAGTTTATCTTGTTCTTCCTCGGACAATTCATTGAAACCAAGTTGGAACTTGTAACCAATGTAGGTACCGTGCACAGACTCGTCACGGATAATCAGTTTGATGATTTCTGCAACGTTGGCTAGTTTGTTGTTACCAAGATAGTAGAGTGGGGTGAAGAAACCAGAGTAGAAGAGGAAAGTTTCCAGGAAAACGCTGGCTACTTTCTTCTCAAGTGGTGTACCTGTTTCGTAGATTTCGTTGATAATCTTTGCCTTGCGTTGCAAGTATTCGTTGCTGTTGGTCCATTCAAAGATGTCTTCAATCTCAGACTTGGTATTCAAGGTTGAGAAGATAGAAGAGTAAGACTTGGCATGGACTGACTCCATGAATTGAATGTTGTTGTAAACAGCTTCTTCGTGCGGTGTACGAATATCATTGCGAAGAGCTTGGACACCTGTTTCAGATTGAAGGGTATCCAAGAGGGTCAATCCGCCAAAGACCTTACCAACCAGGTCTTTTTCTTCAGCAGTAAGTTTACGCCAGTCGTCCAAGTCGTTTGATAATGGGATACGTGTATCGAGCCAGAATTGCTCAGTCAACTTTTCCCAAGTAGACTTGTCGATAACATCCTCAATGGCGTTCCAGTTTATGGCTTTGTAGTAGGTTTCCATCATATTCTCTTTCTTTTTCTTATACTTCAAATATTATATCACAAATAGATAGTAGCCTGTAAAAAAATCCCCTAAAAGGGATTTTAATCAATCGCTTATTAGTTGCTTCACATCGTGAACGACAGTGTCGTAAGGTAGCTAGCCAATCCGCATATAGCGGTTGGCGTAGCTTAGCTAGTTGGCTTGCCAACAGCTAGACTTGTGAAAGTTACGACCTGAGAAAAGTCGTTCGAACTTAACGACTTTTCGAGGTAGTAAGCCACTTAGGTACTGACCAAATAGTCAGTACCGTTCATTCATTAGATGCTTTGGTATTAGTGTATTGCGACACGTAGAAACTGAAGACGATATTTCTTCAGTTTCGAAGTTAGTAAGGTAGCTAGCTAATCCGCTCATAGCGGTTAGCGTAGATTAGCTAGTTGGTTTGCCAATAGCTAATCTTGCTACGTCGAAATCGAGTTCGGGCTAAGGACTTAGCAAAAAAGACAAGTCCCTTTGAGATGCAAGACATCTCTGCGGTATTTCCTATTTTCTCATTTCCAACTTTCAACAGTCCCCCAGACTGTTGAAACGCCCTCACATCTTACGACACGTAGAAACTGAAGACGATATTTCTTCAGTTTCGAAGTTAGTAAGGTAGCTAGCCAATCCGCTCATAGCGGTTGGCGTAGATTAGCTAGTTGGCTTGCCAACAGCTAAACTTGTGAAAGTTACGACCTGAGAAAAGTCGTTCGAACTTAACGACTTTTCGAGGTAGTAAGCCACTTAGGTACTGACCAAATAGTCAGTACCGTTCATTCATTAGATACTTTAGTATCAATGAATGTTAGTGTCTTAAATCACACAACTCTCACATTGGTTTGCGCCGACTTCTTCGCCGTCATCGGTAAAAGTACGGATGTAGTAGATAGACTTGATACCTTTGTTGAAGGCGTAGTTACGGAGGATAGAGAGGTCACGGGTGGTTTGTTTGTTCTCTGTTTTCCATTCGTAGAGTTCTTTTGGAAGCTCGCTGCGGAGGAAGAGGGTGAGGGACAAACCTTGGTCCACGTGTTCTGTTGCGGCAGCATAGACATCGATAACCTTGCGCATATCCATATCGTAGGCAGACTTGTAGAATGGAATGGTTTCAGTTGCCAAACCAGCTGCTGGATAGTAGATTTTACCGATTTTCTTCTCTTGGCGTTCTTCAATCCGCTGGGTAATCGGGTGAATAGAAGCAGAAACATCGTTGATATAGCTGATAGATCCATTCGGTGCAACAGCTAGACGGTTTTGATGATAGAGACCATCTGCCATTACTTTTTCACGAAGCTCCGCCCAATCTTGTCCGCTTGGAATGAAAATGCCTTCAAAAAGTTCTTTGACGCGGTCAGATTGTGGTTGGTAGTCACCAGTCACGTATTTATCGAAATAAGTGCCGTCTGCGTATTTTGATTTGTCAAAATTATGGAAAGTTGCCTTGCGTTCACGGGCAATATTGTTTGATTCTACCAAGGTCCAGTAGTTGAGGAGCATAAAGTAGATGTTAGTAAATTCTACGGCTGTTTTTGAACCGTAATCGATCAAGTTTTGGGCTAGATAAGAGTGAAGTCCCATGGCACCAAGACCGATAGAATGAGCTTGCTCGTTACCAGCTTCGATAGACGGTACCGCAGAAATGTGCGAATGGTCAGTCACGTAGGTCAAAGCACGAGTCATGGTACGAACAGAACGTCCAAAATCAGGCGATTTCATGAGGTTGACAATGTTGGTTGAGCCAAGGTTACATGACACGTCTGTTCCCATAGTCAAGTATTCCTGAGAGTCGTTGATAACGCTTGGCGTTTGGACTTGTAGAATTTCTGAACAGAGGTTTGACATGATAATCTTGCCGTCAACAGGGTTGCTACGGTTAGCTGTATCGATGTTGATAACGTATGGATAGCCAGATTCCTGTTGAAGTTTAGAAATTTCAGTTTCTAGGTCACGTGCCTTGATTTTGGTCTTACGAATGCGTGGGTTTGCAACCAATTCATCGTATTTTTCTGTTATGTCAAGGTAGCTATAAGGGACACCGTATTCCAACTCAACTGAGTATGGGCTGAAGAGGTACATATCTTCGTTTTTACGTGCCAATTCGTAGAATTTATCAGGAACAGTGATTCCGAGTGACAAGGTCTTCACGCGAACCTTCTCATCGGCATTTTCTTTCTTAGTCGAAAGGAAGGAAATAATATCTGGGTGGAAAACATCAAGATAAACGACACCAGCCCCTTGTCGTTGCCCAAGCTGGTTAGAATAGGAGAAGCTGTCTTCGAAGAGTTTCATAACAGGAACAACCCCAGAAGCCGCCCCCTCATAGCCCTTGATTGGAGCACCTGCCTCACGCAAGTTGCTAAGGGAAATACCAACACCACCACCGATACGGGACAATTGCAGAGCAGAGTTGATAGAACGTCCAATCGAGTTCATATCGTCAGTGACTTGAATGAGGAAACACGATACCAACTCACCACGACGGGCACGGCCTGCGTTGAGGAAAGACGGTGTTGCCGGCTGGTAACGCAAATGAATCATTTCGTTGGCCAGGTTTAGTGCCAATTCTTCGTCGCCCTCAGCAAAATACAAGGCGTTGAAGAGAACACGGTCTTCCATGCTTTCCAAGTAGTAGGCACCGTCGTTGGTTTTAAGGGCATACTGATTGTAAAACTTGTAGGCAGCCATGAAAGACTTAAAACGGAAGTTTTGGTCTTTCAAGAATTGATCAATTTTGATGATAAATTCTGGGCTATACTGGTCCAAAAATTCTTTTTCAAGATAGTTTTCTTCTACTAAATAGGCAATCTTATCTAAAATACTATCGAATTGCTTGGTATTTGGAAGGACATTTTCCTTGAAGAAAGCTTTGACAGCCTCTTTGTCCTTGTGGAGAGGGATTTGTCCGTTGACAGGACGGTTGATTTCGTTATTCAAACGGAAGTAGGACACATCGCCTAGCTCTTTTAAACTCATAGTCGCAATCTCTTTCTATAAACAGTAGGGAGTTAAACCAAGGCTTTTAGTTTTCCTGGTTGAAAACCTGAGAAAACATCATTTGCAGTTTCGATAACAGGTGCGGCTGAGAAACCAAGGCTTTTCACATGTTCGATGTATTCTGGTTGTTCGTCTAAGTTGATTTCAGTATAGGCTACATTGTGTTGGTCAAGAAATTTCTTGCTCATCTTGCATTGTACACAATCGTTTTTCGAATAAATAGTAACCATTCTATTTCTCCTTTATTGATTAAATTCACCAATCTAGGATACTAGATTTTGGGGTCAAAGTCAAGAAGGAAGTTTATTTAAAATCACAAAATATAGTGCACAATATTTTTATAAGACACCATATATTGTGCATCTGTCCAATGCTGCCAAGTCGAAAAATAGCGTTTACATAGCTGTTTCTATTTAGTTTGATAACCCTAACAATCTCTCGGTAAAGTATAAATCAGCTTTTTTTTACAAATGTTATAATATTTTGAAGGAAATATACAATGTTACAAAATATAACATTTATAGTGATACATGTATTGAATATATATTACCTTTTGTGCTATACTATTCAATAATGTCGAAAGAGGTTATAAAATATGGAAAAATCACATAGAAAACGCTTGTTTCATAAAGGGAAAGAATATTCATATTATGCATTGGATTCGATTTCAATGGAAGAAAAAGTGGATATTCAATCACTTCCCTATACTATTCGTATTTTATTAGAGAGTCTTTTAAGAAAAGAAGATGGTGTGGATGTTACAAAAAATCACATAATGGAGTTGCTTCATTATCAGGCTGCATCTCCTAAAGGAGAAATCCCTTTTAAACCTAGTCGTGTTATTTTGCAAGATTTTACAGGTGTTCCTGTTGTGGTAGATTTAGCCTCCATGCGTGATGCGGTGGTGAAAGCAGGTGGAAACCCTGAATTGATTAACCCGGAAATTCCAGTGGATTTAGTCATCGACCACTCTGTTCAAGTTGATTTTTTTGGGACTGAAGATGCTATGGAGAAAAATATTGCCTTAGAGTTCGAAAGAAATAATGAGCGCTATGAATTTCTGAAATGGGCAGAGAATTCCTTTGAAAATTATCGCGCTGTGCCTCCAGCAACAGGAATTATCCATCAGGTAAACATTGAATTTCTAAGCGATGTTATTATCAACAACGATGGTTTGCTTTATCCAGATTCTATGTTTGGTACAGACAGTCATACGACCATGATTAACGGTATTGGTGTACTTGGTTGGGGTGTAGGTGGTATTGAGGCGGAAGCTGCAATGTTGGGTGAAGCATCTTATTTTCCCGTTCCTGAGGTGATTGGTGTTCGCCTAGCTGGGCAATTGCCTAAGGTTGCCACTGCAACGGATTTGGCGCTTAAGGTCACTCAACTTCTACGTCAGGAAAATGTAGTTGGGAAGTTTGTCGAATTCTTTGGACCAGGTTTATCTTCTCTTACCTTAGCGGATCGAGCAACTGTTTCCAATATGGCTCCAGAATACGGTGCGACTTGTGGCTATTTCCCGATTGATGGAGAAACTTTACATTATATGAGATTGACCAACCGTTCGGAGGAACACGTAGAGTTGACAGAAGCCTATGCTAAGGCTAATTATTTATTCTATGATGCTGAACGTTTTCCGTCTTATAGCAAGGTTTTAGAATTGGATTTATCGACAGTAGTCCCATCTATTTCTGGTCCTAAAAGACCACAGGATTTGATAGAATTAACAGATGCAAAAGCAGAGTTTCAGGCTAGTTTAATACGTGAAGTAGGTGTGCGTGGATTTGGTTTGGAGGAAGCAGAGTTAGATAAAACAGCCACGGTTAAGTATGTTGAAGGAGATGAGCAAATTCAAACAGGTCATGTTGCTATTGCGGCGATTACCTCGTGTACAAATACCTCCAATCCGTATGTCCTTTTGGCGGCAGGATTACTAGCAAAAAATGCGGTAGAAAAAGGTTTGGCAGTTTCTAAGACGGTCAAGACGTCATTGGCACCAGGCTCAAAAGTAGTGACTGGCTATTTGAAAAAATCAGGTTTGCAGACCTATCTAGATGCTTTAGGGTTCAATTTGGTTGGTTATGGTTGTACAACTTGTATCGGTAACTCAGGTGATTTGCGTCCTGAAGTAGCGGAGGCAATTAAGGAAGAAGATTTATTGGTTTCTGCGGTATTATCTGGAAATCGTAACTTTGAAGGACGGATTAATCCATTGGTAAAAGCTAATTTCTTAGCGAGCCCTCCGCTTGTTGTTGCCTATGCTATTGCGGGAAATATGAATGTAGATTTAACAAGGGATCCGCTGGGGTATGATGAGAAGCAACAAGCTGTCTACCTTGCGGACATTATGCCAAGTCGTGAGGAGGTAGATGACTACATTGAGCGTTATGTGACTCGTGACCTTTATAAGGAAGAATACCAACAGGTATTTACAGATAGTCAGGCTTGGAATGCGATTGAAACAAAAACGGATAAGAATTACAATTGGAATTCCTCTTCTACCTATATTCAAAATCCGCCCTATTTTGACAACATGCAGGCAGATTTATCCATAAAACCACTGGAAAATTTATCTGTTTTGGCTAAATTTGGCGATACCGTAACGACAGATCATATTTCCCCGGCAGGGAATATTGCACGATTGAGTCCAGCCGCTCGTTATCTCGAAGAGAATGGCATTGTTTATAAGGATTTTAATTCTTATGGAAGTCGTCGTGGAAATCATGAAGTCATGATGCGTGGGACTTTTGCAAATATTCGTATAAAGAATGAGCTGGCAGATGGAAAAATTGGTGGTTGGACAAGAGTTGGCGACGAGATTCTTCCAATCTATGATGCAGCCATGAGATATAAGGAAGCTGGTGTCGGTAGTATTGTTATTGCTGGTAAAGACTATGGGATGGGGTCAAGCCGTGATTGGGCAGCCAAAGGTTCAAGTTTACTTGGTGTGAAGGCTGTTCTTGCTGAGTCATTTGAGCGGATTCACCGTTCAAACTTAGTGATGATGGGTGTTCTTCCTTTACAATTTTTAGAAGGTCAGTCGGCAGAAAGTCTTGGCTTGACTGGACATGAAAGCTATACAATTGATTTGCCAGAAGATGTTGGTGTTGGTCAAATTGTAACAGTCCATGCGCAAACAGACGATGTTAAAAAGGAGTTTCAAGCTCTGGTGCGGTTTGATGCAGAAGCGGATATTCGTTATTATCGCCACGGAGGTATTTTACCTATGGTAGTAAGAAAGAAACTAGGAGGAGAGGTATGACAGAAACGAATGGGTTAAAAGATGCGATTGCCTGTGATACGCGAATCAGTGCAATTGAAAATGACCGCTTGTCCTATGCAGGGTATGACATTGCTGAATTGATGGAGAATAACGCTTCTTTTGAGGAAGTCATCTATCTTCTGTGGAACCTGCATTTGCCAACTCAGATTGAATTAAATTATTTTGAGAAAAGCCTGCGAAAAGAATATGCGATTTCAGATGCGGTAGAGCAATGTATTCTGATTCAATCACGGCGACATTTGCATCCTATGAGCGTGTTGCGTTCGACAGTATCTCTCCTTGGAGTATATAATGTACACGCTGAAGAGAATTCGTTAGAAGCTTTGTATGAACAATCCATTCAGATTATGGCCAAGGTTCCGACGATTATTGCAACATTTGCTCGTTTGAGACGTGGATTGGTTCCAATTGAACCGCGGTCTGATCTGGGTTTTGCGGCGAATTTTCTTTATATGCTGAATGGTGAGGAGCCGAGTGATTTACAAATCAAAGCTTTTAACAAAGCTTTGGTGCTTCATGCTGATCATGAATTGAATGCGTCTACTTTTGCTGCGCGTGTCACGGCATCAACGTTAACGGATTTATATTCTTGTGTTACCACGGCAATTGGGACTCTGAAAGGCTCATTGCATGGTGGTGCAAATGAACGAGTGTTTGACATGTTGCTGGCTATTCGCGAGAGTGGTGATACCGAGAGATATTTGCAGAAGAAGCTGGATTCGAAGGAAAAAATTATGGGATTTGGCCATCGAGTCTATAAAACGGTTGATCCTCGTCAAGAGTATTTGAAGGAGATGGCGCGTGATTTGACATTCGGAACAGACGATGAAGCGTTTTATAGATTGTCAGAGGAAGTAGAGAGCTTTATTAAAAACAAAAAAGGTTTAATTCCAAACGTAGATTTTTATTCGGCGACAGTTTACCATGTACTAGGTATTGATAGTGATATTTTTACATTGATTTTTGCAATGAGCCGTATGGCGGGGTGGATTGCACATGTCCAGGAACAACGGAAAAATAATAAATTGATTCGTCCGCGCTCTTCCTACTTAGGTGGTAGGAATTTGGTTTACATCCCGATTGGAAAGAGGTAAATATGGCAGAAAAAATCCTGATGAGAGAGGGACGGTTAATTGTCCCAGATTGTCCCGTTATTCCTTATATTGAAGGAGATGGTATTGGCAGGGATATTTGGTCAGTCAGTCAAAAAGTTATTGATGCTGCAGTGAAAAAAGCCTATGCAGGTCAACGTTCTATTCAGTGGAGGGAGGTTTTGGCAGGAGAAAAGGCTTATGAATTAACGGGAACTTCTTTGCCGAATGAGACATTGGCAATAATCCATGAGCATTTAGTTGCAATCAAAGGTCCCTTGGGGACGCCGATTGGGAAAGGTCATCGTTCTCTTAATGTTGCACTTCGTCAAGAATTAGATTTGTATGCCTGTGTGCGCCCAATTCGCTATTTTAAGGGGGTACCAAGTCCGCTGAAAGAGCCTGAAAAGACAGATATTACTATTTTTCGTGAAAATACAGAAGATATTTATGCAGGTATTGAATGGGAGGCTGGTTCAGATGAAGTTGCCAAAGTCATTTCCTTTCTGCAAGAAGAAATGGGAGTGGTAAATATTCGTTTTCCAGAATCTTCAAGTATTGGTATCAAACCGATTTCGGAAGAAGGGAGTAAACGCCTCATTCGCTCTGCAATAGAATATGCCTTAGAACATCAACTGAAGATAGTGACCTTAGTTCATAAGGGAAATATTCAAAAGTTTACAGAAGGCGGTTTCCGCAAGTGGGGTTATGAATTGGCGAAAGAAGAATTTGCTACAGAACTTGCAGAGGGGACTTTGGTAGTAAATGACATTATTGCGGATAATTTTCTGCAGCAGATTTTATTGGCGCCGGAAAACTTCCAAGTGGTTGCTCTTACAAATCTAAATGGAGATTATGCATCAGATGCTCTTGCTGCACAGGTCGGAGGAATAGGCATCTCACCAGGTGCTAACATTAATTATCAGACAGGTCATGCTATCTTTGAAGCGACACATGGAACTGCTCCTGATATTGCAGGGAAGGATCTGGCTAATCCATGTTCCCTCTTGCTTTCGGCTTGTATGATGTTGGAATATATAGGCTGGAAAGAAGCGGCTGTTTTAATTATTCAGGCCTTGGAGGACGCTTTTATAAATAAAAATGTTACGCTTGATTTTGCTAAAATTTTGGACGTTGCTCATCAATCTACTAGTCAATTTTCAGAAGTTCTAATAGATTCTATTTAATGAAGAAAAAGTAAAATGAACCTATCTTTTTATGACGAAAACATGAAAGAAAGGTAAAAAAATCTTGAAAATGATTTCAAAAAGTGGTATAATGTCCTTTGTAAGGGTTATCACAAATAACTCGCAATTTTGTAAAAATAAAGGAGAATCCCAATATGGCTTCAAAAGACTTCCACATTGTGGCAGAAACAGGTATCCACGCACGTCCAGCAACTTTGCTTGTGCAAACAGCTAGTAAATTTGCTTCAGACATCACTTTGAACTACAAAGAAAAGTCTGTTAACCTTAAATCTATCATGGGTGTTATGAGTCTTGGTGTTGGTCAAGGCGCTGACGTAACAATCTCTGCTGAAGGTGCTGATGCTGACGACGCAATCGCAGCTATCACTGAAACAATGGAAAAAGAAGGATTGGCATAAGAATATGACAGAAATGCTTAAAGGAATTGCAGCATCAGATGGTGTTGCTGTTGCTAAGGCATATCTACTCGTTCAGCCAGATTTGTCCTTCGAAACTGTTACAGTTGAAGATACAAATGCAGAGGAAGCTCGTTTGGATGCTGCTCTAGAAGCATCTCAAAACGAGCTTTCTGTTATTCGTGAGAACGCAGTAGCTAGCCTAGGTGAAGAGGCCGCAGCCGTATTTGATGCACACTTGATGGTTCTTGCTGACCCAGAAATGATTGGTCAGATTAAGGAAACAATTCGTGCGAAGAAAACAAACGCTGAGACTGGTTTGAAAGAAGTTACGGATATGTTTATCGCTATCTTTGAAGGTATGGAAGATAACCCATACATGCAAGAGCGTGCCGCAGATATTCGTGACGTAGCAAAACGTGTATTGGCGCACTTGCTTGGTGTTCGCTTGCCAAACCCAGCAACTATCGACGAAGAGTCAATCGTTATCGCACATGACTTGACACCTTCAGATACAGCGCAATTAAACAAACAGTTTGTAAAAGCTTTCGTAACGAACATTGGTGGTCGTACAAGTCACTCAGCTATCATGGCTCGTACACTTGAAATTGCTGCTGTTTTGGGGACAAATAATATTACTGAAATCGTTAAAGACGGTGATGTATTGGCTGTTAACGGTATCACAGGTGATGTAGTGATTAACCCCTCTGAAGAAGTGATTGCAGAATTTAAAGCAGCTGGTGAAGCTTATGCTAAACAAAAAGCTGAATGGGCTCTTTTGAAAGATGCTCAAACTGTTACAGCTGACGGCAAACACTTTGAATTGGCAGCAAATATCGGTACACCAAAAGACGTTGAAGGTGTAAATGATAACGGTGCAGAAGCTGTTGGTCTTTACCGTACAGAGTTCTTGTATATGGACTCACAAGACTTCCCAACAGAAGACGAGCAATACGAAGCTTACAAGGCTGTTCTTGAAGGTATGAACGGCAAGCCTGTTGTGGTTCGTACAATGGATATTGGTGGTGATAAGGAACTTCCTTACTTCGATCTTCCACACGAAATGAACCCATTCCTAGGTTTCCGCGCCCTTCGTATCTCTATCTCTGAGACTGGTAACCAAATGTTCCGTACTCAGTTGCGTGCCCTTCTTCGTTCATCAGTACATGGTAAACTTCGTATCATGTTCCCAATGGTTGCCTTGTTGACAGAATTCCGTGCAGCAAAAGCAATCCTTGAAGAAGAAAAAGCCAACTTGTTGGCAGAAGGTGTAGCAGTTGCGGATGATATCCAAGTTGGTATCATGATTGAAATCCCTGCAGCAGCAATGCTTGCAGACCAATTTGCCAAAGAAGTTGACTTCTTCTCAATCGGTACAAACGACCTTATCCAGTACACAATGGCTGCAGACCGTATGAATGAACAAGTTTCATACCTCTACCAACCATATAACCCATCAATCCTTCGCTTGATCAACAATGTTATCAAGGCTGCACACGCAGAAGGTAAATGGGCTGGTATGTGTGGTGAGATGGCTGGTGATCAACAAGCTGTTCCACTTCTTGTAGGTATGGGCTTAGATGAGTTCTCTATGAGTGCAACATCTGTACTTCGTACACGTAGCCTTATGAAGAAACTTGATACAGCTAAGATGGAAGAATATGCTCACCGTGCCTTGACAGAATGTGCAACGGCAGAGGAAGTTCTTGAACTTCAAAAAGAGTATGTTGATTTCGATTAATAAGAAATTTAGGCTCATTGTCAACTGTAGTGGGTAGACGAAAAGCTAACACCTAGAGAGGACGAAATTCGTTCTCTCATTTTTAAAGTTTGGAGTAGATAAACTACTTCAAACTTTTTTGTATGCTCCAGCATTGAGTACTATATATTTTTTGAGATATACGGCTTAAAATACTTTGAAGATTGAAATTAATTTGAAAGAAAATTTGAAATTTTCTAAAAATTATTGCAAAATAAGATTTGTTATGTTACAATAATCACATTATACTCAAAGGAGGAAAAAATGAAGGCGTATAATAATTATATTAACGGTTCTTGGGTTGGATCAGAAAAATCAATCGCGATTCACTCACCGATTAATCAAGAAAAACTCGGTACAGTTCCAGCTATGTCAAAAGAAGAAGTTGATAAAGCGATGGAAGCTGCTAGAAAGGCATTGCCCGCTTGGCGTGCCCTTTCAGCATTTGAACGTGCTCAATATTTGCATAAGGCAGCAAATATTTTGGAAGAACGCAAAGATGCAATCGGTGAAATTTTAGCTAAAGAAGTTTCGAAAGGGATCAAGGCTTCCATCGGTGAAGTGGATCGTTCTGCCCACCTCATTCGTTTTGCTGCTGAAGAAGGCTTGCGTGTTTATGGTTCATCATTAGAGGGTGGAACCTACGAGCCAACTGCTAAGTCAAAGGTTTCTTTGGTTCGTCGTGAACCGGTAGGTATCGTATTGGCGATTGCACCGTATAACTACCCTGTTAACTTATCGGCATCAAAAATTGCACCTGCTTTAATTGGTGGCAACGTAGTTATGTTTAAACCACCTACACAGGGTTCAATTTCAGGTCTATTGTTGGCGGAAGCTTTTGCAGATGCTGGTATCCCAGCGGGTGTCTTTAATACCATTACTGGTCGCGGTTCAGAAATTGGTGACTACATCATTGAACATCCAGAAGTAAACTTTATTAACTTTACGGGTTCAACGCCAATTGGTCAAAAAGTTGGTAAATTAGCAGGCATTCGTCCAATCATGCTTGAATTGGGTGGTAAGGATGCAGCAGTTGTTATGGAAGATGCGGATTTGGACCACACTGCAAAAGAAATTGTAAGTGGTGCCTACAGCTATTCAGGTCAACGTTGTACGGCTATTAAGCGTGTTCTTGTTATGGATTCTGTAGCTGATGAATTGGCTGCGAAGTTGAAAGCAGAAGTTGAGAAATTGACTGTCGGTGATCCATTTGAGAACAAGGACATTACGCCAGTTATTGACGAACAATCAGCAGAATTTATTGAAGGTCTGGTTAGAGATGCACAGGCTAAAGGTGCAACGGAATTGACACCATACAAACGTGAGAAAAACTTGATTTGGCCAACCCTTCTTGACCATGTTACACCAGATATGGAAATTGCCTGGGAAGAGCCATTTGGACCAGTTCTTCCAATTATTCGTGTTTCATCATTAGATGAAATGTTGGAATTGTGTAACCAATCTGAGTATGGTCTTCAATCTTCTATCTTTACAAGCAACTATCCATTTGCTTTTGATTTTGCTTCTAAATTAGAAGTTGGTACGGTTCATATCAATGCTAAGACGCAACGTGGTCCAGATAACTTCCCGTTCTTGGGTGTCAAGGGTTCAGGAGCAGGTGTACAAGGTATCCGTTACAGTATCGAAGCGATGACTAAAGTGAAGTCAGTGGTATTTGACGTTCAATAAAATAATAAGGGAGTGGGACAAAAATCGGTAACCCGCAGGGTTCGATGAGTCGTTAGCCTACCCCCGCACAGTTGAGTAGGGCTGTAAAGAGGCTGGGCAGAAAGTCCAGCCTCGCTTCTCAGAGTTTGTGTCAACATCTCAGCGCAGTGGTTGATTGGCAGATTTGTTCGTGTTTCACACTCCAAATCTGACCTATACGACTGATGCGAACAGAGTTCGCTTCATCTCCAACCTCAAACTGTCTCCTAGACAGTTTGAGCTGTGTGGGGGTGGGAGTGAAACAGTCTGGGGATAGACTGTTTCAGCTCAACAACTTAAAACGAAAAATTGTTGACGAACTCTTTTTAAACTGGTCGAGTTCTTTCCCACTCCCTAATTAGAGCCCACTCAACCACTGCGTCAAGTTTAACTATTGAAAAAACTAAGGAGGCCAGGACTTTTGTCCCAGCCTCTTTTTCTTATATACAGGCAACCATTCATTCACGAAAAAAAGTTCTAACCTCAAAATGAGATTAGAACAGGATTTGGTTATTTAGCTTGATAAAACTTATTGTGTTGGTAGATAGGGTCAAAGGTAAGATTGATGCCTAATTTACGAAGGACGCTCTTGTCTTCATCGGATAGGATAACGGTTGAGTGAGCTTCGCTACCATTTAATTTGCCTAATTCTTTCATGGCACGTGCAGCAAGAGGGCTATCTTGTGCAGTGATGGCAAGGGCGTTAAGAATTTCACTTGCATCGAGTCGTGTATTGGTCTTATCCAGATAATCTGCCTTCAATTCTTGAATTGGGCGGATGTAGTTTGGTTCGATGAGAAGTGTTTCATCATCGATGTTAGCAATTTGCTTGATGGCATTGAGAAGGACAGTTGCAGTTGGTTTGAGGAGGTCAGATGTCTTACCTGTTACAATCTCTCCAGTTGGCAACTGAATAGCAAGGGCAGGGCTAGTTGTCAGCTCTGCTTTTTCGCGCGCAGCGATAACAACCTTACGATCTGCTGGTGTCACACCGACTTCATTCATGAGGAGTTCAATCTTTTTAACTGCTTGCTCGCTCACCCGCTCTGCCTTGAAATCAACCAAGGTCTGGTAGTAGCGGCGGATGATTTCTTGCTTGGATGCTTCGATTGCAGCCTCTTCGTCCACGATGGAATAGCCCACCATGTTAACGCCCATGTCTGTCGGTGAGGCGTATGGTGATTTGTTCAAAATACGTTCAAAGGTACGGTTGAGGACAGGGAAGACCTCGATGTCACGGTTGTAGTTGACCGCAGTTTTGCCGTAAGTTTGCAGGTGGAAGGGGTCGATCATGTTGAGGTCGTCCAGGTCAGCAGTCGCTGCTTCATAGGCCAAGTTAACGGGATGGTGGAGTGGTAAGTTCCACACTGGGAAGGTTTCAAACTTAGCATAGCCTGATGTTACGCCATGCAGTTGGTCGTGGTAAAGTTGGGAGATACAGGTCGCCAATTTACCTGAACCAGGTCCAGGTGCGGTGACAACTACGAGATTGCGACTAGTTTCAATGTAGTCATTTTTGCCCATGCCTTCTGGTGAAATGATGTGGTCGATATCAGAAGGATAACCCTTGATTGGGTAGTGGAGATAGGACTTGATACCATGTTTTTCCAACTGTTTGCGGAAGGCGTCTGCGGCTGGTTGGTTGCGGTACTGGGTAATGACCACAGAACCAACATAAATATCAATATCATTAAATGTATCAATCAAGCGGAAGACTTCTTGGTCGTAAGAAATACCTAGGTCGCCGCGTGCCTTAGAATGCTCGATGTTGCTGGCATTGATGGCGATGACAATTTCTACTTGGTCTTTTAATTCTTGGAGGAGTTTGATTTTGTTATCTGGTTCATAGCCAGGTAAAACACGGGCTGCGTGGAAATCTTCCAGCATTTTTCCACCAAATTCCATATAAAGCTTGCCATCAAATTGGGCAATGCGCTCTAAAATGTGATCACGTTGCAAATTCAAGTATTTAGTTGAATCAAATGCGATTTTTTTCATTATAAATATGTCCTCCAAATATGTATTAATCTCTGGGAAAACAAAAAATAGCTCCCTAAAACTAGGGAGCCTTTTCTCCGACCTCTCAAAAGAGGTGCCCGAACAATACTATAACAAACTGTGCTAATCTTGTCAAGAAAAAGTCAGATAGAAGAAAAATTAAACGAATGTTTAAAAAATATTTAATTTTTATAAAATTAAGTATTGACTTTATTAAAATAAAGTGTAAAATAATATTAAACAAATGTTTAATTTAAATTAAAAGGAGTTTCTTATGAAAAAATTAGTCAACAATAAATTGTTCCTGTCCAGCTTTGTAGCGGACTTGATTTCTAACTTTGGAGATACGCTTTACTATCTGGCTTTGATGAACTATGTTTTACTCTTGCCAGATACCAAGTTTGCCTTGGCTATGATTACCGCATCTGAAACCTTGCCGATTTTGGCTGGTCTCTTTATCGGGATTTGGGCAGACAAGACCAAAAACAAATTGGATACCATTCTTGCAACTCTGGTGGTTCGTGTCGGTCTCTATGCCTTTGTTGGCTTCTTGATGGGATTTACCCCAGCCCTGTGGGTTGTGGCAGTGGTCTGCGTCATCAACTTCCTGTCTGACCTTGCTGGTCAATACGAAAACGGTCTCTATATGCCAGTCAGCTTGCGGGTTGTGGCTGCTGAAGACCGTGAAACAGCTATGGCTTTTAAAATGACTGTTAAAAATCTCTTGCAGATCGCCTTTCAAGCCAGTGGTGCCATCCTGATCGGATTTATGTCTTATCAAAACCTAGCCTTCTTCAACGCTGGGACCTTCTTGGTCAGCCTTGCGATTATGGCAGGTTTGCGTCCAGCTTTTGCCAAGTTGTTGAAAGAGAGTCCTATCCAAGAAGTTGAACAAACCGAAACAGAAGCAGGACTTATCAAGGGAATTGGTCAGAGTATCAAAGATTCCTACCAAGCCGTGCAGAATATTCCAGTTCTCAAAGCGTCAATTATTACTATTGCAAGCTTGAATGCGATTTTTACTGCCCTCTCACCATTAGCAATTCTTAATATGAAGGAGTTTTCAGACTTTGTGATTGTCAATGCGGGGACAACGGTGGCTCTGATTTCCATTCTCTTCTCAGTTGGTAGTATCTTGGGGTCAAGTATCGGTATGGCTCTTTTCAAAAATGTTAGCTTGGTCAACCTCCTCAAGTTTTCTACTCTTATGCCTGTTTTACTTTTCTCAGGTTTCTTTCTTCACAACATCTATGTAGTATTGGCAGTTATCTTTGTAACGGCAGTGACACTGGGAATTTTCAACCCGAAAATGAGTGCTCTGGTTATGAATGAATTGCCGGAGGATAAATTAGCGACAGTCGGTGGAGGGATTGATGCTTTCTGCCAGATTGGTATGGTAGCAGGTCAAGCTCTAGTTGCCATTATGGTGACGGTGCTTTCTGCGACAAGTATTTCTCTCATCTTCCTCTTGCTTTCTGTGGGACTCTTGAGTTATAGCATTTTTACAGGAAAAAATACTGAAAAGATTGTAGCTAGTGCTTAGAAAGAAAATCCTGACTATTAGAAGGAGAATTACTTTGAAAAAGATACTCAACAATAAATTGTTCTTATCAAGCTACCTAGCAGATGTGATTTCCAACTTTGGCGATACGCTCTATTATCTAGCTTTGATGAACTATGTCTTGTTTTTACCAGATACCAAGTTTGCCTTGGCCATGATTACGGTTTCTGAAACTCTGCCGATCTTGTCGGGCCTTTTTATGGGAATCTGGGCTGATCGGACAAAAAACAAACTGGATACCATTCTGGCTACCTTGGTCGTACGTGTCGGTCTGTATGCCCTTGTTGGCTTACTGATGGGATTTACACCAGCTCTCTGGATTGTAGCAGTCGTCTGTGTGGTGAATTTCCTGTCTGACTTGGCTGGTCAGTATGAAAACGGGCTTTATATGCCACTTAGCCTGCGAGTATTGGAGGCAGAAGACCGTGAAACAGCCATGGCCTTTAAGAATGCTGTTGGCGGCATCTTGATGATTGTCTTTCGATCTAGCGGTGCTATTCTCATCGGCTTCATGTCTTACCAGAATCTTGCCTTTTTCAATGCTGGGACCTTCTTGGTCAGCCTTGCGATTATGGCAGGTTTGCGTCCAGCTTTTGCCAAGTTGTTGAAAGAAAATCCTATCCAAGAGGTTGAACAAACCGAAACAGAAGCAGGACTTATCAAGGGAATTGGTCAGAGCCTTAAAGAATCTTATCAAGCCATTCAAAAGATTCCTGTACTAAAGGCTTCTATTCTGACCATTGCGGGCATAAATACAGTTTTTTCTGCCATATCTCCCTTGGTTATCCTGTCTATGAAGGAATTTTCAGACTTCGTGATTGTCAATTCTGGCATAACTCTTGCCTTGGTATTCAATCTATTTTCTGTTGGTTATATCCTTGGCTCTAGTCTAGGTATGGCTTTCTTCAAACATATCAGCTTGTCCAATCTGCTCAAGTGTTGTACAGTTTTGTCGGTCATCCTGTTTGTTGGTTTTTATTTTCATAATATTTATATTGTGATGGCGACTATCTTAGTCACTACCATGACGACTGGCATTATCAATCCAAAATTGTATGCCCTGATAATGAATGAACTACCCGAAGATAAATTGGCGACTATCAATGCAGGAATGGGGACTATATTCAATATTGGGATGCTTGCTGGTCAAGCCTTGGTCACCCTTATGGTAACAATCTTATCTGTTACAAGTATTTCCCTCATCTTCCTCTTGCTTTCTGTGGGACTAGTAAGCTATACTATTCTTACAGGGATCAAGCCTGCAAAGTCATTAGTGAATACTTAGAAAGAAAACTATGAAATTAGATTACCGAGATTATAGAAGCGAAATTGTCGAAAAATTCTTTATTCCTTTAATTGTTACGGAACGTGAGGAACCGATTGAGGCGGATTTTTCACAGAAAGAAAAAGACATTCTCAAAGATGCCTTGGACATTCGTGATGAGATGGAAGAAAAGTTGGCAGATTTTCGTCAGGAGGTTAATGAGGTCTTTGTCTGGGGACATATCTTCAATATTTTGCATAGTCTTTATTTTTATCTCTTGAATGATGGGCAGGATCCAAAGACAGTTGAGGAAGCTTGTCAATTGATTTTAAAGCTGTCTCAAGCAGAAGTAGAAGATGCCATGCGAACCATGTTGGCGTCTGAAAATGACGGACATCGTGAGAAGACCCTTAGCCTCATGGAACTTTTGGAAAAAACGGATAAAAAGCCGGCAGATAAGTGGTACTGGTCACTGGCTATTCGCAATCCTTTGGAAACAGTTCAGCGGTCTGTCCATCTCTTGGATAAGATGCTTCCAATCTATCAGCCCTATTTTGAGCTGGCAAGGGCGGAGCGTGAAAAATTTGCTCAGGAATTTGACATTGAAAAACTCTATCAAGAGTCCAAGCGGTTGTCCATGACTAGCTTGGATGCTTTGAGTGTTGAAAATGCTCAATTCTTCGTTCTCAGTCCGTGGAATTATTGGTTTGCTTATTATGGCAATGAACAATTTGACTATATGAAAGTCGCTCTTTTAGCTTCCTGTCGAATTGATCAGATTATGCTGTCAAATGACGAGCTGGATCTGGATGATTTGACAACGGCTCTTAAAGTCATCAGCGACAGCACGCGCTATCAGGTCTTGGTGGAGCTGACCAAGCCTCATGCCAAGAGCAAGGACATCGCAGAGCGACTAGCTATTACAGGAGCAGCCGTATCCTTCCACACCCAAAAGCTGATTAATGGCGACCTGCTTCTCTTTAACACAAAAGTCAAGGACGCTAAATACAGTGTCAATCGCGACCTGCTCCAACAGGTGATTGATAAGTTGAAAGAGGATTTTGATTTGTAAAAAAGCCTTGTAAGTTAAGTCTTACAAGGTTCTTTTGTGCTTATACTCTTCGAAAATCAAAATCAGACGTTGTTGACTTGATTTGATGAGTGAAAAGGTCCAGTGGATCTTTTCAGCCTGTTCCCTTGAAATATAATAAGGAACAGTGTTCTATCTGCATCTTACGGTCACGAACCAAGTTCGTCTAATTTCCGACCTCCAACAGTCTATTCCCAGACTGTTGGAGCTAGTCTGTTTTTGATTTTCTTTGAGTATTAATGATTAACCAGCTGAGCAGTTGGCAAGTGATGATGGTGATAAAGAAAACCAGCCAACCTTGCTGTATTTTGGTCAGGGAACTAGTTTCTAGGAAGAAAAAGCTGATTTCCACTGGGATAACATGGATAAAATAATAATAGCTGGCGTATCCTTTGAGAAATTGGAATTTTTTCTGACGGAAGAGGTCTGTGGTTAGGGTCCAGGCGACTAGATAGGCTGTGAATGGAATCAGGCTAAATAGAAAGTTCTTGTCGTAGCCCTGATTGAGATAGATGATAGTGGCTTCAAAAGCTAAAAGGGCTATGCAGACAAGTAGTTTGGTTTTTTGTCGGTGTTGGAAAATGGGTTGATTGAGTTTGTCGGCTAGATAAAAGCCTGTCAGGACAAAAATCGGTGCGTAGAAGAGGCCGTTGCGGCTGGTGAAAAAGAAAGTTTTGTAGCTGTCAAATGCGGTCAGGAAAATCGATTCTGCCAGGTAGGAGGAGTAGGTTTCGACTGAGCCTAGGAGATAGAGAAGGCAGGCTAGACAAGCTGTGATGCGCCAGCCCCATTTCTCCAAGGAAAAATGGACGAGGCCAAGTCCTAGCAAGAAGGCGGGCATGTACCAGAGTTGGTAGCTGGTGCCGGTGTAGGTCAGGCCGACTAGGAGTGCGAGGGGATAGTAGGGGAGGGGGA
Source organism: Streptococcus suis YS161 (assembly GCF_002760245.1). Taxonomy (GTDB): domain Bacteria; phylum Bacillota; class Bacilli; order Lactobacillales; family Streptococcaceae; genus Streptococcus; species Streptococcus suis_I. The sequence goes on along the minus strand of NZ_ASCA01000040.1, from coordinate 5,568 downwards.
TTTCTTGGAGTGTTAGGTAGAAGAGGTAGAAGGGCAGGTAGAGGGCGGACCAGGTCAAGTATTGTTTGCTGTAGCGGATGAGGTATAGTTTGGAGAGGCTGGGGTAGTTGCGTCTGAGGAAGAAGCTGGCTGTGACCATGAAGTAGGGAACGACCATGCGGCTAAAGATGGATTTTTGGATGAAGTGGAGCTGGTCTGCTTCAAATAGTCTGCGGCAGTGAAGGGCGATAACGAGAATGGCTCCGATGAACTGGATGAGGGAGAGTAGTGATGTATTGAGTGGTTTTGTCTTATTTTGCATGCTAACGTTTTTCTTTTTTTTCTTCCATTTTATCGAAATCTGATGAATATGTAAATGTTTGCAAAAAGATGTGGAGAGGTGCCGGCTGAAACTTAGTTGACAAGAGAAGTCCAGTGGAAAATATGGTATAATGTTAGGACGGAGTAAATGTAAACCATCTATTTCGTTTAAGTTAGAAAGGAGCATATAGATGAAAGATTTACATGCAAAATTATTGGCTGATTTTGGGATTGATTTTTCGGATTTGAATTTATTAGAAACGGCTTTTACCCATACTTCTTATGCCAATGAGCATCGCCTTCTAAAAATTTCACATAATGAGCGCTTGGAATTTTTAGGAGACGCTGTTCTCCAGTTGATGATTTCCAAATATCTCTATCAAAAATATCCTGATAGCCCCGAAGGTGAGATGTCCAAGTTGCGTTCGACCTTTGTACGTGAGGAGTCTTTGGCTGGTTTTTCACGTGCTTGTGGTTTTGATCGGTTTCTTCGTCTTGGTAAGGGGGAAGAGAAGTCTGGAGGGCGAAATCGCGATACTATTTTAGGAGATGCTTTCGAGGCGTTCTTAGGAGCTCTGCTATTGGACAAAGGGGAAAAGACCGTGGAGGAATTTATCCATAAGGTCATGATTCCTCGTTTAGAAAAAGGGAATTTTGAGCGTGTGACCGACTATAAGACTGCTTTGCAGGAAATTTTGCAGGTCAATGGTGAGATTGCTATTTCGTATCAAGTAATAGCTGAGTCTGGACCTGCCCATGATAAGACCTTTGAAGTGGAGGTATCTGCTGATCAGCGTGTGATTGGTCGTGGTCGTGGTCGCTCTAAGAAATTAGCTGAACAAGCCGCCGCCAAAAATGCTGTGGAGGCCAGAGGATAGGTATGTATCTAAAATCAATTGAAATGCAGGGCTTTAAGTCCTTTGCGGATAAGACTAAGGTAGTCTTTGATCGTGGAGTGACTGCTGTTGTGGGACCGAATGGTTCGGGCAAGTCCAATATTACAGAAAGTCTGCGTTGGGCCTTGGGAGAGTCATCTGCCAAAAGCCTACGCGGAGGCAAGATGCCAGACGTCATCTTTTCGGGAACAGAAAGCCGCAAGGCTCTTAACTATGCCTCGGTTGTCGTGACCTTGGATAATAGCACAGGTTTTATCGCCAATAAACAGAAAGAAATCAAGGTAGAACGCCATATTTATCGGTCTGGTGATAGCGAATACTTGATAGATGGTCAGAAGGTTCGATTGCGGGATATTCATGATCTTTTCATGGATACTGGACTTGGTAGAGATTCTTTTTCTATCATTTCCCAAGGCCGAGTTGAGGCTATTTTTAATTCCAAGCCAGAGGAACGCCGTGCTATTTTTGAAGAGGCGGCAGGAGTTTTAAAATACAAGACGCGTAAAAAAGAAACAGAAAGTAAGTTGGCACAGGCCCAGGGCAACTTGGACCGCTTGGATGATATTATCTACGAATTGGATAATCAGGTCAAACCATTGGAGAAACAGGCACAAACTGCTAAGAAATTTCTAGAATTGGATGGTCAACGTAAGGAATTATACTTAGATGTTTTGGTGGCTCAGTTGTCGCTTGGTAAGGAAAAGTTATCGGAAAAAGAAGCCGAACTAGAGTCTGTCAAAACGGAATTGACTAGCTACTACAAACAGCGTTCTGAGCTGGAGCAAGAAAATCAGAACTTGAAAGAGAAGCGCCACCGCCTTTCAGAACAATTGGAGCGTGAACAGGCAGTTCTGTTGGATTTGACCAAGTTAATCAGTGATTTGGAGCGAAAAATTGAGGTCCATAAACTGGAATCTAGTCAAAACGAATCAAGTCGTCAAGAAGCGCAGGCGCGTTTGGAAAACTTGTTGACTAGACGAGAGCAGTTGGCAGAACAGATTGAGCAAAAGCAAGAAATGCTTACGCAATTAGATAGTTCCTTATCTAGCTTGAAAGACGATATTGCTACGGTAGACAAAGAAATTTCCTACTTTTCAGAAGATCCTGATCAAGTTTTAGATCATCTGCGTGAACAGTATGTTGCTCTGATGCAGGAAGAGGCAGAAGCTTCAAACCGTCTGACCAAGATTCAGCAGGATATTGCCAATCAAATCAGTCTTTCTGAGAGTAAATCTGAAGACTTGGCACGCTTGCAGACGGAAAAACAAACAGCTCAAGAAGTACTTGATAAGAGTCGGAAAAGTTTAGAAGAAGCTGATCACGTTTTACGCCAGTTACTTGAGAGCTATCAGACCAAAAAAACAGAATTGGATCAAGTCCAGACTGCTTATCAGGCTGAGCAAGGTCGCTTGTTTGATTTGCTGGATCAGTTGAAAGGCAAGCAGGCTCGCCAGTCTAGTTTAGAAGCTATTTTAAAAAATCATTCCAATTTCTACGCAGGGGTTAAGGCTGTCTTACAGGCGGCGCCAAGCTTAGGAGGAATTATTGGAGCAGTCAGTGAACAATTGACCTTTGATACTCGTTACCAAACGGCTTTGGAAATTGCTCTTGGCGGTGCTAGTCAAAACGTCATCGTTGAAGATGAAGCGACTGCTAAACGAGTTATCGCATTTTTGAAAGAAAAACGGCAAGGACGGGCAACCTTCTTACCTCTAACAACTATCAAGCCGCGTCAGCTTTCTGGACAGCAAGTCTCTTTACTAGAATCTTCAGAAGGATTCTTGGGGCTTGCAAGTGATTTGGTGACTTATCAGCCAAATTTAGATGCGATTTTCCAAAATTTGCTAGGCACTATAGCGATTTTTGATACCATTGACCATGCCAATCAGGCAGCGCGGGCAACCAAGTTTCAAGTGCGTATGGTGACCATGGATGGAGCGGAAATCCGTCCTGGTGGAGCCTTTGCTGGTGGTAGCAATCGAAATAACAGCACGACCTTTATCAAACCAGAACTAGATGCTCTTTTAGGAGAAATAGCAGAGCTGTCTAGCCAGTTGCAGGAGCAAGAAAGCTTGGTTGCAGCTAAGAAAACTAGCTTAGACCAGACCAGAGAAGCCTTGGAAACGATTAAGGCGGAGGGGGAAGAAGCTAGATTGAACCAGCAGAGCGCAAGGATTCATCAGGAACAGGCAGAAAATAGACTGGCTCAGCTATCAGCCCAGTATGACCTGCAAATGAGTCAGGTTAGTCCGACCATTTTGACTGAGCTAGAAGAGGCTGCTGCTAAGGAAGAAGTAAATGTCCAAGCCTTGAATGAGAAAAAACTAGCCTTGGACCAACAAATCAATCAAGTCCGTGATAATCGCGACAGTATTCAAGAAAGCTTGCAGAAACTACAGACTCAGAAGGGTAAACTAACTTTGGAACAGGCTGAACTGACTAGCCAACTTCGTTTTGAACAGACAGATCTGAGACGTTTGCAAGAAGAAAAAGTGGTTGCAGATAAGGAAATTTCTCTTTTAGAGGATATGATTGACCAGAAGCTAGAAGCTCTTGAAGATACTAGTATTGAGATTCTTGAAGAACAATTGCAGGCCGCATCTGATAAGCAAAACCAGACCAATCAGATTCTAATTCGCTTAAAGTTTGAATTGGAAGATATTGATGGGCAGTTTGAAGACTTGGAAGAAAGATTGCAACAAGCTCGGACTAAGAATGATGATTTGATTCGTAAGCAGGCTAAGTTAGAGGCGGATTGTGAGCAAGCGGGCGATAAATTACGGACTCTACTTGGTAATTTGACCGAGCATTTTAAATTGAGTTTTGAAGCTGCCCAGTCTCAGGCCAAGGAAGTTGAGAATCTTGCAGTTACTGAACAAAGCCTCAAAGACCTAGAAAGAGCTATTCGTGCTTTGGGGCCAGTCAATTTGGATGCTATTGAGCAGTATGACGAGGTCAATAACCGTCTGACCTTCCTCAATGAGCAACGGACAGATATTTTGTCGGCGCGTGATTTACTACTAGATACTATCCACGAGATGGATGATGAGGTCAAAGAGCGCTTCAAGGTTACTTTTGAAGCTATTCGCGAAAGCTTTAAGCAGACATTCAAACAAATGTTTGGCGGTGGTTCAGCGGATTTGATTTTAACAGAAGGTGATCTATTGACTGCGGGTGTGGAGATTTCTGTTCAACCTCCGGGTAAGAAAATTCAATCTCTCAATCTTATGTCAGGTGGCGAAAAAGCCCTTTCGGCCCTCGCTCTGCTATTTTCCATTATCCGTGTTAAGACCATTCCTTTTGTAATTCTCGATGAGGTGGAGGCAGCCTTGGATGAGGCCAATGTCAAACGTTTTGGTGACTACCTCAACCGTTTTGATAAGGAGAGTCAGTTTATCGTCGTAACCCACCGTAAAGGGACCATGGCGGCAGCGGATGCCATGTATGGGGTGACCATGCAGGAATCTGGCGTGTCCAAGATTGTTTCCGTTAAGCTGAAAGATGTGGAGAAATTATGATTAACAAAATTTACGCCAGTGATATGGATGGTACCTTTTTACGAGAAGACCATAGTTTTGATAAGGAACGGTTTCGTCGTATACTGAATCAGTTTAAGGAAAAAGGTTATTTATTTGTGGCAGCAAGTGGGAGATCTATGCAAAGCCTGAAACTTGTTTTTGAAGATTTTGTAGATGAGATCGGTTTTGTGGCAGAAAATGGATCAATCGTTGAATATCAGGGGCAGACTATCTTTATGGATGATCCAATTAGTCCTGAAATTTATCTGCCGATTATCGCGGGTATTGATGCAGGTCCCTTTGGTAGCAGTCGTTCCATGGTGCTGTCTGGCCTCGAAAACTTTTATTTATTAAAAAATGCTGAGCCTCAGTTTTTAGAAGCGATGACGAATTATTACGCGCATTTTCGATTGGTAGACACATTTGAAGAAGTTCGAGAAGAGATTATAAAAATCAATGCCAAATTTTCTCCTGAGGAAATGGACGATGCCAGACGATGGTTAAATGATACATTTGAAGGTGTAACGGCCATGACAACTGGTTTTGACAATATTGATATAATTCCAAGTGGTTCAAATAAATCAGTTGGATTGAGCCATCTCTGTGCTCATTTTGGAATTGCCCGTCAGGATGTAGTGGCATTTGGTGATAATCAAAATGATTTAGATATGTTTGACTTTGCAGGTCTGGCTCTTGCGACAGAAAATGCAAGAGAGGACGTGAAGGCCAAGGCAGATTCTATTATTGGTCATTGCAATGATGGAGCAGTATTAGCCTATTTAGTCTAGTGGTAAAAAGTCAATAGAAAGTTGATTAATTTTTAGATGATTTTCTAGACAAAAGGGTGCACTAAA
>NZ_ASCA01000004.1 GCF_002760245.1 Streptococcus suis YS161 | reverse complement strand
ACGATTTATCCTTAGATAAATCACCCTGCACGTTTGGTTCGTCTTCTTTAATTTTCAAAGATCTTGTCGTTATCGCTCTCGCGACAACTATCTTAGTTTATCATTTCTTGTGAACTTTGTCAACACTTTTTCGAAACTTTTTTTCGTTCCTCTGTTAACTAGTCCCGCAAGAGACAACTTAATCATTCTATCATCTTCTGATGGGCTTGTCAACACTTTTTCGAAACTTTTTTTCGTTCTTCTATTAACTAGCCCCTCAAGAGACAACTCAATTATTCTATCATCTACTTTGGCAATTGTCAACAGGTTTTTGGGGGATTTTTTGGATTTTTTTATGAAATTTGGCGAAAAACCGAGAGACATACTAATCAGAGATTGTATATTTGTCTTCGTATGCCTCCAGTATATCAAAATTTTACCGGTCTTTATGTTTTTTGCGAAAATCTATGGCTACCTACTCATATTTTAGTAGACTGTCACAATACCCCGAAGTCATCGATTAATGAATTGTACAGTGGAGTTAAATATTTTTCTTCACTGTATCCTCTCAAAAGGAGAGCTTCATGTGCACAATCTAATAATGTCTTAGAAAAGTCTTTCACCATTCTTTGTTCTAAATCAGAAAGTTTTTTTCTCGAAAATTGTCTACGTAGCTTTGAATAATCTCTGCCAAATTCTTTAAAAAACTCTGTACATTCCAGAATGTCTTCTAATTTCACGAGATTGGTGAGCAGACCTAAATGAAAAGCTATGGGAGCAAATGTTGTTTCAAATGGTTGTGTACATGTACTTCGAAATTCAACAGTTCCTCGCTTGGTAAGCTCTTGATAGTGGTATGAGCGATGGTTTTTGAAATCATCTGCTTTCGGAACAAAGTAACATCTCTCGCCAGTTTCTGAATACGCTGCAAATTTTTCTTGCTCAAAAAAAGATTTGACAGTAATTGGTTTAAAATAATAATAGCAGTTATCCCTGATGACATAAAACATTGCGGACTCTTCTTGGTATTGACAATATTCTGCCTCAGTACGAAATTCCTCTGAATAGATACCAACGTTATTCTTTAAGAGGCCATGCATTGAATATTCCCAAAAATAATCCCTAGTAAGGGCCATATCATCCATATGATCGAATGGTGAATTTGCAAACAAAAACGCCTTCGCTGCTTCAATTTTATTAAACGCATTAATGACTCGTAAAAAGGATTTTCGACTCACATCAAACTGCACTTGATTTCCGCAAATAAAGCCAGCATATCCAGTATAGGGATGCATATTAGGTTTGCCTTCTCCTAGCTTGAGATAGTTCATCAACATCCTATATCGGCCCGTATCTACCGGTCTATTGTCATTATTTTCCCAATTGGGATTTATCCCTAACCCCTGCAATTCGTGTCCATTTTGGCGCAAATAATATTGAATATTCTCTAGATATTCTTTATGACGCTTTTCTACACTACCAATATTTTTTGCTTTTGCGAATGCAAATTCTAGTGTATTATACGTGACTTCAAATAGTATGAGGTCTCCCGACTCGTGCTGGAGTTCTATCGGATTTCCTCTATCATCTCTTTTGACGATGGTAAACCCATTTTGATTAGATATATGTCGCATCATATCTGTAGCCACTTGGATAGAAGTTGCTTTCCCTGAGATATTAACTATCGGATATTCTAATTCTACACCTATAAACAATTCTGGCTTTTCTTTAATGTTAGCAAAATAGTATTCTTCAAAACAATTGCCTAAGGATGTCATGTCCTCTCTATTCATTTTATAAGTATATCAAAATTTTTGAGCCAAATAAAAACGCCTGCTTACGAAATTATTCTATCTTAGAGTAATTTCGTAAACAAGCGTCCAATCAACATGATGAGTGTTACCGCTGAGACAAGCTCAGCGGTAGACCAGAGCTAGACTAAGAATCAGAATAGGATTCCATCATCATAACACTCAACAAAATTGATGATCTTATACAAGTTCGATAATTGCCATTGGTGCAGCATCACCACGACGTGGTTCAGTTTTGAGGATACGAGTATATCCACCATTACGTTCTGCATAACGAGGTGCAATTTCAGAGAACAATTTTTGAAGTGCTGTAGTAGAAGTGTACTTATCAGTTGCTTCATCATAGTTTTCAGATGCAATTTCGTTACGAACAAATGCTGCTGCTTGACGACGTGCGTGCAAATCACCACGTTTACCAAGTGTGATCATTTTTTCAACTGTTTTACGGATTTCTTTAGCACGAGCTTCAGTTGTAACGATTGATTCGTTGATCAAAAGGTCAGTTGTCAAATCGCGCAACATTGCTTTACGTTGTGAGCTAGTGCGTCCTAGTTTACGGTATGCCATGATTTCCTCCTATATTATTTATCTTTCTTCAATCCTAGACCCAAGTCAGCCAATTTAACCTTGACTTCTTCAAGACTCTTACGCCCAAGATTGCGCACTTTCATCATTTCTGGCTCAGTTTTCTCTGTCAAATCAAATACAGTATTGATTCCTGCACGTTTCAAACAGTTATATGAGCGAACAGAAAGGTCCAATTCCTCAATTGTACGATCAAGCATACGATCGTCAGAAGTTACTTCAGTTTCTTTCATTACTTCTGCAGATTTCGCAACTTCAGTCAAGTCTGTAAATAGACCCAAGTGCTCCATCAAAATGCGTGCAGAAAGACCCAGTGCATCTTCTGGAATAATTGTACCATTCGTATTGATTTCAAGCGTCAGTTTGTCAAATCCATCGTTGCTACCAACCCGAGCTGGCTCAACTTGGTAATTGACTTTTTTCACTGGCGTGTAGATAGAATCTACCGCAAGTGTTCCCACAGGTGCATCATCATTTTTATTGCCCTCAGCAGGTACATAGCCACGACCTGAATTTACAGTCAGAACAGCTTTAAATGTCGCCCCTTCAGCAATAGTAAATAGATAATGGTCAGGGTTTACAATTTCAATGTCACTATCTGTAAGAATATCTCCCGCTGTAACTTCAGCTGGACCTACCACATCAAGTTCAATCGTCTTTTCGTCTTCGACATAAGATTTTACAGCAATGCCTTTGATGTTAAGAATAATTTGCATAACATCTTCACGAACACCTGGAACTGTGTCGAATTCGTGGAGTACACCATCAATCTTGATTGATGTTACTGCAGCACCTGGAAGTGAGGCAAGAAGTACACGACGAAGAGAGTTACCAAGAGTTGTACCGTAACCACGTTCTAATGGTTCGATCACAAATCTGCCGTAATCTTTATTTTCATCAATTTTTGTTATTGTTGGTTTTTCAAACTCAATCATTTCTTACTCCCTCTTAAACGAAAAGCTGTGTATGGAATGTATGATTATACACGGCGACGTTTTGGAGGACGAGCACCATTGTGTGGTACAGGAGTCACATCACGAATTGCTGTTACTTCAAGACCAGCGGCAGCAAGAGCGCGGATAGCAGACTCACGACCTGAACCTGGGCCTTTAACGGTAACTTCAACTGTTTTAAGACCGTGTTCTTGTGCAGATTTAGCAGCAGCTTCAGCAGCCATTTGAGCAGCAAATGGTGTAGATTTACGAGAACCTTTGAAACCAAGAGCACCAGCTGATGACCAAGCAATAGCATTACCATGCACATCAGTAATCATAACAATAGTGTTATTAAATGTTGCGTGAATATGAGCAATACCAGATTCGATATTCTTTTTCACACGACGTTTACGTGTTGGTTTAGCCAATTTTTCTACCTCCTATATTATTTTTTCTTACCAGCAATCGCAACAGCTTTACCTTTACGAGTGCGGGCATTGTTTTTAGTGTTTTGTCCACGGACAGGAAGTCCACGACGGTGACGGATACCACGGTATGAACCGATTTCCATCAAACGTTTGATGTTCAAGTTAACTTCACGACGGAGGTCACCTTCAACTTTGATTGCATCAACTTCACGACGGATAGCATCTTCTTGATCAGATGTCAAGTCTTTTACGCGAACATCTTCTGAAATACCTGCAGCAGCAAGAATCTTCTTAGAAGTTGCGAGACCGATACCATAAACATAAGTTAATGAAATAACTACACGTTTGTCATTTGGAATGTCAACTCCAGCAATACGAGCCATGTTTTCTCCTTTCTATTTCTTAACCTTGACGTTGCTTGTGTTTAGGGTTTGCTGGGCAAATCACCATAACACGACCATTACGACGAATAACTTTGCAGTATTCGCAAATTGGTTTGACCGATGGTCTTACTTTCATGTTTAATCCCTCCAAGTATTTCGACTATTTAAAGCGGTATGTGATACGTCCACGTGTCAAGTCGTATGGACTAAGCTCAACAGTTACGCGGTCACCGACCAAAATACGAATGTAGTTTTTACGGATTTTACCTGAAACAGTTGCAAGGACTTGGTGTCCGTTCTCCAACTCAACAGTAAACATAGCATTTGGCATTGTATCGACTACTTTGCCTTCAATTTCAATCACATCTTCTTTTGCCATGCAAAAGTAACCCCTCTCTAAATATCGATTTGATGTCCTCTGAACACAGAGGTAACAATTATAAGTCAGACTAGGCTATTTTATCATCTTTGTATAAAAAATGCAAGCCAAATCTATTAGTTTATTGCAATTTTGATAGTACTGTATCAATTGCTTGGAAAACAAGGTCAATGTCTTGGTCACCTTCAATATCATGGACCAGCCCTTTTGCACGATAATGATCAATGATTGGCTGTCCTTGTGCGATATTGACCTCTAAACGACGTTTGACAGATTCTGGCTTGTCATCTTCACGTTGATAGAAGTCTTCCTCTTTGTAGTCTCCAACAGGTGGATTGAATACTTTGTGGAAAGTCTCTCCGGTTTCTTTATGAATAATACGACCGCTGAGACGCTCTACCAATTTTGAAGGATCAATCTCAATATTGATAACACCTTGCAACTCAATTCCTAAGTCAGCCAAATTTTCATCCAAGGCATGGGCTTGTTCAATCGTACGAGGATAGCCATCTAGTAAAAAGCCTTTTTCCTTGATGTCATCCTGAACCAAACGTTCTTTGACAATGCCATTAGTAACTTCATCAGGAACGAGGTCACCCTTATCAATGTACGACTTGGCAAGAATACCCATTTCAGTCTGATTGGCCATTGCTGCACGGAACATATCTCCTGTTGAGATATGAGCAACATTGAATTTCTCAACAATCTTGGCCGCTTGTGTCCCTTTACCAGCACCTGGTAAACCCATAATTAAAAGATTCATGACAAACTCCTTATTTTGTTTTCACATAAATTTGCCATTATTGACAAACTTATCTAAAAACAAAATAGAAGGTTGACTAGGTCAACCTATATTCTATTCTGTAATTTCTAAGAAACCTACATATTTTCTCTTAAGAAGGTAGCCTTCTAATTGCTTGATGCTTTCGATACTTGTAGAGATTACGATAATCAAACTTGTACCAAGGAACGCAATGCTTGAAGAAAGCCCAAAGAGATTTTGCGCAAGGATAGGCAACAAAGCTACAAAACTCAAGAAGAGTGCACCGATTACTGCCAATCTCGTCAATAATTTTGACAAAAACTGTTCAGTGCCATTACCAGGACGAACTCCATGGATATAGGCTGCACTTTTCTGAAGGCTTTCTGCAGTCTTCTCAGGATTTACTTGAACAAAAGTGTAGAAGAATGTAAAGGCAATAATTAAACCTGCATATACAATCATACCTTTAGCAGTTGAATAATCAAAGTATTCCTGAACCGTCAATAACCACCCGGCACTCTTATTTTGACTTGCGAAATATTGAATCAAAGAAGTTGGAACTGCAGTGATTGAGCCTGCAAAGATTACGGGAATGACTCCTGATGGATTCAATTTCAGCGGTAAATATGAGCTAGAAGGTGCTCCTTGTGCACGTTTTGTATATTGAATTGGTAATTTATATTCTGCTTGTTGTACAAAAGTTGTAAAATACACAACAAAGAATATTAATACGACGAGTGCAGCAACAAAGATTGCTGACTCCCCCAAACGACTTGATTCAATATTAACAAAGCGATCAATGTAAATCTCGTGAAAAGTTCCTGGTAGTGATGAAATGATACCCGCGAAGATGATCATTGATGTACCATTACCATAGCCCTTTTCAGAAATTTGTTCCCCCAACCAGGTTACAATAATCGAACCTGTTGTCAAAATTGATCCAATCAACAAATATGTTTGCCAATTTAATGGCATATTGGTCAATTTTGCACCAGACAAGGCATTAAAACCTGCTGTAATACCAATAGATTGAACAAATGCCAGTACCAAAGAAATGTAGCGTGTTGCCTGATTCAGTTTACGACGACCAACTTCACCTTGCTTACCCCATTCAACAAATTTAGGTAAAATATCCATTTGCAAAAGTTGAACAATGATGGAAGCTGTAATATAAGGACTAACACCTAGTGCGAAAACTGAGAAATTACGCATAGCATTTCCCGAAACCAAACTCAACATGTTCAAAAATGGAACGTTTGACAAGGCTTCAAGACTCTTTGCGTTTACTCCTGGTACTGTAATGTGGGTTCCTACACGGAAGACAAAAAGGATAAAGATAGTAAATAGAATTTTACTACGTACCAATTTTACCTTTAAGGCATCTTTTAAAAGTTTAAAAAACATAGGCGGTCACCTCTTAGATGACTTCTACTGAGCCACCTTTAGAAGTGATTGCTTCCTCAGCTGATTTAGAGAATTTCGCAGCTTTAACTGTCAATTTCTTCGTCAATTCACCGTTACCAAGAATTTTAATTCCTGATTTTTCAGCTTTAACGATTCCAGCTTCGATAAGCACAACTGGTGTTACTTCTGCACCATCTTCAAAAGCGTTCAATTGATCAAGGTTAACGATTGCGTACTCTTTGGCGTTGATATTTGTAAATCCACGTTTTGGAAGACGACGGAACAATGGAGTTTGTCCACCTTCAAAACCTGGGCGAACACCGCCACCGCTACGAGCTTTTTGACCTTTTTGACCACGGCCAGATGTTTTACCGTTACCTGATGATGTACCACGACCTACACGGTTGCGGACTTTACGAGAACCTGTAGCAGGTTGCAATTCATGAAGTTTCATTACTTAATTTCTCCTCTTTTATGTGCTAACGCCTGTGGAATACAAGAGTCTTTATCCACAAACTCGCTTATTTATTAAATTGACTAGAAGTCGCAAAGATTTCTCTATGCGACTTAGTCTATTTGTTAGATTATTTAACTTCTTCTACAGTTACCAAATGAGAGATAGCGTTAACCATTCCAAGAATAGCTGGGTTATCTTCTTTAACAACTGAAGAGTTCAATTTACCAAGTCCAAGTGCAACAACTGTTTTACGTTGTTCTGGTTTGCGACCGATTGGAGACTTAGTCAAAGTGATTTTAATTTGAGCCATGAGTATCTCCTTTCTTATGCTAAATCAGAAACTGAGATGCCACGAAGTGCAGCCACTTCTTCAGCACGTTTCAATTGTTTCAAACCTTCAACTGTTGCGCGAACGATGTTGATTGGTGTGTTTGAACCAAGTGACTTAGAAGTCACATCTGCGATACCTGCCAATTCGATTACGGCACGAGTTGCACCACCGGCAGCAACCCCAGAACCTTCTGAAGCAGGTTTCAACAATACACGAGCGCCACCAAATTCTGAGCGAACTTCGTGAGGGATTGTTGTACCAACCATTGGTACTTCAATCATGTTTTTCTTAGCAGATTCAACTGCTTTACGGATAGCTTCTGGTACTTCTTGAGCTTTACCAGTACCGAAACCTACACGACCGTTACGGTCACCAACAACCACAAGAGCTGCAAAACGAAGACGACGTCCACCTTTAACAACTTTTGTAACACGGTTGATGGCTACTACGCGTTCTTCAATTTCAACTGCGTTATCTTTGAATGCCATTTCTTAGTGTCCTCCCTATTAGAATTTCAATCCGTTTTCACGAGCTGATTCAGCCAAAGCTTTCACACGTCCGTGATAGAGATATCCACCGCGGTCAAAGACCACTTCAGAAATACCTTTAGCTACCGCGCGTTCAGCAACGAGTTTACCTACAACAACAGCTTGTTCTGTCTTAGTACCTTTTGAAACTTCTTTATCAAGAGTAGAAGCGCTTGCGAGCGTTACACCCGCTACGTCATCAATCACTTGAGCGTAGATGCCTGTATTAGAACGGAAAATGTTCAAACGTGGGCGAGCAGCAGTTCCAGAGATTTTACCGCGAACGCGACGGTGGCGTTTTTGGCGGATTTTGTTTTTATCTGGTTTTGAAATCACAATATTCACCTCTTAATGTATGATTCTGTTTCTTACGAAACAATTTGAGAAATAGTCAGCCAGGTGGCTAAGCCACCTCAGCAAGCTATTATTTACCTGTTTTACCTTCTTTACGGCGAACGAATTCACCAACGTAGCGGATACCTTTACCTTTGTATGGCTCAGGAGCACGAAGGCTACGGATGTAAGCTGCTGTTTGACCAACAACTTCTTTGTTGATACCAGACACGACGATTTGTGTTGGTGTTGGAACTTCAAATGTGATACCTTCTGGTGCAACCACTTCGTCTGGATGTGATTTACCAACAGCAAGTGTCAATTTGTTACCAGCCAATTGAGCACGGTAACCGACACCACGCATTTCAAGTTCTTTTTTGAAGCCTTCAGAAACACCAACAACCATGTTGTTGAGGTTAGCACGGCTAGTACCGTGAATAGTCTTCATTTCTTTTGAATCGTTTGGACGGTGAAGAGTTACTTCTGCACCTTCCACACGGATTTCAATAGCAGTTGGGAATTCACGAGTCAATTCCCCTTTAGGTCCTTTTACAGTTACCACGCCGTTGTTTTGAGCAAGCTCAACACCAGCAGGCAATGTAATTACTTTATTACCAATACGTGACATATTTTTTAATTCTCCTGTTAAATTATCAAGCCGTCTAGCGACTAGTTTTCACGGGGGCTCATGATACAGAGGGCGTTAAGAAGTCAAAGTAAAAATAGGAATCCTGACGCAGAAGCCTAAGCTTCGAGGAAGGATTGTCTTTTTTACACAGACTTTAGCCCGTGTTCGAATGAGCAGGTTTCATGATCGCATTTGAGAAGCAATCATGCTTTTAGGTTTCAATTTCTAAATGTGACAAGGCAGAGCGACGCAGGCTATACTCGAGTATGCCAAGACGCTCTAACACAGGCACATGACGAAATTGGAAGCTAAAAGATTACCAAACGTATGCGATAACCTCGCCACCAACGTTCTTTTGACGAGCTTGTTTGTCAGTCAAAAGACCTTCTGATGTTGAGATGATTGCGATACCAAGTCCGTTAAGAACTTTTGGAATATCTTCACGTTTTGAGTAAACACGAAGACCTGGTTTTGAAACGCGTTTCAAGTTAGTGATAACTTTTTCACCGTTTGGTCCATATTTCAAGAATACACGGATGATACCTTGTTTGTCATCTTCGATGAATTCAACGTTTTTTACAAAACCTTCGTTTTTAAGGATTGTAGCAATACCTTTTTTGATATTTGATGCAGGTACTTCAAGCACTTCGTGTTTTGCTTGGTTAGCGTTACGAATACGTGTCAAAAAATCTGCAATTGGGTCAGTCATAACCATTTGTTGTTTCTCCTCTTACTAGCAGTTTGATTGGATCACTTGCTAGTTAATTCATGATACAAAGGGCGCTAAAAAGCCAAAGTGAAAATAGAAAACTTGACGTAGAAACTTTGGTTTCTAGGAAAGTTTGCACCTAATGGTAGCCACATTCGTAATTCAGCCAAGGCTGAAACGACTGCGTCTCTTTTTTCACACAGGCTTTCGCCCGTGTTCAAATCGGCAAGCAAACTTTGTATCGGGGTTGTTTTAATTGAGTTCGAGCTACAAGCTTAGCAAAGAAGATAGATTTTCCTAGAAGTAAACTTCGTCGTAAAATCTCCTATCTTTGCGTTGGCAGCTAAACGCTCTCACATCTTATCTTACCAAGAAGCTTTTGTTACGCCAGGAATTTGTCCAAGGTAAGCCAAGTCGCGGAAGCATACACGGCACAATTTGAATTTGCGGTAAACTGAGTGTGGACGTCCACATTTTTCACAGCGTGTGTAAGCTTGTGTAGAGAACTTAGCTGGGCGTTTGTTCTTAGCGATCATTGATTTTTTAGCCATTTATTCTCTCCCTCTTATTTTGCAAACGGCATACCAAGGCCAGTAAGCAATGCACGTGATTCTTCGTCAGTGTTAGCAGTTGTAACGATAACGATATCCATACCGCGAGTTTTATCAACATCGTCGAAGTTGATTTCTGGGAAGATCAATTGCTCTTTCACACCAAGTGTGTAGTTACCACGTCCATCAAATGACTTAGTTGGTACACCGTGGAAGTCACGTACACGTGGAAGTGAAACTGTAACCAATTTGTCCAAGAACTCATACATACGTTCGCCACGAAGAGTTACTTTCGCACCGATTGCAACACCCTCACGAAGACGGAAGCCGGCGATTGATTTCTTAGCTTTAGTGATAAGTGGTTTTTGACCTGAGATCAAAGCCAATTCTTGAGCAGCTTTCTCAAGGTTTTTAGCGTTAGAAACAGCGTCACCAACACCCATGTTCAAAACGATCTTATCAACTTTTGGCACAGCCATAACTGAAGAATAGTTAAATTGTTCAGTCAAAGCAGGAACTACTTCATTAAGATATTTTTCTTTTAAACGATTTGCCATTATACTTCTCCTTTCCTTCGTGATTAATCAAGCACTTCGCCTGATTTTTTGTTGTAGCGAACTTTTTTGCCGTCTACAAACTTGTAACCAACGCGTCCTGCAACACCATTTTTGTCAAGAACTTGAACGTTTGACACATGGATTGGTGCTTCTTTTTCAACGATAGCACCTTGAGGGTTTTCGCTATTTGGTTTTTGGTGTTTCTTAACGATGTTAACACCTTCAACAATAACTTTGTTTACTTTTGGAAGTGCTGTTACAACAAGAGCTTCAACGCCTTTGTCTTTACCAGCGATTACGCGAACTTTATCGCCTTTTTTTACAAACATTTGATTTCTCCTATAATTTCTTACGCCCTAATGGGCACCCTGTTACTCTTGTGAGATAACAGGGGACTTAGTTTGTTAGATTCTTAATTAAAGTACTTCTGGTGCCAATGAAACGATTTTCATGAAACCGCCGTCACGCAATTCGCGTGCCACTGGGCCAAAGATACGAGTTCCGCGAGGTGTTTTATCTTCACGGATGATAACTGCAGCATTCTCATCGAATTTGATGTATGAACCATCAGCACGACGAGCACCTGTCTTAGTACGAACGATAACGGCTTTTACAACGTCACCTTTTTTAACCGCACCACCAGGAGTAGCTTGTTTTACTGAAGCAACGATGATGTCGCCGATGTTCGCGAATTTACGTCCTGAACCACCAAGAACTTTGATTGTCAAGATTTCGCGTGCGCCACTGTTGTCAGCAACTTTCAAACGAGTTTCTGTTTGAATCATGTCAATTTTCTCCTTTCAGGTTGATTAAATGATAACTGCCTCTTCCACAACTTCTACAAGACGGAAACGTTTTGTAGCTGAAAGTGGGCGAGTTTCCATGATACGAACGATATCGCCTTCTTTAGCAACATTGTTTTCATCATGAGCTTTGTACTTTTTAGAGTAGTTAATACGTTTACCATAGACTGGGTGGTTACGTTTAGTTTCAACTACAACTGTGATTGTTTTGTCCATTTTGTCAGATACTACGCGTCCAACAAGAACTTTACGATTATTGCGTTCCATTGAAATTCTCCTTTCCCAATCTATTATTTAGTTTCTGATTGCACAGTTTTGATACGTGCAATTTGTTTCTTCACTTCGTTCAAACGAGCAGTTTGCTCAAGTTGACCAGCAGCAGCTTGGAAACGAAGTTCGAAGAGTTCTTTCTTCAATTCGTTTTCTTTCTTAGCAAGTTCTTCTTGAGAAAGGCCACGAAGTTCTTTTACAAAATCTTTAATTTCTTGAAGTTTCATGTCTTCTCCTTATTCTGCTTCACGTTTTACGAATTTAACTTTAACTGGCAATTTGTGACCAGCAAGGCGGAATGCTTCACGTGCGATTTCTTCAGAAACGCCAGCTACTTCAAACATAACCTTACCGCGTTTAACTGGAGCTACCCAACCTTCAGGAGCACCTTTACCAGAACCCATACGTACACCGATAGCTTTAGCAGTGTATGATTTGTGTGGGAAGATCTTGATCCAAACTTTACCACCACGTTTCATGTAACGCGTCATAGCGATACGGGCAGCTTCGATTTGGCGGTTTGTAATCCATGAGCTAGTAGTTGCTTGAAGACCGTATTGACCAAAGTCTACTTGTTTTCCACCTTTAGCTTCACCGCGCATTTTTCCACGGAATTCACGACGGTGTTTTACACGTTTAGGTACTAACATTTGTTATTTACCTCCTTTAGTGTTTTTACGAGCTGGAAGAACTTCACCACGGTAGATCCATACTTTAACACCAAGTTTACCGTAAGTTGTCAAAGCTTCTTCCCAAGCGTAGTCGATATCCGCACGAAGTGTATGAAGAGGAACAGTTCCTTCTGAGTAGCCTTCTGCACGGGCAATATCAGCACCGTTCAAACGACCAGAAACTTGTGTTTTGATACCTTTTGCACCAGCGCGCATTGCACGTTGGATAGCTTGTTTTTGAGCACGGCGGAATGCCACACGTTGCTCCAATTGACGAGCGATTGACTCACCAACAAGGTGTGCATCCAAATCAGGTTGTTTGATTTCGATGATGTTGATGTGTACTTGCTTACCAGTCAATTTGTTCAATTGAGCACGAAGTGCATCAACGTTGCTACCAGCTTTACCGATAACCATACCTGGTTTAGCAGTGTGGATAGAAACGATTACTTTGTTTACAGCACGTTCGATTTCGATTGTTGATGTTGACGCATCAGCCAATTCTTTTTTGATAAAGTTGCGGATTGCAAGATCTTCATGAAGGTAATCCGCGTATTCTTTTTCAGCATACCATTTAGCATCCCAATCACGGATGATGCCAACACGCATACCAATTGGATGTACTTTTTGACCCACGTTTTTACCTCCTTATTTCTCTGCCACAACTACAGTGATGTGAGCTGTGCGTTTGTTGATTGGTGAAGCAGAACCTTTCGCACGTGGACGGAAACGTTTCAATGTTGGTCCTTCGTTTGCGAATGCTTCGCTGACTACCAAGTTAGCTTTTTCCAAACCAAAGTTGTTTTCAGCGTTAGCGATTGCTGAGTTCAAAACTCCCTCGATAATGCCTGCAGCTTTGTTTGGTGTGAATTTCAAGATTGCGATTGCGTCTGCTACGCTTTTGCCACGGATGTTATCCAAGACAAGACGTGATTTACGAGGTGAAACACGTACTGTGCGAGCAGTTGCTTTAGCTGAAGTAATTTCTGCCATTGTGTTTTCCTCCTAAATTATTTACGACGAGTTTTCTTGTCGTCAGCAGCATGACCTTTGTAAGTACGAGTTGGTGCAAATTCACCAAGTTTGTGACCTACCATGTCTTCTTGAATGTATACAGGTACGTGTTTACGTCCATCGTAAACTGCGATTGTATAACCGATGAAACTTGGGAAGATCGTTGAACGACGTGACCAAGTTTTAATTACTTTTTTCTTTTCGTCGTTTGCTTGAGCTTCAACTTTTTTCATCAAATGCTCATCGACGAAAGGTCCTTTTTTAAGACTACGTCCCATTTTAGTGTTTTCTCCTTTAAAATATGTACCACAGCGGCTTGGGAGCTGGACAGAACCCCAGTTACCGTGTTCGTTGTCCTGCCCCCGCACAGTTGATTAGGAGTTTCGACGTAGCTAAGCTACTAGAAACTGCAATCAACCACTGCGTCAAACTGGCATTTCAATCAAACTGAGGTGCTGGAATAGTCAGTCCATGACAAACCCTACCGAGTTGGCGGATGATATAGAATGCTAAGCAACTAAGAATAGATTATTTTTGGTTGCGACGACGAACGATAAGTTTGTCAGATTTAGCTTTCTTGTTACGAGTTTTCAAACCAAGAGCTGGTTTACCCCATGGTGTAGATGGTGCTTTACGACCAACTGGTGCTTTACCTTCACCACCACCGTGTGGGTGATCGTTAGGGTTCATTACAGAACCGCGAACTGTTGGACGGATACCTTTCCAACGGCTACGACCTGCTTTACCAAGGTTAACAAGGCCATGTTGTTCGTTACCTACAGTACCAACAGTAGCACGGCAAGTACCAAGGATCATACGAACTTCACCTGATTGAAGGCGAACAAGAACGTATTTACCTTCTTGACCAAGAACCTGTGCAGATGCACCAGCAGCACGAACCAACTCACCACCGCGACCTGGTTTCAACTCGATGTTGTGAACAACAGTACCGACTGGGATGTTTGCAAGTGGAAGTGCGTTACCAACTTTGATATCTGCTTCTGGGCCTGAAACGATGCGTTGACCAACTTCAAGACCTTTAGGAGCAATGATGTAAGCTTTAACACCGTCTGTGTAGTGTACAAGAGCGATGTTTGCTGAACGGTTTGGATCGTACTCGATAGTTTTAACGATTGCTTCAACGCCATCTTTGTTACGTTTGAAGTCTACCAAACGGTAGAAACGTTTGTGACCGCCACCTTGGTGACGAACAGTGATGCGACCGTTGTTGTTACGACCAGCTTTGCTCTTCAACGCAACAAGCAAGCTTTTTTCTGGAGTGCTTGTTGTGATTTCAGCGAAGTCCAAAGAAGTCATGTTACGACGGCCATTTGTCGTTGGTTTATAAACTTTAATACCCACGTTAATTCCTCCTTTGATTATTCAGCGTCAGCTGTAGCGAACAATTCGATCGCTTTTGAATCAGCAGCCAATGTGATGATTGCTTTTTTCACTTTGTTTGTGCGACCTACATAACGACCTACGCGTTTTGTTTTAGGTTTCACGTTGATTGTGTTAACATTTGCAACTTTAACACCCTCAAATGCAGCTTCAACAGCTTGCTTGATCAAGAGTTTGTGTGCACGAGTGTCAACTTCAAATACATACTTGCCTGCTTCGAGTTGGCCCATTGAGCTTTCTGTGATGACAGGTTTTTTGATAACATTATACAAATTCATTATGCAAGAACCTCCTCAATTTTAGAGATAGCTGCTTGAGTTACAAGAAGTTTGTCTGCATTTGCGATGTCAAGTACGCTTGCAGTTGTTGCAGTTGCAACTTTAACTCCTGGGATGTTACGAGCAGAAAGAGCTGCGAATTCGTTGCCTTCTTCAAGAATAACAAGGACTTTAGAATCAATGCTCAATGCTGCAAGTGCTTTTGCAAATTCAGCAGTTTTTGGAGCTGTGAATTCAAGTGAGTTAACAGCTACAAATTTGTTTTCAGCAACTTTTTCTGAGTAAACAGATTTAAGTGCCAAGCGACGAACTTTTTGTGGAAGTTTGTACGCGTATGAACGTGGAGTTGGTCCGAAGACTACGCCACCGCCACGCCATTGTGGTGAACGGATAGAACCTTGACGAGCACGTCCAGTTCCTTTTTGACGCCATGGTTTGCGTCCGCCACCTGAGACTGCTGAACGGTTTTTAACTGCGTGAGTACCTTGACGAAGGCTAGCACGTTGGCTGATGATCACATCAAACACAACTGCTTGGTTTGGCTCGATACCAAAGATCGCATCGTTAAGAACTACTTCACCAGCTTGTTTACCAGTTTGGTCAAATAATGTTACGTTTGCCATTTCGACTGATTTCCCCTTTCCTTATTATTTACCAGCTTTAACTGCTGACTTGATAGTGATAAGAGATTTCTTAGCACCTGGTACGTTACCTTTGATAAGGATAACGTTCTTTTCTGGAACAACTTGTACAACTTCAAGGTTTTGAATTGTTACACGGTTGCCGCCCATGCGACCTGCAAGGTTTTTACCTTTGAACACACGGCTAGGTGCAATAGGACCCATAGAACCTGGACGACGGTGGTAACGAGAACCGTGAGCCATAGGACCACGTGATTGACCGTGGCGTTTGATAACACCTTGGAAACCTTTACCTTTAGATGTACCAGTTACATCAACAACATCACCAGCTGCGAAAGTTTCAACTGTAATTTCTTGTCCAACTTCCAAGCCTTCAATGTTTTTGAATTCACGAATGAAGCGCTTAGGAGCTGTGTTAGCTTTAGCTACATGGCCTTTGGCAGGTTTGTTGCTCAATACTTCACGTTTGTCATCAAAACCAACTTGAACTGCTGCATAACCGTCAGTTTCAACTGTTTTCACTTGAAGAACAACGTTTGGAGTTGCTTCGATGACAGTAACAGGGATAAATTCACCAGATTCAGTGAAGATTTGAGTCATTCCCACTTTTTTCCCTAAGATTCCTTTTGTCATGAGAAAAATATTCCTTTTCTTATTTTATAGTTAAAAAGTTTTTAACGAGCGTTTTTTATGCTCAAAATCAATTAAAGTTTGATTTCTACGTTTACACCACTTGGAAGATCCAATTTCATCAAAGCATCAACTGTTTTTTGAGTTGGATTGATGATGTCGATCAAACGTTTGTGTGTACGCATTTCGAACTGCTCACGAGAATCTTTATACTTGTGAGTCGCACGGATGATTGTGTAGAGGCTACGTTCTGTTGGAAGTGGAACTGGACCTGCTACTTGAGCACCTGTACGTGTTGCAGTTTCAACGATTTTTGCAGCTGCTGTATCAAGTGTACGGTGTTCGTACGCTTTCAAGCGGATGCGGATTTTTTTGTTTGCCATCTTTGTCTCCTTTTCGTCTATTTAAGATAATAGGCTAGCTCCACAAGAAAACCAACACGGGTCGCGTGGCAATGCAACCGAGCGTGTCGCAACCTCTTGCATCAAAGCTACAGCCGTAATTTTTACGGCACTAGAACATGATATCAAAAAACTCCTGCATGTGCAAGAGTTTTTACTTAAAAATTCAAAAATTTTATCCATGCTAAATTCCCAAAGTAAGTTCTAGTCTGTCTTAAAAACTGGAAATTAGACTGAGACAAAGAAATAAGGTAGAA
>NZ_ASCA01000039.1 GCF_002760245.1 Streptococcus suis YS161 | reverse complement strand
CTTTTCAATTCTTTGGATTTATACCCAATAGTCCCCTTAGCCAATGATTGTGCAGCTTCTATCAGAAGTCGTCTTACATGGCTATTCCCAGCTTTGGTGATAGCACCTCTTCTCTCCTTGTCACCGCTAGAATTTTCGTTAGGAGTCAGCCCAAGATAAGAAGCAAACTGTTGAGCTGTCACAAAGCGATTAAAATCACCTATTTCTGTCACAATGGAAAGAGCAGTTAATGTTTTAATGCCAATAAAGCAAGAAAGCCGTGAGACTTTCTCTTGATAACTGTCGCTTTGAGCCAGTTGCTCAATTCGTGCATCATACCGTTCAATTTGATCTACTAATTTCTCATAGGTCAATAGGTATTCTGTCAAAATCTCTGCGTAGAGCCCCTCAGGATTTAGGGAATGGAGCCAGCGGACATGTTTCTGTGTCCAATTATTGCTTCCCTCGGTATAGCGAAAATCATGTCGGAGACAGAAGGCAAGAATTTGTTGTTTAATTTTCTTCAGAGCCACTTTGTGATCTGTTCTCATACGGATATATTCTTTGACTTGTTCATCCTCAGCAGTAGGAATATGAACAGGTCGATAGCTACGAAAGGCCAGAGCTTTTGCGAGCTGAGCCGCATCTTTCTTATCAGTCTTAACACGCTTAGATCCTTCCTTCATCACCGTTGTAGGCGCCATCACGATACAAGGAATCCCGTGAGCTTGTAGCTGGTGATATAGGGTAAATCCAAGACATCCGGCTTCGTAGCCACATAACACTTCTGCATCTTGACCATATAAACGACGAAGCTCATTCACATAGTTCACAATATAGCTAACATTTGGACCAACTTTAGTGCTATGTTTGAATTGATTGGTCATCATATCATAATAGCAGAGTGAAAAACTTTCTTTGTGAACATCCATTCCGATGAAAAGTGTGGTAAAATGAAACATATAAGACCTCCAATTGAGTGTGGTAATTCCTGTTAGAAGTTGATTGTTTTTTTATTCTAGTGTACAGGTAAATCCACGAATTCTCAACTGGGGGTCTTTACATATTGTCTATAATAGAAAGATGACAAGTTAAAACTCCTACCTTTTACAGTAGGAGTTGGTATCAAATTGACTATTTTTGCTTACTTTGGAAACGCCATTCAAAGCGTTTCTGATCGTAAAATGGATACATCATTTGTAAAAGAGTGACGGCAAGTAGCCAACCACCGATAATATCTGTCGGGTAGTGAACCCCAATATAGATACGGGATACAGCTACTAGGACAGCAAGTAGAATCAACACGGCTTGTAGCACAAGTCTAGCTATGCCTTTCTTCATCCTCTGGTGAACAATAATAACAACTGCTCCTGCAATCATCATAGTTGATGCAGTATGCCAGCTAGGAAATGAATAACCGATGGTATCAATCAACCATTCAATACTTGGACGCGGACGTTGGTAGACATATTTCAGGGCTGTGGATGCCACACCCATCGCCGCAAAACTAGCAAGTAGGAAATAAGCTTCTATCTTCCATTTTTTATAGTAGTAAAAGATAGCAGCTAGAATCATGGTAATAGCTAAAATAATAACCGTATTTCCTAAAACAGTAATAGAGGTCCAAAATTGACTGGCTCCACTTGGTAAATTTCCACGAATGGCAGACTGGACAGTTGAGTCAAAACCTGCTAGGGTACTAGGATAAAATTTTACTACATAGCCCAATATCACAAAGGCCAGAGCAAAAAAAGATGCGTTTCGTAAATGGATTTGTTTATTCTTCATACAGTATAGTTTACCTTATAAAGGTTAAACTTTCTTTAAAATAGGTTGGGCTGCTTTGTAACAGATATAAAATATTGCTGAAAGCACAATCCCTTGTAAAAGATTAAAAGGAAGTACCATCATCAAAAGATAGTTAGTCAGACCCAAGATTTCTTTAATATCAAAATTTGCAAAGGCTGCATAAACAGGCACCGCATAAACGTAATTTAATACCAGCATCACTGCTGTCGAACCAATTGTCGCAACAGCGGCTGCTTTTAAATAATTTTTTATCGTTTGTTCATTTTTCCAGAAATAAGCTACTGCTAAAATGAAAACTGACATAGCTGCAATATTCATCGGTAAGCCAATAATTGTCGATGGTCCCTGATTATTTAAAATCAGTTTGAGAAAAGTTCGTACCAAAAGGATAGCAAAACTAGACTTCATATCTAGAACAAGCAGACCAAATAAAATCGGTACGAGAGAAAAATCCACTTCCAGGAAACTGGCTGTTGGAATCAGCGGAAATTTCAAATACATGAGCAGAAAGGATACTGCTGAGAGAATGGCGATAATCGTCATTTTGCGTGTGTTTGTCATAAGGTTCCTCCAATTTTTGAAAATTGAAGAAGCGTGGAAGAGCAGGCAAAAAGCCTCCACTTCGTCTTCTCCCATCCAGACTTTACTGTCGGTTGTGGAATTGCACCACATCAGCTTTCGCTCGCAGACTGTACGTGTCTTTCTTTCTATTTTATGGCTTCGTTAAGTCGGCTTGACATACCCTTAGTATAGTCTGCACCTCCTTGCCTAGTCCTAAAATGAAACAACAACACTTTTTTTGAGTGTTGCTTAAGATTTTTCTATCAGTCTAGGCGACAAGGCGAAGGCATAACTGGAGTTAGGCAAGCCTGGTCAACGACGAATGAGAGAAAAAGAAAAGCAAGAATCAAAAAAATCACTGCCGGTCGGGAATCTCACCCTGCCCTGAAGACTATTTCATCATACCAAAAAAGCCTTGCATTTGCAAGAGCTTGGTAAGTTTTCACTATTTTAACTTGTCCCCATCATAGGTGTGAACCAAATCTAGACCAACGAACTGTTGCTGCCGAAGAGCCTCATATACAATCATACACGCTGTATTAGAGACATTAAGACTACGCACATGTTCATCATTCATTGGAATACGGATAGCCTTCTCTGGATGTTCACGCATAAAATCTTCTGGTAAGCCCTTATCTTCACGACCAAATAAGAAATAATGAATGTTCCCATCATTATAGTCTTCATCCGAATAGGTTTTCTCAGCAAATTTAGACACTAAGTGAACACGTCCTTGTTTGCTGGCATAATCCATAAATTCTGCTAAATTGTCATAGAAGCGAACATCTAACTTATCCCAATAATCTAGTCCTGCACGTTTCATCTTACGGTCATCAATTGGAAATCCCATAGGCTTAATGATATGGAGAGGACTATTGGTTGCAGCACAAGTTCGAGCAATATTGCCTGTATTCTGTGGAATCTGTGGTTCAAATAAGACAATGTGGTTTTTGGCTGTTTCTTCTATATACTCTAATGTTTCAATATTCATAAGGACCTCTCTGGTGACATTTCACTAAATACGAATACCCTTCGAAAATCAAATCCAAACCATGTCAGCTTCATTTTGCCGTATACCGTGCTTGTTTTCTAGTTTCTTTTTTTGATTTTCATTGAGTAAAAAGACTCGACTGTCTCCTATGGCAAGAAAGACAAAAAAATAGCCACACTGCCCGGAGTCAAGCTCAGCAAACAGCATGGTGAATGATGATTCATTCACTTAACTCACAACAGGTTTGAGTTAAATCAATGAAATCGTGATACTATTGTAGCTTAAAGAAGGCTGAAAATCAAGAGTTTTGCCCCATTTTTTTCAAATTTTCATAGAAAATGAAAAAGGAGAGCAAATAAACTCCCCTTTATTACATTTATTCTGCTGCAATCCCTTTTTCCGCAGTCAACTCAAGATTTTCATGGCCTGATTTGCTGTCCGAACCGATATAAACGTCGTAATATTTAACGCGTTTGTTAACGGCAGTAATACTTTCACGTTCAAAGGTTGGAATTGCAAAGGCTTGTTCGAATGCATATTCTTGCCAAGCTTTGTAGTTTTCAATATTTTTCTGTTCGTCAAATGACTCAGCAGAGGTAATTTTATTTAAAAGTGCTGTGTTTTCATCTGAAACGAAGCGAGTATAGTTGTACATCGCTTCAGGTCCCCACAATGATGTCGGGTCTGGATCTAGACCGGCAATCCAAGCAGCAAGATAGACATCAATCCCCTCATCATTGGCAGCAATTGATTCATAGAAAGTATTGTACTCAATGGTTCTTCCTGTATAGAGTTCCACATTCAAACCAATTTCTTTCCACCATGTAAGGTATTGCTGTACCATGGTTTCTTGCGTTTCGGTTGATTTCTGTGCTGCAACACTGATGGTAAGTGGTTTTCCAGCAGCATCTTCACGCATACCGTCTCCATCAACGTCTTTATATCCTGCCTCATCGAGAAGTTTCTTAGCCTTTTCAGGATCATAACTATAGCCAGCTAGTTCTGAATCGTGAACATCTCCAAAGAAAGAGATAATTAGTGAGTTTGTCGGGTGATACAAGCCGTTATATAATTTCTCTCCAATCACCGCATTGTCCAACGCATATCCCATTGCTTGACGCAATTTAACATTATTCATCTTAGCATTAGGATTGGTCACATTTTTACCGCTGGTCTCATCGTACTTACCAAGATTGAAGCCAATATAATTGTAAATACCATCCAGACTACCTAGCAAAGTAATATTTGATAAGTCCTTGTAAGATTCGTACTGGTCTGTTGGCATATCAGCAATATCATAATTGCCTGCTCTCATTTCTGCAACAATCGTATCTGGTGAAACAATATCAATCCTGTAACTGTCTAGCTTAACTTTCCCTTTAAAGTAGTACTCATTTGGTACATAGGTCACCGACTCGCCATTGACAATTTCCTTGACCTTATAAGGGCCCATACCGACAACTTTTGCCGTACGAGAATACTCACTTGATTCCCAATCTTTGACTGCAATGTCTTTAAAAATGTGTTTCGGCATGACTAAATGAGGTACTCCCCCACCAGCATACATCATGGATGGAGACATTTCTTTCACTGAGAGAATTACCGTATAGTCATCAACCTTCTTAACACCTGAAATTTCACTTGCTGTTCCAGCCTGAAATTCTTCAAAGCCAATGATATTTGTATAGGTAGTGTCTGCACGAACCCCTGTATAGTCTGGACTAGCTAGTTGTTCGATTGTGAAAATATAATCATCGATGGTGAAGGCTTCTCCATCGGACCACTTATAGTCCTTGCCTGTCAAACTAACGGTAACTGTCTTTGCGTCTACATCAAACTCTGCCTTAGCAAGGCCTGAATCGTCTAACTTACGAGCTGAATCATATCCAAACATAGAAATATCAACCATGTCTGCAAAGGTTGAATCTACCGCCGTTTGTGATAATTCATCAATTAAGATACCGGTCGAAGGCGCCGAAGCTACCAAGGCATATTTGAGACTCCCGCCTTCAATAGTTTGTCCTTCGTTTGTCACTTCTGAGTTAAATGTCAGAGCAACATCGCTCGTCTTTTCTTTAGTTTGACAAGCTGTTAACGCTGCAATAGAAAGCAGACCGATACCAGTTAAAGCGATGTTTTTCATTCTTTTCATATCTCTACCCCATTTATATATTTTGAATAGTATAGCACGATTTAGCATAAATATGCAACTACCTTACCAACAATGTTCGCCTTTGAGTATTCTCACTTTTTCCATTTTAACTAAAAATAGCAGCGAATAGAGGTAAAAAAGAGTACCTCTTCAGCCACTACTGCTTCTTCGTTTTTTATGATAGTCCACTAAGCCCAATACTCAATGAACTCGGAAAAGTATAGTCTTGTCTGTAACAAAAAGGAGAGTCATTTGGTTGATCTTTGATTCCTTCGACGAGCGGAGGCTGGGCAAAAAGACCAACCTCGCTTCTCAGCGTTCGTGTCAACATCTGAGCGCAGTGATTGATTGGCTATAACAGTCCAGTGGACTGTTAATATTGAGGCGAACTTGCTTCGCCCTATCTCCAGGCCTTAAAAGGTTCCCCAAACCTTTTGAGAGAGTACTAAAGGCAACCTAAAAACCTATATTTATACAAAACAAAAAGTAGGTTGCCCTACTTCTGCTTATTTCTTTTCAAACTAAACCTGTCCGGCACAGGATCTTCCCCACCTTCCACAAAGGGATGACAGCGACCAATTCGAGCCAACCCCATCAAAAAGCCCTTGAGTCCATGTTTTTGCAAGGCCTCGATCATATAAGTGGAACAAGTTGGACGGTAGCGACAGGAAGGTGGAAAGAGGGGGGAAATAAATTTCTGATAGAATCGGACCAAGCCGATCAAGAGTCTAGTCATTATTTTTTAACTGGCTTAGTAACAGCCAGGGTATGCAGTTTGCTGATGTCTTTTTTGTTGAGTTTTCGGTATTCTCCTGGACGCAAACCAGTCAGGTCCAAATTCCCAAAGCGGGTACGAGACAGTTTATCTACCTGCAAGCCGACAGCCTCAAACATCTTCTTAACCTGGTGGTTTCGACCTTCATGGATTGTTAATTCTACAACTGAGCGGTTCTTAACAGGATCCACCTTGATAATCTCGTACACTGCAGGCTTAGTCTTTTTGCCATCAATGACAACACCACGGGTCAAGGGACGCAAAACTTCCTTGTTGGCAACCCCTTTGACACGCGCCAAATAAACCTTGTCAATCTCATTTCGTGGGTGAATCATCTCGTCTGTAAAATCACCGTCATTGGTCAAAATCAAGACTCCAGATGTATCCCAGTCCAGACGTCCTACAGGATAAATCCGCTCCTTAACTGTTGGCAACAAGTCCACGACAGTCTTTCGTCCCTTGTCGTCTGACACACTAGAAATGACACCACGTGGCTTATTGAGGAGATAATAGACCTTCTCTTCGTTGTAGATTGGTTGTCCTTCGACTTCCACAATATCTCCAGACTTAATAGTAGTTGCCAACTCACGGACAACTTGACCATTGACAGTTACTAGGCCTTGTTTTATCAATTCTTCTGCCTTACGACGACTGGCAACTCCAGCATGGGCAATGTATTTATTAATTCTCATTTTCTAACTCATTTCTTTCTACGAATAGCTCTGTTTCTTCTTGAATCAAATCTATATCAGACACATCAGGCAATTCTTCTAGACTATTAATTCCCATGTAATCCAGAAAATAATCCGTTGTCACATAGAGATTGGGCCTGCCAAGCACCTCTTTCTTCCCATTCTCACGAATGAGGTCAAAGGCCTGTAATTTACTGATGGCACCACTGGAATTGACTCCGCGAATATCATCAACTTCAATCCGAGTAATGGGTTGCTTGTAGGCTACGATTGATAAGGTTTCCAAAAGAGCCCGTGACATAGTCTGATTGATTGGTGTTTTGGCATAGATTCGCAAAAGGTTTGCATATTCTTTTTTAGTAACCAACTTGTAGCGATTGGAGGATTCTAAGAGAGCCAATCCTGATGCCTGGTCGGCCATGTATTTTTCACTGAGTTTCTCTAATTGCTGACTAACAGCTGTGGGCTGCAATTCCAACATTTCAGCCAAATTGCGCAAACTCAAGCCATCCTCACCTGCCACAAAGAGCAGGACTTCGATTTCAGCTAAGCGATTCATCTTCACTCCTTACTAGATAAATATCTCCAAAAGTCTCTGTCTGCTCCAAGACGATTTCATGAACCTTGACCAATTCCAAAGTCGCAAGGAAGATCGTAATCATTTCATTAACATCTTGACTTTCTTGAAAAAGCTGACGGAGTTCAAGGCGTGGACCAATCTCGAAACGACTGCGAACAAAGTCCATCATGTCTTCGATTTTATATTCATCACGGGCAATGGTCGCATGAGACTGACGAAGGCTTGCCTGTTTTTCAGCCATTACTTTAGAAAAAGCTAGGAAAATGTCAATGACGGTCTTATCCTTGGCTAACTGAACATCCTCATAAATCAAATCTAATTTGGGTTTTGAAAAATAATTGGCCCGTTCATCATGTTGCTCCCCTAATTTCTCACTGAGAAGCTTGAACTTGCGGTATTCTTCCAACTGGTCCAAGAGGTCCATTTCAGGATCATCTTCGGGATCAATTTGCTCAACAACCTTCGGCAATAACCGACGACTTTTGATGACCATCAATTGACTGGCCATGAGCATATATTCTCCCGCCACCTCTAAACGCATGGCTTGTAAGGTAGCAATGTAGACCAAATATTGCTCAATAACCTCTGTAATCGGAACCTCGTAAATGTCTACTTGATACTTGGACACCAGGTGTAGCAGGAGATCAAGTGGCCCTTCAAAATCTTTTAATTTTATATCCATTATCTAAATTTTTCCAAACTCATGCTTGTTTTTAGTCCCAACTGCTTGGCGATTTGGTCCAAGGATTTTCCTTCGTCTATCTGTTTTAGAATATACTGCTCCCGTAATTTTTGGGCTGTCCAATCAGGCTTGCCGATGGACTGGACAAATTCTGTCAGACGATTAAAAAACCATTGACGAGAATAGGTCTGTCCCTTCTTATCGAAGACATAGCGTCCAGACAGATGAGACTCCATATAGGGTATCAATTCCTTGGGTAGAGTGAGCACGCGCTTGGTTGCTCCCTTCTCAACTGTCAGGACTTGAAAATCCAGATTGACCTGCTGACTAGTCAGCTCTGCTATTTCACTAGGAGTCAGCCCTAGTAAGGCAATCAAAAGAGCAATCAGTTGCCCATCAAGCCAAGGACTTTCTTGAAAGAGGAGATTTAAATCCTCACGCTCCAGTTTCTTTTTGACGCTGGCTGGACCTGACATCGTTTGTAATTTATAAAAACGATCCAGGAGATTATTTTCATAAAGAAAGTAGAGAAATTGATTGACCGCTGACATTTTTCTTTTCTGAGCAGCAGGTTTCAAGTCTAGAAGAGACTGCTGATAGACCAAAAGAGACTGTTGGCTAATCTCCCCCTTTGTTACTGTCACAAACTGCTGCAGGTCATAGGTATAGGACTTTTGGCTGTTGACACTGACCTTTTTGCTCTGGATAAAAGATTCAATCGCCTGCTTCATTTCTTGCCTTCTTTTGATGCTAGGGGAAAATTATGCAAGAGAGCATTGATGGCTTTCAGAATGGATTTGCGGGTAATAATGCCTAGAAATTCTCTATTTTCCCCAAGGACGGGTAAGAAAGATTGATCTACTAGCTTGCGCATCACTTCTGTCAAATCATAATCCAGACCAACAGTCTCTTCATCTGTCTTTACAATCACAGAAATATCTCTGTTTAACTCATCATCCGATAGTTCATTTTCAGCTTGATATTTAATGATTTCTGTCAAGCCAATGGTGCCGAAGAAAAGACCATCTTCTGTTACCACAGGTACGCGTGAATAGGTCATGTGACTGAGTAACAGTTTTGCATGGTCAATATTATGCGTATCAATAATTACTGCCAATTTATCCGCTGGTGTCAAGAAAGTTTCTTCTTGGTCCAACAAAAAGGCCTCAAATTCTCGTGCAATCATCTTGAAATATCCTTTGTCAATGCTGGGTAAAGTTGGTGCTGTCGATTGTAGTAATCCACATGGAAGTGATCATCATAGATGGTCACAAGAGCATAGAGACATTCTCTGACCAAACCACGAGGTTGACTAACGGAGCCAGGATTGAGGAAGAGGGTCTTGCCACGCACTTCGGCATCAGGCACATGCAGATGCCCATACAAACAAATATCCGCATCAACTTCCTGTGCCCAATAATCCAACCGCTGCCAGCCGTAATTAATACCATAAAGATGACCATGAGTCTGAGCGATAGTCACACCGTCCAATTGAGTAATGAGCTGGTCAGGGCAACCACCAAAATAGTCGCAGTTCCCATTGACCACTTGAATGCCGTCCCACACACTATCTTGACTATCCAGCTCCGAATCACCATTGTGAAAGATAGCATCGACCTTGCCAAGATAGTGGTTTTTAATCTCTTCTACAATCTGTCTATCCCCATGAGAATCACTCATGACTAGGATTGTTTTGCTTGCTCCTGCCATACTGGAAATGCCTCCACTAATTTTTCTAGTGCTTGTGCACGGTGGGAAATCTTATTTTTTTCTTCTAGGGTTAATTCTGCCGAGGTCTTACCTGTTTCACCTACGAGGAAAAGTGGATCATATCCAAACCCATTTTCCCCACGGAGGTCCATACCGATAAAGCCTTCCCAGTCCGCTTCGACAACCAAACTATCGCGATTTGGAGCAGCCATGACCAGAGTACAATGGAATTGTGCCGAACGATCTTTCAGTTCAAATACCATGGCCAATTCGTGCAAGAGCTTGGCATTATTGAGCTCGTCTGTGGCATCTGGACCTGAAAAACGTGCAGACCAAACTCCTGGCAAGCCACCTAAAGCATCAACCTTCAAACCTGAATCATCTGCCAAGACCATCTTGCCTGTCAGCTCTGCTATGGTTTCAGCCTTGAGCCGCGCATTTTCCTCAAAAGTCATCCCAGTTTCTGCTACATCTGGCAGGTCAGGATAGTTGTTGAGGTTCTCGACTTGGTAGCCAAATCGTTCAAAAAACTTACGGAATTCCTTGGTCTTACCTTCATTTTTTGTAGCAATCAAGATGGTATCTCCTACGCTTGCCAATCCCTTGTCTTGACCGAAGAAATCTGCCGTGCTTACTCCTGCTTGGGGTAGATGAACCAAGAGAAGCTTGTCATTTTCTGTTACCAGAATAGCCCCTTGGTGTTGGAGAACCTTGAATTGAC
The DNA here is from genome assembly GCF_002760245.1 of Streptococcus suis YS161. Taxonomy (GTDB): domain Bacteria; phylum Bacillota; class Bacilli; order Lactobacillales; family Streptococcaceae; genus Streptococcus; species Streptococcus suis_I. The sequence continues at coordinate 36,011 of NZ_ASCA01000039.1, read as the reverse complement.
GATTGTTTAACTCATTCAAAACATCACAGGCAAATTGGAAGAGGGCAAAGTCCGACTGAAGTTTGATCACTTCAATTTTGACACACTGATTGAAGTTCTCATCTTCATAGTTACCAGCAATCAGTTTGTCAAACAATTGACCAATCTGGTAAATTTCCTGCTCTCTTCCATTTTCACCAAATGAACCAAATAGATTGGCAAAGCTGGCTTTTCCGATAAACCAATTGTGCTCATCTCTGTATTCGTATATCTTGTCTGTCATAGTTCTACATGCTCCACATGAATATCAATGCCCATCCAGCTTTCAGCTATTTCTTTAAAAGCTGTCGGACTAGCTGTTGTGTAAAATCTGTGCTGAGTATCCTGTTCGGTACGGCTGCGGTTGATTTGAAAATAATTTAATAAAACCGAAATATCCCGCGCACACTCTGCCCCACTGTCAATCAACTTGACATCCTTGCCCATGGCATTCTGGATGATAGGGCGGAGCAGAGGGTAATGGGTACAGCCCAAGACCAAGGTGTCCACTTTCCCAACGAGTGGCCGAAGTGTCTCGTAAACAACCTTTTTGGCAAGACTGGATTGGTGGCTATTAGACTCAACCAGTGGTGCAAATTTGGGACAGGCCAGACTGGCTACCTGCGTTTCTGGAGAAAGGGCCTGAATCTTTTGTCGATAAATATCTGATTGAATGGTCATAGCCGTTCCTAAGACACCAACCTTACCAGTTTGCGTTGCCTTAATAGCTGCCGAAGCACCTGGTAAAATTACACCCAAAACAGGAATATCCAATTTTTCCTTGACTTCTTCCCAGGCTACTGCTGTTGCCGTATTGCAGGCAAAGACAATCATTTTTACATTTTTTGTCAAAAGGAAATTGACCAACTGCCACGTATATTCTCTGATTTGTTCCGCTGGACGGGGTCCATAAGGTGCTCGTGCAGAATCTCCGATATAAACAATTTCTTCATGGGGAAGTTGACGCATTAACTCACGCGCAACCGTTAATCCCCCCACACCTGAATCTAAAAAACCTATTGGTCGATTATCCATAATACTGAGAATAGCCAGAAAATCTGACTAGCCTTTCTTTTCTACTCAAAAAATGGGATCTGGGAATGAATATCCCAGTCCCAGTTTGATTATTTTTTCTTGCTTGCCACTTTTTGTTGGCTCTTGATTTGGCGAAGTACTTGTTGTACTTTTGCTTCGCTTGGTTTTTGCCCCATTTGACTCATCATCAAGCGCAAAGCATTTTCATCCAAAACTGGCTTATCAGCAATATAGTTTTCCACTTGTTTGCGAGACAAGTAAATACCCAAGGCTACACCACCTGCAAATGCCACAAGCACCAAAACAATTACTAAACCGATACCTAATTGCATATCAATCTCCTCAAATCTTTATTTCTACATAACTGCTTCTATTATACCAAATTCAGAAGGCTTTTCCAAGACTTACCTGTCAAAATCAAAACCGTAAATGGTCGCGAAATAATCCTCAGGAGTTTCAGCACGACGAATCATACGCGCTGTGCCATCTTCCTGCAAAAGAATTTCAGAAGAACGCAGACGACCGTTGTAGTTGTAGCCCATGGAGAAGCCGTGGGCACCACTGTCATGAATGACCAAGGTGTCTCCTACTTCTGCCCGTGGTAATTCACGATTAACCGCAAACTTGTCGTTGTTTTCACAGAGGGATCCTGCCACATCCACCACTTCGATTGGCCCATCTGGGCGCGTGATATTTGTGATATGGTGGTAGGCGCCATAGAAAGCAGGACGCATAAGGTTGGCAGCCGAAGCATCGACACCAATATAAGTCCGATAGGTTTCCTTACGATGAAGCACTTTGGTAATCAAGTGACCATGTGGCGCCAACATAAAGCGACCCAATTCTGTAAAGATTTTGACATGCCCCATACCAGCTGGCGTGAGAATTTCCTCATAAACCTTGCGAACTCCCTCACCAATGATAGCAATGTCGTTTGGTTCTTGCTCAGGACGATAGTTGACCCCAATCCCACCTGATAGGTTGATGAAGTCCAAGGTCACACCTGTTTCCTCACGAATTTCCAAGGCTAATTCAAAGAGTTGACGAGCTAAGACAGGATAGTAGTCATTGGTAACGGTGTTAGAAGCCAGAAAGGCATGGATTCCAAATTCCTTGACACCCAATTCTTTTAGCTCCTTATAGCCTTTCATCAACTGTTCCTTGGTCATGCCAAACTTAGACTCTTCTGGGTGGTCCATAATATCCGTTCCCAGCGAGAAAACTCCACCTGGATTGTAACGGAGGCAGACTGTTTCTGGGATACCAGCAACATTTTTCAAAAACTCAATATGCTCATAGGCATCCAAGTTGATAGTTGCCCCAACTTTTCGAGCATAGACAAATTCTTGCGCTTGGGTATCATTGGATGTAAACATGATGTCTTTAAAGCCTAATTTTTCACTCATGAGCACCTCTACATCCGTTGCACAGTCCACTCCACAGCCCTCTTCTTGCAAGATTTTCAAAATGGCTGGAGTTGGTGTTGCCTTGACCGCAAAATATTCCTTAAAGCCTTTGTTCCATGCAAAAGCTGCATTTAAAGCACGTGCCTTCTCACGAATGCCTTTTTCATCATACAAATGAAAAGGAGTCGGAAATTGCTCCGTAATGGTTTCTAAAACTTCTTTACTAACAAATGGTGTCTTGGTCATATCTCTACCTCATCAAATATTTTTCCTATTATATCACAAATATGTGAGGAACTGTAGCTTTCAACTCCACCAAATACTTGCAAAATAAATTATGAGCGCTATAATGTGATTATCATTAAAAAAGGAGTAATATATGTCAACATTAGATTTTGATTTTACAGAACGCTTGTATGCCAACTATCTAGCTAATCCAAGCCTACAGGCAACCGAAAATGCCGTTAGCCACAACGGACTTTTGAAATCCTTAGAAACACGCCAAAGCGCCATCGACAATGACTATGTCTTTTCAATCGACTTGACCAAGGACGCTGTTTCAAACCAAAAGGCTTCTGGACGTTGCTGGATGTTTGCTGCATTAAACACCTTCCGCCACAAACTCATCTCTGACTTCAAACTTGAAAATTTCGAGCTATCACAGGCCCATACCTTCTTTTGGGATAAATATGAAAAATCCAACTGGTTCCTCGAACAAATCATTGCCACAGCTGACCAAGAAATTGGTAGCCGTAAGGTAAAATTCTTATTGGATACCCCGCAACAAGATGGCGGTCAATGGGATATGGTTGTTGCCCTATTTGAAAAATATGGTGTGGTACCGAAATCCGTCTATCCAGAATCTATCCCATCCAGTGCCAGCCGTGAGCTCAATCAGTACCTTAACAAATTGCTCCGTCAAGATGCACAAATCTTGCGAGACCTCCTTGCCAAAGGAGCTTCCTCGGAAGAAGTTCAAATACAAAAAGAAAACTTACTTCAAGAAATCTTTAACTTCCTAGCCGTCAACCTTGGACTCCCTCCACGTAGCTTTGATTTTGCATATAGAGATAAAGACAACGTCTATCACCGCGATACAAATGTGACACCTCAGGCATTCTACGAGAAATATGTTGGTTTGAAACTATCTGACTATGTCTCCATTATCAATGCTCCTACAACTGACAAACCTTACAATAAATCTTATACAGTCGAATTATTGGGGAACGTCGTTGGCGCCCCTGCTGTCCGCTACCTCAATGTAGAAATGAACCGTTTTAAAGAACTAGCTATTGCCCAACTCAAATCTGGTGAGTCCGTTTGGTTTGGTTCCGATGTCGGTCAAAGCAGCAACCGTCAAACTGGTATTATGGCAACCAACACCTACGACTTCTCTTCAGGTCTGGGTATCCATTTCCATCAAGACAAGGCTGGAAGATTAGACTACTCCGAGAGCTTGATGACCCACGCTATGGTCTTAACTGGTGTTGATTTAGATGACAATGAGCAACCTCTCAAATGGAAAGTAGAAAACTCTTGGGGTGACAAGGTTGGTGACAAGGGATATTTCGTCGCATCAGATAGCTGGATGGACGAGTACACTTATCAGATTGTTGTCCGAAAAGAATTCCTCACACAAGAAGAACTAGCAGCTTATCAAACTCAACCACAAGTCCTTGCCCCATGGGATCCAATGGGAGCTCTAGCATAACAAACGACATATAAAAAAGAGGGCAACCCTCTTTTTTATATGTCATAATTAGTCTCTACTCAAACCACCAAAGATACGGAGTAGGTGGAGGAAGAGGTTGATGAAGTCAAGATAGAGCTGAAGCGCCATGGATACGACCCACCCTTGGCCAACATTACCACCAGTTTGTTCGAAAACATTGCGGATACGTTGGTTGTCATAAGCAATCAAACCTGAGAATACCAAAACAGAAATGATAGACATCATAAAGCTTAGACCAGAGCTACGAAGGAAGATATTAATAACACTTGCAATAATAATTCCCCATAGAGCTGCACGCAATGCCTGAGCCATACCAGAAAGATCCTTCTTCGTTGTCATCCCAATTACAGCCATGATAGCAAACATAAGAGCCGCTGACACAAAGGCGAGTACAACTGTTTCGCTGGTATAGAACATCAAGATCATGCTGATGGTAAGCCCATTTGTTACTGAGTAGGCAAGAAACATTGGTAGAGCCATTGGGCTATTTTTAGCTGCCATTGCTGAAGCAGAAACAACCAAGGCAATCTGACCAATCATAATCAGCATCATGATGATGGAGCCTGCACTCAGCAGACTAAGCAATAAAGATTGAAAGACGGTCACAGCCAAGAAAGAAACTAAAGCTGATAGACCAATTCCCATGGCAACCACACCATAAATTTTACCGAAGAAACGGTTGAGGGCGGTATTATCCACCTGATTAATAATAAATGAATCGTTATTCATACTATTCTCCTTTAAATCATTTTATTGAAAACGAAAGACCTTACGATTTTTCCACTTGTGTTGTAAGGGCAGACTCCACTCTCTCACAGCCCAATACTTATCCACAAATGTCACAATCCAGGATTCCTTGTAGCGAGGAGGAGCGATTGTCGCACCAAACATATGCTTCACAATGATGTCTTCTTCTAGTTTATTGAGTTGAATGAGTTTCTGAGCATTGCGTTTAGCAATTCGTGGATGAACCCAAGCATGGCTCTTGTTGAATTTGGTATCTCTCCAATCATAGAAGAATAAATCATGCAATAGACCACCACGAGCTGTTGACTTGGCATCCCAACCAAATTTTTTCGCAATCTTATAGCTTGTATAAGAGACATTGATGGAATGTTCCAAGCGCGTGGAGTAATAATGATGAGGGATTTTCCCCAATTTTTGCACCTTGGGTGTGGCAATCAAGTGCCCCACGTAATGCATGTATTCTTTATCTTGTTTATATGCAACCATTCGTTAACCTCGTTGGAATATTATACCACACTATAGTACACTTGGCTTAAATAAAGCTAAACAATAAAATTCCTGTTGCAATCGCCACATTGAGGCTTTCCGCCTGCCCTGGCATGGTGATGTGAACAAGTTGATCCGCCTCATCGGCTACAAAAGTTGAAATTCCTTGGCCTTCATTTCCCATGACCAAGGCAAAACTCGGATTTGGCGTAACTTCCTTATAGTCAACCGACTGACTAGAGAGGGTTGTTGCCAAGATTTCTATCTGATTGCTTTTTAAAGCAGAAAAAATAGCAGTCATCGGCATTCGATAAACTGGCAAGTGGAAATGACTCCCTTGCATGGAACGCAGAACTTTCATATTGTAAATATCTGCCGACTTATCCGATAGAAATACTCCATCAAAACCAGCTGCATCAGCTGTACGAATCATAGTACCAACATTTCCAGGGTCCTGCACATCCTCCAGAACCAAAAATTTTCCTGTTAAGACATCGGGTAAGGTCTGATTTGATAAGGACAGTTGAGCTACTACCCCTTGTGGTGTCCGTGAGTCTGCCAAATCCTGCATAATATCTGAACTGACAACTGTTACATTGGATAAGCCAGTAACCCGATGAACATGTTCTTCTGATACCAAAATATGTTCAATAGGTACTTTGGCTGCCAAAGCCTCCTCCAACAAATGCCAACCTTCAATCAAATAAGAAGAAGTACGGTATTTTTTCTGTTGTAATTTCTTAACCTGCTTGACCAAATGATTGGCCTTTGAGCGAATGATCTCCATGAATGCCCCTTTTTCTTTTACTGCTCAGCAACCTCAATTTTCCAACGGCTAAATCAATTATCTTGATTTTTGAACAGTCTTACCCAACCATGATATAATAAAGTAAATGTCTTGTCAAAAGGAGAAACTTATGCGAAAGGTAAAAATGATTGCATCTGGTCGTGTGCAAGGAGTCGGCTTTCGTTGGTCTGTTCAATTTTTAGCTGTGGAAATAGGCGACATCTACGGCAGAGTTTGGAATAATGATGATGGAACTGTCACCATTTTAGCTCAGTCAGATAATGCTGAGAAGCTCAGCCATTTTATCCATGAAATTCGGAAAGGGCCTTCTCGTATGGCCAAAGTCACCTATCTAGATGTCACCCTAGCCAACTTCGAAGACTATAAGGATTTTCAGGTGGCGTATAGATAAAACTTGTATATTTTGAACAAAAAAAGTAAAATAGAGAGTATACTGAAAAAAACAAAGGAACGAAAAAAATTGAAAAATAAACGTTTATTCATGTTGTCAGGCATGGCCTTATCAACACTTCTTTTCTTATCTGGTTGTGTTCAAACTGATAAAAGCGGAAATCCTACAGGTCTCATTTGGGATTGGTTGGGACAACCAATGTCCAACTTGATTCGCTTCTTTGCAGAAGATCAAGCTCTAGGATTTGGTCTTGCTATTATCATCGTCACCTTATTGGTTCGCTTCATCATCCTCCCATTGGGAATTTACCAATCTTGGAAAGCTGCTATCCAATCTGAGAAGATGAATTATCTCAAACCGATTTTAGGCCCAATCCAGGAGCGCATGAAAAATGCAAGCTCTCAAGAAGAGCAACTTGCTGCGCAACAAGAGTATTTTGCAACTCAAAAACAATACGGTGTGAGCATGCTCGGCGGAATTGGTTGTTTGCCGATGCTGATTCAAATGCCATTCTTCTCTGCAATCTACTTTGCGGCTCGCCATACACCAGGAATTTCAGAAGCTACTTTCCTTGGTATTAATTTAGGTTCAACTAGCCTGATTTTGACAGTTGTTGCTGGTATTTTATACTATGCCCAATCGCTCTTAATGCAAGTCGGCATGGATGAAGAACAGAAAAAACAAATGAAAACCATGGCTCTGATGAATCCAATTATGATCATGATGTTCTCATTTGGGTCTCCTGCTGGAGTGACTCTCTACTGGGTTGTCGGTGGTCTCTTCGGCATTCTTCAACAAGCTATTACAAACTTCATTTTGAAACCTCGTATTCGTAAACAAGTGGAAGAGGAATTCAAAAATATCACAGTGTCAGCAACTCCTCGTAAAACGAAGGACGTTACTCCAACTGCTTCAGCAGTTATTGAAGAAAAGACATCTAACAAGAAGAGAAACCGTAATGCAGGAAAACAACGTTCTAGATAATAAACACTAAAAGATTGGAATTTCCAATCTTTTTTAGTACCTTCGTGAATAAAAAGAGAGAATCTTTCGACCCTCTCCACATCTTATTTCGTTTTTTCAACCTTCAAGATTTTTACATCATAGCTACCAGCAGGTGTTTCAATTGTTGCAACATCTCCTGTTTTTTTACCAATCAAAGCATGGCCAATTGGGCTTTCATTTGAAATCTTATTTGCAAAGGCATCTGCACCTGCAGCACCAACGATATGATAGACTTCTTCCTCGGTCTCACCAACTTCTTGAACAGTCACAGTCTTACCAATCGCTACTTCATCCGCAGCAACTGCATCACTGTTTACGATTTCAGCATAGCGAATCTTTGTTTCGATTGTTGAAATTTGACCTTCAACAAAAGCCTGTTCATCTTTAGCTGCTTCGTACTCAGAGTTTTCTGAAAGGTCTCCGTAAGAACGAGCAATCTTAATACGTTCAACAATTTCTGGTCGACGAACTAACTTTAGTTCCTCTAGTTCTTTTTCTAATTTTTCCTTTTCTTCCAAGGTCATTGGATATGTTTTTTCTGCCATTTGTCTTTCCTTTTCTTTTATTTTTCATGAAAACAAAATTATGTGGAAAACCACATAATTTTGTTATAAGAATTTACTCATTATCAAGATGTGCATTTACATACTTAGCAACGTTTTGGTTATGTTCATCAATATTATTTGTAAAGTAAACACTTCCAGTTGTAACATCTGCTACAAAGTAAAGATAGTCTGTCGTGTTGGCATTAATCACTGCCTCGATAGCCGAAAGGCTTGGACTATCCACTGGTCCAGGCATCAATCCTGGTGTCCAATAAATGTTGTATGGTGACTCAATTGATGTATCAATCGCTGCATCTTCTGCCAGAGTTGTTTCTTGACCAAGTTTACCCTGAGCATACAAGATTGCAATATTGGATTGTAGAGGTATTGCTGCATTCAAGCGGTTAAAGAAGACACTTGCAATGTTTCGACGATCTTCATCAGTAGAACTTTCTTTTTCAACCAAAGATGCCAAGGTAAGAACTTCATTTACAGTCAAATTCTTAGCAGCAATCGTTTCATAATATGGTTGTAAACGATTATCCATCGCGGCAATCATTTGCTCAACGAGCTCTTCGATAGTTGTTTCGTCGCTGTATTCATAAACCGCTGGGAAGAGGTAACCTTCCAACTGATAAATAACTCCACTATCAGCAGCAGGTAAGCTGGCAAACAATTTTGGATAAGTAGCAACCATTCGATTAATAAAATCTTGGTTGGTCACAGTAGCCATAAATTGTTCTGTGGTAAATGGTGTTTTATCATTTTTATCTTCTGTCTTGGTATTATCTGTAATAGCCTGAGCAATTTGTGTCAGTGTATACCCTTCAACAATCAAAATCTTACCTGCGGCTTCTTTTTGAGCTGTCGGAGTGCCACTTTCTTGAAGTGCTTTGGCGATGTCATCCACAGACATATTTTGTTTTAAATTATAAAAACCACTTTGGAAATTATTATAGCTCTTAATTTTAGAGTAGTAATTAAAAATAGTAGCATTCTTAATCAACTTGTTGTCAACTAAAATTTTACCAATTTCTAAAGTTGAAGATCCTTCTGGAATCTCTACCTGAATAGCTTCTGTAGCTTTTGCATTAACTGGTTCCAGACTAGATTTTACCCACATATAACCAGTAACACCTGTCACTAGAACTGCCACTACAACAATCGACATGATAACAGAGACAATGCGTTTCGCAGCGTTATCTTGTTTTTTACGACGTTGCTTGCTTGTTCTGTGGGTTGTTCTTCTTCTGGGTTGTGTTTCCTGCATCTGCTTGTCTACTTCTGGAACAATAGCCGTTGTCTTTGGAGCTATAATCGTTTCTTCCAGTGAGATAACCTCTGTATCACCAGTTACAGCTGATACATCTTCCGTTGGAAATTCCAAAAATGTATCTTCCAAAGAAGACTTCTCTGAAAGGACAGGCTCAACTGGTTCGGAAACCAACGAGCTTGATGGAGCCTCGTCAAATTCTACAGTATTAGCCGCTACAAGGTTTCGTAGCTCTTCCAAGTTCCTCTCCACCGTATCTTGAGGAACCGGACTTGAAATGACTTCTTTTTCAATCACAAAAGTCTCTGGAGTAGCCAAAGTTTCTGATGTTGGCTCTTCAATACTTTCCGTCATCACTTCTGATTCTTGCTGTTCTTCTGGCAAGTATGAATCAGGGAAAGCAATACCTTCTACTTTTACAATTTCAGGCTCTCTATGGAGGGCTTTTTCTTCGGCAAGACTAGGCTGGAGCTCGTTGATAATTTCGTTACGCTTATCAACAAGAACATCCGCTGATTGTTCCGCCAAACGTTTCACCTTCAATTCTTCCAAATCTCGTAAAATTTGATCGCGGAAGCTTGAAGACTGCGTGTTTTTTTCATTCGTATCCTTTGTCACGCTGTTACTCCTTTCACACAGTTACTATACATTATATCTTAAAGGCTTATGAATTGCAAGAACTTCCCTTTCTACAAGGCTTTCCAGTACATATCACTCCACCTTTGTCCTCCAAATTGCGACAAGGAGGGGCCAAAATCTTCAAACTGGTTCATTTCATAGTAGCCAATCAAATACTCCTTACAGGTTAGAGCAATGCCTTCAAATCCTCCCGCTAAAGCCACTTCTTTTATGGCTGCCAACAAAAGAGTTCCCACTCCCTGTCCTTTATAGGTATCCGCTACGGATAGACTGGCAATAGCTAGGTGACCGCCTGTTGGCATGTCACTCTCTGTCAAGTAAAAAATATCGTCTGTAACAGTCTGCGAAACAGAAGGACAGGATAATAAATATCCTGCTATTTCCCCATCGTGTTCCATTATTAAACAGGTTTTACTCAAAGCATTCAGATAAATGGCAAGAACAGACTCAGCTATCCGTTCCTCTTTAGAAAAATTGGCATTTTCAATCAAAACAACTTGTTCTAAATCCGAAGGAGTAGCAAAACGAATTTCCATAATTTTCTCCCTTATATAGCGGAAAAACAGGGGCCATAGGCCTCCGTCTTTCTTTTTATTGGACGTTATTTGTAAGATTTGATAAGAGTCTTTCGAAGGAATATTCATAGGACTGAATATCACCAGCTCCCATAAATACATATACTGCATTGTCATGGTCTAAAAGTGGTGAAGTGTTTTCAACTGTAACAAGTCCACCTTTTTTGTTGATTTTAGCCGCCAAATCTTCTACCTTAACCTGACCGTTGTCTGTTTCACGCGCTGATCCATAAATTTGAGCAAGGTAAACTGCATCTGCTCCATTCAAAGCATCTGCGAACTCATCGAGAAGCGCAATGGTACGAGTGAATGTATGTGGTTGGAAAATGGCTACCAACTCCTTGCTAGGATACTTCTGACGTGCCGCATCAATGGTTGCAATGATTTCCGTTGGATGGTGAGCAAAGTCATCAATGATAACAGTATCATTGACAATTTTCTCCGTAAAGCGACGTTTGACACCTCCAAATGTCTTCAAGTGTTCTGCAACCAGTTTCAAATCAAATCCAGCAATATAGAGATTGGCAATAACAGCTGTTGCATTCATCACATTATGCTTGCCAAAGGTTGGAATTTGGAATTCTCCCAACTCTTCTTCACCATGGCGAACTTTGAATTGTGAACCACTTGTAGAAGGCTTCAAGTCATAGGCAACAAAATCATTATTGTCTTCCAAGCCATAATAGTAGATTGGAGCATTTGCCGTGATACGACGAAGTTGCTCATCTTCACCAAAAACGAAGAGAGCTTTTTTTACTTGCTTCGCATAATCATTGAAAGCATTGAAAACATCCTCTAGACTAGTGAAATAATCTGGATGGTCAAAATCAATATTGGTAATGATGCTGTATTCAGGATGGTATGGGGCAAAGTGACGTTCGTATTCATCGGATTCGAACACAAAATACTGAGCATTTGCCGAACCGCGACCAGTACCATCACCAATCAAGAAGGAAGTATCTGTGATATTGCGCATAACATGTGCCAATAATCCCGTTGTGGAGGTCTTACCATGGGCACCAGCAACACCGAGGCTCGTAAAACCTTTCATAAATTCACCTAGAAATTCATGGTAACGTTTGTAGGTATAGCCCTGGGCATCAGCATAAGCGATTTCCACATTGTTATCTGGACGAAAAGCATTACCAGCAATCAATTCAACATCTGCTGTAATATTTTTCTCATCAAACGGTAAAATCTGAATCCCAGCTTGTTCAAGCCCGCGTTGTGTAAAGTAGTATTTCTCTACATCACTACCTTGAACCTTGTGCCCCATTTGATGCAACATAAGAGCAAGTGCGCTCATACCTGATCCCTTAATTCCGATAAAATGATAGGTTTTTGTCATGTTATCCCTCTTCTATATGTGTCAAATTCAATTCTTGTGCCACTTGGCGATCTCGTTGTTGTCTGCGCTCAGGATAATTGTAAACCTGACTCTTTCTTAAAAAGTCATACGAATTTTTCTTTATAACCTGCTCCTGTTCTCTATCTTCTTTCTTCAAAGAATAGACAGCTGGCATATCAGCGAGAATATAGTCTGTCTGACGTAAGTTGTCCGCCAAACGTGTCAACCGACCTGCCTTAGATTCAGTTGTTGAAACGACAGGAGGTTTCACCACAACTTTAGCTGGTGCTGGTTTTTCATCTCTTAAGTAGGTTGCTGATCGTTTTTTCTTCAAGTCTTCTCTAGCCTGTTCACGAGCCAACTGCCCCTGTGTTTTCACTGGAGAAGGCTTCGTTTTAGTCAGTTGCTGAAGGCGTTCCTTGCGAGAATAATGGCTTGGCTTAGCTTCAAACAAAGGAGGCAGGAGCTCAGCTTCCGTTTGTGCTACTGGTTTTGCCGACGCAACTCGCTGTGAATCGGGAGACCAGCTAAATTCCTTTTCTTGATAAGGTCCCCTGATATTGCTAATCAGGTCGCTCTCATCATATAAACTCATAATTGGATTTTCTCCAACTAGTACCTCATCATCTGCGACTAGTGGAAATCTTTTTTCATGTCTAATCATAAGTCATCCTTTCGAACCCTTATTATACCATACTTAGGCCTTATTTCCTAATTCTACGCTGAGTCAACTGTTTCCATATCACTCAATCCCTAAAATCTCGCGAATGTCCTCAACCGTCAAATTCGCTCGGCTTTCATTGCCATCAAGGACTGTTTTGACAAGGTTCTTTTTATTTTCTTGCAATTCTTGAATCTTCTCTTCGATTGTCCCTCTAGTAATCAGGCGATAGCATTCAACCTTTTCAGTCTGCCCCATGCGATGAGCCCGACTGATAGCCTGAGCTTCCACGGCAGGATTCCACCAAAGATCGACTAGGATGACTGTGTCTGCACCTGTCAAATTCAAGCCAACGCCACCTGCTTTCAAGGAAATGAGAAAGGCATCTCGACTTCCTGCATTGAAGGCCTGTGTCATTTCTTGGCGTTGGTTAGCAGGTGTTGAACCAGTCAGAGTATAGGATGTCATCCCAATTTCTTTCAGCTGTTCTTCTATTTTTTCCAGCATATTTCTGAATTGGGAGAATATCAAGACCCTGTGTTCACCTTCTTTTAGCTGCAAGAGTAATTCTTTCAAACTATTAAGTTTGCCACTCTCACCACTAAACTCTTCCATGAAAAGGCTGGGTGTATCGCAGATTTGACGTAAGCGAGTAATTCCTGATAGGATTTCTATCTTGCTACGATTGATTTGAGCATCATCTGCGCCAGCTATTTGAGTCCGCATTTGTTGAAGCTGGGCTAGGTAGATGGCTTTTTGTTCATCTGTCAGTTCATTAAGTACATTGATTTCTATCAAATCAGGCAATTCCTGAAGAACGTCTTCCTTATGACGTCTGAGAACGAAGGGTTGAATGGTCCGCGCAATGTCCTTGGCTGCTAATTTACCGAAGTCTTGTTTGCCTGGCAATAAACCTGGTAAGACAATTTGGAAAATGGACCAGAGTTCCGTCAAATGGTTTTCAATCGGCGTACCTGAGAGGGCAAAGCAATTCCCAACCTCAAACTCACGCAGTAGCTGCGCAATCTTAGATTGGGCATTTTTCATGACCTGCGCCTCATCTAAAATGAGGTAGTCAAAGCGTTCCTGTCTATAGAGCGCGACATCCTGTCTGAAGGATGGATAGGAGGTAACTAAGACTTGGTGACCATTGGCAATGATCTCTTCACGCTGTTCCTTGTTTCCATGGACAACTGCCACATCTAAACTTGGAGCAAACCGCTTGCACTCATCTAACCAGTTATAAATCAAGCTGGATGGTGCCAATATTAAAACTTTGGAATCTTTTGTCATCCGACTGGACAGAAAGGCGATAGTTTGCAAGGTCTTTCCAAGCCCCATGTCGTCAGCTAAAATTCCACCAAAACCATACGTATCCAGCATAGTCAACCACTTAAGCCCTGTCTGCTGATAATCCCTAAGCGACGTTGTTACTTCCACATCAGGAAGCGGGAACAAATCTGGCTGAGCTAGATAGCTTGCCATTTCCTCAAATTCCTTGGAGAAACTGACTTGGTTGAATTGTGACAAGGATTGAGCCAATTGGTAACCGGCAAGAGCATGGACTTGTACCTGCCCCTCCTTACCATGACGGGCTCGCAGATAGATTAGGGTTTGACTGATTTTCTTGGTTTCCTCATCAAAAACAAATACCTTACCACTCGGGCTAGTATAGTGATCCTCTTGATTCAGCAAGGCTGTAATCGCCTGATCGATTTCAGATTGTTCAATACCTGATAAGTCAAACGAAATATCCAAAAGTGAGCCGTTACGTACAATTTCTAATTGAGGTTTGGCTTCAATATATAAAGCCTGGAGCCTTTCTTCTAGATAAACCTGCCCCATTTTTTGTAATATAGGCAATTGTTGTTGGAAAAATGGATAGAGCTCCTGCTGACTAAGAGCCGCTCTCTGGGCATGATATGTCCCCCTAAAGCCTGATAGACGAATAGCCTGATAAACCTTCTCCAAATGTTGAAAATGGCTGGCAAAAGGCAGGAGAGCCAAATCCTCCTCACTCCTTACCTTACGTCCATCAAAATCCAAAACCAATTGGAGTGATAAACTTTCATTTGTCTCCATCTGAATATGAAATTCTGGCTTGAAATCATGAATGATGAAGCGCTTAGGTGCCTTAACAGTCCCAATTGTCTGCAAATCCAGCAAGCTTAGAGCCAGACGATTTTGGTCAGGGAAATCCACCTGCACCTTTCTCAAACCTGATTCGGTTGGAACAAGTTCGGAAATTTGGTAAATCAGATGTTCTTGATGGCGATTGACACTATAAACCGTGCCATTTACTAAGAGATAGCGCCCATGAAAAAGTGGTCGGACTGGTTTTTCGTGAATAACCATTTCAATCATCTGCGTGTGAACGGTCACCTCAAAATGATAGAGCCCTTCCTCCCCTGTCAACGGAAGAACCATCAAGGAGGAATAGGACTGCTGTTGATAGGAAAAGTTAAAATGTTCTAGCTGATTTAACAGCTCCAACCCCTCCTCAAAATAGGCTTGTGGCAGACGAAAATGTCGTCCAAAATGAGTAAGAATATCCGAATCTATACCAACTTTCTCTGGTACCAAGGCCCAGAGAAAATCCAGGAGAGCCTGACTTGGTTCATCAAAATTTTCATAAGTAACTTGCTCATAATAATTTTTACCTATCTGATAGTGACCGTTGGCTTTCACAATGCGCAAAAAAGCTCCGATGTCCCGCACAATGTACGAACGTGTATCTGGCAAGCGGGTAATTTTCAAGGTCCAATCTATCTGACGATCATAGGGCAATAAGTTCCCTTCAACTGAGAACTGATACTTAAGCCCCAGTTCTGGTTCTGGTCGCAAAATTTCATCTAAAAAGAGACCGCCAAAATAAGTCCGACGGACGGTTTCCTTATGTTGTTCACCATCTTCTTTCAAAGACTGCTTCATATCCTTGCCTGAGGCATCATTTTTTAAAAAATACTCCGTGGCAGCTAGGTGTTGACAGTAGCCCTTACTTTGAAATAACTGGCAACTACACTGTAAATCGCTATCTGCATCGCCGTAAGTGAAGCGCTCACCAGCAATATCCAGCACCATCTTTCCATTCTCACTATGAAGAACAGTCAGTTTTCCAGCCTCGTACAAATCAATTCCTTCTTGGCGAATCCGCCCTGGCATCATGCGACCCATTCTAACTCCTTTATCCTTCAACCAATCATCAGCTCTTCTGTAAAATGTATCTAAAATGTTATCTTTTCATTATAGCATATTTTCAATTTGAATTGTTTAAATAGGTATCAAAAAAACACCAGCTGGTAAACTGGTGTCTCTAATGAATAGCTAAATAATAAATCGTTGCTTGCCACATTTTCAAGATTGTTTTTCCGCTTTTCCAAAACCAAAATAGAGCAAATAGCAGGAAAACAACTGCCACTACTACGTTAATCAAGCCTTTTCCATCCAAGAAAAACTTGAAAAAGAAGACAGTCACACAAGTAAGCAAGGCAAGGAGTAAGACATGAATCAGAACTCCCAACCAGCCCAACCAATAGCGGAGGCCAAAAGGAGGATAGTTTCTTTCATCAAAGTCTGCTAGACCAGTTAAAAATTCAATCAACAACTCACCCAAAAATTCCATCTAGCCTTCCTTTCTGACCTGTCGATAATATTTGGTTCGTCGAATCACAATCTTGATAGCCTTAAAGGAAAGAAAGGTAAGCATACTAGCCAAGAATAGACAAAAAAGGAATATCACAACCAATGGCATTTTATACTGATTATAGACCATAATCGAACCACCTGTAAAGGCGATAAAATAGGATGCCAAAGTCACCAAATTGAGCCAGATACAAGCCGCTAATCCTAGCCAATACCTAAAGCCAAAAGGTTTATACTGACTATCTTCATAGAAAATAAAATAAAAAGTGGAACCAGAAAGCAGTATAAAGAAAATTCGCCAAATCGGAAACGCTACCATACCAACACCTCCTAGTCTCATTCTAGCATATTTGCGAATGATTGCAAAGAAAAAAGAGGTTACCCTCTTTTATTTCCGTTTCCGTGCAATCAGATGAATTGGTGTTCCTTCAAAGACAAAGGCCTTGCGGATTTGATTTTCCAAGAAACGCATATAGGAGAAGTGCATGAGCTCTTCTTCGTTGACAAAGACCACAAAGGTCGGTGGCTTGGTCGCAACTTGTGTCGCGTAGAAAATCTTGAGACGTTTCCCTTTATCAGTCGGTGTTGGATTGATAGCAATGGCATCCATGATAACATCATTGAGGACAGCTGACGGAATGCGAGTATTCTGGCTCTCACTAATAGCCTTGATCATCTCAGGCAACTTGTGCAAGCGTTGCTTGGTCAAAGCCGATACAAAAATAATCGGTGCGTATGACAAATACTGGAATTGATCACGAATATCGTCTTCCCACTGCTTCATGGTATGGTTGTCTTTTTCAAGCGTGTCCCACTTGTTGACCACGATAATCATTCCCTTACCAGCTTCATGGGCAAAGCCTGCGATGCGTTTGTCGTACTCACGGATACCTTCTTCGGCATTGATAACCATCAATATGACATCGGAACGCTCAATGGCACGCATGGCACGCATGACAGAGTATTTCTCCGTATTTTCATAGACCTTACCAGACTTGCGCATCCCTGCGGTATCAATCATGGTAAATTCTTGACCTTCTGGGTCTGTAAAGTGCGTATCAATGGCATCACGAGTCGTTCCAGCAACTGGCGAAGCAATCACGCGCTCTTCACCCAAAATAGCGTTAATCAAGCTGGATTTACCAACGTTTGGACGACCAATCAAGCTAAACTTGATAATGTCCGGATTTTCTTCTGCTTCTTGGACTGGAAGATTTTCAATGATAGCATCCAAGACATCCCCTGTCCCGATACCATGTACAGAAGATACTGGATAAGGATCGCCAAGACCGAGTGAATAGAAATCATAGATGTCATTCCGCATTTCAGGGTTATCAACTTTATTGACAACCAAAATAACTGGTTTGTTTGTCTTATAAAGGATACGCGATACATACTCGTCAGCATCTGTCACACCTTCCTTGCCTGATACGACAAAGACGATAACGTCTGCTTCATCCATGGCAATCTCAGCCTGATGCTTGATTTGCTCCATGAAAGGTGCATCCACATCATCAATACCGCCTGTATCAATCAGGGAAAACTTGCGATTGAGCCACTCACCAGTAGCATAAATACGGTCGCGGGTCACACCTTCTACGTCTTCTACGATAGAAATGCGTTCACCAGCGATACGGTTAAAAAGTGTTGATTTTCCAACGTTGGGACGTCCAACGATGGCGATAGTTGGTTGAGCCATGGCTCCTCCTCTTCTAGTTTACAATAATTTATTTTTTTCTAATAGAGCCCTTGTTTCTGGCTGTTCTGCCTGTCCGAACTGGGCAACCATACGCTCCGACCAAGTTTCTGTCTGACGGGCACCTGCATAGTCTGTCTGAACTTGGTCGTAGGCTTGGATGACTTCCACGCCTTGCTCCACATATTCTTCCTGAAAGACAATGGTTTCACTTGCCAAACGTGGTTTGACAGGGTGGTTTTGGGCTGGTCGACCCAGGGCAATACAGAAAATTGGATAGGTATAATCTGGCAAGTTGAACAGCTCTGCTATTGCCAAGGCCTTATGGCGAATCATACCGATGAAGACACCACCATAACCCAGGCTTTCAGCTGCTAAGAGGGCATTTTGCCCTGCCAGAGCCGCGTCAACAGAAGAAAGCAGGAGATTCTCTGTTCCTTTGGCATCAAAGTCTGAGCCATGGAGTTGAGCCGCCTTGCTGGCACGATTATGGTCGCCCACAAAAACAAGAATGGCCTGAGCCTGTAAAATAGCTGGCTGGGGCACCAAATCATAGAGAGCCTGTTTTTTCTCCTCCGACTGTACCACAATGATGGAATAAGACTGGAAATTCTTCCAGCTAGACGCAGCTCGCCCAGCTGAAAGAATAGCTTGCAGATGTTCCGCCTCAATCGGCTCTTCCGTAAAACGACGGACGGAAGTATGGTTCAGCATCAAATCAATGGTTTCATTCATCGGCGGTTATTTCCTTTCAAATGCAAATCGCGAGCCAGATAGCGAATCCGCTCCATAACCCGTTTGGCCTGCCAGGTTTCATCACCAGACTTGCCAGATGCAAAATGCCGTTCCAAATCATCAAAGGAGAAATTGGACGTAAAGAAGGTCGGCAGATTTTCCTGCATACGGTATTGCAGAATGACCTGTAAAACATCGTCACGCACCCACGGACTATGTTGCTCTGCTCCGATGTCATCTAGCACCAAGACCTGAGCCATCTTGATTTCATCAATCCGCTCCTTAACAGAACCATCTTTGATGGCATTTTTTATATCGACAACAAAGGTCGGATAATGGAGCATGGTGGTTGATTGAAGATGGGTCTTAGACAACAAATTGGCTAAATAAGCCATCAAATAACTTTTACCAATACCGAAGTTACCATAGATGTAAAGACCTTTTGGCTTTTCTTCAAAACGTTTGACAAAATCCGCAATGGCTAACATGACTTCCACACGATTTTCATCGCTCTTATCAATATCCGCCACGGTTACATTTTTCAAACTTGCCGGCATATTGATAAGCTGGATACGGTTCTTGATAGCTTCCAAACGACGGTATTCGACCAATTCCTCTGTCTCAAGATAGGACACATCCGCATAGCCCTCATTCATGACCAAAACAGGTTGATACCCCTTGGCAATATAGGATTCATCCTGCTTGACAAAGAGGTCACGCTGACTGATATATTCCAAAAACTTAGAAATGGAGAGGGTGATTTCCTGCTGGGTCAAACCTTCTTTTTTGATAAAAGCAGCGACTTCAGGATCACTCACTATCTCCTGATAGAGTTGCTGATAAGATTTTGGACTTGGATTGGTTGTTTGCGACAACCTGTCTTGAACTGATTTCATCAGCTACCTCCTTTGTTTTCCATTTCTTCTAATTCACGATAAAGAGCCGCCAACTTGGCTTGACCTTCCTGCGTTTGTCCTTGCTGAACCTCTTCCTTACTCCACTCAGGCACATTGCTTTTCTGTGGCTGGCTCGACTTGGTAACAACTTGACCTGTCTTCAACTCTCTTAGGTAAAGAACAGCTGCCTCTGCACTGCCAATTCCCTTGTAGGAAAAATCATTGGCCAACTTTATAGCGTATTTTTCATTCAGATTGGCTGAGTCCACCTTGTTAAAGGTATAGAGGACCAAGACATTGATAACCTCGTCAAGAAGACCCAAATTGGCCAAATCCGTCAAACATTTTCGTTCTGTTGCGGTCACAGTTGCCTTCCGTTGCTCCTTGATAAAGGACAAGAAGACTAAACTAGACTTTGTTTTCGCTTCACGAACAATGGCTTGCTCTTGGGCGGTGAGGTTGGCGCTTTCTGTTGGCAATGTCTGGCGTGACTGCTGCAAGCGTTTGGTCGAGATGGTCTGTCCAATAGCAGTTGCTTTAGCCTGCCGATAGGTTTCCAACCAGGTCCAGCCTGCCTGCTCTGCTATGTAACTAAGCGCAATAATATCCTCAGCTTCATCCTGAAAAAGTAGCTTGTCTTTGGCCATTAATGCCTTAAAGGCAGACCAATCAAAATCATGTTTCGGTTCAAAAATAACTGGAGCCTGCCCATCCACGGTAAAGACCTGAGAAAATGTTTTTGAGATATTTTGTTCTTGATTGGGTTGATGAACAAGCAGATTCTCCATACTTGACTCCCCAATCTTCCTTGCCAACAAGTTCTTATACAAGGGTTTCGCTAGAAAACTTTTTACGGTCAGAGGGGCTTGTAGCGCCAAACCTGTTAATTCATCTGCACGATAGAGTTCTAGGAGCCCCATGGCAGTCAGAACATCCAGAGCCTTCTCCAAACGATTCATCCCAAAATCCATGTGATTAAGAATGACAGTCCATTTGTAACGTCCTTGCCCTTGATCGGCAAAACTATAAAAGTAATAATAAAGCGCTAATGCATCAAAACCGATAATCGGCTGGTAGCATTGGCTAAGACTGACAATATCAGGTGTAAACGGGCTAATTTTTATATAGGCAAATAAATCATTTGGTTTCATCTTTTTTTCCCGGTTTTACCTTACTTCCTTTGGAAATCATCTGCTTAAGCAAATTTTCTAGCTCTCCAACATCTTTGAAAGAACGATAAACCGATGCAAAACGCACATAGGTGATTTCATCCAATTCGACCAATTCTTCCATTACCAAATTCCCAATGACATCGGATTCTATTTCACTATCACCTTGTGCTCGAACTTTCTGTTCAATCCGATTCACCACTTCATCAATATCATCGGTTGACACAGGGCGCTTTTGAGCAGAACGAATAATCCCATTGAAAATCTTTTCACGTGAAAACTGCTCTCTAGTTCCGTCTTTTTTCACAACGACTAGAGTTTTCTCTTCAATCCGTTCATAGGTGGTAAAACGTTGACCACATTGGTCGCAGGAACGACGACGACGGATGGTATTGCCATCTTCAGCCTGACGACTATCAATGACACTTGATTTCAAACTCTGACATTTTGGACAACGCATACTCTTTCTCCTACATAAACTTTATCACTTCAGTATAGCATAAAAATGACAAAAATAAAAGAAAGCGAGAATTACTCACTTTCTACCAATAATTCATCTTGCTTCTTCAATCGACTGGCAACCCATTCACGAACCAGGCGGTAGACAACCGCAAAAATTGGGGTAAAGAAGACCATACCAAGTAGACCAAACAAATTACCACCAATCAAGGCTGCAGCCAGGGTAAATAGAGTCGGAAGACCAACTGATTGACCAACCACGCGCGGGTAAATCACATTCCCTTCAATCAACTGGAGAATCTGGAAGAGTACGATAGACCAGAGTGCCAAAAGCGGATTTTGTACCGCCACAAAGAGAGCACTAATCAAACACGCTGAAAAGGGACCGATATAAGGTACAAACGATAGGACCCCAGCTAAAATACCAGCCATGCTGGCATAAGGAATTCCTGAGAGCGAATAACTAACAAAGACAAGTATCCCAATGATACACGCCTCAACAATCTGACTCATCAAGAATCGGTCATAGGTATCAACAATAACTTCTCCAATATAGTTCACTACTCTGACAGCCTTCTCCGGCAAGGTAGCCTGCAAGAACTTTCTCGTCATCGCCTGCAAGTGTTCCTTGCTCCCTAAAATCGCTAGAGTAAAGAAGAAAGCCATTATCAACGTCATAGTGTTCGAAAAAATCCCCGTCACATTGGACACCAAGCCAGATAAAATCGGTGTGACCAAACTTGAAATAAGTGTTAAATTCTTCAACTGATCCAAAAAGCTGGCTATCTGGTCTCCGATTTGTCCCGACAAAAGACCATTTGACTCAAGAAAATTAGTTAGGGCATTTACCGATTTTGGAATGGCTGTGCTGCTAACCGAAACCAGTTCTGAAACAGTCGTCACCAATGTAGGAAGAACAATCACCACCAGTCCTGTCACAATTAAAGCAAATCCAATTAATACTCCAACGATTGCCAAAGACCGCTTGGATTTCTTTAAAAAAGAAATTTTTTCAAACTGATCTTCTAATTTTTTCATGGGAACATTGAGGATGAAGGCAAAAATAGCTCCAATAAAAAGCGAATTCATACTACCTAATAATTGTTGAATAGCCCCATAAATACTAGACCAGTTGAGAACAGCTAACAATGTCGCTCCAGATAAGAGTATCAGTATGACTTTTTCTTTAAATGATGTATTCATAACTTTTCCATTCTTACTTATTGGCTATTATTTTATCACACGCTTATAGAAAAAGAAAGAGGGAAAGCTTCCCTCCACTCTACTCTAAATCAATCGCGCATGGCATATCCGACACCACGAACTGTTTTTATATATGAATCTTGATGTGGCAAATCCAGTTTACCACGTAGATAGCGAATATATACATCGACGACATTGGTCTCAGAAGCCGCTTCATATTTCCAAACACGCTCAAGAAGTTGTTCTCGACTAACAGGCTCTGGGCTATTCATTAAGGTCGCCAACAGATCATACTCTCGGCGGGTCAAATTAATCAATTCATCACCTCGAGTCACTGTTCGATTTTGAAAATCAACCTTCAAATCACGATAGGCCGCATGCATGTGAACCTGTTTACAGTTATTGTCAATAAAGTCACGACCACGAAAAATCGCAGAGATTTGCTCCACTAAATCACTGATAACAAAGGGCTTCACTACGTAGGAAACAGCATAAGAGAGGACTTCTTCCCCATATTGACTAACTTCTGTCGGCTCAACTACCACAATCATGACCGTGGCTGGTTTTATCGCTAATAGTTCTGTAGCCAATTCCTTGCTGGACATGTCTGAAAGCTGAAAACTCATCAGAATCAAGTCAAAATCCGTTTCATGTGCCAAGGACATAGCCTCTTTCCCTGTCGATGCATAATCAACAAGATAGTCTTTTTTCTGCAATTCCATGGAAACAAAATGCGAGAGATTGCGTTCTTTACCAGCAATCAAAATTTTCTTAGCCATTGTCCATCCTTTTCTATTCTTTCAAATGGTGTAGGAATCGTATTATGACTAGAAAGAAGGGCGCTCACACGCCCATCCTTTTTATTTTGATTCGCTATACCAATCGTAGTGGAAGACACCTTCTTTGTCTTTACGGTTATAAGTGTGAGCACCGAAGTAGTCACGTTGTGCTTGGATTAAGTTAGCTGGCAAGTTTTCTGCACGGTAGCTATCGAAGTAGGTAATAGCCGCAGAGAAGGTTGGAACAGGCACACCAGCCTGAACAGCTAAGCTTACGACATCACGAACAGCTTGTTGGTATTTAGCTGTGATATCAAGGAAATATTCATCCAAGAGCAAGTTTGCCAAGTCTTCATCACGTCCATAAGCATCTGTAATCTTTTGCAAGAAACGAGCACGGATGATACAACCTGCACGCCAGATTTTAGCGATTTCGCCAAATGGCAAGTTCCAGTTGTTTTCTTTAGATGCTACGCGCAATTGTGCAAAACCTTGTGCATAAGACATGATTTTTGAGAAGTAAAGGGCCTGACGAATTTTTTCAACCAATTCAGCCTTGTCGCCTTGGTAGGCAAACGGAGCTGGTTTTGGAAGGACCTTGCTTGCTGCCACACGCTCATCTTTGTAAGTAGAGATGTAACGAGCAAATACAGATTCTGTAATTAGTGACAATGGCACACCCAAGTCAAGTGATGATTGGCTTGTCCATTTACCAGTACCCTTGTTACCAGCAGCGTCCATGATGTAATCGACAATTGGTCCATCTTGACCTTGGTCATCCTTGCGTTTCAAGATGTCCGCTGTGATTTCAATCAAGTAGCTATCCAATTCGCCTTGGTTCCACTCAGTGAAGATGTCAGCCATCTCATCAACTGACAAGCCAAGCAAGTGTTGCATGAGGTCATAAGACTCCGCAATCAACTGCATATCGCCATACTCGATACCGTTGTGGACCATTTTCACGTAGTGACCTGCACCGTCTGGACCGATATAAGTCACACATGGTGCTCCATCTTCTGGTGCTTTTGCTGAAATTTCTTCCAAGACATCTGCCACCAATTCGTAAGCTTCTTTTTGACCACCAGGCATGATAGATGGACCTTCAAGGGCTCCTTTTTCACCACCAGATACACCTGTACCGATGAAGTTAATACCTGAGTTTGCCAATTCTTTTGAACGACGGATAGTGTCTTCGTAGAAAGTATTACCACCATCGATCAAGATGTCACCTTCATCCAAGTGTGGCAAGAGCGCTTGAATGGTTGCATCTGTACCAGGACCAGCTTGAACCATAAGCATGATGCGACGTGGTTTTTCGATAGATGCCACAAAGCTTTCCACATCGTAACTTGGTACCAAGTTTTTACCTGGGTTGCTTGCAACAACATCTTCTGTTTTATCAGCAGAGCGGTTGTAAATAGCTACAGAATAGCCACGTGATTCAACGTTAAGTGCCAGGTTGCGGCCCATAACAGCCATCCCTACAACACCAAAATTTGCTTTTGTCATTTGTTTACTCCTCTAATTTGTATCCCTTTCATTATACACCGAAAGGGGAAAGTTGACAAGAATTTTCAGATAATTTAACTATCCAAACTATTCTTCACTATCAAACAAGCCCTGCAATTGAGCAAAAGGACTATTGGCCTCTTTTTTCTCTTGAGCTTTTTGTTGAAAATCTTCTTCAGTCATCAAAGCCCAAGCTTGACCAGATGGTAGTTCCTGTCCAGCTTCTTCTTCAGGTGTCAAGACTTTGATTGGTATAGCCAGTAAAATATTATCTGCTACACTCTCATCAAGGACAATGTGGTCATCTTCTACTACCAGTACCATATCCTCATCAATCAAATCTTGTTCTTTAAGAACTGCTTCATTGGCAACAAAGAGTTCATTGACGTTTTGGACCTCATGCAAAACAACTGGTTGCAGAGAACGACTGGATGCCAAGGTAATATCATAAGTCATCTGATAGTCCAAGAAAAAGAAACCTGATTCAAAACGGATATTTCCAGTGACTTGGACTGGCGACAAGCCTAGAACTTCACCATTTCGAGCTTGCAATTCTTCCTGTAAATCCAAGGTTTTATCAAAGGAGATTCCATCTGGATTTTTCTGAATATCGTAAATATGAAAC
Organism: Streptococcus suis YS161; assembly: GCF_002760245.1. Classification (GTDB taxonomy): domain Bacteria; phylum Bacillota; class Bacilli; order Lactobacillales; family Streptococcaceae; genus Streptococcus; species Streptococcus suis_I. The sequence goes on along the minus strand of NZ_ASCA01000039.1, from coordinate 10,629 downwards.
ATTGTATTCCCCTATTCAGCTAGTTCTGTGATGTAGTTATAGACTTCTTGTCCAGCAACTGCACCATTTCCTACTGCCGTTGCAATCTGACGAAGTTGATTTTGACGAATATCACCGATGGCATAAATACCAGCCTTGCTCGTTTCCATCTTTTCATTAGTGATAACCCAACCAGCTTCGTCTGTAATTCCTAGGTCCGCAACTGAATCCGTCATCGGATCCAGACCGACATAGATAAAGACACCACCGAAGTCCAGTTCGCTGACTTCCTCTGTTTTCACATTTTTGATAACCACGCTTTGTACACGTAAGTCATCACCCTTGATTTCTTCGACTACGCTATCCCAGATAAAGTTGATTTTTTCATTGGCAAAGGCGCGATCTTGGATGACTTTTTGAGCACGAAGCTGATCACGGCGGTGAACAATTGTCACAGACTCCGCAAATTGCGTCAAGAAGAGAGCTTCTTCGACCGCAGAATCTCCACCACCGACAACCAAGAGTTTTTGTCCACGGAAGAAGGCACCATCACAGACTGCACAATATGAGACACCACGGCTATTGTAAGTATCCTCACCTGGAATACCTAACAAACGGTGTTTTGCCCCCATGGCTAGAACGACTGTCTTTGTCTCCAAAATACCATCCTCAGTAATCACTTTCTTAATTTGTCCTTCTTCCTCAATACGGACTAGGGTGCCAAAAATATGGTCCACACCGAATTTTTCCAAGGGTTCAAACATTTTTTCAGCCAAGGCTGGACCTGAAATATGGTCATAGCCTGGATAGTTTTCAATTTCCGCGGTATTATTCATCTGACCACCATAAATACCACGTTCCAAAAGAGCTACCTTTAAATTGCTACGCCCTGCATAAAGAGCTGCAGTCATCCCCGCAGGACCCGCACCAATTACAACTGTATCGTACATATACTTTTTCCTTCTACGCTTTAAACATTAATAAGATTCCCACTACTCCAAAGGCTGCAATGGGGATTGTCATCACATTAATCATCAACAAATCAAACAAGAAATCTTGTCGTTCTTGCAAAGTTTTATCCACACCCTTTGTCGCACGCCAGATAAACCAGACCAGACTAGAAGTGATAATCAACAAGGAAGCTATTAGCAATCCTTGTAAATAAAAACTTAGAATGTTTTGTAACATCTTTTTCCTCGATTACTTTAAAAGGTTTGACGCTTGGCTTTACGTTCTGCACGACCCTTTGCACGCGCTTCAACTCGCTTGGTCTTGCGACGTTTTTCATCAACAGCCCATTGAATTTTCTTCTTGTAGCCTGGTTTGACTTTTTTCTTTTTCTTCTTGACCAAGCCAATCATTTCCAAATCTAGTTTTTCACGAGATTTTTCACGGTTAGCACGGCGGTCACGGTCGTAGGTATCGACAAATTCGCCATTTTTCATTTCTTTTGGCAAGAATTTGATATTGAGTTTTTCTAGTTCTCGAATATCTGCATCATCGCTTGGCTGATAAAGGGTAATGGCAATGCCTGATAAACCATTACGCCCTGTGCGTCCCACACGGTGAACAAAGAAGGAAAGATCCTGTGGAATGGCATCATTGATGACATGACTGACGCCCTCAATATCAATCCCACGTGCTGCTAAATCCGTTGCAACAATGTACTGATAGTCCAAGTTCTTCACCTGGTTCATGATCCGCTTGCGTTCACGCGGTGGAATGTCCCCGTGAATCTTTGCAACTCGTAGACCATTTTCCGTCAAATAGCTATGCAATTCATCTGCACGTGTCTTTGTATTGACAAAAATCATGGCCAAGTAAGGTTGCATGAGCTTGGTTACTTCCAAGATTTGAGCATTACGGTCACGCCCCTTGGTTGAAATCAGCCAGTTTTCAATGGTATCTGAAATGACCGTATGGGTCTTGATTTGTTCCATGACTGGATTGGACAAGTATTTTTTCAAAAACGGTTGGAGTTTCTGCGGAATGGTCGCTGAAAAGACCATAAATTGCAAGTCTTTTGGCAGGCTGCCAGCAATCTTATCAACTGTTTCCAAAAAGCCCATGTCCAAGGTCATATCTGCCTCATCAACCACAAAGGTTTTGGCTTTATGGATAGCAAGGTCACCTGATTTGACCAAATCATAGATACGCCCTGGTGTCCCAACAACAATGTGAGGCTGACTAGCTTGAAGCTTGTCAATTTGACGGTTCTTATCCGTACCGCCAACATAATTGGTCACACGAACTTCGATGTCCGAATGACTAGCCAACTGGCGTGCCGCTTGATAAATCTGAGTAGCCAGTTCACGAGATGGGGCTGTAATAACAGCCTGAACTTGACCCAATTCCTCATTTAATTTTTGGAAAATAGGGATCAAGAAGGTATGGGTCTTCCCCGAACCTGTTTTTGATTCCCCTATCAAGTCTCGCCCTGACAAAACAACAGGAATCAATTTCTCCTGAACTTCTGTCGGCTGGACAAAGTTAATTTCTTTCAAAGCCTCCTGAATATAAGGCTTGAGTTTCATATCTGTAAATTTCATAGTTTCCTCTTTAGTTGTATTTCCTTCTATTATAGCACGATTTAGGTGGACAAGCAAAAGGGAGTGGGAAAGAACTCGACCAAGATAAAAAGAGTTCGTCTTCCCACCCCCGCACAGTTGATTAGGCCAGATTTGGAGTGCAAAACACGAACAAATCTGCCAATCAACCACTGCGCTGAGATGTTGACACGAACTCTGAGTAGTGGTCCTGGGCTTTTTGCCCAGCCTCCTTACGTCGAAGTAATAAAAGTCAACTAAATGACGATATTTGTATTATAGACAATCTCTAGGTAATACCTCTCTAATATTTTAGCCTTCTATTCCTAGTGAAAGAGGCGGATTATCGTCACATTTACTCAAAAATTCGAGGTAGACGATCTGTCAAAAGACAAACCACCTCGTAATTTATGGTTCCGATGCGATCAGCCCACTCCTGAACAGAGATCGTTTTATCGCCATCTTGACCGATTAGGGTGACTTTTTGACCAAGCGGATAAGCATGAGGTAAACGAATGGTGATCTGGTCCATCGAAATACGCCCTACAATTTCACAGGCCTGCCCATCAACTAGGACTGATAAGCCTTGTAAGCTTCGGACGAGACCATCTGCATATCCTATCGGAACGGTCGCAATCCATTCTGAATCGGTGCTGTGATAAGTAGCTCCGTAGCCAATTGTTGTGCCAGCTTCAACCTGCTTTACATGAACAATTTCAGATACGAGAGATAAGGCTGGTTGAACATCAAACGGGAGTTCTAGTACTCGTCCACTTGGATTAAGTCCATAAAGAATGTTTCCCAAACGAACCAGGTTAAATACTGTATCAGCATGCCAAATGCTTGTTGCTGAATTGCTGGCATGAATCCAGCGCGGAGTAATTGGTAGAACATCCAAAAATTCTTTAAAAACAGACAGTTGACTCTCGAAGTGCGCCTGATCAACCTCATCCGCAGTAGCAAAATGAGTATAGACTCCTTCAATGTCATACTCTAATTCTTCAAGGATAGCAATCGCTTGTAGCAAATCGGCTATTTTTCTAAAACCAATCCGCCCCATACCTGTATCTAGCTTAAGATGAACAGTTAGACCAGATAAATCAGCCTCTAAGTCTTTTGCATCTTGCAACCAGTCCAGACTAGCAACTGTCACACTGATATTGAGTTGATGAGCTACTGGTAAAAAACGTACAGGAACCACTCCTAAAATCAAGATAGGGTGCTCGATACCTGCTTTACGTAACTCCAATGCTTCGTCCAAATTCGAAACACAAAAACCAGCTGCTTGACTGGATAACTTTTTCGCTACCGCAACAGCTCCATGACCATAAGCATTCGCCTTAACAACAGCAAATGCTTCGGTCTTATGGGGCAAGTTGGTCATTACTTGCTCGAAATTTTCCGCAATCGCATCTAAGTTAACCCGAATTTGCGTGGGTCGATGTTCACTTTCAATCATCTTTCTCCTCCAAAATCACACTAGCTTGTACAAAATTTCCTGAATGGCTAATGCTGAGCCAAATATTCCCATCAAAGGGACTCTTCGTCACATAGGGAACTCCTTTGCTGGTATTCAGAATTTCAATATCATGAAATCCTATCTTACCAATGCCTGTTCCCAAGGCCTTGGTCAGTGCTTCTTTGGCTGACCAACGTCCAGCTAAATATTCTAGCTGACGGCGACCGGACAGACTTTGATACCGTTCAAATTCTTTCTCTGTGAGAATCTTTTTGGGAAACCCTTGGTGTTTGATTCTGGCACTTTCAATCGCCTCCATCTCCTGAAGGTCAATGCCATGTCCTACTATCATTAATCGGTCTCCTTTTGCATAGTCATTTCATTTATTAACATAAACGAACTGACTCTAGTGACTTGTCTAAAAATTGCAAAAGGACTGGACAGCCGTCCAGTCCACGCGTCATTCCTATTTACGGCCGTGACAATTTTTAAATTTCTTACCAGACTGGCATGGGCATGGATCATTACGATCAACACCTTCAAAAGATACATTCTCCTGAATTGCATGCGATTGGTTCGGCATAATATTCTTAACAGCTGTCGTATGTGCTTCTTGACTTGTGCGCTCACGCTCAATATTGTCATGAATTTGCGCCTTCATCATCAAGCGGGTTACTTCAAACTCGATAGCCCCAATCATATCGTTGAACATAGTAAATGCTTCTGATTGATATTCAACGATTGGATTGTTTTGAGCGTATCCACGAAGACTGACTGCATTGCGCAATTGATCCAAGGCATCAATATGGTCTGTCCATTTATTATCCACAACACGAAGGATAAGAACTTTCTGGAATTCGCGTACACGTTCTTCATCGCGTAATTTTTTCACTTGCGAATCATAGACTCTCAGAGCACGTTCATAGAGCTCTTCGACAATCTCTTTCTGATTCATTGCTTCAAAAGTAGCTTTACTCAAGGTATCATCGTCAACGAGATTTGCATGCGCAAATTTGATAATTCCATCAATAGCTTCATCTTTCGAACCAAGGAAGTGACCAGCAACTTGGCGTTCAATCGTCCGTTTCATCATCGCTTTGATTTCAGGAGCCAAATCACGGTTAGCAGTAATAACATCCTGGCGTTGACGATAGATGATTTCACGTTGCTCACGCATCACATCGTCATATTGAAGGACTTGTTTACGTGAATCGTAGTTGTTCCCTTCCACACGCTTCTGAGCAGATTCAACTTGACGTGTCAACATTTTAGACTTGATAACGGACTCTTCTTCTGTTAGATTCATACGCTCCATAAATACTTTGATGCGTTCTGAACCAAAGCGTTTCATCAAGTCATCTTCGAGAGATAGATAGAATTGTGATTCACCTGGGTCACCTTGACGACCTGAACGTCCACGAAGCTGGTTATCAATACGACGACTTTCATGGCGCTCAGTACCAATAACACATAGCCCACCAAGTTCACGTACACCTGGACCTAACTTAATATCGGTACCGCGTCCCGCCATGTTGGTCGCAATAGTGACCGCACCACGCTGACCAGCATTCATAATAATCTGCGCTTCACGATAGTGGTTTTTAGCATTCAATACTTCGTGAGGGACACCTGCAGCTACCAATTTTTGAGAAATCAAATCAGAAGTTTCAACCGCAACTGTACCGACCAAGACAGGTTGCCCTTTCTCATAGCGTCTCTTCACATCAGCAATAACGGCATTGAATTTGTATTCTAGACTTGGATAGAGTAAATCTTCGTGGTCAACACGCGCGATTGGGCGGTTGGTTGGGATTGGTACGACACGGATGTTGTAGATTTCACGGAATTCTTCCTCTTCTGTTTTACCAGTACCCGTCATCCCTGATAATTTTTTATACATACGGAAAAGGTTTTGGTAGGTAATAGAGGCACTTGTCTTAGACTCGTTTTGAACCGGTACACCTTCCTTAGCTTCGATGGCTTGGTGAAGTCCATCAGAATAACGACGACCCTCCATCGTACGACCTGTAAATGGATCGATAATCATGACCTCTTGGTCTTCATTAACCAGATAGTCAATATCATAGGTCATAATGTAGTTGGCACGAAGTGCATTATCCAAGAAATGGGTAATGGCTACATTTTCAATATCGTAGAGGTTATCTAACTTGAAGAATTTCTCTGCTTTGTCAATACCTGAATCAGACAGACCAATCGTCTTAGATGGAATGTCAATGATGTAATCTTCTGTTGTCAAAGATTTAACAAGATTATCTGCCAAGAAATACAACTGGTTTGTTTCAGAACCTTGTGCACCAGATACAATCAACGGCGTACGAGCTTCGTCAATCAAGATTGAGTCAACTTCATCGACCAAGGCATAATTGAGAGGACGTTGAACCATGTCTTCTGCGCGAACAACCATATTGTCTCGGAGGTAGTCAAAACCAATCTCTGAGTTGGTCGAATAAGTAATATCGCAGTTATAGGCCTCACGTTTTTCCAAGGGTGATTTAGCAGCTAAGTTGATACCAACTGATAGACCAAGCCATGAGTACAATTCACCCATTTCAGTCGCATCACGAGTAGAAAGATACTCGTTAACCGTCACTACGTGAACACCTTGACCAGACAAGGCATTCAAATAAACAGGCATCGTTGCAGTCAGAGTTTTACCTTCACCTGTACGCATTTCTGGAACGTCACCGTTGTGAAGAACGATTCCTCCCATAACCTGAACCTTGTAGGGATAGAGGCCCAATACGCGACGAGCTCCTTCACGGACTACCGCATAAGCTTCGTACAAAAGATCGTCGAGGGATTCACCGTTATTGTATCGCTCCTTAAATTCTGCTGTCTTAGCTTGCAACTGTTCATCAGTCAGCGCTTCCATTTCATCGGCATACGAGAAGACCTTGTCTGCCATTTTCTCAAGTTTTCTTAGCTCTCCCTTATCATTTTCAATGAGAGAACGAAGTACATTTGTTACCATATCATTCATCCTATTTCAATTTTAGTCAATAATATATTGTAGCAGAAAATTAGGCAATTTTCAAGGTTTGGCACTAGGATACACAGTATTCTTAGATAAAAATACCATAAAACAAACAAATCTGGAAAAATTTCTACACATTAATATTACATTGCTAAAAAGAACATGATTAAGACACCAATTACTAACATAAATTCCAGGACACCATCCTCTATCTCTAGTAAAAATATACCATTTAAAATTTAAAAAAAATATGCACTATTGCCCCAAAAATGTGAACGATTTGGCATTTTTTTCTTCGTACAAGTAGTATAATCTGATTGTACAAGTAAATATTTAAAAAGGAGAGGAAAATGTATACCAAGAAAATCGCTCTTAAACAACTAGCCATATCTAGTACTACAGTAGCCATAGTGAGTGGCCTATGGGGAAGCCAGCCTCCTATAGTTTACGCAAACGAGGCACCGACGGTATCTGTTCAATATCAATATATTGCACAAGATGAACTAACAAGTTCAGAGAAGGATTCTGTCTTATCTAAGCTGAAAACTGTCTCACCTTCCAAAGAAATAGCTACGGAGAATCAAACAATCTATCTCATCTACAAGACCGAACCTAAAAAAATATTTGGGATTCTTCCAGCTACAGGGGAGACCGGGATCAATCTATTAACGATTGGAGGGGGACTTCTTCTAGTTCTAGGAATAAGTTTGGTCGGAAAAGGCAAAAAGAAAAGGATTATTTCATCCATTCTTCTTCTGACCGCCACTGGTTCTATTCTACCTATCCAGAGCATCCAGGCTCTAGAAAGCAATTTACTTGCAGACTACAATCAGGTTCATCAGCTAAAAGTCGGAGACCAACTTCCTAATCCAAGTAACATAAAGCAGTATCAGTATGTAGGCTATGTCACTGACAAGGATATAGGTCCGCAATCTACCGAAAATAAAGAGAGCTCTTCCACAACTGCATCATCTCAGCAGCAAGATAGTACCGATAGTGCTATAAATAATGAAACTTTGCTCTTCAATCTAAAAAAATTAGATCCAACAAGCGACAATCAGCAACTAAAAAAGGCTGCCAACAATATTGGCGCAGACCACAAATTGGCTAGTAGTAAAATGATCAGCCTTGTCCCCATGACCGACAATACCATTATTTCTGATATACAGGGACGAGAAGAAAACATCAATACACTCCTAGCTCACTTTGAAGATGGCAGCACCTTATTTTTCCCGCTCCAATATACAGAAAGCAAAGATAAACGTGCTTACTACCAAGTAGCGGATTGGGGAGTTACTTATTCACCTTTCCAAACATTACAAGACTACTCTGACATTCTAGACAAGGTAGTTCCAAGTCTACAAGCGGTTGAATTTCGTTCTGAAAATATGTATACTGCTCTCTCCATTACAGAAAATCAAGAGCAGCAAATGGACCGTCTATATTTAGAAGAACCCTTTAACAAAGTTAAGACAAATATTCGCGACTATCTAAAAAAAGCGTTAATAAATGACGAGTCTGTTAAACTAGATGATCCAGAATCAGTCACACAAACCATTCGTACTATCGAAGAGAATAAAGAAATTATCTTACTCAGTTTAGCCTACCTCGATAGATGGTACGATATTGATTACGGAGAAATTAATAGCAAGGAATTAACAATGTTCCATACTGATTTCTTCGGAGGAGAAGCGGATTCACTAGATGCTCTCATAACTTTTGGACAAAATGACTACCAGAGTTATAGCCCACAAAGAAGTTATTTTTCCTATGCAGAGAACTTTGCATCTAGCACAGACAAGGCATCACTGACTGATTTCCTTGAAGCCTATCGAGAAATCTTTTTACCTGAAATATCTGATAACGATTGGTTCAAACAAACGACAGATGCCTTTATCGTAGAGACTAAATCTACCGTTCTTAGCGATGAAGACAACAGCAGACTAAATGTCTATGAGCGATTAAAAGATCCTCAAATCCCTGAAGAAGTGATTACGCCTCGTATCCGCGATACCTATCCAAATATGTTGCTCCCGCTATTAACAACGAGCGAGGACAATGTTTACATCATTTCAAACCTATCAAATCTCATCTTTAGTTCCTACGATCGTTACATTGATCAATCTCTGAAACTAAGCAATCCCGAAGTCTATCAGACCGAACTCTCCAAAATAAAAGAACAAATCCTGGCAGATGCCGAGTTGTATCGTGCTCATTACGACATGTGGTACCGTATCCTGCCTGATTATCATAAGCATACCCTACTCTACTTCCAGCCAGTATGGGGAGGACACGGCAATTACGCCTACGACGCCTCTTCTTACGCTTGGAAAGGTATTTGGTATTCCGATACAGGCAAGCTCACTCCTGAATTTGTTGAGAAAATGCAAAACGACGCTACCGCTGAGACAACAGCTGCCATTCAAGAAGTTTTCGGTCCTTCTGGAACCTACTTCCTTCCTGAACTCACTTGGGCCGGTGCTTACGCTTGGAGACAGGAAGTCAACTTTGTCATCACCCCATTACTCGGAACAGATGGCGCCGTAACACTCACGCACGAGATGGTTCACGCCTTTGATTATGATAAATTCTTACTCGGTCATAACCGAAGAGCTGGTATGCAACTTGAAGCATTTCCTGAAGGAATGTTACAAGCACCAGACCGCGTCGACTATCCAATCATCGGCTTTAATTCTCTATCTGATTATTCAGGTCATACTGGCACTCGCTACCACAATGTTAGTCCTGAACGCTTCCAAAATTCAGCAGATTTACAACAATATATGCAGGGCTTATTCGATCTCATCTACACATTAGAATATGCTGAAGGTACAGCTATTTTAAAACAGGATAAAAACACTCAACGCCAATGGTTTCACAAGTTAGAAACGAAAGAAAAACTCATCCCAGGTGCGGAAGAGTATGGACCTTACGGAGTAAACCTTAAACGTGATTTCACAGATGAAGAATGGAATAGCATCGAGCTAAAAACTGTTGATGACCTTGTTGATAATGATGTGACCGTCCGTCGTGAATCTGCAAATCGCATTGAGCGAGACCCTGATAATCCTGAAGAGGTGATGAACAACGGCTATCACAAACTAAGTCTCTTTACTCCTATCTGGGCTACCGCAACAACCGAGCGTGTTCCTGGTGATCTTTCTTTTCGACGTACAGCATTTGAACTTCTAGCTGAAAAAGGATATGAAAACGGCATGGTACCTTACATGTCTAACCAATACAAACAAGCAGATAGCGATGTCGTTCCTGATTCACTCATCTTTGCCAATATTCTCCCTGAATACAATGGCGATTATAAGACTTTCAAGAAAGCGATGTACCAAGAACGCGTCCAAAAACTTGCTTTCCTAAAACCTGTTACCATCAACTATGATGGGCAGGAGCTCACGGTAGCCAACTATGAGCAATTGCAAGAATTGATGGATCAAGCTGTCCTAGCCGATGTTGCTGCAGGTAATTTTACAACAGAAAATACGAAAGTTTCTGAATTAAAAGGATTGTTACACGATGCCTATCTAAAACTTACCGATGATTATAGAACTAGTATTTTTACAGAGTCATAACCACCCGTGAAAACGGGTGGCTTGTACACCGGCTATAAGCCGTTTCTCTCCAGCGACGTCTAAAGA
>NZ_ASCA01000038.1 GCF_002760245.1 Streptococcus suis YS161 | reverse complement strand
CCGTATGAGGGGAAACTCTCACGTACGGTTCTTAGAGAGGAAGGTGGTAGTAATACCACTAACCTACTCGACTACAGTATTATCGGTCAAGCCTTTGGTGGGGAGAGTATTGATATTGCCCCAGACTCTACCACCTTCTTAAATGTCTTAGATCTATCTGATGAGAATATGGATGAGGATCCAGTTAAGGTCAAGTCCGAATTTCTCTTGTCTTGGATTGGAAAGCTCTTGGACCGCAAAATGGATGGTCGCGAAAAGTCGCTGATAGACCGTGTGACACGACTCACCTATAAGCATTTTGACACACCATCCTTGGTCGAATGGGTCTTTGTCTTATCTCAACAACCTGAACAGGAAGCTAAGGACTTGGCACTGGATATGGAACTCTATGTGGAAGGGTCGCTGGATATTTTCTCACATCGGACCAATATCAAAACTGACAGTCATTTCTTGATTTACAATGTCAAAAAGCTAGGCGATGAATTAAAACAAATTGCCCTCATGGTGATTTTTGATCAGATTTGGAATCGTGTGGTGAAAAATCAAAAACTAGGGAAGAAAACCTGGATTTACTTTGATGAAATGCAGCTACTTTTATTGGACAAGTATGCCTCTGATTTTTTCTTTAAACTCTGGAGTCGTGTCCGTAAGTATGGGGCGATACCGACAGGCATTACCCAGAATGTAGAAACACTTCTTTTGGATGCCAATGGTAGACGCATTATTGCCAATAGCGAGTTTATGATTCTTTTAAAACAGGCCAAGAGCGATCGCGAAGAGTTGGTGCATATGCTTGGACTTTCCAAGGAATTGGAGAAATACTTGGTCAATCCTGAAAAAGGGGCTGGACTTATCAAGGCCGGTTCCACCGTTGTCCCATTCAAAAATAAGATTCCACAACACACCAAGCTCTTTGACATCATGAGTACGGACCCTGAAAAAATGAGGACATGAGATGAAAGAGGATAAAAAGCTAGTCAAACAGGCTAGGCAAAACTTTCGAAGCAACTTAAAATCAGCTCGTATGCATTATCGTAAAGAAGTTAGGACCTCAAAACAGACTGTTCCTAAAAAAGGAAGATTTCGAAAATCAGCCAAAAATTCTCTGTTTTAGGAAAAGAAAACAGAGTTAAAAGGAAATCTACTCAGTAGCCAAAAGGAAGCAGAAGAGAAGTTCATAAAGGAAATTACCTATGTTTCTCCTAGACTGTTGAAGGTAAAGGAAATCAAGAACTATCGACTTCCGCAAGCTCAAGAACGTTTGCGGACAGCAAGAAAACATCTGTCAGAAGTGAAACTAAGTGAGAAACAACAGGTAGTTAATCGCAAGTTTACTTTCCAAAAAGAAAATCCTTCCCTGGAGTCTCGCTTTCAGTTTCACCAAGAAAAATCATTTGATCGACTAATTGCAGAAAAAGACGTAAGTTCTGCCAAGCGTGAGGTTAAACAACTCAAGAAAGTCCAAAAGACTAAGAAAAACTCTACCAAATTCAAAGTTGGATTAGGCTTAGCTGCATCCGAATCGCTTGACCTGGTAGCACAGGAGGATGATTTAGATGGTCTAAGAACCATGAAGGATACTAGTTTGAAAGCCAGACGCTATGGAATGTTTACCTTTCAAGCAGGTAAGGTGGCAGTAAAAAGTGGACAGACTGGTGTGCGGTTTACCAAAACAAAATTTTCTCATGGAAAGGAACGATTCCAAAACTTCAAAAAGGGAAAAAGATTCACACGCCAGAAACCTCTTAAACCAAGAAGACGTTACCAAACCTTTTTAAAGCATGTCAGAAAACAAAGTGTCGCAGGTTTCAAAGGAATCGTCCAAGCCATTAAGGGAAGTATGACTTTCTTTTCTGTCATTGCGGGAAATCCTTTGACTTGGATTGTCTCAGGCCTTCTCTTGATACTCCTTTTGATGATGAGCTTTTTCATGAGTGTCTCAGGTAGCAGTGTCATTCAACAAGATGAGATGGAATTGACCAAGGCCTATACCCACATGACGTGGGAAGATGCGGAACATACAAGAACCAACGAAAAAGGGATTGCCTACTACACCAAAATTGATGAGGTCATGGTTTACATGAATCATCAATACCAAGACTACAAGCTTGACGATGTCATGGAAACAGCTGGTGCGACCTACAAAGCATTTCTCAGTCAAGTCTGGACGGACTTAAATGGTGGAGTCTCTATTAAATCCATGTCTGACTTGTATAAAGAACCTGCTTACAAGCTGTCAGATGAGGACCAAGAAGAACTAAAGGAGTTGACCGAAGAAGGCAACTATTTAGCCCTTCAAGAATTGGACAATCCCTTCCAGGGACAGACCGATGAAGATAGTTTAAGTATGTTATACCGATATGGTTATGAGGTCATTGATGAAAAACCAACGCTTCATCACCATATCATCTTAGAAGCAAAAGAAGGTCAAGTCATTGTGGCTCCGATGGATGGCAAGGTATCTCTTGATGGGGAGAACGTTGTTTTGACATCTGGTAAGGGAGTCAATAAGACTAAACTAACCTTGTTTGGCATTCATTCAGGCCGAGTGAATGAAAATCAACAAGTCTTGGCAGGAGATATTATTGGTCAAACCAAGGATGGAACGGGTCTAAAACTCACCTATCAAAAGGTTGATGATGACACGGATAAGTTGGTCTATGTCAATCCAGCTTTCTACTTTCCAAAAGTAATCCAGGTTCAGACCACCATTCTTCCAACTATCGGTCAATTTGGTGGCGACGAGTTCGAGAGAGCAAAGGCTATTTATGACTATCTCAAAAGCAAAGGTGCGACCAATCAAGCTATTGCAGCCATTTTAGGAAATTGGTCGGTAGAATCCTCTATTAATCCCAAGCGTGCGGAAGGCGACTATCTATCTCCTCCTATTGGTGCGACAGACAGCTCGTGGGATGATGAGGGCTGGCTCTCACTCAATGGTCCAACGATATACAATGGACGTTACCCAAATATTCTCAAACGTGGTTTAGGCTTAGGACAATGGACAGATACTGCAGATGGTTCACGCAGACATACCTTATTGCTCGAATATGCCAAAGGAAAACATCAAAAGTGGTATAACTTAGGGTTACAACTGGATTTCATGTTGCATGGGGATAGTCCTTATTACACCAACTGGTTAAAGGACTTCTTCAAAAATTCAGGAAGTCCAGCCAGTCTTTCCCAACTCTTTCTCATTTACTGGGAAGGAAATAGTGGTGATAAGCTGCTTGAACGACAGACACGAGCCAGTGAGTGGTATTACCAAATTGAAAAAGGCTTTAGTCAACCTAACGGTGGGACAGCACAAAGTGATCCAAAAGCACTTGAAGCTGTACGAGGAGACCTTTTTGAAAACTCTATTCCAGGAGGTGGTGACGGTATGGGATATGCCTACGGCCAATGTACTTGGGGAGTCGCAGCCCGTATTAACCAACTGGGTCTAAAACTCAAAGGTAAAAATGGTGAGAAGATTCCAATTATCAGTACCATGGGCAATGGCCAAGATTGGGTACGAACAGCCGCAAGTCTCGGTGG
>NZ_ASCA01000037.1 GCF_002760245.1 Streptococcus suis YS161 | reverse complement strand
CCCGTTTTTTACGTAACCAAATATCCAAGGTTAAACCATCTGCATCGATGGCTCGATACAAATAATGCCATTTTACTTTAATTTTGATGTACGTTTCATCCATTTTCCATGAATAAAAGGATTTTTTATTTTTCTTTTTCCAAATTTGATAGAGTAGTTTGCCATATTCTTGCACCCAACGATAAATCGTCGTATGAGAAACGTTAATGCCACGATCATATAAGATTTCTTGAACTTCACGATAGCTAAGGTTATAACGAAGATAGTAGCCCACGGCTACAATAATCACATCCTGCTGAAATTGCTTTCCTTTAAAATGATTCATCGTCATTCCTCCTGCTATCTTTTTCTATTATTCTACCTTATTTGATAGTAGATTTAAAACTTTGCAACAGAACCGGATTAGTCTCTGCCATTAGAAAATCCTTCACCAACGTAAGTTGGCAAAGATGCCAAGTTCACTTCCTAAGAAATATCTTTACCACCATTCCTAAAAAAAATTCAAAATCTTTCAGAGAAGCTGTTAAAGGAATTTTTAAGTTCACAGATATTAACTTAGCGCGTGAGGCTAAAAATCGATTGATTCATGATTATATCGATCAACCAAAATATTCAAAAGCTTGCGCATCATTGGATGATGGATTCGAAGACGCCTTTCAATATACCGTACAAGGAAATTCCCACAATCGACTAAAGAGTACCAATCTAATTGAACGACTGAATCAAGAAGTACGCAGAAGAGAAAAGATTATTCGCATCTTCCCCAATCAAACATCAGCCAATCGCTTAATTGGAGCCGTTCTTATGGACCTACATGATGAATGGATTTATTCTTCAAGAAAATACATCAATTTTGATAAGTAGAAATGGTAAAAACATTGTATAGCATTTTACACAGGAGTCTGGACTTGACTCACTTCCTTTATTATTTTTCATTTTTTTAAACTATTTAATACTAATGTCTTTTATAATAGCTTTTCATATATTATATAATCAATCTTTATAAGTCCTTTTATAAATTTCTTTTCTACCATTTTCGATAAATTCCTGTTTAATATTTTTAATTCCATAAACAATAGTTTCAATAGGATAATATTCTTCAACTATATCTTGATATTCTTTTGCTTTCTCAATATCTATATTTCCATACATTCTTAATATATCTTCTCCAAAATTTGTTCCTATTTCTTCTTCACTATCTTCAAGTAAGTATATAAAATCACAATATTCATCTATAATTCCAGAATCTCCAAAATCAATTATTCCAGTTAATCTATTATTGCCATCTAACAATAGATGATTACAACTAAAATCATTATGGCATAAACACTTTTTACCCTCAAAAACTGTTGTTGCATTTAGTCTTTCCATAAAACTTTCTATATAATCTTTTTCTATATCAGTTAAATCATTATAAATAGTTTCACGCAACAATATATACTCTTCTAATACATTTTGTTTATTATCAATAGTACATTCACTAATATCTGTATAATCTAAACCGTGCATTTGTCTTAAAAAACTGGCAATATCTCGTTTTAACAAATTTTGTTCTTCTTCTGACATAGTAGAATAAATTTCTGGTGTTAAAAAAGTTCCTTTAATTTCTTTATAACCTAGTATAGATAATTCATCACTAATATACGAATATTCAATATTAGGAATTTTTACATTAGTTTCTAAATTTGTATTTAAAAAATTATATATTGCTTTTTCTTTTGCATAACCTTTTTTCTTATTAGTACTAAATTTTGTTTTAAAAATGTATTCATTATTAACTAAATATGCCACACTATCATAACCACTACCGATTATTTCAATACTATCTACTTTGAAATTATCAAAGTAATGCTCAATTAAATATTTCATTGCCTTAACATTTGTGGCATTATCATCATATCTATATTCCATTAAATAACAATCTTCTTTTTTGCCCTCGTGTAATTCATGTTCTGGCAAATCTTCAATAATTCTAAAACCAGATTTTTGGTATGCCCTTATTGCTCTTGGATTATTTTTATGAGGGTCTAAAATAACTGCATTAGCATTTCTTTCTTTTTTCAAAAATTCAAAAATCAATTTAATATATCTTGTACCAATTCCTTTACTCCAATAATTTGGCTCTCCTATAAATTGATCCATACCATAGACTATCTCATCAGTTTTTGGATAATGATAATCAGTATATAACTCATCATACATTTTATATATTTGTCCATATCCAATAGGAACATTGTTATATTCAATAATTACTCTAAAAACTTCATCTTCCCAAGGCTCTGTATAATGTTTTTTTAATGATTCTAATGTATATTTTTTATCTCTACCACCATAAAATTCTAATACTCTTTCATCAGTTAACCATTTTAACATCAAAGGAAAATCATCATCTATTAAAGTTCTTATACATATTTCATTTTCAACTATATTCATTTATTTATCACCTTTTTCATAATCATATACATATACTATTTCATCTTTATAATCATTTTTACCACCTAATTTTTCATATACATGGCAAGCTCTAGGATTACCTTTATCAGTTATTAAAAACATTTCAGAACAACCAATCTCTTTAGAATATTCCTTAATAAAAGATAATAATTTTGAACCATAACCTTTGTCTTGATAGTTAGGTAACATTCCTATTGAGTGTAAATAAAACATTGTTTTTCCATCAGGTCTTAAAAGTGTATAGCAATATGCAAATCCTATAATTTTATTATTTTCTTTAGCTATAAACCCAAATGAACTGGTATCATTAAGAAATCCTTTTAAATTATCAATATCAAAAACCATATAGTACTTTTACAATTTTATCAAAAACGGTTTTATGTGTAAAAATAGTTAGTAAATCATATTTTCCAATTGAG
>NZ_ASCA01000036.1 GCF_002760245.1 Streptococcus suis YS161 | reverse complement strand
TTAGACGTCGCTGGAGAGAAACGGCTTATAGCCGGTGTACAAGCCACCCGTTT
The DNA here is from genome assembly GCF_002760245.1 of Streptococcus suis YS161. Classification (GTDB taxonomy): domain Bacteria; phylum Bacillota; class Bacilli; order Lactobacillales; family Streptococcaceae; genus Streptococcus; species Streptococcus suis_I. Next base: position 32,211 of record NZ_ASCA01000036.1, on the reverse strand, counting down.
TCACGGGTGGTTATGACTTGTTCTATTCTTATGTAAAAGTGGTATAATAGTAGTGATTGTATAAGGAGTAAAGTATGTCGGTAGTAGGAAAAGCAAATGGAAAAATCATTTTGATGGGAGAGCATGCGGTGGTCTATGGGCAACCAGCAATTGCTATGCCTTTTTCTGCTGTTGAAATTATTGCTCAGGTAACTGCTCAAGGGGAAGCGCTGACTGTTGCTTGTGACTTTTACGAAGGGTTGGTTCACAAGATGCCAAAAATCTGGGAAAGCCTCAAGCATGCCATCCGTTTCTCGCTCTATCGTATCGGAGCGCCGACAGACCCAGCTATTCATATTGAGATTAGTTCCACCATTCCTGCCGAACGAGGCATGGGGTCTAGTGCTGCGGTGGCAGTTGCAGTAGCACGCGCCCTCTTTGCCTACTATAAAAAAGAACTGACCGACAGCGAACTCTGGGACATCGTCCAGTCTTCGGAAAAAATTGCCCACGGCAATCCATCAGGCATAGATGCGGCGACCACCAGCGGCAAGTCCCCCGTCTTCTTTATCAAGCACCAGCCCATCGAACCTTTTGAGCTGAAACTCCATGCCCATTTGGTAGTGGCTGACACAGGTGTGACGGGAAACACCTTAGAAGCCATTTCAGACGTGGCGGATTTGTTGGAGAAAAAGCCAGAGGCTATCAAGCTAGTAGAAGAACTGGGTACCTTGACCCGACAGGCCAAGGAAGATTTAGCCACAGACCAAGCAGAGCTTCTAGGCAGCAGAATGAACCAAGCCCATGTCCTCCTGCAAAAATTAGGCGTGTCTGATCCTAGCCTAGATAAACTCGTCAGCCTTGCCCAAGAAAATGGAGCCCTCGGAGCCAAATTAACTGGTGGCGGCCGAGGAGGCTGCATGATTGCCCTGGCAAGAACAGCTCAGGATGCCCAAAAACTTGCACACATCCTTGACCAAGCAGGCGCCCGCCAAACCTGGATACAGTACTTAGGAGAAACCAATGACTAAACAAACAGGCATTGCCCGTGCCCATACCAATATTGCCTTGATTAAATACTGGGGAAAACGAGATAAGGAATTATTCCTACCTATGAATTCCAGTTTATCCCTGACCCTTGACGCATTTTATACGGATACCAAGGTCGTTTTTGACCCAGAATTAACTGCTGATGAGTTCTATCTCAACGGAATGTTACAAAAAGAAAAAGAAATTTTAAAAATTTCTCGATTTTTGGATTTGTTTTGCGAATATATAGGTGAAAGGGCATTTGCCCGAGTGGAAAGTCTAAATTTTGTTCCGACTGCAGCTGGTTTGGCAAGCTCAGCATCAGCTTTCGCAGCACTTGCACTTGCAACCGCAACTGCTTTGGATTTAGATTTGTCACCAGCTACCCTATCAACCCTTGCTCGCAGGGGTTCTGGCTCTAGCACCCGTAGCCTATTTGGTGGATTTGTTGAGTGGGATATGGGAACTGGTTCGGAAGATTCTATGGCCCATCCCATTGACAATGCCGATTGGGATATTACCATGATTGTCTTAGCCGTCAATACTGGACCGAAAAAGATTGCCAGTCGAGAGGGAATGGACCATACGGTTGCCACCTCGCCATTTTACTCAGCCTGGGTAGAAACCGCTAAGCAAGACTTGGTGGACATCAAGGCAGCTATTGCCAGCCGTGATTTTGAAAAACTTGGTCAGATTACAGAGCACAATGGCATGAAAATGCATGCAACAACACTCTCTGCCAATCCACCCTTTACCTATTGGTCAGCCGATAGCCTAGTGGCTCAAGAGGCAGTCCGTCAGGTTCGTGAAGCGACTGGCTTATCAGCCTACATGACCATGGATGCGGGACCAAATGTCAAGGTCCTCTGCCGAGCAAGTCAAATGGATGAGCTAGTAGCTGAATTGGCCAAAGTCTTCCCAAGAGAGAAAATCATCACCAGCAAGCCTGGTCCTGCTGCCTACGTCCTCAGTGAAGACGAGTGGCAGACCTCACAAGCAGCGTTTGAAAAGGGCTTGTAGCATGAAAGTACAAGTAAAGATACCTGGAAAACTCTTTCTAGCAGGGGAATACGCAGTTGTCGAGGCAGGCTATCCCGCAGTGATTGCGGCAGTTGACCAGTACCTGACCGTCACCATTGAAACAAGTGACCGAGGCCTTCTTCATTCCAGCCAAAAGGCGGACCTTTATCTGACCTGGGAGCGTAAGGAAGGTGCCGTTCGTATTCAAGGTAACCATCCCTATGTTCTGATTGAGACAGCCATGCAGGTGACAGAAGCCTATCTGACAGCCAAGGGCTATGCTTGTCATGGAACTTACAGTCTAGCGGTCCAGTCTGACCTGGATGACCAGACTTCAGGTGCCAAGTATGGTCTGGGGTCGTCAGGGGCAGTAACGGTTGCGACGGTCAAGGCCCTGTTGACCTACTACGGTCACCGACCAGATGCCCTCCTGACCTACAAGCTGGCAGCCTTGGTCCAGACCAAGCTAGGCATGACAGGTTCCTTCGGAGATTTGGCGGCTTCCAGTTTTGGTGGCTTGATCGCCTATCATTCTTTGGACCGTTCTTGGCTTTTAGGGAAAATGGCAGAGCTGTCTCTGCTGGATTTGGTGGAAAGTGATTGGCAAGGTTTGTCCATCAGCCCTATCCAGTTACCCCAAGGTTTAGACCTCTTGGTGGGATGGACAGGGTCGGCGGCTTCGACGGATAGTCTAGTTTCCCAGATGGAAAGCCAAAAAAGTCAGGCTGAAAAAGAGCAAATTCATAGCCGGTTTCTAGCCGACTCTAAGACCTGTGTAGAGCAGTTGATAGTAGCCTGTCAGACAAATGACTTGGTATCAGCTAGACAGGCTATTACTCAAAACCGCAAGCTCTTACAGGATTTTGCGAGAGGAATGGGTTTGGTTATTGAAACGCCTCAGCTGAGTCAACTCTGTGACCTGGCTCAGACGTATGGGGCGGTGGCTAAATCATCTGGTGCAGGTGGTGGTGACTGTGGCATTTGCCTGGTTGACAGTAAGGAACAAAAAGTAGCGATTGAGACGGCTTGGCAACAAGCCGGCATTCTTCCACTCCAACTAAAGATCACAAGTAGAGAATAAGGAGAACCCTATGTTTTATCTAGGAGAATTTGGTTTAGACCGCAAGGATCAACACGTTGGCTTGGCCAACCAGCAATATAGTGCCACACCGGCCAAGGACTTTACGGAGACCTTGTTTGTCCATCATTCCCTGCCTCAAACCAAGGTGGATGAAGTGGATATTTCGACCAGCGTAGCTGGTTTGGACTTTGCCTTTCCTTTCTTCATCAATGCCATGACCGGTGGAAGTAAGAAGACCCGCGAAATCAACCGTCTGTTGGGAATTATGGGGCATTTTGGGAAGATTGCTCTGGCTTCTGGTTCGGTCAGTGCGGCGATTAAGGATCCGTCTGTTGCGGAAACCTTCTCCGTGATGCGTCGGGAAAATCCTTACGGGATTATCTTTGCCAACCTAGGTGCCCATCACAGTGTTGAGAATGCCAAGCGGGCGGTGGATTTGTTGGAGGCCAATGCCATTCAGATCCATGTCAATGCCCCTCAGGAGATTGTCATGCCTGAGGGAGATCGTGACTTTACGATGTGGTTGAAGAATATTGAAACCCTGGTGCGGGAGATGGAAGTACCTGTCATCGTCAAGGAAGTTGGTTTTGGCATGAGCCGAGAAACGGTTGCCCAGCTGGCTTCTGTCGGTGTCAAGACCATTGATGTGTCTGGTACTGGGGGAACAGACTTCGCCAAGATTGAAAATGCCCGTCGGACCTTCAATGATTATGCCTATTTAGAAGGTTGGGGGCAGTCTACCGTGACTTCCTTGGTAGAAGCCATGTCTGTTTCTGAAGAAGTTCGCCCAAGCCTGATTGCATCTGGTGGTATTAAGACGCCACTAGATATTGTTAAATCATTGGCTTTGGGTGCAGACCTTGTTGGTATGTCCAACCATTTCCTCCAGTATGTCAAGGATGGTAAGGGGCATCGTTTTGACGACGGCTTGCAGGCTATTAAGACTTATCAATGGCAGATGGCTGAAATCATGACCATGTTGGGGGCTAAGAATATTGCAGACCTTCGCAAGAAAGATTTGGTTTTGGCTCCAAATGTACAAAACTGGTGCGAAGCGCGTGGGATTGACTGGAAAGCCTATGCCCGTCGGTCAGCGAATGTGAGTTAAAGAGAGAGAGATAGATTGATGTCTTCAGTTCTCAACAATGTAGAAAAATAAAAAAAAGCCAAGTTCTTTGTGAACTTGGCTTTTGTTGCGGTGTGGTTACTAGGTCGCTGCCAACTGCCCTGCTTGTAATTGGTACATGCGGTGGTAGTGACCCTTGAGGGCTAGAAGTTCTTCGTGATTGCCTGACTCGATGATCTTTCCCTTATCCAAGACATAGATACAGTCGGCATCTTGAATAGTTGATAAACGGTGGGCGATCGCGATGGTTGTCCGCCCTTTTCGCATTTTTTCAAGAGAGGTCTGGACTGTTTGCTCCGTTTCCGAATCGATATTGGCAGTTGCCTCATCTAAAATGAGAATCTTGGGTTTGCTGGCCATGGTGCGTGCAAAGGCCAGCAGTTGCCGTTGACCTGTCGAAAAGGCGGTACCCCGCTCGGTGACCAGGTGGTCGTATTTCTCAGGAAGTTTCTCAATAAAAGGAGCAGCATCCACAAATCGCGCCGCTTCCTCAATCTCCTCTCGGGAAATATCCTGATACATCTGGATATTGGACGCAATGGTTCCGTGAAAGAGGAAGGGCTCTTGCAGGACAAGGCCAATTGCGGACCGCAATTCTTCTTGCGAAAAGCTACGAATATCCTGACCGTCAATCAAAATCCGTCCAGATTGGAACTCATAGAAACGCATAAAGACATTGATGATAGAAGACTTGCCTGACCCTGTAGCCCCCACAAAGGCGATGGTCTGGCCCTGTCTCACTTCAAAGGAAACCTTATCCAGAATTTGCCGCTTGCCGTCATAGGAAAAGCAAACATCCTCAAAGACAATATGCCCCTTGTCAATCTTGGTCCCTCGGTCAAGCTGTAGCGGCTCCTCGATGGTCTGGTCCATGAGCGTAAAGACCCGTCCGGCAGATACCATAGAGGTTTGGAGGGTGGAAAAATGCTGCGTGACATCCAGCAAGGGATCGAAAAGACGATTGACATACTGGATAAAAGCGTAAATAAGACCAGCAGAAATTCCAGCCTGTGACCAATCCAAACCAAAGTAGGTCATGAGCAGGGCATAGGCTAAAATCTTGACAAGTGACAGGGCAGGGCGGAGAAAGAGACTGTCCAAGGCCATGGAACGACTGGCATAATCCAGATGTTCCTGGTTGATAGCCTCAAACTCTGCTTTTAAGCGGTCCTCCTGAGAAAAAGCCTGGATAGTCCGAATGCCCTCAATACTTTCAGCCAGTTTGCTGTTGATAGAACTCAGCAGGCTCCTGGTCTTAGCCACAATGGGAGCAGACCGCTTCCGGTATTGATCAACCAATAAGAAAATCACGGGCAGAAAGAGAACGATTAGACTGGTCAATTTCCAATCCAGAGCAAACATGGTCGAAAGAGTCGTGATGATAATAAAGAGAGCTGAGATAAAACTGGATAAAATCCCTGAAAACATCTCTGAAATGCTCTCTGTATCATTGGTGATTCGCGAGACAATGGAACCACTAGGAGTCTGGTCAAAGTAAGCCATTCCCAGCTTTTCCATTCTCCCAAAGGCATCCCGGCGAATATCTCTGACAATACTGTAAGAAACTTTAGCAAACCAGAGGTTTCCAAAATATTGAAGCACCATTTGGAGCAGATAGAGGGCGAAGTAGGCTGCTAGAATAGCCACAGCAGTCTCAGAAATAGAAGAAATGTAGTGGTCGATAAAATAGGAAGCCAGAAGGGGAATCAAACTGCGAACAACAGTCGTCAGCAGCAAAAAGCTGAGGGCAAGGACTGTCAGCAGTCGATAGGCTTTGAGATAAGACAAGAGTCGCAAAAAAACACTAGCTTGCTTGTTTTTAGAGAGCATCACTTTCCTCCTTTTCTAATTGCTGCATCATATAGGTATCGTAATACCAGCCTTTTTCATCTAGTAATTCTTGGTGACGACCTCGTTCTACGATTTTCCCATCTTCAAGGACCAGAATCAAATCGGCATGGACAATAGCTGACAGGCGATGGGCGGTGATAATGGTGGTCTTATCAAGGCGTTCTTGCTTGATGGTTTCGAGAATAGCGTGTTCTGTTTTAGCATCCACTGCTGAGAGCGAGTCATCCAAGAGCAGGATATCTGGATCGAGAATCATAGCACGGGCCATAGCCAACCGTTGCTTTTGTCCGCCAGAAAGGGAAATCCCCTTCTCACCAACCATGGTATCAAAGCGGTCGGGCATATCCTGAATATCCTCATAGACATGGACAGCCCGAGCGGCCTCTTCTACCTGATTTAGAGATAAATCGGGATTGCCGAAGCGGATGTTTTCAGTAACGCTGGTCGCAAAGAGGAACTGGTCCTGGGGTACATAGCCGATTAATCGTCGCAGGTCAGCTAGCTTGTAGTTCTTGATATTTTCTTGATTGAGCAAAATCTGTCCATTTGTCACATCGTATTCTCGCATCAGGAGCTTGAGCAGGCTGGTCTTCCCAGAGCCTGTTGGCCCCACAAGGCCAATTGTCTGGCCTTTTTCGATGTGAAACTGGATGTCTTGGAGGACTGGCAGGTTGTCATAGGCAAATTCGGAAATCTCATAGACAATCTCTCCATTGCTCGGTGCAGGCAGCGGTTGGTCTGTTTCAATGACCTCTGAGGAAATGCTGAGAAGGGTCTGAATCCGATTGTAAGATACATCACCACGCTGGCTAATATTGACCAAGAAACCGATGGCCATGAGCGGCCAGACTAGGAGATCTAAGTAGGTCATGAAAGTTACTAGTTGGCCCAGACTGACCTGACCTTGCGAGATGAAGTGAGAGCCGACCAGAAGGGTCAGCAGGTAGGACAGGCCAATAAAAAAGAGGACGGCAGGGTTGAACAGGGCGTCGTAACGCATGGTTTTGATATTCTGCAAGAAGGCTGCTTGGTTGATTTCCTGAAAAGCCGCCGTTTCTTGTTCTTGGTAGCCAAAGGATTTGGTGACCTTAATACCAGAAACAGCTTCCTGTACCTTGTTGTTAAGCTCTGAAAAGGCTGCCTGTGAAGCCTTGAAATTTTCATGAGTGCGACGGCCTAAAAAATTAGTGGTGAGCGTCATGAAGGGCAGGGGCAAGATTGCCACCAAGGTCATCTGCCAGGAAATACTCAAACTCATGGTGACCAGTGTGACCAAAGCAGTGACAGTGGCATCGACAAAGGACATGACGCCACCACCTGCTAGTCGGGTCAGGGCATTGATATCATTGGTTGCATGGGCCATTAAATCCCCAGTTCGATGTTGCTGAAAAAAGGATGGAGATAGGTGCATAAAGTGGTCAAACAGCCGATCCCTCATGATTTTTCCTAGACGATAAGATGTTGCCAGGATGTTCATTCGCCAAAGATAGCGGAGGCCGTACATGGCCAAGGCTGACAAGATGAGCCCGGCTACCCCGAGTAGTAAGCGATGCTTAGTCAACTGTCCGCTGGCAATCTGGTCAATCAACTGTCCCATGATAGAAGCGGGAAGGAGATTGAGGAGACTGACCAAACAGAGTGATAAAATCCCAATCAGATAGGCCTTTTTCTCAAGGGAAAAGAACCACCACAATTGCTTGATAATCTTCATAAGTGTCCTTTCTGAACAAAAGAAAGGTTGGTAGCTTGTCGCCACCAACAAATAATAGAATTCGATGACACTAGTGTATCACAGACTGGTAGAAATAGAAAGTTTGCAACTTAAAAATTAGGCAACTCTAGCCGTAGCCGAATAGAAGAAACAGTTGGAGTTATAAACACGTACGATACAGGTAGAAATCAAAAGATTTTTACCTTTTTCTGCATATTTATGATAAAATAAATGAAAATTTAGAAGAGGTGTTCAGATGAAAGCTATTGTTACAGTTGTCGGTAAGGACAAGTCAGGAATCGTTGCAGGTGTTGCGACTAAGATTGCGGAATTGGGTTTGAATATTGATGATATTTCTCAGACTGTTTTGGATGAGTATTTTACCATGATGGCGGTGGTATCGTCAGATGAGAAGAAAGATTTCACCAAGCTTCGTGCAGAACTAGAAGCCTATGGTCAGGCTTTGAATGTGAAAATCAACATTCAAAGTGCGGCGATTTTTGATGCTATGCACAACTTGTAAGGAGAGATTTCATGGATATTAGACAGGTTAGAGAAACCATTGAAATGATTGAGGAGCAGCACTTCGATATCCGGACCATTACCATGGGAATTTCCCTCTTGGACTGTATTGATGCGGATATTGAGAAAGCTGCTGAGAAAGTGTATACCAAGATTGTCACCAAGGCCAAGAACTTGGTAGCGGTCGGCGATGAGATTGCGGCAGAATTGGGCATTCCCATTGTCAACAAACGCGTATCAGTAACGCCTATTACTTTGATTGGTGCGGCGACAGATGCCACGGATTATCTTCCCTTGGCTCATGCCTTGGACAAGGCGGCTCATGAGATCGGCATTGATTTTATTGGAGGGTTTTCAGCTCTCGTTCAAAAGGGCTACCAAAAAGGGGATGAAATCCTCATCAACTCCATTCCGCAGGCATTGGCCCAAACCTCTAAGGTCTGCTCGTCGGTCAACATCGGATCGACCAAGACGGGTATCAACATGACAGCTGTGCGGGATATGGGGCGGATCATCAAGGAGACGGCGGAGGCATCTGATCTGGGGGCGGCCAAGCTGGTGGTCTTTGCCAATGCGGTCGAGGACAATCCTTTCATGGCGGGTGCCTTCCATGGTGTCGGCGAGGCGGATGTGGTCATCAACGTCGGCGTGTCTGGGCCTGGTGTGGTCAAGCGTGCCCTTGAAAAAGTGCGTGGCGAGAGCTTTGATGTGGTGGCAGAAACCGTCAAGAAGACGGCCTTCAAGATTACCCGTATCGGTCAGTTGGTCGGCAATATGGCCAGTGAACGCCTGGGTGTCAAGTTCGGGATCGTGGATCTGTCCCTTGCTCCAACCCCAGCCGTTGGTGACTCAGTGGCACGGGTTTTGGAGGAAATGGGTTTAGAAACCGTAGGTACGCACGGAACGACCGCTGCCCTTGCTTTGCTCAATGACGCAGTCAAAAAGGGTGGGGTCATGGCCTGCAACCAAGTTGGTGGCTTGTCAGGTGCCTTTATCCCTGTATCTGAGGACGAGGGCATGATTGCGGCGGTGCAAAATGGCTCCCTCAACCTTGAAAAATTGGAAGCTATGACGGCTATCTGTTCAGTTGGTTTGGACATGATTGCTATTCCAGAAACAACGCCTGCTGAAACCATTGCGGCTATGATTGCGGATGAGGCAGCGATTGGAGTTATCAACCAGAAAACAACTGCGGTTCGTATTATTCCGCTTGGAAAAGAAGGGGACATGATTGAATTCGGCGGGCTTCTGGGAACAGCTCCCGTTATGAAGGTCAATCAGGCTTCGTCTGTGGACTTTATCAACCGTGGCGGACAAATTCCAGCACCGATTCATAGTTTTAAGAACTAAATTGAAACCGATTGCGACAAGCAGTCGGTTTTTTGCTATAATAATAGAAAAGAGACAAGGAGAAGTGGAATGACAGAAACTCGATTGTATATTTCCCGTCATGGAAAAACCATGTTCAATACTATTGGTCGTGTGCAGGGCTGGTGCGATACGCCCTTGACCGAGGTCGGTGAGGAAGGGATTCGTGAGCTCGGCTTGGGCTTGAAAGATGCTGGGCTGGATTTCAAGGTTGCCGTATCCAGTGACTTGGGTCGGACTGTTCAGACCATCACCATTGCCCAGCGTGAGTTGGGAATTTTGGGAAAAATTCCTTATTATCAGGACAAACGCATCCGCGAGTGGTGTTTCGGTAGTTTTGAAGGTATGTATGACGCAGACCTCTTCCAAGGTGTCTTGCCACGCTTGAAGGGGACCATTGATGTGGTTGGGATGAGCTATGAAGAGATTGCTCATGGTATCCAAGAGGCTGACACGGCTGGTTGGTCAGAGCCGTGGGAAGTCTTGCGTGACCGCATTTTGACAGGCTTTGAATCCATAGCTCAGGACTTGGAAAAGCAGGGCGGAGGCAATGCTCTGGTGGTCAGCCACGGCATGACCATTGCAACGCTGGTCAACTTGCTCCAGCCAGAAAGTCCAACCAATCTCTTCTTGGATAACGGCTCTATCACCGTTCTCAAGTATGAAAATGGTCAATTTACCATTGAAGCAGTCGGGGATTTGTCCTACCGCAAACGTGGAGCGGAATTGCTTGCCCAAGGGAAATAAGATTCAAATCAGGGAGTTTTCTCTGATTTTTTGATTGAAGGAAAAATGCTCTCGGTCCTCAGACTGATTTTTAGCACTCTAAGCAAAAGAGTGCTAATTTTTTGTCTTTTTCTCTTGACAATCCAATTTTTCGGCGTATAATGGGAGTATAAGTGATTAGCACTCTATAGGTGTGAGTGCTAACGCTCTTCAAAAATCAACACTATCCGTTGTCAGCTTGCCTTTGTGAACCTCAGTTCTACATTCGGCTTCGCTTCCTAGGCTACTGTCGATTTTCATTGAGCGTAACTAAAACAGTGTTCATGAGAGGAGCGGAGATGATTACCCAACGTCAAAATGATATTTTGAATCTGATTGTTGAATTGTTTACGCAGTATCATGAGCCGGTTGGTTCTAAGGCCTTGCAGGAGGTCATCGCTTCCAGTTCTGCCACCATTCGTAATGATATGGCCAAGCTGGAGCAGTTGGGCTTGCTGGAAAAGGCCCACACCTCAAGCGGTCGGATGCCCAGTCGGGCTGGTTTTCAATACTTTGTCAATCACTCGCTCAACTTGGAACACATCAATGAAGAAGATGTCTATCAGGTGGTCAAGGCCTTCGACTTTGAAGCCTTCAAGCTGGAAGATATCTTGGAGCGGGCAAGTCAGGTCTTGGCAGATTTGACAGGCTACACTTCGGTCATCTTAGATGTGGAGCCGACTAGTCAGCAGCTGACTTCCTTTGACATCGTGCAGCTTAGTAGCCACGATGCCTTGGCAGTCTTGACCTTGGACCAGTCCAAACCGGTCACCGTCCAGTTTGCTATTCCCAAGAACTTTTTAACCAGGGACTTGGAAGTGCTCAAACGCCTGGTGGATGAACGTTTCGTTGGACAGACAGTCTTGTCCATTCACTACAAGCTACGGACGGAGATTCCGCAGGTGGTGCAACGCTACTTTGCCACGACGGACAATGTCTTGGATCTCATGGACTATGTCTTTGCCAATCTCTTCCAAGAGTTGATTTTTATCAACGGTAAGGTCGCTTCCCTCTCATACGGAAGTCTGGCCACCTATCAACTCCTGGACAATCCGCAGGTGCTTGCCAGCGAGTTGCGGCAGGGCTTGGCTCCCGACCAGCAGACCAGTATTTCTGTGGCGGAACATAGGGATCCTGCCCTAGCGGATGTGACAGTCATTCATCATCGCTTTCCAATCCCCTATCGGGGCATGGCCCAGATGAGTTTGCTTGGTCCTGTTGACATGGACTACCGCAGGCAGATGAGTTTGATTAACATCATCAGCCGTGTCCTGTTTATGAAATTAACCGATTACTACCGATACTTAAGTAGTAATCATTATGAGGTAAATTAGAAGGAGAATGCTTTGTCAGAAGAAATCAAAAATGAAGAAATCCTAGAGGAAGTGGAAGCAACAGAAGAAGTTGTGGAAACGCCTGAAAAATCAGAATTGGATTTGGCAAATGAGCGTGCAGAGGAATTTGAAAACAAGTACCTCCGTGCCCACGCTGAAATGCAAAATATCCAACGCCGTGCCAATGAGGAACGCCAAACTATTCAACGCTATCGTTCGCAAGACTTGGCCAAGAAAATCTTGCCAAGTTTGGATAACTTGGAACGTGCCCTTCAAGTCGAAGGCTTGACAGAAGATGTCAAAAAAGGCTTGGAAATGGTTCAAGAAAGCTTGATTCAAGCCCTCAAAGAAGAAGGGGTGGAAGAAGTCGCAACAGATGTCTTTGACCCAAATCTTCACATGGCTATTCAAACAGTTCCAGCCACAGACGACTGCCCAGCAGAACACATCGCACAAGTCTTCCAAAAAGGCTACAAGCTGCATGAACGCTTGCTGAGACCTGCTATGGTGGTGGTGTCGGAGTAAATGATAGAGCTACGTGAAATCAGTGATGAGAATTTTCACGATTGCTTACATCTGGATTCTGGCTTATCTAAAGAAGACTATGTCGATTCAGTTGAGTTTTCATTGGCAGAAGCTTGGAGCCTTCGACCATTCTCACATCCGAAAGCTATTTACAATGAAGGTGAATTGATAGGCTACGTTTCGCTTTACTGCAAAGACAGAAATGGTGAAATCATCAATTTCTTAATTGATAAGAAGTATCAAGGAAAGGGATTTGGCAGAAAAGCAACTGAAGTCTGTATAGACTATCTGAAAACAGAGTACAGTCTAGCCCAAATTTCCCTACCAGTTCATAAAGAACATTTGGAAGCTAGAAATTTCTGGAAGAAGTTAGGCTTTCAAGAATCAAACAACATTGAAGATGACTATATCTTCATGCGTCGAACAACCTGACCGAAATGTCGTTAAACTACTTGAAAAGAAAGTAAATTAAAAAGAGGTAAAACATATGTCTAAAATTATCGGTATTGACTTAGGTACAACAAACTCAGCAGTTGCAGTTCTTGAAGGAACTGAATCAAAAATCATCGCAAACCCAGAAGGAAACCGCACAACTCCGTCTGTTGTATCTTTCAAAAATGGTGAAATCATCGTTGGTGATGCGGCAAAACGCCAAGCGGTAACCAACCCAGATACCATCATCTCTATCAAATCAAAAATGGGAACTTCTGAAAAAGTTTCAGCAAACGGTAAAGAATACACACCACAAGAAATCTCAGCTATGATTCTTCAATACTTGAAAGGTTATGCGGAAGAGTACCTTGGTGAAAAAGTAACTAAAGCTGTTATCACTGTTCCTGCTTACTTCAACGATGCTCAACGTCAAGCAACAAAAGACGCAGGTAAAATCGCCGGTCTTGAAGTAGAACGTATTGTCAACGAGCCAACTGCAGCAGCCCTTGCTTACGGTTTGGACAAGACTGACAAAGACGAGAAAATCTTGGTATTCGACCTTGGTGGTGGTACTTTCGACGTATCTATCCTTGAGCTTGGTGACGGTGTCTTTGACGTACTTGCAACAGCAGGCGATAACAAGCTCGGTGGTGACGACTTTGACCAAAAGATTATCGACCACATGGTAGCAGAATTCAAGAAAGAAAACGGCATCGACTTGTCAGCTGACAAGATGGCCCTTCAACGTTTGAAAGATGCGGCTGAAAAAGCGAAAAAAGACTTGTCAGGTGTAACATCAACTCAAATCAGCTTGCCGTTCATCACTGCAGGTGCAGCTGGTCCGCTTCACTTGGAAATGACATTGACACGTGCGAAATTTGACGAATTGACTTACGACCTTGTAGAACGTACAAAAGTTCCTGTTCGTCAAGCTCTTTCAGATGCAGGACTTAGCTTGTCAGAAATTGACGAAGTCATCCTTGTCGGTGGTTCAACTCGTATTCCAGCCGTTGTGGAAGCTGTAAAAGCTGAAACTGGTAAAGAGCCAAACAAATCTGTAAACCCTGACGAAGTTGTTGCTATGGGTGCGGCAATCCAAGGTGGTGTCATCACTGGTGATGTCAAAGACGTTGTCCTCCTTGACGTAACTCCATTGTCACTCGGTATCGAAACAATGGGTGGCGTATTTACAAAACTTATCGACCGCAATACAACTATCCCAACTTCTAAGTCACAAGTCTTCTCAACTGCTGCAGACAACCAGCCAGCTGTTGACATCCACGTGCTTCAAGGTGAGCGTCCAATGGCAGCGGACAACAAGACACTTGGTCGTTTCCAATTGACAGATATCCCTGCAGCACCTCGTGGTATTCCACAAATCGAAGTAACATTCGACATCGACAAGAACGGTATCGTTTCTGTAAAAGCCAAAGACCTTGGTACGCAAAAAGAGCAAACAATCGTTATCCAGTCTAACTCAGGTTTGACAGATGAAGAAATCGACCGCATGATGAAAGATGCAGAAGCAAACGCTGAAGCAGATAAGAAACGTAAGGAAGAAGTGGACCTTCGTAATGATGTGGACCAAGCAATCTTTGCGACTGAGAAAACTCTTAAAGAAACAGAAGGCAAAGGCTTCGACGCAGAACGTGACCAAGCTCAAGCAGCTCTTGATGAGTTGAAAGCAGCTCAAGAAGCAAACAACTTGGACGACATGAAAGCGAAACTTGAAAACCTCAATGAAAAAGCTCAATCTCTTGCAGTGAAACTCTATGAACAAGCCGCAGCAGCACAACAAGCAGCCGCTGGTCAAGAAGGTGCCCAAACAGCTAACAACGCAGGCGATGATGTGGTAGACGGCGAGTTTACTGAAAAGTAATACTCTTCGAAATTCTTCACTAGGCTTTGTTAACTCTCCTCGATGAACTCTAGTTCAATCTTCGTCCAGTTGCCTAGCCTAGTCTTGAATTTCTTTGAGTATCTAGGGTTCGGAAAATCATTTTTTCCGAAGTTCTTAGCCCGAACTCAGTTCTCATCTTCCTGAGAATAAAAATCATTCGTCAATAAAATTTCCAATCACAGAGGTTGCAACCCAGCCTCTGTTTTTGGGTAAATACCCTTCTAACTTTTACAGAATTGAATACGCCTACGACTCTGTGAAAAAGTCAAGAAGTCTGGGGATAGGCTTTTTGAGGAATACCTGTCGCTTATTATTTTTGTGCGACAGGGCTGAAAGTGTTCCACCGGACACTTTCACTCCTTATTTTTCTTTGAGTCGCTTAACGGCTTAATATCTTCATCGAAAGGAAAGTGTTCGTAATCGAACACGGGCTACTTTCAACATTTCAAAGAAAGGAATACAAGTTCGGTAATTCGAACACGGGCTAAAAACCCAGTGAAAAAGATAAACTTCCTAGTGTATTTTACACATTGCGTCAGTTTCCTATTTTCACTTTTCCCAAACCATGATAGAAAGGAATGTGTTCGTAACTGAACACGGGCTAAAAACCTAGTGAAAAAGATCAACCTCCTAGTGTGTTTTACACACTGCGTCAGTTAGCTGTTTTCACTTTTCCCAAACCATGATAGAAAGGAATGTGTTCGTAACTGAACACGGGCTACGGACTGTGCCAAAAAGATAGTTTTTTCCTAGGACGGTGGCGTCCTGCGTCAAAACTCCTATTTTGGCTGTGTCCGCTTAACGCCCTTAGTATCTTATATGAACAATACTGAATTTTACGATCGTCTGGGCGTTTCTAAGAGCGCTTCTCAGGACGAGATTAAGAAGGCTTATCGGAAGCTTTCGAAGAAATACCATCCAGATATTAACAAGGATCCGGGTGCGGAGGATAAATACAAGGAGGTCCAAGAGGCTTATGAAACCTTGAGCGATCCGCAAAAACGATCTGCCTATGACCAGTATGGTCCTGCTGGAGCAAACGGTGGCTTCGGCGGAGGAGCAGGTGGTTTTGGTGGTTTCGACGGAGCGGGTTTCGGTGGCTTTGAAGACATTTTCTCTAGCTTCTTTGGCGGAGGTGGTGCGACGCGCAATCCTAACGCACCTCGTCAAGGGGATGACTTGCAGTATGCAGTCAACTTGAAATTTGAAGAAGCGATTTTTGGTGTGGAACGTGAAGTTTCCTATAACCGTGAGGCAACTTGTCGAACCTGTACAGGTTCAGGTGCCAAACCTGGAACAAGTCCAGTAACCTGTGGGCGTTGTCATGGTTCTGGAGTGATCAATGTGGACACCCAAACTCCACTTGGAACCATGCGCCGTCAAATGACCTGTGATGTCTGTCATGGTCGCGGAAAACAAATCAAAGATCCATGTACAACCTGTCATGGAACTGGTCATGAAAAACAAGCCCATACGGTAACGGTTAAGGTACCAGCTGGTGTGGAAACTGGTCAACGTATTCGCTTGGCAGGTCAAGGTGAAGCTGGTTTCAATGGAGGTCCTTACGGAGATCTCTACGTTGTCATTCAGGTCCAACCTTCAGACAAGTTTGAACGTGAAGGAACCACTATTCACTATAAACTGAACCTCAACTTTGTCCAAGCAGCACTTGGAGATACAGTTCATGTGCCAACAGTTCACGGTGATGTGGATATGGTCATTCCTGAAGGTACCCAGACTGGTAAGACCTTCCGACTCAAAGGAAAAGGTGCACCAAGTGTTCGTGGTGGAGTCATCGGTGACCAATATGTGACGGTAAATATCGTCACTCCGACAGGTTTGAATGACCGCCAAAAAGCAGCTCTTAAAGAATTTGCGGCAGCTGGAAATATTGATGTCAAGCCCCATAAAAAAGGATTTTTTGACAAGGTAAAAGATGCCTTTGATGAATTGTAATTTGTTTTGAACAGATATTCAAAATCAGTAAGCTCGGCTTGCTGATTTTTTACTTTCATGATAAGCTAATAAAAAATACAAGGAGAAGCCTATGTGGAAAGATGCGACGGAAATGGCCTTGGCTGTTCGAACAGGTCAGGTTTCTGCTAAAGAATTGGTAGCGGAAGCTATTGAACGAATAGAAGAGGAAAATCCTGCTCTCAATGCTGTCGTCAGCAAGCAATATGAGCAAGCCCTGCAAGAAGCAGAAACAGGGGACTTTCAAGATAAGCCCTTTGGTGGTGTTCCTCTTTTGTTGAAAGATTTGGGGCAAAATGAAGAAGGGCACTTGTCAACAGCGGGCTCTCGTCTATTCCAGAATTACCGAGCGAGGCATACTGATAAATTGGTACAGGCTTTCAAGGATATGGGTTTCATCATCTTGGGCCGGACCAATACGCCAGAGTTTGGTTTTAAGAACATATCTGACTCCAGCCTACATGGGCCAGTCAAGTTGCCGCTAGATTTGAGCCGAAATGCAGGTGGGTCCAGTGGTGGTGCAGCAGCGGCAGTTGCTTCTGGTATGGTACCTTTAGCAGCAGCTTCAGATGGTGGCGGTTCTATCCGTATTCCCGCCTCCTTCAATGGTTTGATTGGGCTCAAGCCTAGTCGGGGCCGTATTCCGGTCGGACCACATTCCTATCGTGGCTGGCAGGGAGCTTCCAGTAACTTTGCCTTGACTAAGTCAGTTCGCGATACAAAACGCCTCCTCTATCACTTGCAGACCTATCAGGTGGAAGCTCCCTTTCCTCTGGCTCTCCTGTCTGAGCAGAGTCTCCTTGCACCGCAAGATCAACCTCTGAAAATTGCCTACAGTCTGGCATCGCCGATTGGCAGTTCGGTTTCCGCTGATGCCAAGCAAGCTGTCTTGTCCCTTCTGCCTCAGTTAGAAGCACTGGGGCACCAGATTACCGAGCTAGCAAGTCCTATTTTAGACGGCCTTGAAGTCATGCAGGCCTATTACCTGATGAACAGTGTTGAAACAGCTCAGATGTTTGACGAGATTGAAGCGGGGCTGGGTCGTCCCATGACCCCTGATGACATAGAGATCATGACCTGGGCCATTTACCAGAGCGGGCAGACCATCCCAGCTAAACTCTATTCTAAGGTCTTACAGGATTGGGACCGCTACAGTGCCATCATGGCGGACTTCCACCAGCACTACGATCTCCTTCTGACACCGACCGTCGCAGATGTAGCGCCCAAGCTAAACCAGTTCACTCACTCGCAAGAGATGCTGGACCGCTTGTTGCACATGCAGGAGTTGGCAATGGCAGAGCAGCAGAGCTTGATTTGGGAGATGTTTGCAGATAGTCTAGCCTGGACACCCTTTACCCAGCAGGCAAACATCACCGGCCAACCGGCTATCAGCTTGCCAACTTATAAGACCCCACAAGGCCTGCCAATCGGCGTTCAATTCACAGCAGCCAAGGGACGAGAGGATTTACTTTTGCAGTTGGCAGACCAAATGGAGGCAGCTGGTTTGCTCAACTTGTAAGGGAATTCATTTTTTCAGTTCAATTATTTGCCAAAACGTTTTCAAAATGTTAACCTGTAAAAGTTGGTGGGTTAACACCGAAAAATTAAAAAGGAAGTTATAGCTTCCAAAGGAGATTGTTTTATGTTGAAAAAAGTTTTGGCCTCAGCTCTCTTGGTTTCTACTTTGACCTTGGCAGCATGTTCTAGCTCAAGTTCGAATACTAGCAGTTCTTCTGCTGAACAGACTCAATGGGAAAAAGTACAAGAAGCAGGTGTCTTGAAGGTTGCAACACCAGGAACCCTCTTCCCAACTTCTTACTACAACGATGCCAAAGAATTGGTCGGTTATGAAATTGACATGATCAATGAAATTGGTAAGCGTTTGAAACTGGAAATTGAATACCAAGAAATCGGTGTGGCAGAAGCCTTTACAGCTGTTGATAGTGGTAAGGTCGATATTTCTGTTAACAACTTTGACATGACAGAAGCACGTAAGGAAAAGTACAACTTCTCTATCCCTTACAAATACTCAGTGGGTGGTTATATCGTCCGTGAAGACGGTTCATCAGGAATCGAAGCAGCTGACTTGAGCGACTGGACTGGTAAAAAAGCTGGTGGTGGTGCAGGTACTCAGTACATGAAAATTGCTGAAAAACAAGGAGCAGAGCCAGTTATCTATGACAACGTAACCAACGATGTCTATTTGCGTGACGTATCAACAGGTCGTACAGACTTCATTCCAAACGACTACTACACACAAGTCATGGCCATCAAATGGGCAAATGCTAACTTCCCAGATATCAAGGTAAAAATGGGTGATGCAAAATACAATCCAACTGAACAAGGTATTGTCATGAGCAAGGCTGACACAAGCTTGAAAGAAAAAATTGACGAAGCTCTTGAAGCAATGAAAGCTGACGGAACTTTGAAGGCAATTTCTGAAAAATACTACGCAGGACAAGACTTGACAGTCCCTGTTGAAAATGCAGACCAATTGCCAGTTATCGAAGTTGAATAAGACCTCGTAACAAATTAAATGCATCTTGTATAGACTTTGTCAGTCCCAGACTGGCAAGGTCTATCTGGTTTTTAGGAAAGAGGAGAAGATATGGATATTAACTGGCAGGCAGTTTTTAATGCAGATATAGCAAGAGAGGCCATTCCACAGATTTTGGAGGGACTTCCCTACACTCTGTCCCTATCCCTAATTGGTTTTGCCTTGGGGACTTTCTGTGGATTTTTTGTAGCCCTCATGCGGATGTCTAAGTTTGGACCCTTGCGTTGGTTGGCTATGGCCCATATTTCTCTCATGCGTGGCATTCCCCTCATGGTCCTTCTATTTTTCATCTATTTTGGTCTGCCTTTTATGGGTTTGCAGTTAGATGCCATAACAGCCTCTATCATCGCCTTTACCTCCATGTCCAGTGCCTACATTTCTGAAATTATTCGTGCATCTCTTTCGGCCATTGATAAGGGACAATGGGAGGCAGCGCGTTCCCTGGGCTTGCGGACCAATGTGATTTACAGAAAAATCATCATTCCCCAAGCCTTTCGGATTGCCCTTCCACCGCTGAGCAATGTTCTTTTAGATATGGTGAAAAGTACGTCCTTGACCGCTATGATTACTGTACCAGAGATTTTCAATAAGGCAAAAATAGTCGGAGGAGCCAAGTCGGACTACATGACAGTTTATATCTGTGTGGCCTTGATATATTGGGCCATCTGCACTCTCTACGCCTTCGGTCAGCTCAGGTTGGAAAAACGCTTGGCGACGTATTAAAAAAATTCCTCGGTTCTTTTGAATCGAGGAATTTTTGCTAGTCTGGATAGAAGACAAGAATAGCAGAAGTGGAAGAGGATTTGGTGTATTCGAAATCCTCCAGATCTTGCACGGACAAGCTTTGAATAGTGAAGTAAGTTTGATGTTTGTAGCGGATATTAAAATCGCTGCTACTACCAGCATCGATAGTTGAGAAGCTCTTTTCATTCAGAGTAAACTCTTCTTTTGAGAGTTTCTCGAGATTTTCTTTTGTTGCCATTAAATAGATTTTGCCAGAGAAAGGAGATTCAAGAGAGAATTCTCCTTTGGATGTCGTGATTTCAACAATTTGCTGAAAGTTATCAATCTTAGCCAGACGTTCATCTGTTTTTAGAGCTTTTTCTGTTTCAATGGACGCTGCTGTTAGCTCATTTTGTATTTCTTTATTAACTTCTGAAGTGACAGAGTGACAAGCACTTAAGCAAGGTATCATCATGCAGAGTGCAATGAGGGAAATATACTTTTTCATCATGGGCTCCTTTATATAATTTCATCATTTTCAGCTTGTAAAAGCACACCTTTTTCCAACACCATCTTTGCTAGTAGTGCAATAATAATCAGCACACCATTTATGAAGTAGTCACTAAGTGAAAAATCATATAAATCACTTACATTCTTTAAATCTAGGTAAGATAGGAAAAAAGCACTTGCAAATTGTATGCTCGTCCATACGATTAAGGTTCCTAAAATTATCTTTGTATAGACTACATTTTCAGTTGAGAAAATAGTTCCTGTTTGAAAGTTGATGAGCAATTTTTTGAGTATGGTGGCCATGTAGATAAAGCAGGCTACTAATAGGATACTTATGATTAGAATAATAACAATGATAGGCAAGGGGACATCTAATCGTAGACTATTTTGAATAGGTTTCCCGCCTATAAGTAGAATAAGAAGTGCCAACATTATCAGTCCCGTTAAGGCAATCAATCCATAACGAATAAACGTTAGCAACTGTATGACGATGTTGAAAAATATCTTTTTGTTCATGCTATTCCCCCTCCCTCACATATTCCAAAATATCTCCTGGTTGGCAGTCTAGGATGCGGCAGATGCTCATCAAGGTATTAAAACGAATGCCTTTTGCCTTGCCTGTCTTGAGAATGGACAGGTTGGCTTCGGTAATGCCGACTTGCTCCGCCAAGTCCTTGGAAGTCATTTGTCGATCTTTGAGGACCTTGTCTAGGTTTACGCGAATCATTTCCATATCAGATAAACTCGCTGTTCTCGGTTTCAAGTTGTTGCCCCTTTTGTACTAAGGTCCAGACAAAATAAGTTGCGAAGAGGAAGAGGGCATTGAGGATAAAGTCTGACCAGCGAAGATTGAGGAAGGTGTTTGGATTAGTAGCATGTGTCAGGAAAAACAAAGTGGTTAGGCAAAATTGACCAGCAGTCAGGACCAGCAAGCTGATGAAGAGTTTTTGATACAGTTCCAGACTAGCTGAAGCGAAATAATCTTCTTCCAAAAGCAATTTACATAACTTTTGAAGCAAGTGGGCAATGTGACTGAGAGCCGCTAAGACAATTAAGATTAATCCACTTGTTAAAAGGATGAGCCAGACACCAATCTGGTCAATGGGTTTGTTAAAAGTGTATTCCCAAGAACGTGTTACAAAAGAATCCCCGCTAAAACCTGCCAATGTAGAGAAGGCATAGAGAGCAATCAAAAAATAGAAGAAAAAGCGAACACAGCCAGCTAACAGACCTGCTGTTTTGAGTAGATTCGTTTTCATAGCAAACCTCCAATTATTATTGTTTTATGATAATATTATCTTCGAAATTATTATAAAACAATAATTTTCGAAATGCAAGCGTTTTTTTAAGAATAACAAGAAAACCGCCAAGCAACTGGCGGTTTGAAGCTATTTAAAATACAAGAGTCTCAACCCATTCAAAATCACCAAAATCGTTGATCCTTCGTGGCCCACCACACCGAGCGGTAGGTTGATAGACTGGAAGAGGTTAGAGATGATAAGAAGGGCAATGACAGACAGGGCAAAGATGATGTTCTGCTTGATGATACCCCGCATTTTCTTAGACAGGCGAATGGAGTAAGGAATCCGTGTCAGGTCTTCCATGAGCACGATGTCGGCAGACTCCATAGCGATATCCGTTCCGCTTCCCATAGCATAGCTGACATTAGCTTGGGCAAGGGCGGGAGCATCGTTGATACCGTCGCCCACCATACCGACAGACGCAAACTCGGTTTGCAGTTCTTGGATAACAGCAGCCTTATCCGTCGGCAGACAGTTGGCAATCACACGGTCAATACCGACCTGACTGGCCACATAACGAGCAGTCTTTTCTTGGTCACCCGTCAGGAGAATTGGCGTCACGCCCATTTCTTTCAACTGGGCAATCAGCTGCTTGCTCTCTGGCTTCAAACTGTCTTCCACCATAAAGATCGCCACCAGCAGATCGTTTTGACTGACATAGACCAGGGTTTTCCCAGTGCTTTCCGCCTCATCGATCTGTGCCAGCAAGTCAGCAGACAAGGGACTCACCAAACTATCCACCACAAAGCCCGCCTTACCGATTTTCCAGCTGTCGCCCTCATAGCCCGCCACCAAGCCTTTTCCGGTCACGTCTTCTAGGCTTTGGAGGGTAATAGCAGAGCTGTCAGCCGTATAGGTCATGAGAGCTTGAGCGATTGGGTGACTCGATTGTTTTTCAACTGCCTGAACAACCTGCTTGATAAGTTTTTCATCGCCAAGATAGGTCGCTCCTACAACTTCCGGTTTACCAATGGTTAGGGTACCGGTCTTATCAAAGACGATAGCCTCTAAATTGGCGATCTTGTCCGCAATATCGCCTCCCTTGATAATCATGCCCTTGCGTGCCGCACGGCTGATTGCAGAAAGTGTCGCTGGTGAAGAAGAGGCTACAAGTGCACAAGGAGAAGCAATGGTCAAGAGAATCATGCCACGGTAGAAGGCAGTCAACCAGTCCCAACCCAGAGCAAAATGAGCAAAGAGGATAAAGAGCGGCACCACCACCAAAACAACCTTGACATAGGTATCTTCCATGTTTTCGATGAAAGTCGCTGTTTTTGACTTGGATTCTTGGGCATTTTCAACCATTTGGACGATTTTATCAAAGAGGGCGTCGCCTTTTTCAGCTGTAACTTGTACGGTCACAGTTGGTCCTTGGTTGATAGTACCGCCGATAACAGCTGCACCAGCTGCTTTTTCCGCAGGAAGCGGCTCGCCAGTAATCATGGATTCGTCAAAGATAGATTGTGGGCTGATGAGGGTTGCATCCAGTGGGACCGTGTCGCCCTTGCGAACTTGCAGGAGGTCGCCGATGCGAATGTCGGTCGTATCCAAAACAGTTATATCACCGCTTTCCTCAATTTTACGAGCCGTTGGAGGCGTCATGTTCATCAGAGCTGCGATGGCATTCTTGCTTTTCTCCATGGCCAATTCTTCCAGAGTAGAAGAAAGGGAGAAGATGAAGATGAGCAGGGCTCCTTCCATCCAGTAGCCGATGAGACCCGAACCGATAGCAGCCAAAATCATGAGCAGGTCGACAGACAGGTGCTTGTCGAAAATCAGCTCAGTCAGACCTTCCTTGGCAGACTGGTAGCCACCGATGACAAAGGCTAGAATGAAGAGGATGGGTGTGGCTCCCTGATTAGTTTGAAGTAAGAAAATCCCGATGAGGATCAACAACAGACAGAGGCTGGTTGTTACGATGTGAAGATGGTTTTTTAGGTTGTTTACAAGAGTCATAGTTAGTTCCTTATTTATAATCATTATCGTTTCGATAAGTTAATTATAACAGTTCTAAATAGAAAATCAAGAGTTTTTTAGAATAATTATAAATAAGATTTGTCAGACAATTCAAAGAGAAAAGAAAAAAAGCAACCAGTGGCTGCTTTCTAGCTATTGAGTTGACAGTCGGGGCAGATACCATACACAGACAAGACTTCCTTGGTAATCTTATAGCCTGTTTGTTCATGGGCTTCGCATTTGAGGCTAGGGATTTCGACGTCCATGAAGTCCGTTATTTTCCCGCATTTTTCACAGATGACATTGAGATGTTCGTGGCCCATGAAATCATAATAGGTTGTCGTGTCATTGGTACGCTTGAGTTCAGTGACAAATCCTTCTTCTAAGAGCACTTTGAGGTTGTTATAGACAGTTGCCAAACTCATGTTAGGATAGTTGGGCAGGAGGTCTTTGTATATCATTTCAGCACTTGGATGATCGTCGCTATCAATGATATAGGCTACAACAGCCTTACGTGTTTCTGTAATGCGAACCCCTTTTTCCTTTAAGTGTTGAATAACATGCTCAAAGGCAGTTTGGTTTTCTGCGTTAAGGTGAGAGTGTAGTTCCATTCGTGCCTCCTGTTCTTTTCAAGAATAATTCTAATTTACTTTTCTTCATTATAATCCTTTTTATGAAAGCTGTCAAACTTAGAAGGGGTCTGTCTGTGCTAGTACAGTTGTTGTTTTATAGGCTTGTTTTTCTAAGTTTGCTTGTGCTACAATCAGAACATGACACGATATAAGGCAATTATTTCCTACGACGGACATGACTTTTCTGGTTTCCAACGCCAGCCCCATGCCCGTACAGTTCAGGAAGAAATCGAAAAAACACTAGTAAGACTAAACAGTGGCCAGCCAGTGACAGTGCATGGTGCAGGTCGGACAGACGCAGGAGTGCACGCCTATGGTCAGGTGATTCACTTTGACTTGGCTGGCAGTCGAGATGCTGAGAAGCTCCGCTTTGCCCTGGATACCCAAACCCCTGAGGATATTGATGTGGTCAGTGTGGAGCAGGTAGCAGATGATTTTCATTGCCGCTATGCCAAGCACAGCAAGACCTATGAATTTCTGGTGGATATTGGGCGCCCCAAGAATCCCATGATGCGCCACTATGCTACCTTTTATCCCTATGATTTGGACTTGAGCTTGATAGAAGAAGCCATTCAAGACTTGGTGGGGACTCACGACTTTACAGGTTTTACGGCTTCAGGGACCTCGGTGGAGGACAAGGTACGGACCATTACGGCGGCAAGCATGGAATACGACCAGCGGCGGCAGTTCTTGATTTTTACCTTTTCAGGCAATGGTTTTTTGTACAAGCAGGTGCGGAATATGGTCGGGACCCTCTTGAAAATTGGCAATGGTCGCATGCCTGTGGGACAGATCAAGCGGATTTTAGCAGAAAAGGATCGTGGTTTGGCAGGTCCAACTGCGGCAGGCAACGGCCTCTATCTAAAGGAGATTATTTATGAAGACTAAGTATATTTTGGCGCTTTCGGGCAACGATATTTTCAGCGGTGGCGGTCTCCATGCGGATCTGACGACCTACGCTGTCCACAAGCTGCATGGGTTTGTGGCGGTGACCTGCTTGACAGCTATGACGGAAAAAGGTTTTGAGGTCATTCCGACAGATGCGTCGGTGTTTGCCCAGCAGCTGGCTAGTTTGAAGGATGTCCCCTTTTCTGCGATTAAGATTGGCTTGCTTCCCACGGTGGAAATAGCAGAGCAGGCTTTGGCGTTTGTCAAGGCTCACCAGGAGATTCCTGTGGTCTTGGATCCAGTCTTGGTCTGCAAGGAAACGCATGATACCGAGGTCAGCCAGCTGCGAGATGAACTCTTGAAGTTCCTTCCTTATATCAGCATCATTACGCCAAATCTGGCAGAAGCTCAGCTATTGCTCCAAAAAGACATCAAAACGGTGGAGGAGATGAAGCAGGCGGCAGTGGCCTTGTATGACTTGGGAGCTAAATCAGTGGTTATCAAGGGTGGCAATCGCCTGGGTGGCTCAGAGGCGGTCGATGTTTTCTACGACGGTCAGGAAGTGGTGGTGCTCCAGTCGCCTCTGCTTACAGAAAACAATGTGGGGGCGGGCTGTACCTTTGCGTCCAGCATTGCCAGTCAGCTCTTGCTGGGTAAAGAGCCTTTGGAGGCGGTCAGACTGTCCAAGGACTTTGTCCATGCAGCGATTGAAAAATCAGATGATTATGGGGTGATTCAATATGAGAAATAAGAAAACACAGGAATTAGTATTATTAGCTATCTTAACAGCCTTGAGTTTGGTTTTGGCCTTTATTCATGTGCCAACACCGACGGGATTTGTTACTTTGTTGGATGTGGGTGTCTTCTTTACGGCTTTTTACTTGGGCAAGAAAGAGGGAGCGATTGTCGGCGGTTTGGCAGGGCTATTGATTGACTTCTTGCTGGGCTATCCCCAGTGGGCATTCTTTAGTCTAGTCTTCCACGGGGCTCAAGGTTACTTTGCGGGTTGGACAGGCAAGAAACGGATTCTCGGTTTAGTCTTGGCGACGCTCTCTATGGTTGGAGGTTATTATCTAGCTTCTCGACTTTATTTTAATGACCTCAAAGCCATTGAAAGCGTTCTAAGCAATAGCATGCAGAATTTTGTTGGGATGGGCTTGGGATTTGCCTTGGTCAAATTAGTAGAGAAAAGTGGAGCTATTGACTATGTTACTCGATAAAATTAAAGTTCAAACCCAGCAAGTTGTGCAAGAAGTCCTAGAACTCAGTAATCTTCAAAAGGGACAGATTTTTGTCCTTGGATTGTCCTCTAGTGAAGTCATTGGTGGGCATATCGGGAAAAATTCCAGTCTGGAAGTCGGTGAGGTGGTTGTTGAAACCATCTTGGAAATCCTGGAGCCAAAAGGTATCTATCTAGCTGTCCAAGGCTGCGAACACCTCAATCGTGCCCTAGTGGTAGAGCGAGAATTGGCAGTTCAAAAGGATTTGGAAATAGTCAATGTCTTGCCCACCCTTCATGCAGGTGGCTCAGGTCAGTTGGCGGCCTTCAAGTATATGAAGGACCCGGTGGAAGTCGAGTTTATCACCGCTCAGGCTGGTGTAGATATTGGCGACACAGCTATCGGCATGCACATCAAGCACGTCCAAGTGCCACTCAGACCAAGTTTGCGTGAGATTGGTCAGGCCCATGTCACCGCTCTCGCCAGCCGACCAAAACTAATCGGCGGAGCCCGTGCAGCCTATCAGGAAGATAAGATACGGAAAGGTTCATAATGAAAGAATTTACAGTCAAGGATTTAGTGTGGACCCGTCCACCGAGACAATTCACTATTTCAGATGAAGAAATTACTATTACTACAGAACCCAAGACGGATTTGTGGCAGAAGACCTATTACCATTTTGTGAATGACAATGCTCCTGTCTTACAGATGGAAACGGAGGAGGACTATTTTTCCTTTACTGTGAAGACGGATTTTGCGGGTAGTCATACTCGATTTGACCAGTGTGGAATTGTCCTTTATCAGGATTCGGAGAATTGGCTCAAGTGTTCGATAGAGTATGAAAATGAGGACTTCCAACACTTGGGAAGTGTGGTGACCAATCACGGATTTTCTGACTGGGCAACTACTGAAATCAGTTCACAAGTCAAATCCATGTGGTTTAGGCTCAGTCGCAGGGGAGCTGATTACTGTTTTGAAAATTCCGAAGACGGTATCCATTTTAAACAAATGAGGGTTTGCCATTTTCATCAAGGGGCGGGGAAAATAGCTTTTGGGCTATATGCCTGTTCACCAGAAAACTCCAGTTTTACAGCTCGCTTTACCAATATGGAATTGAGCGACTGCAAATGGTTGCCCCATGACGGACAAGAGCCAGATGAAATATAGTGAGACTCTTAGGTAAGTAGTGACAGAAAAATAGTTGAAACTCATACTCTTCTAAAATCAAAATGATCCGTAGTCAACTTGCCTTGAAGAACTCCTGTTCAATCTTCGCCTTCGTTTCCTAGGCTACTTTTGATTTTCATTGAGTATCAGGGGGAGTGGGAAAGAACTCGACCAAGATAAAAAGAGTTCGTCAACAAGTCCTTATTTCCAGTTGTTGAGCTGAAACAGTCTATCCCCAGACTGTTTCACTCCCACCCCCGCACAGCTCAAACTGTCTGGGAGACAGTTTGAGGTTGGAAATAGAGCGAACTTTGTTCGCAACAGTCGTAATGGTCAGATTTGGAGTGCAAAACACGAATTGCTGAGATTTGCTTCGCAAATCCTATCTCCAACCTTTAACAGTCCACTGGACTGTTAAACCCAATCAACCACTGCGCTGAGATGTTGACACGAACTCTGAGTAGTGGTCCTGGGCTTTTTGCCCAGCCTCTTTATCTTTTGAGCCAAATCCTTGCCAAGAAGTCTAGCTTATGGTAAACTTGTTCTTGTAATCGATACAAGAACAGAAAGGAGCGCGAATGGATACAAAGTTTTCAGTAGCCCTTCATATACTGACCATGATCAGTGAGAGCAAGGAAATACTTAGCTCGCAAGCCTTAGCTGAGAGCGTTGGCACCAATGCCAGCTACATCCGTAAGGTGATTGCACTCTTGAAAAATGCAGGCTTAATCACTTCGCACCAAGGGCGATCAGGCTACCAATTGAGCAAGTCCCCTAAGGATATTAGCTTATTGGAAATCTACCTTGCGACGCAAGAAGTGGAGCATATTCGCCTATTTCAGATACACCAGAATGCCAATCTTTCTTGTCCAGTTGGGCAGCATATAGAAGGCGCAATGGTTCCCATCTTTTCCAGCGTTGAACAAGAACTGGAAAATCAACTTAGTCGTCAATCCTTAGATAATGTGATTGATAATCTCTATCAATCCGCACAAGTAACCCGAATCTGACCTCGGTCAGATTTTATAAACTCAAACATAGACCTGTAAGTGATACAGGAACAAATCAAAGAATAGAAAAGAGAAGAACATGAAAGTAGCACAACACACATCTTATAACAAAAACAACATCACCCTTAACCTTACAGAAATTGCTAAACCAACTATTCAAGCCAACCAAGTCCTTGTCAAAGTGACCGCAGCAGGTGTTAATCCATTGGACAACATGATCTCGCGCGGAGATGTGAAATTGATTGTCCCTTACAAATTGCCGCAAACGGCTGGCAATGAAGTGGTTGGCTTGGTCGAAGAAGTAGGCTCAAGCGTGACGACATTTGCAGCAGGTGATCGTGTCTTTGGTCGTCTTCCGCTTGATAGTATCGGTGCTTTTGCTGAGTATGTAGCGGTTGACGCTCAGGCTCTTGCTAAGGTTCCTGCCTACTTGACAGATGAAGAAGCGGCTGCTGTTCCTTTGACAGCTTTGACCATCATGCAGGCCCTCGACCTCATGGGTGCGCAAGCTGGCAAGAACATCTTCATTTCAGGCGGAACTGGTGGTGTCGGCGGTATGGCTATTCCGATTGCCAAAGCCAAGGGCTTGACCGTTATCACAAATGGTGACGGTGCAAGTGGTGACCGTGTCTTGAAACTCGGTGCAGACCGGTTTATCGATTACAAGACAGAAGATTACACCAAAACACTTAGCAATGTTGACTATGTCTTGGACACACTTGGCGGTGCAGAAATAGAGAAACAAATGTCAATCATGAAAAAAGGTGGACAGCTGGTTTCCCTTTGTGCCATGCCAAATGGTGAATTTGCCAAACGTATGAATTTGCCAAAATGGAAGCAAATCTTGTTTGGTCTAGCTGGTCGTTCATTTGACAAAATGGCTAAAAAATACGGTGTTCACTACCATTTCATTTTCGTAGAGAGCAATGGTCGCCAGCTGCAAGAAGTAGCAGACATTTTCAGCAAGCTCGAAATCAAACCGTCTATCGATACAGTTTATCCATTTGAAGAAGTCAACGCAGCACTTGATAAGGTTGCCAACGGTCGTTCACGCGGAAAAACCGTCCTCAGTTTCAACTAACACAATAAAATATACAAGGAAAAATCATGTCATATATAACAACCAAAAACCAATACATCACCGTTTCAAACAATAAAATCGCCTATCGTGAGCTCAGCAAGGGCAAGTCTGACCTTCCTTTGGTCATGCTGGTTCACCTAGCGGCCACCTTGGACAACTGGGATCCAAAATTGCTGGATTTGCTGGCTGAACAGCACCATGTGATTGTCCTAGACCTTCCTGGCGTAGGAGCTAGTCAAGGCAAGGTGGCTCCAACTATTCCAGGAATGGCTGAGCAGGCTGTTTCCATTATCAAGGCTTTGGGTCATGAGAAAATCAATTTGCTGGGTCTATCTATGGGCGGTTTCATTGCTCAAGAAATCGTTCGTCTGGATAGTCAATTGGTCAACCGCTTGATTTTAGCAGGTACAGGTCCTCGTGGTGGTTTTGAAGTTGATAAGGTAACTGGAAAAACCTTCCGCTACATGCTGAAGGCTGGTTTAGAGCGTGTGGATCCAAAACGCTACATTTTCTACAATCATGATGAAGCAGGTCGCTTGGAGACAGAAAAAGTCTTGGGGCGTATGGGGCAAAGAAGTGCTGCTCATGCAGACAAGGACATGAATGTTCCAGGATTTTTGACCCAGCTGAAAGCTATCAAACGCTGGGGAAGAGAGCCGCAAGATGACATGACCTTTATCACCCAACCAACTCTGATAGTCAACGGTGATAAGGATATGCAGGTTCCAACAGAAAATTCTTATACCATGCATGAGAAGATCAAAAATAGCCAACTGATTATCTATCCAAATGCAGGACACGGCTCAATCTTCCAAAATGCAGAGGATTTTTCGGAAGCCTTACTAGCCTTTTTGGAGGAAACCAATGCCTAAAACTATTTTAATCACAGGATCGACAGATGGAATCGGCAAACACCTAGCTATGAAACTGGCTAGTGAAGGTCATGAAGTGATCTTGCATGGGCGAAATAGCGAAAAGCTCCGTGTAGCCCTTAGTGATATTCTACGATAAATGAACCTACCAACAATTTTCGGAAAAAGTTGTAACAAAACCCTTGACAACTTTTGGGAGTTAGGATATACTAGTCTACGTAAAGTTGTAATAAAGAAATTTACAACAAAAACATTTCGGAGGAAAAGAAAATGAAAATAGCAGTAATAGCAGCGAACGGTAAAGCAGGTAGCTTGATTGTAAAAGAAGCGGCAGCACGTGGTTTTGAAGTAACGGCTATCGTTCGTAGTGAAAATAAGACAGTCGCACAGCAGGTTCTTCAAAAGGATGTTTTTGACCTGACAGCCGATGATGTGATTGGTTTTGATGCGGTAGTGGATGCAGTAGGTGCCTGGACAGCAGACACTGTGCATATGGTTCCTGATGCAGCCAAACATTTGGCGGCTATCCTAAAAGATTCACAAACACGCTTGCTTGTGGTTGGTGGAGCAGCAAGCCTCTATGTTAATCCAGAACATACCTTGACTGTGGCAGATGTGACAGAGTTTCCAGCGGAAGTATTGCCTGTGTTAAATGCTCACAAGGAAGCACTTGAGGCCCTTCGTCAAGTAGATGATGTCAACTGGACCTATGTAAGTCCGGCAGGTGATTTCCAAGCAGACGGCGAACGGACAGGTCGCTATATTCTTGGCGGTGAAGAGTTGGTCTTGAACAGCAAGGGAGAAAGCGTTATTTCCTATGCAGATTATGCTATTGGTATGATTGACGAGATTGCATCAGGTAATCATCTCAAAGCACGTATCAGCCTTGTCAGTGAGTAGAAGAGTTCTATGCAGATCTCAAATAAATTTACCATTGCCATTCATGCCTTGGCTTTTATCCATCTCTTTCAAGATCAGCAGCGTGTTACCAGCAAGGTTTTGGCGAACAGCATTCAAGCCAATCCTGTTATCATTCGCTCGGTTCTATCTGGTTTGAAGGATGCGGGAATTGTAGACGCTAAGCAGGGTAGCGGCGGTTTTCGTTTAGCAAAGCCACTTGATGACATTAGCCTTTATGACATCTTTGTTACGGTTGACAATATCGATAAGAAAGGCTTGTTTAATTTTCATGAAAATCCCCATCCCGACTGTATCGTAGGGGGGAATATCCATGCTGCTGTGGACGACAAACTCGTCCAAGTCCAGACAGCTATGGAGAAAGAATTGAAAACTATGTATATGTCTGATGTCCTGGTTGACCTAGAAAAAGCCATTGAAGAAAAAGCGAAAAGGACTTAAATGGGAGTGGGAAAGAACTCGACCATTCATCGAAGAGTTCGTCAACAAGTCTTTATTTCAAGTTGTTGAGCTGAAACAGTCTATCCCCAGACATCAATTTATGTGAGCTGACTGCCGTCAGCTTATATCTCCCACTTTAAAAGGTCTCCCAGACCTTTTAAACTCCCACCCCCGCATAGCTCCAAAGGTTCGGGGAACCTTTGGAGGTTGGAAATAGAGCGAACTTTGTTCGCCACAGTCGTAATGGTCAGATTTGGAGTGTAAAACACGAATTGCTGAGATTTGCTTCGCAAATCTTGTCTCCAACCTTTAACAGTA
>NZ_ASCA01000035.1 GCF_002760245.1 Streptococcus suis YS161 | reverse complement strand
CTGTTAAACCCAATCAACCACTGCGCTGAGATGTTGACACGAACTCTGAGTAGTGGTCCTGGGCTTTTTGCCCATCCTCACTATACACAAAAAGACTTAGAGTGACTGAAAAACAGTTGTCTAAGTCTTTTTGCTTGCTTGGTTTGGTCAAGAATGTTGATAAGCTTGCCCTATTGCTCTCCCATCAACCGCATGATGTCATCAGGGCTTTCCTTACAGCCTCTAGCAACCCAGGTTTTCAGCACTCGGAAAAATCCTCCCACAATAAATTGCAGGTGAAAATCATCGGTCATGTCCCCCAGTCTTTCTTTGAAATAGCGATCCAAGACCTCCTCGAGCAAGTAGTCCAAATGGTTGGCTGTCAATAAGCGAATCTTATCCTGTTGCTCATACCAAAAGTCAAAAAATTGCCGTAAAGCTAGTAAGAGGTGAGCATCTGACCAATCCGACAAGTCAATCTGCCGCTCGGTCAACCAGGCTTGCAATTCCAAGTTGAAGGACCGTTCGAGAACCTCTTCCTTATTAGAAAAGTTCCTATAAAAAGTCACTCGACCGATACCGGCTCGCTCCACCAACTCAGACACACTAATCTTTTCAAAGGATTTGTCTTCTAGCAACTCCCACAGAGCCTCCACGACACTCTCCACAAATAACGACTCTTTCCGCTTCACTCTTTCCATGCGAAACACTTCCTTTCCTTTGTTTCCTTTTGGGCAAATAGCAGAGCTGGGACTGGTTTTCCCACTGTTCATCTGCTATACTGATAAAAACGAAACACTTGTTTCCAAAAATATACCATAAAGGACAGAAAAAAGAAAGTATGAAAAAAGTTTGGAAAATAGTAGCAGCTGTAATAGCTACCTTAGCTTTGCTTGGTTTTATTGCCTACAAAAAGACATTTGGCTGGTCAGCTCCTGAGCTTGTTGATCAGACCCCACAAGTGAACGAATGGTACCGCCTCAGTCCCGAAGGGGTTGTAGATTCTCAGGGCAATCAGGCACATGGCCTGCTTCGTATCGGTAAAGAGAAGGATAAGGTGATGGTCTATTTCTTCGGTGGAGGTGTTAGTATCAATGAAGAGACTGCTAGTGGTGGCACACGCTATTTTGCGACCACAACTGGCCATCAAGATTATGTCGCAACTTGGGGAATTGGAAGTCCGCAGGAAGACAATCCATTTAAGGACTGGACCATGATTGTCCTTCCTTATGGGACAGGAGATTTTCATGCAGGGACCCAAAACTTCTCATATATAGATGACAAGGGGAAAGAGCAAGTAGTCCATCACCAAGGTTATTCCAATCTGATGAGTATTTTAGCAGCAGCCAAGGCTCACATAGGCAATCCCGATACGCTTCTGGTGACTGGATTTTCAGCTGGCGGATTTGCGACCTCGCTGCTAGCGGATGATGTCATTTCTCATTTTCCGACAGCGAAAAATGTCACCGTTGCAGTGGACAGTTCCTTTTTGAGACATGATAATTGGAAAAGCATAGCAGAAAATGTCTGGAAGACACCGACTTCTATTAGTGACCGCCTGCATTCAGATAATATTGTTTTAGATAGCTTAGTAGCCCTCCATGAGAAACGCGGGGATAGTGTTAAGATATTGTTTGATATTTCCTATCGAGATGGAGTTCTTCGGCAATATCAGGCATATATTGACTACGGGAAACTAGCAGATGCAACAAAAGCGAGCAGTGATGACTTTCAAATCAGGCTCAAACAGATGGCACAAGAGCTTCAAACTCAGATTGAGGGTGTGGGTATTTTTATCTGGAACTATGGTCAAGATGAAAAGACCACAGCTACTCAGCACACCACCATTAACTTCTCAACATTCTTTACCCCTATGTCTCAAGACAAGAGTGTGGCAGAATGGCTGGATGATGCGGTTAACGGAGAGGTAAAGAGTTACGGGTTAGAACTATTAGATTAGGAGAATAGCTTGAAAAAATTTAAAAAAATCATCTTATGGATCCTTGGGATTGTAGCTAGTCTCGGTATCATTGCTTATGTGTCGGTTACCAATCATCCGCAGTTGATGGTCGGTGTCATTCAATCGTTTATGTACAAGGAAAGTTCACCGAACTCTTACAGTCCTCTTTATGCCCCCATTGATGGTCTGAAAGAGAATGGTCAGTATTTGAAAAGTGAGATTGCCTATAGCAAGGACTATCCTAACAGCTTTTTAGATATTACCTATCCAGACCAAAATTTTGAAGCTGACCGTCCAACCCTCTTCTATTTCCACGGTGGTGGTTTCTTTGGAGGGAGTAAAAATATGGGTGACCCACTGGCTGCTAGCCAAGCGACCTACCTCATTGACGATATCGTTTCAAAAGGATATAATGTGGTCAATGTTGACTATGCCCTTGTTCCAGACTATCATTTTCCAACGCCTGTGATTCAGATGAATCAGGCCATTGCCTACATGAAGGAACACGCTGAAGAATACCATTTGAACATGGACAATGTCGTCTTGATGGGTTCATCAGCAGGTGCCATCATGGTAGCACAATATGGTAGTGTCTTAGCCAACAATGATTACGCTCAGCTATTGAACATTGAACCAAGTATTGCAAAAGAACAGGTCAAGGCTTTGGTCATCGATGATGCTCCCTTAGATTACGCTAAATTTAGCTTAGGTACGAAGATGTTGGTTGGAAATTATGTTTCAGAAACAATCTATCTAAGTGAGGAAGAAATCAATGCCTATAACCCGATTTCACATGTGAACAAGGACTACCCAGCTAGTTTCCTTCTGGGAAGCGAGTATCGGACAGATATGGTGTCGCTCAATAAGGCCTTGAAGCAAGCGGGAGTTGAAAATGAATTGGTCGATCCTTTAGCAGAAGAAGGGCTTGAAAAGCCACATGGTTTTGTGGCGAATTTACGAAATGACCCGGTGTCTGCCAAAGCATTTGAACGGATGATGACTTTTATAGACGATAGAACCAAGGAATAGTCGGAGTATTGATAAGTTGGAAACTGATGGGGATTTGCCCAATCAATCTGCCACTCTGAAAACCAAGTTTGTACTTAGAAAGTCTACGCCGAAAAATTCCAAATGAGAACAATGAGTCCCAGCTCTGCCATTTCCCAAAAGTACGTTATAAAATCGTTGAAATCCTTGTCAATTGTGTTATAATGAAGAGTAT
This sequence comes from Streptococcus suis YS161, assembly GCF_002760245.1. GTDB lineage: Bacteria > Bacillota > Bacilli > Lactobacillales > Streptococcaceae > Streptococcus > Streptococcus suis_I. The sequence continues at coordinate 10,928 of NZ_ASCA01000035.1, read as the reverse complement.
GCAATAAAATTTTAAGGAGAATGACAGAATGTCTGTATCATTTGAAGCAAAAGAAACAAACCGCGGCGTTTTGACTTTCACAATCGGTCAAGATGCTATCAAACCAGAATTGGACCGCGTTTTCAACAAAGTTAAGAAAGATATCAATCTTCCAGGTTTCCGTAAAGGTCACTTGCCACGTGCCGTTTTCAACCAAAAATTTGGTGAAGAAGCACTTTATCAAGATGTAGTAAACGCTCTTTTGCCAGCAGCTTATGAAGCAGCTGTTGCAGAAGCTGGTCTTGAAGTAGTTGCACAACCAAAAATCGACGTTGTGTCTATGGAAAAAGGTCAAGACTGGACAATCACTGCTGAAGTTGTGACAAAACCTGAAGTAAAATTGGGTGACTACAAAAACTTGGCAGTTTCAGTAGAAGCAACTAAAGAAGTATCTGACGAAGAAGTAGATGCAAAAATCGAACGCGAACGCAACAACTTGGCTGAATTGGTTATCAAAGAAGGCCCAGCAGCTGAAGGCGACACAGTTGTTATCGACTTTGTAGGTTCAATCAACGGTGTTGAATTTGACGGCGGTAAAGGTGAGAACTTCTCACTTGGACTTGGTTCAGGTCAATTCATCCCAGGTTTTGAAGCGCAATTGGTTGGTCACACAGCTGGTGAAGAAGTAAACGTTGAAGTGACTTTCCCAGAAGACTACCAAGCAGCTGACCTTGCTGGTAAACCAGCCCTCTTCGTAACAAAAATCCACGAAGTAAAAGCAAAAGAAGTTCCAGCTTTGGATGACGAATTGGCAAAAGACATCGACGAAGAAGTGGAAACACTTGATGAGTTGAAAGCAAAATACCGCAAAGAATTGGAAGCGGAAAAAGAAGTTGCCTTTGATGATGCAGTTGAATCAGCAGCTCTTGAATTAGCTGTAGAAAACGCTGAAATCGTTGAATTGCCAGAAGAAATGATTCACGAAGAAGTTCACCGTGCCATCAATGAATTCTTGGGTGGTATGCAACAACAAGGTATCTCACCAGATATGTACTTCCAAATCACTGGTACAACTCGTGAAGACCTTCATAAGCAATACGAAGCAGATGCTGAAAAACGTACTAAGACAAACTTGGTTGTTGAAGCAGTAGCGAAAGCAGAAGGTTTCGAAGCAACTGAAGAGGAAATCAACAAAGAAATCGAAGACTTGGCAGCAACTTACAACATGGAAGTCGCACAAGTACGTAGCTTGCTTTCACCAGAAATGCTTAAACACGACATCGCTGTTAAGAAAGCTGTAGAAGTGATCACAAGCACTGCAACTGTAAAATAATTATTTGGAAACTCGACTTGGTCGGGTTTTCTTTTTGTTTTTTGATAAATTAGTATATATTTTTAAAAAAACACTTGACTGGTTAATTATTTTGTGGTATAAACTTAACTGGTTAATGTTTTTTGTGAAAAGGAGGAAATATGCTAAAGAAAATACTTGGAGCTTGTCTTTCGGTTCTAGCTGGTTTGTGCTTGATGGCTTGCTCGGTTCAGAAAGAGGCTAGTCAGGTTCAGTCAGGAATGCGGATTGTGACCTCATTTTACCCGATTTATTCACTGGTTAAGGAAGTGTCGGGAGATAAGAATGATGTTCGGATGATTGGCTCAAGACAGGGCATACACTCTTATGAACCATCGGCTGCGGACATAAAGGCCATATACGATGCAGATGTTTTTATCTATCATTCGCGAATTTTGGAATCCTGGGCAGGACGTTTGGAACCTAATTTGCAAGGTTCATCTGTCAAGGTTTTGGAGGCTTCGACAAATTTACCGCTGACAAAGGTTCCAGGGTTAGAGGACATAGAAACTGGTCAAGGGATTGATGAAGCTAGTTTATATGATCCCCACACATGGCTGGATCCAGTTTTGGTTGGTCAGGAAGCTGTTGCAATTGGTGAACTTTTAGCAGAAAGTGATCCTAAGAATGCGGATTATTATCGTCAAAATGCCGCAGCTTTAGAGGAAAAGGCGCAAAAGTTGGCAGACAAGTATAGCCCAATCTTTTTAAAAGCCACATCAAAAACATTTGTCACTCAACACACTGCCTTTTCCTATACTGCCCAACGATTCGGTCTAAAGCAGTTGGGGATAGCAGGGGTGTCTGAGGAAGAACCAAGTCCTAGACAGTTGGCGGAAATTAAAGAATTTGTTGACACCTACAATGTGCAAACAATTTTTACAGAAAAAGGTGCCTCGGATAAGCTTGCCAAGGCATTGGCGAGTTCGACAGGTGTAGATTTAAAAGTGTTGGATCCTCTTGAAGCAGATCCAGAAAATAATTTAACCTATCTAGACAATCTAGAGCAAGTCTTAGAAACATTAGCTCAAGAGTTAAAATAAAAGGCCGAATTCTATCGACCGAAAGGAGAAAAAATGAAGAAAAAAGCAGTTGTTGGCTCCGTAGCCGCCCTTGTTTTAGGGATGAGTCTCTGTAGCTATCAGCTTGGACGTTTCCAAGCGATGGAAGAGCAAAAAAATCGTGTGTCCTATATTGAAGATAGTCAAAGTGTACAGACTACCGTTGCTGAACAATTAACACCTGATCAAGTTTCTGCCAAGGAAAATATTGACGCTGAGCAGATAGTCGTTAAAATTACTGATCAAGGCTATGTGACATCACACGGTGACCATTTCCACTACTATAATGGTAAAGTCCCCTTTGATGCGATTTTTAGTGAAGAGTTGGTCATGAAGGACCCAAACTATGTCTTACAAGACAGTCACATCATCAATGAAGTCCAGGATGGCTACGTCATAAAAGTTGATGGGAAATACTATCTCTATCTAAAAGACCCTAGCAAACATAAAAATGTTCGTAGCAAAGAAGAAGTGGAGCGGCAAAAAGGAATCTCTTCTGCTGACAGTAAGAATCAGGTGGCAGGAAATAGTAAAGATGGCCGCTACAGAACAGACGATGGCTATGTCTTTAATCCGACAGATGTTATTGAAGACACGGGAGATGGTTTTATCGTTCCACACGGCGACCATTTCCACTTTATTCCTAAAAAAGATTTATCAGCTGCCGAATTGAAGGCTGCTCAAGATTACTGGAATCAAAAAGGAAGTGTGAGCTCGGCTAGTGGTAGTCAATATGGCGATAGAAATAATAGAGCTCAACAGACAACAATTAGTGCGGGGCAAGGTCAGGATTTGGCTAGTTTATTGGCTCAATTGGATGCAACACCCCTATCTCAACGCCATGTAGAAGCGGATGGATTGGTATTTGACCCAAGAACGATTACGAAGAAAACCGCAGCAGGTGTCATCGTTCCACACGGCGATCATTACCACTTTATTCCATACAGCCAGATGTCTCCTCTAGAAGAGAAGATTTCTCGAATGATTGGTGTAAATGGAGCAGGTGTTTCTTCTGGCGCACAAGCAAGTCACTCCCAACATACACCAACACAACTAAATCGTCCAGTAACACCAATCGGCACGGTTACAACACAACCGGTATCGCCTACACAACCAGTATTACCAACACAACCGAAGCAGTCAACAGGGAAAGTGGTTTCCTATATGGGACGTCAAATTCCTGCTTACGGAAAAGGTTTAGATGGTAGGGCATATTTTACAAGTGATGGATACATCTTTAGCAAATCCTCTATTACCTCAGTTGATGATCAAGGGCTGATAGCTAGTCATGGAGATCATTTCCATTATGTTGGTTTTGGCGAACTCGAAGATTTTGAAATCAAGCAAGTAGAGGAATGGGTTAATGAGAAGGCGGGCAAACAAGTGCTACCGAAAACATCTGAACAAGTAGGAAACGATGCTAAACCCACAACACCAAGTCAAGGGAATGATTCAAAACCTGTAAAACCAATTCAAGAAGAAAATCGCCCTGCATTTGAATACAAACAAGTAACGGCTAAACGTAAATTGGCTGGAAAAGTTGTTTATGAAATGGAAGTAGGTGGAAAAACTTATACATATGGTCGTGACGAACTAGATTTGATGAAGATCTCTTTTGCTGAGTTGACCTTGGCAGAAAAAGATAAGCAGTATATCTTTGATATTGCACCGCTTGCAGAAGGAGATCTTACACCAGCCATGTTGGTCGGTATGGATCAAATTCCGATGAAGGGAGCGAATGCAACCTATGATACTGGACAATCCTTTATTATTCCACACATTGATCACATCCACGTCCTACCTTACACATGGTTGAGTAAGGAACAAATTGCAACGATCCGCTATATCATGCAACATCCTGAAATTCGTCCATCTGCTTGGACTACAAGTGGACATGGTGATGGAGAAGCAACGGATCTTGTTCCTCCAATTCTAAATGCAACACCTAAAGCAAACCGCTTAGGCTTGAAAAATTGGCAAATCATTCACACTGCAGAAGAAGTCATGGATGCACGTGCAAAAGGGAAATTTGCAACAAATGATGGCTATATCTTCTCGGCGGAAGACGTACTAGATCCAGCAAGTTTTGTCTTTAGTCAAGCGTTCAGTCTACCAAGAGCGACAGGAGGTTCTCTACGTTCAATTTCCAAGAAAGATTTATCTAAAGAAGAATTGGAAGCTGTACAAACTCTTCTTGATAAACGAGATGCTGAAGAATTGGCGAAAAATGTCACACCGATTGAGAAACGTGCAGGTTTGAAAAATTGGCAAATTGTTTACTCAGCAGAAGAGTTGGCAGAAGCTAAGGCAGCAGGAAAATATACAACGAAAGATGGCTATATTTTTGATCCAGCAGACCTATTAGATCCCAAAGTGAAAATAGGTACGGATAACTATCGCATCCCACGTGTGATTACAGATGGTTACCGTCGGATTAACAAGAGTGATTTGAATTACTTAAGCGAGCTGATCCCAGCAGAGGCTATGGTGGCTCAACGTGAGAAATCTAATTCTAGTTCACCGTCAACACCTGCACCAACTGAAACAGGAGCAAGTGCAGGCGAGCCAACAACGCCAGAACAGCCGCAAGTTGCAAAAGAAACAGCAGAGGAAATTTATAACCGAGTGGAAGCGAAGAAAGTCGTTCCTTTCGAAGCACTGACCTACAATGCTGGCTATGCGACCGAAGTACGCAACGGGACTCTGGTAATTCCGCATCAAGATCACTATCATTATGTATCCTTTAAATGGTTTGACCAAGGTAGTGCAAGAAGTCCTGAAGGGTATAGTTTAGAAGATTTCCTAGCAACGGTTAAATACTACATGACTAATCCACAAGAACGCCCTGTTTCAGACGATGGCTGGGGAGTATTTACACCAAATACACCATCTGAATCAACAGAAGAAACAGAGATGGAAGAAAGTGATGAAGAAATTATTTCTGAAGAAACCGAGGAAATTGACGAGTTTACAGAAGAATTAAAACGAAGAGCAGAAGAGTTTGGCATGGACTTCAAAACCTTTGAACAAAGTCTGGTCACACTCTCAGACCGTTACAAAGTTTCTTTTGAAGCTTTCGAATATGATGCAGCAAGCAAAGTTGTTCGACTTGTAGATAAGGATGGGGTCAAACGGATCATCTCCCTTCCAAGTTTAGAAGAACAAGTATAGTAAACAAAATACCTGTAGCGCTGAGCTCTGCAGGTATTTTTTTACAGAAAAACGATAAAGATTATCTTTGACTATTTGCCTTTTTTAGCGTAAAATAGAAAGGAAAGACAAAAAAGGAGAACAGCCTTGGAACTTAACGTATTTGCAGGACAAGAAAAAAGCGAACTTTCCATGATTGAAGTAGCCCGTGCTATTTTGGAAGAACGTGGACGTGACAACGAAATGTATTTCAACGACTTGGTCAATGAAATTCAAAACTACCTTGAAAAATCAAACAGCGAGATTCGCGCAGCCCTCCCAACCTTCTATTCTGATTTGAATGTGGATGGAAGCTTCATTCCGCTTGGCGAAAACAAATGGGGCTTACGTTCATGGTACGCAATCGATGAGATCGACGAAGAAGTGATCACTCTTGAAGAAGATGATGAAGATGCACCAAAACGCAAGAAGAAACGCGTCAATGCCTTTATGGACGGTGATGATGATGCGATTGACTATGGACATGACGATCCAGAAGATGAGGACAACTATCCGGGTAGTGCATCATCAGAATACGATGATGAAAATCCAGATGACGAAAAAGATGAAGTTGAGTCCTATGATTCAGAAATCAACGAAATTATCCCAGATGACGAATTGGATGAAGAGGATGTTGATTTAGGTGAAGATGATGACGAGTATTCAGATGAAGAGGTCGTCGACGAATAAGAATTATATCCCCCTAGATTCTTAAAAATAATTTGACAAGACTACCAAATTACGATAAGATATTATCGGGCACCTCTTTTGAGGTCGGAGCTCCCTAGCGATAGGGAGCTATTTTTGTTTTTTCTTCAAGTTAACAGGAAGTATCCCCACAAATTGCTTCCTATTAGCCTGAATCGTAGAAAAGGAGTTTGCATGACAAAGTATATTTTTGTAACAGGTGGCGTTGTTTCCTCTATCGGCAAAGGGATTGTAGCAGCCAGCCTAGGTCGTTTATTGAAGAACCGAGGTCTCAAGGTAACAATCCAAAAATTTGATCCATACATCAACATTGACCCGGGAACAATGAGTCCGTATCAACACGGTGAAGTTTTTGTGACGGACGACGGCGCAGAAACCGACTTGGACCTTGGGCATTATGAGCGTTTCATCGACATTAACCTGAACAAATATTCAAATGTTACAACAGGTAAAATTTATAGCGAAGTCCTCCGTAAAGAGCGTAAAGGGGAATACTTAGGGGCAACAGTTCAAGTTATTCCACACATTACAGATGCTTTGAAAGATAAAATCAAGCGTGCAGCTCGTACTACAGATGCAGATGTCATCATCACGGAAGTAGGTGGTACAGTAGGTGATATTGAAAGCTTGCCATTCCTTGAAGCGCTTCGTCAGATGAAGGCAGATGTCGGTTCAGACAATGTTATGTATGTCCATACAACACTCTTGCCTTATCTCAAAGCAGCAGGCGAAATGAAAACTAAGCCAACACAACATTCTGTAAAAGAGTTGCGTGGTCTAGGTATTCAGCCAAACATGTTGGTAATTCGGACAGAGCAGCCTGCTGGACAAGGAATTAAAAATAAACTGGCACAATTCTGTGATGTCGCTCCAGAAGCAGTTGTTGAGTCCTTGGATGTCGAACATCTTTACCAAATCCCATTAAATATGCAAGCGCAGAACATGGATCAAATTGTTTGCGATCACTTGAAGCTCGACGTACCTCCAGCAGATATGACAGAGTGGACAGCAATGGTAAACAAGGTTCTTAATCTCCAGAAAAAAGTAAAAATCGCTTTAGTTGGTAAGTATGTAGAATTACAAGATGCCTATATTTCTGTAGTTGAAGCTCTAAAACACTCAGGATATGCAAATGATGCTGCTATCGAATTGGACTGGGTCAATGCAAATGATTTGACAGCAGAAAACGTAGCTGAACGTCTAGGACAAGCACAAGGAATTATCGTTCCTGGTGGCTTTGGACAACGTGGTACAGAAGGGAAAATACAAGCCATTCGTTATGCTCGTGAGAATGACGTGCCAATGCTAGGGGTCTGCTTGGGAATGCAGCTGACCTGTGTAGAATTTGCTCGTCACGTTCTCGGTTTAGAAGGTGCTAACAGCTTTGAATTAGACCCAGAAACAAAATATCCAATTATTGACATCATGCGTGATCAAATTGGAGTGGAAGATTTAGGAGGAACTCTCCGTTTAGGTCTTTATCCAAGCAAGCTCAAACGTGGCTCCAAGGCTGCAGCTGCTTATGATAATCAAGAAGTTGTACAACGTCGCCATCGTCATCGTTATGAGTTTAACAATGACTTCCGTGAACAATTTGAAAAAGCAGGTTTTGTTTTCTCAGGCGTGTCACCAGACAACCGTTTGGTAGAAATTGTTGAAATTCCAGAAAATAAATTCTTCGTTGCCTGCCAATACCATCCAGAACTACAATCTCGTCCTAATCGCCCTGAAGGTTTGTATACAGCCTTTGTTTCAGCAGCTATGGAGAATGAAAAATAAGTATAACTGTTATAGAAGAAGATTGGTATTATTCAATCTTCTTTTATATTTTATATAAATAAACGAAAAAGATGTCAGTATTTTATAGAAGAAAATACGAAATACCACCCCCATATGGCATCATTGTCTAGATGGTTTTAAGCATTATATATAGTAGAATATTGCAAAAGAATCAGCTAAATCAATAGGTTTTGGCAAAAAAGGTAAAAATAAGGTAAAAATAAAAAATAAAATTCAAAAAAAGTGTTGACAAGGCTAGTCCCTAATGATATACTAGTTCTTGTGTTAAGCGGGGATGGCGGAATTGGCAGACGCGCAGGACTAAGGATCCTGTGACCGCTTTAGGTCGTGTGGGTTCAAGTCCCACTCTCCGCATAGTGGACTAGCTAAGGCTAGTCCTTTTGCTTTATCTAGATAAGTGCAGAGCACGATATATGCTAGTTCATAAATTACAAGAATGATACGAAACAGGCATTATTATGGCTTTCATGAAAAGATATGTGAAAGTTTTCTCAAAACTAGACGGTTTCAACTAGCATTTTCAAAATAAAAATGGTAGAATAGAAGAGTATGAGGTGCAACCTCAAAAAATATTAGGAGGCTATCGAAATGCCATTAGTTTCAGCAGAAAAATTTGTCCAAGCAGCTCGTGACAACGGTTATGCAGTTGGTGGATTTAACACAAACAACCTTGAGTGGACTCAAGCTATCTTGCGTGCAGCAGAAGCAAAGCAAGCTCCAGTTCTTATCCAGACTTCTATGGGTGCAGCTAAGTACATGGGTGGTTACAAAGTAGCTCGTAACTTGATTGCAAACTTGATTGAATCAATGAACATTACAGTTCCAGTTGCTATTCACCTTGACCACGGTCACTACGAAGATGCACTTGAGTGTATCGAAGTTGGATACACTTCTATCATGTTTGACGGTTCACACCTTCCAGTAGAAGAAAACCTTGCAAAAGCAAAAGAAGTTGTAGAATTGGCGCACGCTAAAGGTATCTCAGTTGAAGCTGAAGTTGGTACTATCGGTGGTGAAGAAGATGGTATCGTAGGTAGCGGTGAATTGGCTCCAATTGAAGACGCAGTAGCAATGGTTGCAACTGGTATTGACTTCTTGGCAGCAGGTATCGGTAACATCCACGGTCCATACCCAGCAAACTGGGAAGGTCTTGACCTTGACCACTTGCGTAAATTGACTGAAGCTGTACCAGGTTTCCCAATCGTATTGCACGGTGGTTCAGGTATTCCAGATGCACAAATCCAAGAAGCAATCAAATTGGGTGTTGCTAAAGTTAACGTAAACACTGAGTGCCAAATCGCATTTGCAAACGCAACTCGTAAGTTTGCAGCGGCTTATGAAGCAAACGAAGCAGAATACGATAAGAAAAAACTCTTTGACCCACGTAAATTCTTGGCAGACGGCGTGAAAGCTATCCAAGCATCTGTTGAAGAGCGTATCGACGTATTCGGTTCAGCGAACAAAGCTTAATGTAACTGCGAAGAAATCTCAGATTTCAAGTAAACAAAGCATAAGTTTCTTAGATTAAACCAAAAAGGATTTTCTTTCGAGAATCCTTTTTTATTATGTAGTTGATTAAGTTTAATCTAGTTCCTCGCTATGAAGAAATCTATGATAGAAGTGAGCAGAGAACAGTTAAAATATAAACCGCTCCAAAGTTTTTATGACTCTAATGACTTAGAGAACGAAGAATTATGGATGGGACGCAAACAGTAGTGTTAAAATATTTACCTATGAGTATAGATACTTTAAAAAAATAAAAATGAAAATAATTCTTGCCAAGTCCAATCTTTTCTGTTAGAATAGTATGGTATGTGGTGCTAGCACATCCGATATATTTGATCAAATGAGGAGGAAGATACAATGGCTAAAGTATGTTATTTCACTGGTCGTAAGACTGTATCAGGTAACAACCGTTCACACGCTATGAACCAAACTAAACGCGCAGTTAAACCAAACCTTCAAAAAGTAACTGTTTTGATTGATGGTAAACCTAAAAAAGTTTGGGCTTCAGCACGTGCACTAAAATCAGGCAAAGTTGAACGCGTATAATAACAAAGTCGTTAGAAAAATCTAGCGACTTTTGTTTTTGGAAAAATAGCCTAGATATAAAGTCGGTGAGGAGCAAATTCGGCCACTACATAATAAACAGGAAAGAATATCAGCTATATAGCTCTTCACATTGTTGCTGAAAAGTTAACAAAGAAGGAACGTTGTCAAAAATAAACTATGTATTGATGTGGAAGATTTTTCTAAGTTTGAACATTTAAACTTGGATTGACATTAGAAGTTGTACGAGAGAGCATATGTACGGGGTCTACAAGAAGGAAATCACGAACTGGAAGAATAGAGAGAGTTAAAAAAGGTAAAAAAATCCAAAAAATCCCAAAAACCCGGTTGACAAAGTATATAAGTCGTGATAGAATAATTGAGTTGTCTCTTGAGGGGCTAGTTAACAGCGGAACGAAAAAAAGTTTCGAAAAAGTGTTGACAAGACCATCAGAAGATGATAAACTGATTGAGTTGTCTCTTGAGGAACTGGTTAACAGAGGGACGAAAAAAAGTTTCAAAAAAGTGTTGACAAAGTTCACAAGAAATGATAAACTAAGATAGTTGTCGCGAGAGCGCGATAACGACAAGACCTTTGAAAATTAAAGAAGACGAACCAAACGTGCAGGGTGATTTATCTAAAGATAAATCGTCAATGACAAAAAACAATAAAACGGAAAGCTAGTGATAGCTTGAGTTTGAATCAAAACTTTTAACGAGAGTTTGATCCTGGCTCAGGACGAACGCTGGCGGCGTGCCTAATACATGCAAGTAGAACGCTGAAGTCTGGT
>NZ_ASCA01000034.1 GCF_002760245.1 Streptococcus suis YS161 | reverse complement strand
GCCTTGGCAGCCACCAGCATAGCTGGTGGTTTTCTTGTTTTTCTCTACGAGAAAAACTGGCTCGAAGCCATAACCAAAAGACTTGATTTACGAATCAAGTCTTTTCAGCTGTCTTTTCAGCTCTTCCTGAATCTTTTCCTCCGGCGCAAACCGTTCTTCCCAATCATCAGGTTTTAAAATTTTATGGGTAATTGGATCAAAATGGGCCTTCCCATCTGGAAATGTTTTCCCCATATTTGCAGTATGGACTATCTGAAAAATTGGTTCTGGATCAACCCCCATCAAAACAAACGAACCATATGTAAAATAAAGAATATCCAGCAAAGCATCTACCTGATCCTGCATCGAAACCCCGAAACCTCTCTTGCCAGATACCTTAGCAGCAGCAGTATCTAAATCCTGATGAAGTTGTTGAATAAAATCATGAAACTCAACTTCAGATTCTGAAGCTGCATGTAGAAATTCTACCAACTCCTCCAATTTAAAACCAGCGCGATGCAAAGCCGTCTGTCCATCATACACACTGGGAAGTTCTTGGGTTTCACCATCCATTAAAAAATGAAAATCCTTTACCCTATTAAAATTATCGTCCTTGCTCTGAAACATCTTATCCCTCAATCACACCAAAATGAATTAATGCCTTATAAATCCCATCACGATTATTTGTATCCGTAACAAAGGAAGCAGCTTGTTTAACCTTTTTCGTCCCATTTCCCATCGCTACCGAGTGCTGAATTTCATTCAACATTTCAAAATCATTATTAGAATCCCCGAATACCATAACTTCATCTAACTCAAAACCATATCGATCTGCAACCTTTACAATACCCGATAATTTTGAATTTCCCTTACTGATAATATCAGTCGCATAGGGACTCGAACGCGTAAAAGACAAGTCCGAAAAGAGCATCTCCAATGATTGTGTCTCCCTTTCCGTCGTCAGCAACATCAGCTGATAGATTGGTTGAAAGAGAAAACCTTTCAAATTCGTTTCCTGTTGAGGACTAATCCAACGTACCAAACGATTGAAAATAAAATTTATGATTCCAGCCCAGGACTCCGGAATCATACGCGTCACACGATAGGCAAAATTTCCCGTTCCAGCACTCATAATTTTACTACCAAATATGCCTTTAGCAGTTCCAAAAGATAAATCCTTGTGGTGAGTTTGCGCATACTCCATAATTTGTTCAATTTGCTTTGGCTCTAAACTCTGACTATAAATAACTTCTTCTCTTGAAAAAATATATTGACCATTATAAGCAATGACCAAATCTAGCCCTAAACTAGCCATATACTGCAAAACAAAACGAGGGTCACGTCCTGTAGCTAGACCAACTAAAATCCCTTTCTCTTTCAAAGCATTAATGGCGAGAATAGTTGAACTACTAACCATACGATTGTCGGTCAATAAGGTACCATCAATATCGAAAAATACAGCCTTTATCGTCAACCAACTCACCTACTTTCTAAGAATTATGTTACAATTAGTATATCACACTTTGAAAGAAACTGAAAATTTATGAAAAAAATTCTAGTACTGCATACAGGTGGAACCATTTCTATGCAAGCCAATCATCAGGGTGAAGTTGCATCGAGTAAAATCAATCCAATGACCCAAATTGATAGCCCACTAGAAGAAATTCAAGTGACATCCTTGGATTTTCTCAATGTTCCAAGTCCACACATTCGCTTAGAACACATGATGACTCTATACCAAAAAATTAAAGAAGAACAAATGAACTTCGATGGTTTTGTCATTACACATGGCACAGATACTTTAGAAGAAACTGCCTATTTCCTTGATACAATGGCTATTCCAGAAAAACCAATTGTATTGACCGGAGCCATGCGTTCCTCAAATGAACTAGGTAGCGACGGGATTTATAACTACCGAACAGCCCTACGTGTGGCTGCTGATGCTAAATCCGCAGATAAAGGTGTTCTAGTGGTCATGAACGATGAAATTCATGCTGCTAAATATGTTACAAAAACCCATACCACCAATGTCTCAACCTTTCAAACACCAACCCATGGACCACTGGGATTAGTCACCAAACGAGAGATTCTCTATTTTAAAACTGCTGAACCACGTGTTCGATTTGACTTATCAACAGTTACAGGAACGGTCCCAATCATAAAAGCTTATGCAGATATGGACTCCATTCTCCTTGATTCTCTCACTGCAAGCTCAATTTCCGGTTTAGTCATTGAAGCACTCGGCGCCGGAAATCTTCCACCTACCATCCTTCCAGCCATTAAGAAACTCCTTGATCAAAAGATACCCATTATTCTGGTATCTCGCTGTTTTAACGGAATTGCTGAGCCTGTCTATGCCTACCAAGGAGGTGGCATCCAACTGGAGCAAGACGGCATTCTATTTGTTAAAGAATTGAATGCTCAAAAAGCCCGGCTCAAACTCCTTATCGCTCTCAATGCAGGCTTGGAAGAGCAAAGCTTGGCAGATTACATCCAAGGTTAATCGCTGACGAACTATACAATATGTCAAAAGACCAACACAGGTGTGTTGGCCTTTTTTATATGACTAGTCCAATTCCTCTCGATCTTTCAAATTAGCAAGCAAAATCGACCAATTAGGGTCCTCCTGCCAATTTTCCACGCTAACAATCTGACTAGCAACTCGTCTTGCTTCCTCTAAAATCGGATAGTCCTCGATAATATTTGCAACCTGAAATTCTGGCAAACCTGATTGACGAGTTCCAAATATTTCTCCAGACCCACGCATTTTTAAGTCTGCTTCAGCCAAAATAAAACCATCTGTCGTCTCTGTCATAATTTTCATGCGTTCCTTACCAGACTCTGTTTTAGGATTAGCAACTAACACTGCATAAGACTGCTTATGACCACGTCCTACACGCCCTCTCAACTGATGTAATTGGCTCAAACCAAAACGATCTGCATCCATAATAACCATCACCGTTGCATTGGGCACATTGACTCCGACTTCAATAACAGTGGTAGAAACCAAAATATTCGTTTTTCGCTCCTTAAAAGCCTGCATGATGGCGTCTTTCTCGTCATTCTTCATCTTACCGTGTAACAAATCCACTGTAACTTGCTCTCCAAAATGCGCCTGTAAATCAGATTGCAGATCTACAGCATTCTTTAAATCTAGAGCCTCAGATTCTTCAATCAGCGGAGAGATAAAATAAACCTGAGCACTACTCTTAAGCTCCTTCTCCAACCAATCTAAGACCGTGGGCAGCTGTTGATGTTTGACCCAGCGAGTGATAATTGGCTTTCGACCAGCAGGTAACTGATTAATAATCGATACATCCATATCTCCAAAAGCTGTAATGGCTAACGTCCGAGGAATAGGTGTAGCAGTCATCATAAGCACATTCGGATTATCACCCTTCTCACGAAACAGACGGCGCTGTTTAACACCAAAACGATGTTGCTCATCCGTCACAACCAAACCAAGCTTATGGTAGGTCACACTTTCCTGGATAAGAGCATGAGTTCCTACAATGATGTCTACCTGACCACTAGAAATCGCCTCTAAAGCAGTACGACGCTCCACAACCTTCATTCCCCCTGTCAAAAGAGCAATAGAAAGTTCTGGAAAAAGCTGGCGCAAACTCTCAAAGTGTTGCTCAGCCAAAATTTCTGTCGGCACCATAATTGCAGCCTGCATCCCCGCAGTCACAGCAGCAAACATAGCCAATCCAGCAACTACTGTCTTTCCTGATCCAACATCCCCTTGTAACAAACGATTCATATGCCCATAGGACTTCATATCTGATAGTATTTCAGCCAAAGCCCCAGACTGAGCATCCGTTAAGACAAACGGCAATTGTCTTATTTGCATAGCCAATCTATCAGCATCATAGGCAATCTTCAAACCATTCGAAATATCACGATTGTTGGCTTTCAGCATTTGCAACTGTAATTGAAAATAAAATAATTCCTCAAACTTCATACGTCGCAAAGCTTGTCTATACTCTTCTAAATTTGTCGGAAAATGCATCGCAAAAACCGCCTCTCGGCGATTCATTAACCGATAGCGCTCTCGTAAAACTGATGGCAAGTTCTCCTCTAATAAATGCAAATATCCCTGATCAATAGCTGTTTTAATAGCCTTAACCAAATTTACTTGCGAAATCCCTTGCGCCACATGATAGACAGGTTGGAGCTCATCTGATACTTGAGCCAAAATTTTCATTCCTGTCAAACTTGCCTTAGCCTTATCCCACTTTCCCCAAACTGCAATATCCTGCCCCAAAACAATCTTATCTGCTAAATAAGGCTGATTAAAAAACGAAACTGCCAAGACAACCTCACCCTGTTTCATTGAAAAACGGAGTCTATTTCTTTTGTAACCATAATACTGTACATTAGCCGGAGATACCACCTCCCCAACTACCACCGCCTTCTCCCCATCCTGCAAATCATAAATAGACTTACTCTCAAAATCTTCATATCTAAATGGATAGTAAGTCAGCAAATCATTAATATTCTGAATGTTAATTTTTAAGAATTTTTCAGCCGATTTTGGACCAATCCCTGGCAAAACCGATAATTCATCACATAGTTTTTTCATATCTCTATTATAGCACAGCTCAGACAGCAGTCCAATATATCAAAGTCTATAACCCCTACACCTAAACAGAAAATCACGATCATTTCTCGTGATTCAGATTGAAGAAAAAGTCTATTTTGGTGATTTTCTTCAATCTTTTTCAGCTAAGCCCCCCTAAAAAGTACAGTTAGCAGTCTAAAAATATTATTCTTCAGATTTTCATTTACAAAAAATACGCCAAATTTTACGACGTATTTTTATAGTTTCTCAACTATCTCTCTTTCATAATTAGTAAAATTCAAGCTATCTAAATTATTTTTTATATAATCAATTATTTCAGTCGAACCTAAATTTGTGCGAATTTTTTTGATTGCGGTAGACGGAACTCCATAATCTAATAGAATGCTTTTTGAGCCACCGACTCCTTCGTTTTCTAGCTTGGCTATAAATGACGAGTAATCAGCTTTTTTATCTTCCAGAATATAATTTACTATACTCTGTAAAACTGACATTTTCTTAGGAATTTTAAATTTCGCCTCAGTTCTGACAAACTTAAATATGTCAAAAATTGCTTTATTATATACTTTATGTAAGTCTTCATTATCGGCTTTATCTAATTGGTACTGTACTTCACTATCAATTACATCTTTAATATTCCCTTTCGAAATTTTATTAGCCTTAAGTGCGATATGCTTATAGCTATTATTGTTAACATTATCTAAACCATGCGAAATAGCTTTCATCGTTTGCAATAAAGTATCATAAGATGGAGAGTGGTTATTCCACGATAAGTCAGTTAATAAATTAGGGTTTTGAATAAGATAATTATATAGTTGTTTTTGAGACTCCACATCATAATAATTTTCCCTAAAAATAGTCCACAGTTCTTCCGAAACACTCGATTTTATTGTATCGTATCTCTCTTTAAGATTATCTTTTACGTCCGTGCTTTCTAGATTAATTAATACTTCGCTCTGTAAATTGTCCTTTTGTTCAATAAGTGGAATATCCACTTTTTCCAAAGTCTTTAAAGGAGGAGTGTCAAAATAAAAAATATTTCCAGAATAATGTTGCATCATACGTCCTGCACGACCCTTGATATTATTAAAATCAAAATAAGACAACGGTTTATTCGATTTTTTCATATCAAATATAACTATATTCTTAGCTGCAGTATTAACCCCCTCAATTAATGATGTTGTCGCAAAAATAACGTTAAGCTTTCCTTGGTTAAAGTAATCCAGTTGAGAATTAACAATATGTCTGGGAAATTGTCCATTATGCATTCCTATACCATGATTTAATATTGTTTTCAAGTTCCACTCTTCTGAAACATTCTCATCAATCCATTGAATTATAGGCAACTCCACCCCTATCTTTGTGATACGTGTTATATATTCTAGAGACAGTTCCTCTGCTCGTTTCGGAGAACGCACATAAACTATGGTCTGATCTGGTATTGATTTTAATAACTCAAATAGTTTCTCTTTCTTATCTGAATCTTTGCCAGAGTATTCAATATGAGTAATGTTTTGATTTACCAGACTATATTCTGTAGAAATAAATTTTATATTGTATTTGTTCAAAAAGTCACTACTTATGTCGTCTACATTTGGTGTGAGTAGTAATAATTGCGGAGAGTTTATCTGCATTATCTTATAGAATGCAATATTTAGCTGACTAACGCGTTCATCCGATTTCGAATTCGATATTTTGTAAAATTCATCTATCACGAAAAGGTCTATCTTAATTTCAGAAATCTTTGGAAAAAGTTCTAACACTCTTTCGCTCGTTAAGATAAAAATATTATTATCACTCAACTCCTGTTTCGTATTTACAACTATATTGTAAGCAGTATATTTTCTTAATTTTTTTCGCGTCTCATCAATTAAAGCTAATGTCGGCTGAATAATAATGATATTTTTATAAATTTTTCGAGAGATAAATTCTTCAATTAATAAACTTTTTCCAAAACTAGTCGGAGCTGAAAGAATGATATTCTGCTTTTTAGATATAATCTCTTCGATTCTTTTCTGTTCGGAGTGGAATCGTATTTTTTCATCTCCGCCTATCGAAATATTTGATTTATGAAATTCATTCCTGTACTTAGCTGATAAATTCAAACTAGATAACTTTTCGTCATTTAAGTATGGATAAAATCCAAATGACTCGATTAAATCTACAAAAACAGGTTTTAATGTATCATGGACAGAATCCCATCTTTCAAGAACTTCAATCAGTTTGTGATAATCTTGACTTTCTGAAATATCTCTTGCTATTAAAAAGCCTAGATTAAAGTCTTGTAGTTGTTTATCCAATTAAGCCTCACTTTCTTTCTTAAGTTTATAATGCAACTTCCGAACTAACTCATTTTTGCTTGTAACTGGAAATAGTAGTAAATGAATTTTTAGTCGTTCTTTATTCTGAAAGTTAGATATCTGTTTATCAAAATAACTACGCGTCTGCTTCATTGACTCTTTTAATTTTTCCTCAAATTTTCCCGAAACTTTATCCGAATCTTCTTCGAACTCAAAAGATTTCAAAATGTTGCTGTCAAATAATGCAAAAAAACACGCATTTATCTTAATTAATTTTGAAAGAAATTTTGTATTGGGGTCAATTAACTGCTTTATAGCATCATTATCAATGCTTAAATCACTGAACCTATTACTTATTATTGCGAATTCTTGATTAAAAAAATCAATATTAAAATGGTTGTGCAAATCTTTTGAAAGCTCTCTTAAAGCAGAATTTTTATCTTTATAAAACTTACTCTCACCCAACCAGAGGTCATTATTCTGTGTATCATAGTGTACAGCGTCAAATCCGTGAACTACCGCATTAAAGGAGTCTTTGAAATATAATTTAGATATCAATTGAGGCTTGTTCAGTTTTCTATCCAGTAAATGATATAGAATTAACTCACCAAATTCACCTCTTTTCATATATTTATCATCTTCCTTTGAATATTGCTGACCTAAGTAGTATTCGTTCGCATTTTTTATTTCATCAATATTATAGAGTAATCTTCTCCCCTCTCTATGTGCTTTTCGAGGGGAATCTTTTGAAAGTTCTAATACTTTTGATTTTCCGAGTGCAAAATTTGCAATGTCGTCAAAAATCTCTTCCGACCAGTCATCGATTTTTTGATAAATTTCTCCATCATCACCCAAGTCGAATGAAATATAAAAACAGTGCGTCTTGTCATCTGTTTCTTCTAGAAAATACTCTGTGTTGTATGCTACCATAATACCCCTTTAAAAAATTGGTTTATTATCAACCACTAAATAATCATACTTAGAGCAGTCGCTATAATGAATATCAATTTTATCAACGACAGAAGCGAAATCTAAATCACCAATCAAATCAAATTCATCTGTTTTTAAGCCAGTATTTAAAACAAATCGATAATCATTAAAGTCATAAAAATTAGGTTCTGACGAAGAGGTTAGATTTACCATAATTCGAGATGCTTTCGCCAATAAACAAATATATTGAAAATCCCTATCGATATAGATAGTCTGGTTGTTCGGATGAGCCAGACTAAAATGCTGATTTGGTGTAATCATAATAAGGTTTTCTAAGTAATTAGCAATTTCAGGAAATTCTGATTGCGGAAAGATATGGTGTGCTTGAGTTGCTTTAACAAGTTCCGTAGTCTGATGAATTTCAGAGACTCCGTTAAACCATTTATCATTAAACCGTCTAACTTGACGTTTAGCTTTATCAACCGCATACTTAGCAAGAGCTTTAGCTTGACGTTGCTCAGCAGTCAAACTATGATCTGCCCTCGTTTCAGTCTTTTCTTTGCCAGATGATTCATCTCGCCAATTTACTCGATTATACTGCAAATCATTTAGAGTGATTCGATTTTTAGAAATCATCCCTCGAATAGTTCCTTGTTTCTTTAGCTTGAAAGCAAGTGGATTCAATATTTTAGTGAAAATTCGTCCGCACTCGACATCACCATTTATTGGGGTGTTAGTAGTAGTAAACTGAATAAATGTATCACGAAGTCGCTTGTATGAATCTCTAGTTTGTTGCTCAAAGAATATTTCAAACTCAGAATAAAATCCACTATCTAATAGAACTTTTTGAATATATAAGAAAAGAAAATTTAGAGCATTAGTTGGACGAAGTGCAATATACTCTAACAATTCAACATTATTAACCCGATAAAAATAACGAGTTCCTGATTTTCGTACATTTAGGATATGACTGTATCCAAATAACTTAATAGGCTGTCCAAAATATTTATCATATTCATTACTCGCCTTTTTAGATTCGGTATCAGGCTTAGTAAAAATTTCTAAAACATTATCCCTAGTGTAATCGTTATGCCAAATATCAGAAACGGTAAATTCTTTGGTCGTATCTTCTCCTACAAATTCTAATATACAGTCTGCAATAATTGAGAGCACATCATAAGTACATTTCTGGTCTATCCAACGAGCATCATTAGTTTTGCGAACATCATAATCAAATTGTGATAAAAATTGTTCAATAGTCATAGAGCAAAGCCCTCATTAAATATCGTTAAAAATTTACCAACATCCTCCCCCTCATTTAACAGCAAATTTTCCAAAATTTCTTGAACAAACTCTTTTAAGGGAGGAGTGATATATTCACTATAACGACCCGTTTGCGAAACATCAAATCTATAATCTGAAATTAGATGGTTAATAAATTCATTCGAGTTTATTCTCGCTACAATTCCATGAGTGGGACGACCCGCAGAGCTGGCATCACTTAAAGATTGAGACAAATTTCTTAAACTTGACTCATCTTTAAGATAATGAATGCGA
This sequence comes from Streptococcus suis YS161, assembly GCF_002760245.1. Lineage (GTDB taxonomy): Bacteria > Bacillota > Bacilli > Lactobacillales > Streptococcaceae > Streptococcus > Streptococcus suis_I. Next base: position 4,107 of record NZ_ASCA01000034.1, on the reverse strand, counting down.
CACTCTTTCGCCCATGCACCATCAACATAGTTCCCCTCTATTAGCATTTCTATAGATTTATCATAGGTCGTATGGGGTGAGCCACCATAACTCTGATAATGACGAATATTAGACAAAAAACCTAATACATAAACATACTCCTCCAGAGTTGCAAAAGAAATCCCTGAAATTCCCCAGCGTGGATTGTTTGTGCTAAAATCAATTCTCATTTAATCTCTCCTTTTATTATTTCAAAGCTCCAAACCAATAGCTACTCGTTTTGTCGATATTCAATGAACGTGTTTGATAATTTCTGGCAATCTGGTAAAATTCTCTGTATTCTTTTGTTGAAAAATATGACCGCTGCCGTTCTGTTAATGAAACATTCTTCTTAGGAATAAGGATTGCCAGCGAGCCATTTGTTACGACACCAGTTGGTTTTTTCATAACCCTCGGTTTATAACTCATATTGGGAGTTAGATATACTGTTTCATCATTCAGATACTTAAATGTAGCCATTTTGCTTACGTTTTTTTGAGAAATATAAGCATCATAGTTTGGTATCTCAATAATCTTTTTACCATCGTCACTAATATTTCGAGATTTCAAAACTCGAATATCATCGTTATTATTTAGTTGTAACTCGGAATTTGAATTTGTGATTTGCCTATCTCTAAAGACATCGAAAATTCCAAAATCCATCTTGGCAAACACATCATCAAACCGAGCATTACGATAAATCACCCAGTATGGAAGGTCTTTTGAAAAAATATAGTTCTTACTCTGCTGGTAGGTTATATTTTTAGTAAGTGATCTAACTTTTACACTATCTGTTTTATCTTTAATAGTCTTAATCGCTAAATTTATCGTCTCAACTAAAACACCTTTGAAACCCTTTTCCCCAAAATCCACAATGCCATAAACATCGTGTTCCTCTAAAAACAATCGCGTTTTATAATATTCAGGGGTGTTTAGTATATTTTTAGGCATAATCATCGAAACATAATCAGCAGAACGAACGGCTTTTTCAAGGATAAATTCCGCTAGATTGGTTGTTGCATCATTAAAGTTATGTTTTTTATAGAGTGCGGTTTCTTTGGAATTTAACTTTGTAAAGGGAGGATTTCCGATGATTAAATCAACCCTATCATGCTCAAAAGTCATATAGTCAGAATGAATATAGGTAATCTGAACATTTGACGGTGTATTATTATCGTAAAGTAACTTCAACAATTCAAGAACATCTTTATCGACATCAACAACGGTCAAGGTGATTTGTTTGTCGGCGTATTTGTGGAAGATAAAGGGCAAAAAGTTACCTGAACCCACTGATGGTTCTATTATTGAAATACTACTGTTTTCAAAATCAGGGAGATCTTCTAAAATCTCCTGAATAATGAATTTATTTGTAAAATAGGCTGAATTGTTTTGGCGTTTAGAATTAGCTAATTCAATAATTGAAGACAATGTTGAGAGCGAATATTTATCTCTATTTTCCAGTACGAATGACTTTAAAGATTCAAAATTATCTAACCCCTCATCGCTAATTAACTTTTTGACATCAGTCTCCGAAAGAGAAACCTTACTCAGAAAGTCGTTTATTTTTTTAGCAATACTTTGAAAAATGACCGTAGGCACCGCTTCACCAATACTCTGACGAATATTCATCTCTTCCTTTTTAGATAGCTTCCGCTTTTCTTCATAAGTGAGATTATTTAGTTCATCTAGCTCCTTATCAATCCACCTAAATTGGTCAGGAATTGTCATTAACTTCATTAACTCTCGAATAGAAAACACACGGTCTTGGATCGGGTGTACGGTATTTTGACTAGCCATTTGGTCGTTTCGAGTATGAATACAGGCAGCCACTTTATCATAAACTTGACGAGTATATTTGTCTGAGTTTTTAGCCTGATTAACAACTAGTTTACCATCAACAATTTTATGTGGTTTTTTGATATCATCTTCATTATCAAAAGCACTCTTCCCCTGTTCAACATCATGAATCCAAGAACGCATATGTTCAGGGTATGTCCTAAAACTATGGTAAAAATCACGAGGACTATACTGCCCCCACTCTAACTCTTCCATATCTCCAATAATATCAAAGAGTGATTTTTCTTCTACATAGTCTGGGAACAACTCACTTGGAACAACTTGATTAGCTAATTGTTTGTCAACACCAATAACTAGCGTCCGTGGTCGTGAAGAATTAGAGCCGTAGTTTTTAAAGTTGAGAATACGATGCTCGAAAATATAGTCATTTCCTAATTCCTCGGCAATCATATCTCCAATCGCCATAACCTCTCCACTCTTTGAAAGACATCCTGTTTTCCAAAATGCTGCAACATTTTCAAAAACAAAGAATCTTGGCTTAATCGTTTTTACAATTTCAACACTCTCATTGACCAGACTATTTCGATTGATTTCGTCAACCTTTTTCTTATGATTTGCAACACTCATTCCCTGACATGGTGGAGTGGCAACAACAACATCCACTCGGTCGTTGCCCAAATTCTTCCACCTCTTAATCTCATTGTAAATTCTTTGTTTTGTATTGCTTTCCTTGATATCACCAGAAATATACCCTGTCTCAAATTGACATTTCTGATTATTTTTCTGAATAGCCAACCGACGCTCCACAATCTCGTTGGTCGCAATACATTCAAAATTCTCCAATTTGAAACCATAACATCCAACTCCAGCAGATGAAAACAGACTAATATAAGTTGGTTTATTTTTTATCATTACTTTTCCTCTCGCACAAATTCAATAACATCCTCAATTTGACAATCCAGTTCTTTACAAATTTTGTCAATCATTCTCAAGCTAATAAACTTATTTTTTCCCATATTTGCAAGAGTAGCTGAATTCATTCCTGTTATATTTTTAAGGTCAGTTTTTGTCATACTTTTATCTATCAGCAATTTCCAAAGTTTATTGTAGGTTATCGGCATAATCTTAACATTTACTTTCTTAAAGGTTGTCTTTACTTTATTATAACACATCTAGTATGTATTTCCTAAAATAAAACCAAACAAAAACCTCTTGACTCTTTCTCTCAATCGAGTTATCCTCTGAGAGCATTAATCTGACTCAAAAGGAGATTTTTATGGAAAAGTTAAAATGAAAAACCCTCAGCCATCTACTGAGGGGGTATGCCAGTGCCCAAATCATTACACCAACCTATTTAAATTGAGGTTGGGATACTCTATCAACGTAATAATTAACTAAATTGGGCAGACTACTCTAGATATACGGAGTTTCAGGATTACTTGGGGCTCCGTTTTGGTTTCACTGCGAAACCTGTATGAATAATACTATAGAGGAAGTGTATTGTCGATAGCTTTCAGGAAATTCTCGCAAGTTGATAAAAGTTTCATTCTTTATTTCTATTCCCATCGCCATTCGCTTCGAGTGAGATTTTGTTGGTGTGCCATCGCCGCTTCTGAGGTGTTTTATCAGGCGACTTATTATCTATTCAGGGTTATGTTAGGGCGGTCAAGGTACTTTGCCACTATATAAGCTCCCTATAACCTTCAATAATGGACGGGCGAGATGAATCTAAAATACGAAGGCAAACTAAAGAACTTGACAACACAGCTAGTGAATGAACTTATTGATAAAATCGTCATCCACCAACCAACTGGACGTGGCAAAAACCGTCAAGTCACTATTGAACTGCATTACCGATTTATTGGAGAACTATAAAACGAGCGAACTAAAACTCGCTCGTAAAATAATAACTAACGGACTGCTCGGTGAGGTGTGGACATTATATCAACAAACAATGAATAGACAAAGTAACAAGAAAAGAAAAAGGAGCCAAATTAAAGCCCCTTCACCTCAAAAAACAAAAAAGAGACCTAAACAGCCTCCAAATATAGTCCGTACGGGATTCGAACCCGTGTTACCGCCGTGAAAAGGCGGTGTCTTAACCCCTTGACCAACGGACCATATACTAAAGATTTCTCTTTACTCCGCCAACAGGGCTCGAACCTGTGACATCATGATTAACAGTCATGCGCTCTACCAACTGAGCTATGGCGGAATATGCTAAGCGACTACCGTATCTAACAGGGGGCAACCCCCAACTACTTCAGGCGTTCTAGGGCTTAACTGCTGTGT
>NZ_ASCA01000033.1 GCF_002760245.1 Streptococcus suis YS161 | reverse complement strand
TATACAGGGAATGCGGTGGTCATAGCGGTTTTATCGCTAGGCATTATTCTCTTCTTGCTAGGCTATCGTTTGGTAACCTATACGAAACGATAATGTTTGACAGACTACGAATAAAGGAAAAATCTCATTGTCAGGTTGAATCTGTGGCGATGGGATTTTTCTGTTTGAGAATCGGATTGTGGTATAATAGAGGATATTTGGAGAAATGTTCAACTCTGCAATACTATAGAATATAATGGAAAAATGATGAAGAAAAAAGAAGATCAGGTTGTAAACGAAAAGAAATCAGGTAAACCTAAAAAGAAAAAAAAGAAGAGTAACCTTCCTTTTTACTTGGTTTTTCTGATTGGGATGGGGATTTTACTCTATCCTCATGTATCAAATTTTTATTATCGCTATGAAGCTGGTCAGTTGACAGAGTCTTTCGATCAGGAGAAGAAGAATTTAACACCTAAAGAGGTTCAAGAGCGAATTGATTTAGCTCATGCTTTCAACGAGAGTTTAAACAATATCATTGCTGAAGATCCTTATACTAAGTCACGTCACGAAGCTGGGCGGGCAGAGTATGCGAGGATGCTGGAATTGCATGAGAAAATGGGCTATGTTGAAATTCCTAAAATTGATGCCAAGATTCCGATTTATGCTGGAACAGCCGAGACAGTTTTGCAAAAGGGAGTTGGGCATCTGGAAGGGACATCTTTGCCGGTCGGGGGAAGTGATACCCATACAGTCTTGACAGCTCATACCGGTTTGCCAAAGGCACGTTTGTTCACAGATTTGACCAAGGTTGAGATTGGGGATACTTTTTATATCCACAATATTTCAGAAACATTGGCCTATGAGGTGGATCAGATTTTAGTTGTGGAACCGACACAGTTTGACGAGCTTTTGGTAAAGCCTGGACAGGATTATGCAACGTTATTAACTTGTACACCTTATATGGTAAACACGCATCGTTTATTAGTGCGTGGGCATCGTGTTCCTTATGTTGCTGAAGATTACCGTAAAGCAGTTGAAAATGCTGAAAAGCGTATTCTTATTCGCTATCTTTTGTATGCATTAGGAATGTTGATTATCATTTTATTAATTTTCCTATTTACAAAAAGGCGGAAAAAGAAGAAACAGGTGAAGAGTGGTGAAGAAGCGTATACAGCATAAAAAAGGATTGTCCAAACAAACCATACTTTTAAAACTGATATTTGTCTTTGGTTTGCTGATTACGGTATATCCGTTGATTTCTCAATTTTATTATCGATATGAGGCAGACCGTGAAGTAGAATCTTTTTATGAGCAAGCACAACAGCTCCCGAGCGAAGAAGTTTCCAAGCGATTAGAGAAGGCGCGGGCGTATAATCAGACCTTGGATCCAAGCAAAATGCAAGATCCTTACTCAGAAGAGGAAAAGGCTGGGATTGCAGAATATGCACGCATGCTTGAGGTGAAGGAAAAAATTGGTTTTGTGGAAATTCCAAAAATAAATGAGCGGATTGCCATTTATGCTGGGACAACCGAAGATGTATTACAAAAAGGAGCTGGACATTTAGAGGGGTCGTCATTGCCGGTTGGGGGAGAAAGTACTCATACAGTCATTTCAGCCCATCGTGGTTTACCGAATGCCTCCTTGTTCACCAATCTCGATCGCTTAAAAATTGGTGATCAATTCTATATCCACAATATAGCAGAAACCTTAGCCTATGAGGTGGATCAGATTTTGGTTGTTGAACCGAGTAACTTCGACCCGGTCATGGTTCAATCCGGAGAAGACTACGCGACCTTATTGACCTGCACTCCGTATATGATTAACAGCCATCGTTTATTAGTGCGTGGGCATCGTGTTCCTTATGAGCCGAAAGTTGCAGCTAAGCAAAAGCCGATATTCTTTTTAGATATGTTGAGTCTTTCCTATTTAATTGCTTTCCTGCTGATGCTGTTGATTTTTGGGGTTTTGTACCTTCGACGTAAGAGAAAGCAGCAGAAGGTGAGAGGAAGAACATGAAAAAAATAGGCTACATTCTCATGCTGATTGGTTTATTAATGCCATTAATCTTACTGACAAATATGTCTGTGCATGAGTTTCAAACTTATCGACACTATCAGTCCTACCAAAGTCGTTCAACATCATTCTCAGCAGAGCAAAAAGCGGCAATTGATACTTATGAAGAACAAATCAGTAGCGGAGATATCCCAACAATTGACCCTTTTGCAGAAAAGAATAGTTCGGATAGTCATTCTGTTGTTGTTCCTAATTTGGAAGACGGTGTGATTGGTTATCTAAGCATTCCAAGTATTGAAATTCGCCAGCCAATTTATATCGGAGCGACTAGCCAGCATTTAAATGATGGGGTGGCTTCTATTATTGGAACAGATTTACCTGTTGGTGGTATGGGGCGCCGAAGTGTCATTGCAGGTCATCGTAGTTGGTATACAGATCTTCGTTTTTTCCGTTTAACGGAGCTAAAAGAAGGAGATAAGATTTTTATTGAAATCGGTGGGACAACACTGACATATTTGGTCAAAAATACAGAAGTGATAAAGGCGACCGATTGGCAAAAATTATTGCCTGTTGAAAATCAAGATATGTTAACGCTGTTGACGTGTGATCCGTTAGTTCCTCCTTTTGACTATCGCTTGTTGGTTAACGCCTATCGTCAGCCGGATGTAGCTGAGGAAGATGCTCAATCAAAACAGACAAGTCAAGAAGAAATGAAGCAGTACCAACAACACTCATTCAGCTTCGTCTGTTATATAACGATATTTGGCTGGCTCTTATTATGCTATATTCTTTATCGTTTTGTCACCTTATTGACTAATACTCATCGAAAATCAAAATCAGATGTTGTTGACTTGATTTGATGAGTGGGAGTGGGAAAGAAGCCCAGGACCACTACTCAGAGTTCGTGTCAACATCTCAGCGCAGTGGTTGATTGGGTTTAACAGTCCAGTGGACTGTTAAAGGTTGGAGATAGGCAAATCTCAGCAATTCGTGTTTTGCACTCCAAATCTGGCCATTACGACTGATGCGAACAGAGTTCGCTTCATCTCCAACCTCAAACTGTCTCCCAGACAGTTTGAGCTGTGCGGGGGTGGGAAGACGAACTCTTTTTATCTTGGTCGAGTTCTTTCCCACTCCCAGCCTGTTACCTTGAAACAAAATAGTAACAGGGTTCTATCTGCTGAGTAGAAACGAACTACGTTCGCTCTATCTCCAACCTCCAAAGGTTCCCCAAAACTTTGGAGCTAGTCTGTTTTTGATTTTCATTGAGTATAAAAAGTAATCTGTTAGAGGTGAACTGTCTCTGAAAAGATGGAGAAATAGATACTTGAATTCTAGCGACTTTTAATGATGAATGTTTACCACTTACCTGTCTAATTTTACCACTTACTGAAATGCCCTTGTAATTGTGGTTGGAATTGGTATAATAGACCTATCAAAAAGGAGGGAGCTATGAAAGTTAGGATTGAATTTGATGACAGCTTAGATCAGGTTGAAGTTGTTATCCGAACCAGTCAGCTGGGACCAGAGATTGAACAGATTCAGCGGGCTCTGCAACAAGTTAGCCGTCCCTCGCTTGTCTTTTACAAGGGGAGTAGTGAGTATTTTCTTTCATTGGGTGACATACTTTTCTTTGAAACGGATGGGACCAAAATTTATGCCCATACAGGTGACGATGCCTATGAGGTCAAGATGAAGCTCTATGAGCTGGAAGAATACTTGCCAATCTACTTTTGTCGAGTGGCCAAGTCAACCATTGTCAACAGTAAGGCGGTCTATTCGCTGGACAAGTCCTTCTCGGGTACCAGTCGAATTGCCTTCTACAAGACCCACAAGGAAGTCCATGTGTCGCGGCACTATTACCACTTGCTTAAAGAAAAGTTACAGGAAATGAGGTAGGAAGATGAAAAAATATTGTTTAGGGATTGCTCTGCTGGTCTTGGCAGGATTGGTCTTATTTAGGGATTCACTGGGCTTGCATTTGGCTCTGCCATTTTGGACAACAGTCTGGTTTGTTTTAACCTTTGTGACTGGTTTTCACCGCTTGGTGAAGCTGGATTGGCTTGCCAGTGTCTTTTGTTTCGGTCTGGCTTTTATAGCGGTGAACTCAGTTTATGATTGGGTGAAGTTCGGGACTTGGAATATGGTTCTGTCACTTGTCCTGCTGTGCCTTGGATTGAAACTGATTTTTAAACCAAGGAAGCGCAGACTGGCTCATGGAGTTGTCACAGGGGTGATTGGTGATAAGGGGCGTGATACAGCTTTTGGCTCTTCAACTCGCTATATTCACGACGATAATTTTCTCCATGATAGTGTGGAAGTAGTCTTCGGCTCTAGTACAGTTTACTTTGATCAGGCGACTATTCTGGGAGATACGGCTGAATTTCATATCGATGCGGCTTTCTCCTCTGTGACCCTCTATCTGCCGACCAACTGGCGAGCGGTGGTGGAGCTAGATAGTTCCATGTCTGCTGTCAATAACTATGCAACTGGTATGGGAGAAAAGATGCTACATATCACAGGAGATATGGCCTTCTCCACTTTGAATATCTATTACACCTAGAGTGAACAGAGAGCAGTCTATTCAGGCTCCTCTGTAGGACAAAAAATCAGAATATTCCGAAAATTAAACAAAGAAAGGGATTATCATGAAAAAGATTTTGAAAAATGCTACTTACCTATGGGTACTGACTGCGGATATGTTGTCCAATTTTGGCGATGTGGTCTATTATCTGGCCTTGATGAACTATGTTTTGCTGGTGCCCAACAGCCGTCTGGCTCTGGCGATTGTGACCTTCTCGGAAATCTTCCCTAGCTTTATGGGACTCTTTACAGGCTATCTGGCAGACAAGACGGTCAACAAAATCAGCACTATCAAGCTGACCCTGCTCTTCCGTGTCCTTCTATACCTCATCCTCGGATTCTGCATGGGCTTTGAGCCAGCCCTCTGGATTGTCGTGGTGGCTGCAACTTTCAATGTCTTTGCAGACTTCGCTGGCTTCTATGAAAACGGCCTCTATACACCTCTGGGATTACGCGTAGCACCTAAGGAAGAGCGGGAGCAGTACTCGGCCTTTCGCCAGACAGTGACCAGCCTCCTCAACATCGCCTTTCAGGCCCTCTCTGCCCTCTTGGTCGGCCTCCTCTCCTACCAAAACCTGGCCTTTCTCAACGCCGGCACCTTTTTAGCCGCCCTCCTTATCATGCAGCTGCTGACGCCAGCCTTTCGCAAACTCCTGACGGAGCAGCCTTTGAAAATAGCAGAGCAGCCGAGCCAGACTGAGCAAAAAACCAAGGGACCAGGCATTCTAGCTTCCTTCAAACAAGCCATCGTGGAGCTGCGCAAGATTCCCGAGTTCCGTCTGGTCCTGATTACCAGCCCTCTTATCAATGCCTGCGGAGCTATTCTCTATCCTATTCTGGTGCTCTTGATTAGCGAAGACCCGGGCCTTGTCTTCCTCAATGTTGAAACAACCCTTGCCCTGACCATTCTGATTTTCTTTGTTGGCAATATCTTGGGATCGACCTTGGTATTTAGCCTCTTCAAAAAGACCAGCATGGTGACGCTTGAAGTGGCAGCCACTTTCTCTCTTCTTGGCGTGTTTGTCGGAATGTTGCTACATCAACTGCCAATTATTTTCTTCTTCCTTACTACAATGGGAATTAGTTCTGGAGCTAGTGGACCTAAGTTTAACGCTAAGTTTGTCAACTCCATGCCAGAGGAGCAGTTGGCGACCATCGGCGGAGCGGTATCGACCTATTTTATGCTAGGTCAAGCCTTTACTCGACTACTGGTTTCGGGTTTGGTCTTAATCTTGACTGTCAATCAGATTAGCGGACTTTTCCTAGCTGCAACTGGTTTGTTAGTCCTCTATGTCCTCTACTGGCTGGCACGGAATCAAAAAACACCTCAAAATCAGCCCATCTAGGCTGATTTTTCTGTTATCTGAGGGTGTTCTATGCTATAATGTTCTTGATTGCTACTCTTCGAAAATCAAATTCAGACGTCGTTGACTTGACTTGATGAGTGACAAGCTCCAGTGGAGCTTGTCAGCCTGCTACCCGAAAACAAAAAAGTAGCGGGTTCATCTACCTCTTAGTTGATGCGAACTTCGTTCGCTCTATTTCCAACCTTCAACTATCTCCCTAATAGTTGAAACTAGTCTGATTTCGATTTTCATTGAGTATGAAAATTTTACAGGAGAGAAACATGACTAAACCAATTCGTGTGCGTTACGCACCAAGTCCAACGGGACTTTTGCATATCGGAAATGCCCGTACAGCATTGTTTAACTATCTTTTTGCCCGTCATCACGGCGGTACTTTCCTTATTCGTATCGAAGACACAGACCGCAAACGCCATGTGGAAGATGGCGAGCGTTCTCAGCTGGAAAACCTGCGTTGGTTGGGGATTGACTGGGATGAGAGTCCAGAAACCCATGAGCAATACCGTCAATCAGAGCGTTTGGATATTTATCAAAAGTACGTTGACCAACTTTTGGCAGAAGGTAAGGCCTACAAGTCTTACGTGACAGAAGAAGAGTTGGCGGCGGAGCGTGAGCGTCAGGAAGCTGCGGGCGAAACACCTCGCTATATCAACGAATACCTTGGTATGTCTGAAGATGAAAAAGCAGCCTACATTGCAGAACGTGAGGCGGCTGGCATTGTCCCAACGGTTCGCTTGGCTGTCAACGAAGCTGGTATTTACAAGTGGAATGACATGGTTAAGGGCGAAATCGAGTTCGAAGGTGGCAACATCGGTGGCGACTGGGTTATCCAGAAACGAGACGGTTATCCAACCTATAACTTTGCCGTGGTGGTGGACGATCATCTCATGGAAATCTCGCACGTTATCCGTGGGGACGATCACATTGCCAATACACCGAAGCAACTCATGGTCTATGAAGCACTTGGCTGGGAAGCGCCAGAGTTTGGTCACATGACCTTGATTATCAACTCTGCTACGGGTAAAAAGTTGTCCAAACGTGACACCAATACCCTGGCCTTTATCGAAGATTACCGCAAAAAAGGCTACCTGCCAGAAGCTGTTTTCAACTTTATCACGCTTTTGGGTTGGACACCTGGTGGCGAGGAAGAAATCTTCTCGAAAGAGGAGATTATTCAACTCTTTGACGAAAAACGCCTCAGCAAGTCCCCTGCTTCCTTTGATCCGAAAAAGTTGGCTTGGATGGGCAATGAGTACATCAAAAAAGCTGATTTGGAGACCATTTTCAACCTTGCTAAACCATTCTTGGAAGAAGTTGGTCGCTTGACAGACAAGGCAGAAAAATTGGTGGAACTCTACAAGCCACAAATGTCTTCTGTGGATGAAATTGTTCCGCTGACAGACCTTTTCTTCTCTGATTTCCCAGAATTGACGGATGAGGAAAAAGAAGTCATGGCAGGTGAAACGGTGCCAACGGTCCTCAATGCTCTCAAGGAAAAATTGGAAGCTATGACGGATGAAGATTTCCAACCAGACAACATCTTCCCACAAATCAAGGCAGTTCAAAAAGAAACAGGCATCAAGGGCAAAAACCTCTTCATGCCAATCCGTATCGCTGTTTCAGGCGAAATGCACGGACCAGAGTTGCCAAATACTATTTACTTGCTCGGCCGTGAAAAATCGATCCAGCATATTGATAATATGTTGAAGAGTTTGTAAAATTTGTAAAGAAATAACCCCCGCTGTCCTGTGACGGTGGGGATTTTTTGCTGAGAAGAGATGAACTCAGCTAAATTCACTTAAGTTGATAGGAGAGTAGTATCAATATGTTATTGTTTAAAAATCTAGATTGAAATGGTTTATAATCACGATTTAGCAATAAAGATTTTATAAGGTTGAATAGTAGCAGTTATTGATGCTGAATAGCAAACTTTTTCTAGAAATTGGGTAAGAAAAATAGATAAAATCCTTGACAAGAAAAAAGAAAACGATTACAATGACAATGTGAGAACGGTCTCACAAGAGAAATGGAGGGGTTTATGGTTACAATTAAACAAGTTGCAGAAGAAGCTGGCGTTTCCAAATCAACTGTCTCTCGGTATATTTCTCAGAAGGGATACGTCAGTGATGAGGCACGCGAGAAAATCAAAGCTGCCATTAAAACGCTTCATTATAGTCCAAACGCCTTGGCTCAGTCTCTCAAAACAAAACGAAATCGTCTTGTTGGTTTGTTATTACCAGATATTTCCAATCCGTTTTTTCCTAGATTGGCTAAAGGAGCAGAGGAATTTTTGAAGGAGCGGGGCTATCGAGTTATGCTTGGAAGTATTAGTGCTGACCAAGGTACGGAAGAGGAGTATTTGCAAATTCTTCTACAGAATAAGGCGGCTGGAATTATTTCAACCCATGATTTTACACTTGATCACCCAGAACTGGAGATTCCTGTTGTTGTGGTTGACCGTGTTGACCAAGAAACAGAATTCGGTGTATTCTCAGATAATAAATCAGGAGGGAAATTGGCAGCTGCAGTGATTGCAAAGGCAGGAGCTGAGAAAGTCTTGTTGATAAGAGGTCCGCTAGATGGTGCAGAAAATATTAACCAACGCTTTGAGTCTAGCAAGGACTACCTAAAGATGCAAGGCATAGGAATGGTAATTTCTGATAGTCATAGTTTTGATTTTGAGCGGATCCAGGAAGAAGCTCGTTCAATCCTAGTAGCCCACTCAGATGTCGATAGTATAATAGCACCATCGGATATCCATGCAATTGCATATATTCATGAGCTCTTATCTTTAGGGAAAGCTATTCCTGAAGATGTACAAATCATAGGCTACGATGACATCTTGATGAGTCAATTTATTTATCCCTCACTTTCGACTATCCATCAATCTTCTTACCAGATGGGCTATCAAGCTGCAGAATTGGTCTATAAGATTGCCAATTTTCTACCAATCGAAGAAAAAAGAATAAAATTACCGGTTCACTATGTGGAACGTGAGACTGTAAGGAGGAGAACATGAGTAAAATTGTTGTAGTTGGTAGCATCTCCATGGATTTAGTGATGGAGACTACCCGTATTGCAGAACAAGGTGAAACGGTTTTTGGGGAGCGTTTCTCTATGGTTCCAGGAGGCAAAGGTGCCAATCAAGCAGTTGCCTTAGGGCGTTTACAGGGAGAGAATGATTGTGTCATTATGTTAGGGAATGTTGGTAATGATTCATTCGGTCCTATATTGTTAAAAAATTTAGAACAAAATGGCATTTTAGTCGATGATGTGGGAACGGTTCCATCATCTAGTGGTATTGCTCAAATCACTCTCTTTGATGGAGATAATCGGATTATTTATTGCCCAGGGGCCAATGGACAAGTTTCAGTCAGTGGTTGGCAACAAGAATGGGACTGGGTCCGTGATGCAGATATGGTGGTTCTGCAAAATGAAATTCCACATGATGCGAATCTTGCAATTGCTCGATACTGCAAAGAACAGGGAGTAACAGTTTTATATAATCCGGCACCTGCTCGGGAAACGGATTTGGAAATGCTTGATTTAGTAGACTATATTACACCAAATGAACACGAATGCCACGAACTATTTCCGCATTCAAGTGTGGAGGACAGTGTCGCAATGTATCCAAATCAGTTAATTGTTACTTTGGGAACAAGAGGTTCGGTTTTCCATGATGGCACAAGTATCCAGACCATCCCGGCCCTTCCAACTCAAGCTGTGGATACAACTGGTGCAGGTGATACCTTTAATGCAGGTCTGGCACATGCCATTGCCAAGGGCCTAGAAGTAAAAGAAGCTTTGCAATTTGCTACTATTGCCTCACATCTATCGGTTCAAAAATTCGGGGCCCAAGGAGGCATGCCGTATCTCAATGCAATGAAGGAGCATCCAAAATATGAAAAAAACTGGTATTTTGAATAGTGAAGTCGCAAAATTAGCAGCGGATTTAGGACATACTGACCGCGTCTGTATTGGAGATTTAGGATTGCCGGTACCTCCAGGAGTAACAAAGATTGACTTAGCACTCGTTTCTGGGCAACCAACCTTTCAAGAAGTTCTGGATATGTACTTAGAACATATTGTAGTTGAAAAAGTGATCTTGGCGGAGGAAATTAAAACAGTTAATCCAGATCAATGGAGGGCAGTGTTGGAGAAATTGGATGATAGTGTAGCAGTGGAATATGTTTCCCATGAAGCATTGAAGAATGCAAATCAAGAGGTAAAGGCAATTATTCGTACAGGAGAAAACACCCCTTATTCTAATATTATCGTACAATCTGGTGTAACTATCTAGAAAGGAGTCGAAATGAAAATCGACATGACGGGTATTTCCAAGTCGTTTGGAACGAACAAGGTTTTGGAAAGCATTGACTTGACACTCCGGTCTGGAGAAGTTCATGCACTCATGGGAGAAAATGGTGCAGGGAAGTCGACCTTGATGAATATTTTGACTGGATTGTTCCCGGCCACTTCGGGCACTATTTCAATCGATGGCAAGGAAATGGCTTTTTCTAATCCACAAGAAGCAGAACGGTTCGGCATCAGCTTTATTCATCAAGAAATGAATACATGGCCAGACATGACTGTATTGGAAAATTTATTCTTAGGACGAGAAATAAAAACAAAATTTGGTCTTCTGGATCAATCTGCCATGCGAAGAAAGGCAGAACAAGCTTTTCAGCGTCTCGGTGTCTCTATTCCACTTCATAAGGTAATTGGAGACTTGTCTGTAGGCCAACAACAAATGATTGAGATAGCGAAAAGTCTCTTGTCCGATGTGTCTCTCTTGATAATGGACGAACCGACGGCTGCCCTGACGGATCGAGAGACAGAAAGCTTATTCGGTATCATCCGGAGTCTTAAATCTGAGGGTGTCGGGATTGTGTATATCTCTCATCGAATGGAAGAAATTTTTCAAATTACAGATCTTGTGACCGTGATGCGCGATGGGATTGTAGTTGATACAAAACTGACCAGTGAAACAACTCCAGACGAATTGGTTAAAAAAATGGTAGGCCGAGAAATCGATGATTATTATCCAGAGAAAACAGCAGCTATTGGGGATGTTGTTTTTGAAGCGATTGGTTTGAGTGGAAAGGCCTTTCAAGATGTCTCGTTCCAGGTTCGCAGCGGAGAAATTCTTGGATTTTCCGGCTTGATGGGAGCTGGAAGAACAGAGGTGATGAGAGCTATTTTTGGTATTGATTCCCTTATAGAAGGAGAAATGAGGCTAAATGGAGAAAGGATTGACATCCAAGAACCGGTACAAGCCATTGAGAAAGGAATTGGCTTCCTGACAGAAGATCGAAAGGAAGAAGGCCTGATTCTAGATTTTTCTATTAAAGACAATATGACCCTGCCGAGCACAAAAGACTTTAGTCCAAAAGGTTTCTTTGATGAAAAGACCAGTACGGATTTTGTGCAGAGCTTAATCCAGCGTTTGCATATCAAATCCGGAACCCCAACTATGCCAGTCGGTAACCTTTCAGGAGGAAATCAGCAGAAAGTTGTCTTGGCGAAATGGATAGGGATTGCTCCCAAAGTATTAATTCTTGATGAACCAACTCGTGGTGTGGATGTTGGTGCTAAACGTGAAATCTATCAATTAATGAATGAACTGGCGGAACGAGGAGTTCCAATCATTATGGTATCATCAGATTTACCAGAAGTTTTGGGCGTGAGTGATCGGATAATGGTGATGCATGAAGGGCGGATTAGCGGTGAATTGAGCCGCAATGAAGCGACTCAGGAAAAGGTCATGCAGTTGGCGACAGGAGGAAAATAAGAGTGAAACAAGCGATGAAATACATGTCAGAGTTTACAACTTTGATAGCATTGATAGGGTTAATGGTTGTTATTACCATTATGAATCCTAATTTTTTAACAACAAATAATTTGTTGAACCTTTTGCTTCAAGTAACCGCGAATGGCTTCATTGCATTCGGGATGACCTTTGTCATCCTGACGGGAGGGATTGACTTGTCAGTAGGTTCTGTCTTGGCCCTATCTAGTGCCTTATCGGCAGGACTGATTGCAACAGGATTTCCAGTTCCTATAGCTATTTTAGTAGCCATACTGCTCGGAGGTTGTCTTGGAATGCTCAATGGTTTATTAGTAGCTTATGGGAAATTAGCCCCCTTTATCGTCACACTGGCAACGATGACAATTTTTAGAGGAGCGACCTTGGTTTATACCAATGGGAATCCAATGACCCAGGGCTTGAGTGACAGTTTTTTATTCCAATTTTTGGGACAGGGTTATATCGTTGGGATACCATTTCCGGTCATCTTGATGTTCTTGGTTTTTGTATTATTGTATATTCTACTTCATAAAACAGCCTTTGGGAAATCCGTTTACGCTCTAGGAGGGAACGAGAAAGCAGCGTATATCTCAGGTGTCAAGTTGAATAAGGTTAAAATGATTATTTATACGATTTCAGGCATGATGGCAGCCATTTCAGGTTTGATCATCACTTCCCGTCTAAGTTCAGCCCAGCCAACAGCAGGGGCAAGTTATGAAATGGATGCCATTGCAGCGGTTGTTCTTGGTGGAACATCCTTATCTGGAGGCAAAGGTCGTATTTTAGGAACTTTGATTGGTGCCCTGATTATCGGAGTCCTCAATAATGGATTGAATATCATTGGCGTTTCTGCTTTTTGGCAGCAAGTTGTCAAAGGGATTGTTATTTTAATTGCAGTTCTTCTTGATCGTTTTAAAGTAGCTAAACCATAAAATAATAAAGGAGTTTACACATGAAATCTACTAAAAAAATAGGCTTTCTAGCCTTTCTAGCCTCTTTGTTGATTATTCTAGGAGCTTGTGGGACTACTGGTTTAGGAACAAGTAGTCAAACATCATCAGGGGAAGTAACCAAAAAAGATGCTACAGAATTGAACCTTGGAGTATCCATTTCGACCACTAATAACCCTTACTTTGTAGCTATGAAAAATGGTTTAGATAATTATGCCGAAGAAACTGGTGTTAGTTTGAAGGTGGCTGATGCCCAAGATGACGCAGCAAGACAGGCAAATGATGTGCAAAACTTTATTAGTCAGAACGTTGATGCAATCTTGATTAATCCAGTTGATTCAGATGCAATTGTTCCTGCAATCAAAGCTGCAAATACGGCAAATATTCCAGTTATTTTAATTGACCGGGGAAGTAACGGTGGTGAAGTGTTGACAACTGTTGCTTCAGATAACATTGAAGCAGGAAAAATGGCTGCAAATTTCATTGTAGAGCAACTTGGAGAAAATGCTAAGGCTTTTGAATTATCAGGTGTACCTGGAGCTTCAGCGACCGTTGATCGTGGAGAAGGTTTTAATAGTATTGCGGCAGAAAAACTCGATGTCCTATCAAGTCAATCCGCAAACTTTGACCGTGCACAAGCACTGAATACTGCGCAAAACATGATCCAGGCCAATAAAGATGTGCAAGTTATTTTCGCTCAGAACGACGAAATGGCCCTTGGTGCAGCCCAAGCTGTAAAATCTGCTGGATTACAAAATGTCTTAATCGTTGGGATTGATGGGCAACCAGATGCACATGATGCAATTGAAAAAGGAGAATTAACAGCTACTATTGCGCAACAACCTGCTAAAATGGGTGAGATTGCAATCCAAGCAGCTATTGATCATTATCAAGGAAAAGAGGTGGAAAAAGAAACTGTGTCTCCGATTTACCTTGTAACAAAAGATAATGTTGATGAATACAACTGGTAAAAAAGAAAACCTCGCTCGGTTGCGAGGTTTTTTAGTAAGAAGTTAAGCCAGTAACCTCTCTACATAGTCTTTCTGCCTTGGAATAACCAGTTCTGTTTCTAGGAAGTCTTTTAGTTTTTCTTGCGGGACCCAGATGTAGTTGCTGGTTTCGTTGGCTTGGACTTGGATAGCAAATTTGTCCCAGTCGGTTTCTGCCCAGTAGCAGTGGAAGATACACTGGTCATCATGGGCAACAAAGTGTGTATGGTGGCGGAGTTGGGTCGCTGTCAGTTCAATGCCTGTCTCTTCGCGGACTTCGCGTAAAATGGCCTGCTCTGCTATTTCCCCAAATAAAGCCGAGCCTCCTGCTGTCGCTTCATAATAGTCAGGGTAGGAGGGCTTGGTGCTGTCGCGTTGCATGAAGAGGGTGCTGCCGTCGCGGTGGCGAATGATGCACTCGACGACTAGGTGGTAGAGACCGTCGGGAATGGTTTCTCCGCGTGTGAGGGGGTGGTCGGTCAGTTGGCCGTTGGCTGTGTAGGCATTCCAAGTTTCCATATTTTGCTCCTTTTTTAGATTGGTTATTCATTATAGCAAATCTGGAAGTGTTAGACAAGCATCTTGCGGATGTTTGCGCATTGGAATGATTGGGGAATTATTGAGCTAAAAGCTGACCTCGGTCAGTTTTTTCTTTTATTCCTTTTCAAATCAAGGTTGAAAATTTACAAAAAATTTTTAAAAATGTGTATATTTATGTTGCAAAAAGTATAAATATACACTATAATAGTCACTAAGTTTTATAAAAACTCATCAAAGTTAGAAAAGAGAATGCTTATGACGAAAGAAAAATTGATTTTAGCCTATTCAGGTGGATTAGACACTTCAGTTGCGATTGCATGGTTGAAAAAAGACTATGATGTAATTGCGGTTTGTATGGATGTAGGTGAGGGGAAAGATCTTGCATTCATTCATGATAAAGCACTGTCCATTGGCGCGATTGAGTCCCATGTATTGGATGTAAAAGAAGAATTCGCTCAAGAATATGTCCTACCTGCCTTACAAGCCCATGCCTATTATGAGCAAAAATATCCGCTGGTATCGGCTCTCAGTCGTCCCTTGATTTCTAAAAAGTTGGTGGAAATGGCTCATAAGACAGGAGCAACCACTATCGCCCACGGTTGTACTGGCAAGGGAAATGACCAGGTGCGGTTTGAGGTGGCCATTGCAGCCCTGGATCCAAGCTTGAAAGTCGTGGCTCCTGTCCGTGAGTGGAAGTGGGCGCGTGAAGAGGAAATTATCTTCGCCAAGGAAAATGGTGTACCAGTCCCAGCTGACCTGGACAGTCCTTACTCAGTCGACCAAAACCTTTGGGGTCGTGCCAATGAGTGCGGAGTTTTAGAAAATCCATGGAATGAAGCGCCAGAAGATGCTTTTGGTATTACAACTGCACCAGAAAATGCACCAGATACTCCTGAGTATGTCGATATTGAGTTTAAAGCAGGGATTCCTGTTGCTGTAAATGGTGAAGAGTTAAGTCTGGCTAATCTCATTCAAAAACTCAATGTCATTGCTGGTAAGCATGGTGTGGGTCGGATTGACCACGTGGAAAATCGTTTGGTCGGAATCAAGTCACGTGAAATTTATGAGTGTCCAGGTGCTATTACCCTTCTGACAGCCCACAAGGAAATTGAAGATTTGACCCTGGTGCGGGAAGTATCGCATTTCAAACCGATTGTTTCAAATGAACTCTCTAACTTGATTTACAATGGTTTGTGGTTCAATCCAGCAACAGATGCCTTGAAGGCCTATCTTGCTCAGACCCAGGCAGTTGTTAATGGCACAGCAAAAGTGAAATTGTATAAGGGAACAGCTAAAGTTGTCGCTCGGAAATCTCCAAATTCACTTTATGACGAAGACTTAGCAACTTATACCAGTGCAGATACTTTTGATCAAGACGCGGCAGTCGGATTTATCAAGCTTTGGGGCTTGCCGACTAAGGTAAACGCAGAAATTCATAAAAAAGACTAGAAAGTAGGAGTGTATGGAAGCAAAGAAATTATGGGGCGGTCGCTTTGAAGCCAGTCTTGAGGAATGGGTTGAAGAATTCGGAGCTTCCATCCGATTTGATCAAAAACTGGCCAAGTATGATATTCAGGGTTCTTTAGCCCATGTCAAGATGCTCGGAGCCACAGGGATTATCAATCAAGAAGAAGCTCAGGCTATTCAAACTGGTTTGGAAGAATTGCTAGAGGAGCATGAGGCTGGCAAGTTAGTGTTTGATGTTCGTAACGAAGACATTCACATGAATATCGAAAGTCTATTGACGGATAAAATAGGCTCAGTTGCAGGCAAACTCCACACAGCTCGTTCTCGTAACGATCAAGTAGCAACGGATATGCACCTTTATTTGAAAGATACCTTGTTCCAGGTTATCAGCAAGTTGACTAACTTGCAGGAGGTCTTGCTGGACGTGGCGGAGCAACATGTGGAGACCATCATGCCGGGCTATACACATTTGCAACATGCCCAGCCTATTAGCTTTGCCCAGCATTTGTTGGCCTATTTCAATATGTTTCAGCGTGATAAGGAACGGTTTGATTTCAATATTCAACACACAGACATCTCCCCACTTGGTGCGGCGGCTTTGGCAGGGACAACCTTTCCGATTGACCGTCAGATGACGTCGGATTTGATGGGATTTGCTAAGCCCTATAGTAATTCTCTTGATGCGGTGTCTGACCGTGATTTTATCTTGGAATTTCTGTCAAATGCCAGTATCCTCATGATGCACATGTCGCGTTTGTGTGAAGAAATCATCAACTGGTGTTCACATGAATACCAATTTGTCACCTTGTCTGATACCTTTTCAACAGGTTCTTCCATCATGCCTCAGAAGAAAAATCCAGATATGGCTGAGCTGATTCGGGGGAAAACTGGTAGAGTTTATGGGAACTTAGTTGGCCTACTGACAGTCATGAAATCCCTGCCTTTAACCTATAATAAGGACTTGCAAGAAGACAAGGAAGGCATGTTTGATAGTGCGGAAACGATTTTAGTATCTATCGATATTTTGGCAGGGATGTTGCAATCTATGACAGTCCATAAGGAAAGGATGGCTCAATCGACAGAGAAGGACTTTTCAAATGCGACAGAGTTGGCAGATTATCTGGCCAGCAAGGGCCTACCTTTCCGCCAGGCGCATGAGATTGTAGGTAAATTGGTATTAGAATGCAGCAAGGCAGGCTATTATTTACAAGATGTTCCTTTGGAACGTTATCAAGAGCTGTCGCCTGTCATTGAACCGGATATTTATACAGCTTTAGAATCGGAAACAGCCGTTTTACGCAGAAATTCGCTAGGTGGAACTGGATTTGAATCCATTCGCCAGCAAATTCAGCAAGCAAAAGCACAAATAATCGCTTCGAAAGGCCTCTAAACGGTATGTTTATTGGCTTTTTTGAATTTTATGGTATAATAGAAGTAATTTTGAAAGATGGAGTGGCAGTTTGAAAAAAAGCTATCGTGTCAAGCGTGAACGAGATTTTAATGACATTTTTACAAAAGGAAACAATGTCGCCAATCGGAGGTTTGTTGTCTACCGATTACCTAAAGAGCAAAAGCATTTCCGAGTAGGTTTATCTGTCAGCAAAAAATTGGGAAACGCTGTCATGCGAAATAAGATTAAGCGCAGGATTCGTCACATCTTAATTGAATGCCAACATCAACTGGTAGCAGATGACTTTGTTATCATTGCTCGAAAAGGTGTAGAGGAATTGTCCTATCAAGAAATGAAGCAAAACCTCATCCATGTTTTGAAACTAGCTAAACTATACCAGGAAGGTGTTGTGATTGAAAAAGAAAGTTAAATGGGCAGGTCTACTGGTAGTATCTCTAATTGTTTTAACAGCCTGCGGAACAGGGCCAGTGACCAGTCAATCTACAGATGCATGGGATAGATTAATTTACTGGTTTGCCAGCATTATTCAGTTCCTATCTATCAACGGTCAAATTGGAATCGGTATTATACTTTTTACCATTTTAATTCGAACCCTTCTGTTGCCGTTGTTCCAAATACAGATGAATTCCTCACGGAAGATGCAGGAGCTTCAACCTCAGCTGAAAAAGTTGCAAGCGGAGTATCCAGGAACGGATATGGAAAGTCGCCAGCAGCTCTATGAAGCAACGCAAGCTCTCTACAAAGAGAATGGCGTCAGCATGAGAGCGTCCATGATTCCGCTCTTTATTCAAATGCCAATCCTTTTGGCCCTCTTTCAAGCTCTGACACGTGTTGAAGCCTTGAAAGTAGGTCACTTCCTTTGGTTAAATCTTGGGGAGCCGGACCCGCTCTTTATTTTGCCGATTATGGCTGCAGTGTTTACATTCCTCAGCTCATGGTTGACCAATAAATCAGCAATTGAGAAGAATATGGCTATGACAATTATGACCTATGCCATGCCCGTGGTGATTTTTTTCTTTGCTGTGGCAGCTGCTAGTGGGGTGGCTTTGTATTGGACAGTGTCAAATGCCTATCAGGTTGCTCAAACCTTGGTGTTCAATAATCCTTTTAAAATAATAGCAGAGCGTCAAGCGAAAATTGATGCGGAAAAAGAGCGTCAGGCAAAAATCCGACGGGCACAGAAAAAAGCACAGAAAAAGAAATAGGAAAACTAGGAGAGAGAAGATGAAATTTACAGGAGCAAGTGTTGAAGAGGCCATCCAAAATGGCTTGGTAGAGCTAAATATTCCTCGAAAAAAAGCACATATTACTGTGGTTGCGCGTGAGAAAAAAGGTTTCCTTGGTTTCGGTAGAAAGCCAGCGATTGTGGATATTGATGTTATCAATGAAACAACGGTTGTTAAGGCTAATCAGAAAGCAGTTCGCGGTGTTCCAGATGAAATTAATGACCTCAATGAACCAGTAAAAAGCGTTTCAGAGGCTACGATTGACCTAGGAAAAGTTGTTGCAGCGGTGAAAGAATTTGAAAAGTCTGGTCAAACGCTTGATGATGATATTAAAGCGCAGATCTTGAAAAATGAAAAAGAAGCGACAACGATTTTGGAAGAAACAGGTCGGATTGAAATTCTTTCAGAGGATTTGCTAACTACTACAGATGCAACAACATCTGCTAAGGAAGACGTAAATCAAGAAGTCGTCTCAGAAAATCAAGCAGATAATTTTGCTGATTTAGATATTAAGATTGAGCCCCAGTATGATATTGAACAAGTTGTTTCGGAAGTGACAGCTTATGTACAAGAAATTCTGGATGATATGGATGTTGAGGCGCGTATTGATACAAGTCATAATCGCCGTACAATCAATATTCAAGTGGATACCAATGAACCAGGTCGTGTTATCGGTTATCACGGAAAAGTCTTAAAGGCTTTGCAACTTTTGGCTCAGAACTTCTTATACAACCGTTATGAGCGTAATTTCTATATCACAATCAATGTGAATGATTATGTAGAACACCGCGCAGAGGTTCTTCAAGGCTACGCACAAAAATTGGCAGAACGTGTTTTGGCAGAGCAGGAAGCCTACCATACAGATCCGATGTCAAGTAGCGAACGTAAAATTATCCACCGTATTATCTCAAAAATGGATGGTTTGACAAGCTATTCAGAAGGTAGCGAACCAAACCGCTATGTCGTTGTAGATATTGAAGGGAATCATGATTAAAAAGAGGCTAGTCCTCTTTTTTCAATGATTTTCTGATTCTTTCCTAAAAGTATGGCAGAATAGCTTGACAAACGAACAGAATTTATATAAAATAGTTTGGTATGTTTAGTAACTGATCAAAACTAGCCGGCTAAACGAATACAAGAATCTAAGAGGAGGTATTCATTGTGAAACGTACTTTTCAACCAAGTAAAATCCGTCGCGCGCGTAAACACGGTTTCCGTAGCCGTATGGCAACTAAAAACGGCCGTCGCGTGTTAGCTGCTCGTCGCCGTAAGGGACGTAAAGTTCTTACTGTAGCATAAGAAGATGAAAAGAGAAGCCAGCAGAAACTCGAGTCTGCTGGTTTTTTTCTTCTCATAAGAATCTTCTGAAATATGTTACAATAGTAGGAAAGAAAGTGATGGAACGATGATACAAATTTTTGATACACATACCCACCTCAACGTTGAGCAGTTTGACGGTCGGGTCCAAGAAGAATTAGACTTTGCCAAGGAAATGGGGATCACCCTCCACAATGTCGTTGGTTTTGACCGAGCAACCATTGACAAGGCTAGGGAGCTTGCTGACCAGCACCCTGAAATTTATCTGACATTGGGCTGGCATCCGACAGAGGCTGGCACCTATGACGAGGAAGTAGAAAGCTACTTGCTTGAGGCACTCAAACATCCCAAGGTCATTGCCCTGGGAGAGATTGGACTGGATTACTACTGGATGACGGCTGATAAGGAAACCCAGGCTCGTGTCTTCAAGCGGCAGATGGAGCTGGCCAAGCAGCTGGATTTGCCCTTTGTGGTTCATACTCGTGACGCTCTGGAAGATACTTACCAGATCATCAAGGAAGTCGGCGTCGGCCCGCGTGGAGGCATCATGCATTCCTTCTCTGGCAAGCTGGAGGAGGCTCAAGCCTTCATGGACCTGGGCATGCACATCTCCTTCTCGGGAGTGGTGACCTTCAAAAAAGCCGTCGAACTTCAGGAAGCGGCGCAAGCATTGCCCCTAGAAAAAATCTTGGTCGAGACGGACGCACCCTACTTAGCGCCTGTTCCCAAGCGTGGTCGGGAAAATCGCACCGGCTACACCAGATATGTGGTGGATATGTTGGCCCAACTTCGCAACCAGTCGGTCGAAGAGGTGGCGAGAGCGACCTACGAGAATGCAAGGAGTTTGTTCAGAATTGACTCAGAAAATTAAGATACAAGAAGTCCTCGTTGTCGAGGGCAAGGACGACACGGCAAACTTGAAACGGTTTTACGAGGTGGATACCTACGAAACCAGGGGCTCTGCCATATCAGACGATGACTTGGAACGCATTGGGAAACTCCATGACCTGCGTGGCGTCATTGTCTTTACTGACCCAGACTACAATGGGGAGCGGATTCGGAAAATCATTATGCAGGCCATTCCCACGGTCAAACACGCTTTCTTACAGCGGGACGAAGCTGCCCCTAAGTCCAAGACAAAAGGGCGGTCCTTGGGCATTGAACACGCCAGCTTTGAGGACTTGGAAAAGGCTTTAGCAGGCGTGCGTGGCTACTATGATGATGAACATAACTTTGACATCACCAAGTCAGATCTAATGCGCTTAGGGCTCCTTATGGGCGGAGACAGTCGCAAGCGGAGGGAGTATCTGGGAGAGAAGCTCCGCATCGGCTACTGCAACGGGAAGCAACTGCTCAAACGCTTGGAGCTGTTTGGGATTGATCTGGCGGAAGTTGAGGAGGCTATGGAGAGCTATCATGGATAGGGTCTACGCTGTTAAGTGCTTGGTAAAAAACGAGTTTGAACCTTCTTATGAAAATTATTCATCTTATGAAGAAGTGACCTACTTGCTGCCGGCTGATGTCCTTGTTTGGGAGGATGAACAGGTTGATAAGAACAAACTAGCAGCCTATTTGCGTGGTTTAGTTGAAGATGGCTATGTCAATGCGGATGGTATTTGGAAGCAGAGCCGTTTGTTTCATATTGCCGGTGTGCAAGAAATGGACGACAGGGTAGAGTTTGATGGCCCAGCCGTGGAAGTCTATCGCTGGTTTTACAATTTTGAACGTCTAGTTACTGAGGAAGAATTTTTGAATCTCTATTATTTTGATGATTTGGGGAGATAGACAATCTAGAACGGAAATGTTACTATTTCTGCTTTTTTGAAGATTGCTACTGAGATATATTCATGTTACAATATAGAAAACTAGGAGGTGGACTAGATTGATAACTATAAAAAAAGATGCCCAAGTAAATTTCAAAACTGACTCCAGACTTTTGGAAAAAGCCAAGGAAATATTTGCTATGAACCAGTTGGATTTGACTGCTGGTTTCAATCTCTTTTTGCAAAACATTGCTGTAAAAAATGAGTTGCCCATTCTGACTGAAGAAGAGTTGGAAAGAGAAGAGTTGTTTTTACAACTTCAAAAGGAAATCCAGGAAAACCAACAGGCGATTGAGGCAGGTCACGGGATCAGCCTAGAGCGTGTCAAAGAGAAGTATGGAATTTGAGTCTTATTCAGTGATACTTGCTCCAGCAGTGGAGAAGGAATTGGCAGCTATTTACGCCTATTTCTCGGAACAGTTCTCAGAAGAAATTGCCAAAAGACGAATTGGGGTGATTATCGAAGCTTTGGAGAGTTTGCAAATTTTTCCTGAACGTGGCTTTAACGCCGATAACCGTTTTGGTAAGCAGATAGACCCGCCACATCTGACCCGAGGTTACGTTATTGGAAAAGACTACATTGCACTCTATCGTGTGGTTGAAAAAGAAGTGCGAGTTGGTCACCTTTTTGCGACCAAGAGTGATTATCTTAAGTTGTTGAAGTGAGAGAGTATGAGTAGAACAGAGCAAGTCATCCTAACCAATATGTGCATGATTACAGACGGTCAGCGGGTGTTGGTCCAGGATAGGAAATCTGAAAAGTGGCCTGGTGTGACTTTCCCTGGGGGCCATGTCGAGCCAAATGAGTCAATTATTTCCTCTGTCATTCGTGAGGTCAAAGAAGAAACAGGTTTGACAGTATTCAATCTCGAACTCTGTGGCATTCAAAACTGGACGGATCCTACTGACCACTATCGTTATCTAGTATTTTGCTACAAAACTAGCCAGTTTGCAGGAGTTCTCCAATCTTCAGATGAGGGAGAGGTTTTCTGGATTGACTGTGCGGAGCTGAGGGATGTTCAGCTGGCAGACGGTTTTGAATCCATGTTGGAAATCTTTGAACAACCACAGCTGACGGAGAATTTTTACTGGTTTGAAGACGGCGAGTGGAAGGTGGAGAATCGCTAAAGAGTTGTACAATAAGTTTGACAACTCTTTTTTTCTGTGCTATAGTGAGGCTAGAAATGATGAGAGGTATTGCTTATGGAAGCTATTATGTATTCCCATTTTCGAAACCACTTAAAGGACTATATGAAAAAGGTCAATGATGAGTTTGAGCCTTTGGTTGTGGTTAATAAAAATCCAGAGGAAGATATTGTTGTACTCTCAAAGAGTGAGTGGGATAGCTTACAAGAAACCCTTGCTGTTGCCCGGAACGCCTACCTATCTCAGAAAGTCTTGCGTGGTATGGCTCAAGTCAAAGCGGGACAAACCCAAGAACGAAACCTGATAGAGGCAGAGTAGCATGGGAATCCATTTTACAGAGGATGCCTGGGAAGACTATCTTTATTGGCAAGGTCAGGATAAGAAAACACTGAAGAGAATCAATAAGATTATCAAGGATATGCAGCGACATCCTTTTGAAGGTATTGCCAAACCAGAACCTTTGAAGTATGATTATCAAGGTGCCTGGTCAAGAAGGATTGATGCGGAAAATCGGTTGATTTATATGGTGGAGGCTGATCGGTTGTGCATCCTGTCGCTAAAGGATCATTATAAGTAAAGATCGGAATGCCCTTTATCGTGTGGTGAACAACGAAGTTCGTGTCGGTCATCTCTTTGTGACTAAGAGTGACTATGTGAAGTTGTTGAAGTGAGGGGGAGAGATGTCGACGATTACATACATAATTTAATAAAACGAACCTAAATAGGAGGATGCTACTAATGAATTTCGTTAAGAGAGAAATTTTACCAGTTGGTCAAGGTGCTTTTTATTTAGAAACTTTGAGATTGAGAGGAAACGAATATAGAGTTATATATGATTGTGGTTCAGCTACTGATGTAACTTATGTGGAGACTCAAATAAAATCTAACTTAAATAAAGGAGAGACAATTCACGCTGTATTTATATCTCATCTAGATGATGACCATGTGAATGGTTTGAAATTTTTATTAGACTATTGTCGCGTTAAGAATCTATTCTTTCCTTTAATAACCAATCGAGCAAAGCAATTTTATAGGTTAAGAAACCTCATAAATCCTCAATCTCAATTTTTAACTCAATTTATAAATAGTGATGGGAATAGTATTCGAGAGTTAGAGGGGGGCATAGAGGTACAATTACATCCAATTTCTGAAGATGCAAATAGTGAAAATAGAGCAATAGAAGTATCTCAAGTAATACTTGGTAGTAATCACGGAACATTTGAATGGATTTATCTTCCGCATAATTTTCGCGAGGATATGAGAAAACAAATCCTGGATGCAGAGCTAAAAAGATTGAATCTAAGCATGAGTATTTTAGATTCAAAGGGAGAAGTTGACTTACAAAAATTAATAGATTTATGGCAGCTAGGAACAAATACAGATAGATCTGCGCTAAAAAAAGCTTATTATAAAGTTCCTGGAAGTTTAAATGTAAATTCAATGACGTTATATTCGGGAACAAGAGATAGTTCTTATTTTAGGTGTTGCTATAGACCTTATTGTAGGTACAATTGGAAATGTTTGATTTATCCGATAAATGAAAGAAGTTTAGCTCTCAATGGTTGTCTTTATACAGGTGACTATGAAGCTGGTAAATACAGTAAGAATAAAAATAAGTGGGTCAGTTGTAAACAAAAATGGAATTCTATTGAAGTTGTTTATTCTAAGTATTTTAGAAATATAAGCCTTGTTCAAATCCCTCATCACGGATCAAAATATAATTATAATGAGGGGTTTAGAAAGAAAATGAATCACGCAACTTACTTTGTATCAGCCGGAAAAAACAACAGATATCGGCATCCACACAAAGAAGTTGTAATTGATTTAATTTTAAATCAAAAATGTTTTAACATTATAACTGAGGACCCTAATTCAAAAATGATTTATTATTGCACTTGGTTATAAATGTAGTATAGAAAGAACACACATGAGAATCGCAGACAAAAACGTTACTCGTGCCGTCCTGGAACGCCACGGGTTTACCTTTAAGAAATCATTTGGTCAGAACTTTTTGACCGATACCAATATTTTGCAGAAGATTGTGGACACGGCAGAGATTGACCAAGATGTCAATGTCATCGAGATTGGACCCGGCATCGGGGCCTTGACCGAGTTTTTGGCGGAAAATGCTGCTGAGGTCATGGCTTTTGAGATTGATGACCGCCTGATTCCGATTTTGGCGGACACCTTGGGTCGCTTTGACAATGTGACCGTGGTCAACCAAGACATCCTAAAGACCGACCTGCAGACCCAGATTCAGAATTTCAAAAATCCTGACCTGCCGATTAAGGTCGTGGCCAACCTGCCTTACTACATCACTACCCCTATCCTCATGCACCTGATTGAGAGCAAGATTCCCTTCAGCGAGTTCGTGGTCATGATGCAGCGAGAGGTGGCTGACCGCATTTCTGCCGAGCCAAACACCAAGGCCTACGGTAGCCTGTCTATTGCGGTCCAGTACTACATGACTGCCAAGGTGGCCTTCATCGTGCCTCGCACCGTCTTTGTGCCCGCACCAAACGTGGACTCCGCCATTCTCAAAATGGTCCGCCGCGAGCAACCTCTGGTGAGCGTCAAGGACGAAGATTTCTTCTTTCGAGTGTCCAAGGCCAGCTTTGTGCACCGCCGCAAGACCCTATGGAACAACCTGACCAACCATTTCGGCAAGTCCGAAGAAGTCAAGGACAAGCTGACGCAGGCACTTGGCATGGCAGAGCTGGAAGCCAGTGTCCGTGGAGAAGCACTTTCTATGGCTGACTTCGCGCGTTTGTCTGACAGCCTCCAGGAAGTTGGCTTATAAGCAAGTATTGATTGCGGAGAAATCTGCAATCAATATTTATTTTAATGGAAAATTGTTTTCCTATTTGCCTTGTTCGTTGACAGTGGGTGGAAAGCTTGCTATACTGAAATGTGACTAACTTTTGAAAAATATTGTCTGCAAATTGGCAGAATATTTACAAAAACAAGAGAGGGTTTCCCTCTTTTTTTATGAAGGTATCTATATGTTGAAAACTATGCTGAAAAAGCATCCCCATTTAGTAGCCCTAGGCCTATTTGTGGGCTTTTCTTTATTATTGTTGGTTCCCCACTTGCTCACCAAGGGCATGGTGACAGGTGCGGACTTGATTTTCCACTACAATCGTTTCTATGATGCGGCTATGCAGATGAAGGAGGGCAATTTCTCCTATATTATCAGTTTGTATGGCTATCAGCAGTCAGGACGGATTGTCAATGCTCTCTATGGACCTTATTTTGCCTATCTACAGGGAGCCTTGGTACTCTTAAGTGGGACCTGGTTCCGCTATCAGATTTTATCCAATCTTCTCTTGGGAACTCTGAGTGCGACCTCCCTCTATTTCCTCATGCGTGAGGTCAAGGTCAAATATGCTCATTCTATCCTCTTGTCCCTCTTCTTTGTAACCACCTACTCCATTCAGTATTGGTGGGCGACCCAAGGATTTACCAGCTGGGGAGTGGCTCTCTTTCCGCTTTGTTTGATTCCTGCGGTTCGTTTCTTACAGACTAAAAAAGTACCGATATTCCTCATGGCAGGAGCGGTAGGGCTCATGTTGCAGGTTCATATGCTATCGACCTTGTTCTTGGTCATTGCCTATGGTGTACTCTTCCTTATTGGTTGGTGGAAATCAGACCAAAAAATGAAGATTATTGGACAAGTAGCCCTTTCGGTAGGCATTTTCTTGCTTCTGACAATCAACATCTGGTTGCCACTTATTTATATCAACGCGACCAACACTTTGGTGCCACCATTTGTTAACAAGAAGTTTGTCCTCAATACCGTAACCTGGCTCAAAACAGCTTTCTTATACTATCCATACCCATTGCCAATTTTCTTTGGAATCTATCTCTATTTCTTGGTGAAAAATTGGAAGAAACAATCGCTGGTTCTGGGTGGTCTTGCTCTGTCCTACGCAGTGTTTTTGATCTTATCAACCAACCTCTTCCCTTGGCAGTTATTTGCAGGGAAAGGAATTACACTTGTCGAATTGATTCAATTTCCCTTCCGCTTTTTCCTCTACGCTAATGCTCTTTTACTGGCAGTCGTAGGGGTCCAGGTGTCAGGCTTGTCCGAAAAACTGCAGAAAATCTTTTCAGGTGTGGCTCTTGCTTCCTTGCTTGTTTCGGTTGGTTTCCTTTGGAATGAAAGTTTTAAGGAAATCAATGGGCATTACTACAGCGATACCTTCCTGCAAAAACGCATTCATACGACTCTGTACGGTACAACGGAAGAGTTACGGGCTTCTTTCCATTCTAAAGACTTGGGCGAATTTATCCACATTGCTCAGAAATCAACGCCAGACTATGTACCAGACTTGTCAGATAGAACGGAACATATGACCAATGAAGAGTCGGATAATACCTATTTTACCTATCGTGACCAAGTGATTTTACCAAATCAAGACTTTACCAAAGAAGTTGATGGCAATCAGCTGGTGGTGACTTGGACGGCGTCTGAAGCAGAAGAAACTGCTGTGCCAATCATTGTCTACCAAGATAGTCAGCTCGTTTTGAATGATCAAGTCTTGGATAGAGAAGAAATGGAGCTTTCCACTATTGGTGTGCCAAGGGTTACCAGCCAAAGAGGGCAGAATACCCTTATCCTATCCTACAAGCAACAGTGGTGGTTATGGCCAGTTATCATTATCAGTTTGACTGGATGGCTACTATGGCTGACTTACTATGTCTTTGCCTACCGAAAATCAAATCTTTCCTAAGAGAGAAATGTTATGAAACAAATCAATCCCAAGGCAAGCAAGCAATTCATTCTGGTCATGGTCATGACTGTTTTGCTGGCGATGGGACGGGCCCTCTTGCTAAGCGGTGTATCTTTTCCGCTTTGGTTTATTCCTCTGCCCTTGCTTGCCTATCTTATTTTTACCTTTTACGTATTGGTCTTGCTTAATAAATATGAGAAGTTTGTAAAGACCAAAACCTTTGCCAAGTATGTCGGCTATTTTCTAGTTTTTCTATATCTTGTCAATCTGGTCTATCGAATCAATGCCAAGAAGTATCAACCCTGGAATATTTTCCGTAATAATCTCTTTCAGTTTGAACTTCTATTGATGTTGCTTCTTCCAGTATTGTTGGCATTTTTGTGGCGGAAGAATGGTCGCATCCGAGATACATTAAGCAAGTGGTCGGCCAGTCATCTGGTGCCTGATAGCTATTTGCTCTTGACCAGCTTACTTTCACTCAGTCCGTTGGCTATTTCTTACTGGAAAGATAGCCATTATGAGAGTTTGGTTGAAAATGGCTCCTATGTGGAATTTTTTAGTCAGACACCCTTGTTTGCACCCATTCATTTTATAGGGACCTACATTTTTCTTCGCTATCTTCATAAGGCATTTGTAGAGTTTAAGGACAATCGGACCAATGTCCACAGTATGCTCTTTATCAGCTTGGCACTGGCTACGCTATCGCATATTGGTTATCAGGCTTCTATGGCTGGGGGAACGGGCTCTTATTTCACACGCCACCTCTTTCCAGGAGCCATTGTCTTCCAGATTGCCTGTCTATTTTTCCTCAATGTCATCATTAGCTTGGTTATCAACCGTCAAATCTTATCAGTTGCTGTTATTGCTGCTTTAAATGTGACCTTGATTGCGGCCAATTTTCTCAAATTCCGCTACCGTTCGGAGCCAATGACCCCCAACGATTTCAAATGGATTGGAAACATGGGGATGATTCTCAGCTTTATCAGTCTGCGAATTGTTTTAATATCGCTCGTCTTTTTGGTCATCCTATTCTTTGTTTACAGGCGAATTCATAAGAAATACTTCCAAGGACAGATTGTCAAATCCATCTGGAAACGGCTGGCAGGAATTTCAGTCATTGTTTCCCTAATTTTGGGAATGGGTTGGGCGATTCGCAACGAGAAAGATCATAAGATTGTTGGCTGGGTTCCTATTCTTTCTCAGGTCAATAACTGGCGTAACGTAGACTGGAAGGGTTATGCCTTTGTGGCGCGCTATCGCACCCTATCCTTCCTCTGGTTGCAACAGCTCAGCAAGACCAGTATGGAAAAGCCTGAAAATTACTCTGAGAAGACCATGAAGGCTATTGTGAAGAAGTACACCGCCTTGGCTGAGGAAATCAATGCAGAACGGACAGGTCAATTGACTGACCAGACGGTAATCTACATTCTTAGTGAGAGTTTGGCTGACCCGCGTCGGATTCCCGGTGTAACCCTTAGTCAAAATGTCCTTCCAAATATTGAGTACATCATGAGTCAGACTACCAGTGGCTTGATGAAGAGTGACCACTTTGGTGGTGGGACTGCCAATATTGAGTTTCAGGTTTATAGTGGTTTGCCATTTTACAATTATAATTCTTCTATTTCGTCAGTCTATTTGGATGTAGCACCAAATATGAAGAAGTTGCCAAGTATCAGCGACCTCTATCCAGCAGATAATCGTATCGCCATCCATCCTTACTACGATACCAGTTACAACCGAAATTCTATCTATAAGCAGCTGGGGATTGAGCAATTCTACACTCTCAATAGTGCCAAGTATCCTCTTACTGTGACGGCTGAGGATTATCAGGGGAATTTTGTCAGTGACAAGAAGACCTATGACTTGATTTTGGAGCAGGTACGTTCAGGAACGAATACATTCGTTTCTGCCATTACCATGCAAAACCATGTGCAGTGGAACTCTGCTGAGCCTGCAAGTATTACAGCTTCGGGTGAGGGCTTCACGGCTGAGGAAAATGAAAACTTGACCAGCTATGTTCGCCTCCTATCCTTTACGGATCAGGCAACAAGGGATTTTCTAGACCAGCTTAAGACCTTGGATAAGAAAGTGACAGTTGTTTTTTACGGTGACCACCTACCGGGTTTATATCCAGAGTCTGCCTTCGTGACGGACCCAAGTGCGCAGTACAAGACAGATTATTTCGTGTGGAGTAATTTTGATACAGCGAAATACAATTATGAGCTAGTTAACTCTAGCGACATGAATGCACTGATGCTGGAGACGACCAATAACAAGGTCAGTCCTTACTACGCTCTCTTGACGGAAGTGCTCCACAAGGACCGTGTAGGGCAGGTTGAACGGGATGCAACAGTCGCAGAAGAACTCAAACTGGTCCAATATGACCTATCCACAGGAAAAGGCTACCTTTTGAAATACAAAGATTTTTTCAAAGTAGCGACTGAAACGACAGAATAAAAATAGACCAAGTCAGATAGCTGGCTTGGTTTCTTCTTTATGTGAAAACACACACAAACATGGGGAGTTGTGGTATAATAATTATGTTTACAAATGATTTTTTAATCGTGAGTGTAGAGGTAAAGAATGAATCGTTTTGGTAGGACATTAAAATTGATAAGAGAGGGAAAGGGGAAGAGTTTGGCGGAGGTCGCCAAGGGACATATTTCTACTTCTCAACTTTCTCGGTTTGAAAATGGGGAATCCGACATTACTGTTAGTAAATTATTTGGTGTGCTGGCGGAAATGAATGTGGATGTGGACGAGTTCGTGTATGCTAGTCAGGATTTCAAAAAAGATGAGCTGACTAGAATTTTGGAACAACTAAAACAATCCATCTATATCAGAGATGTTGTAACCATAAAGAAAATCTTGTCTGAACAATTAGCAAAAGCAGAAAGAGATTCTCGTAGGGAGTTTCATCGGTTGAATGCTATTTTAATCGCGTATAAACTGAGCGACTTAGATAAGACAGTAGTTGTTTCGAAAGAAGATACAGCCTTTTTAACGGATTACCTATTTCGAGTGGACAACTGGAGTTATTACGAACTCTTACTATTTGCCAATACCATGGATGAATTAGAACACCAGACTATGATGCTTTTTTGCAGGGAACTAATTGGCCGTACACAGTTTTATCGTGAAATGAAACTACATCGATTGGCAGTTTCTCAAATTTTACTTAGTGCCTATCTCGTCAGCGTTCAACATAAGGAACTTGCCGACGCAATCTTTCTTGAAAAGACCATCAAAGGTCTGTTTTTCGATGAAACGGAAATTTTTGAACGGATTTTGTTTAAATTTGGTAGGGCTTTTTATGATTATCGAAAAACAGGAAGTGTCAATGCTATTTTGGAGATGAGAAAGTGTATCGGACTTTTACGAGCGGTCGATAGCCAGAATATAGCAGATTGGTATGAAACGATACTTGAAAAAATAGCGAATGAGAAATAGTTGCATATAGGGGACGTATGGAAACAGCTCCAATTCCTATTCTATAATATAGATGAAAGCGACCAAATGTTTGCTTAGAAATCTATCAAACAGTGGAGGAGAAATGAAAAAGAGGAATTTTTGGCTAACCTTATCTTGTATTTTTGCAGTAGCCCTGCTCAATGTTGGCTTTCTGTACCAATATCGCTATATTATTGATGCTATTGCAGCCAGAGATAGACAGGCCTTTGTGTCCTATTTTGTGCTGATGGGGCTAACTGTCCTTGTCATGCTGGTCTTTGAATACATTCGTCAAATTGCCAATGTCAGCTATCTCAATCAAGTAGGTTTCCAATTGCAGGCGACCTTTATTGGGAAAATGTTTGATTTACCTTTTAGGCGGTTTGTTGAGCAGGGGGCAGGGGCCTATATTTCCCAGCTCAATAATGATTTGGAGACGGTGAAAGAAGATTATTACGACGCCTTCTTTACGATTTTTCAAGGGGCTTGTACCTTTGGTATTGCCAGTCTAGCCTTGCTTAGCTTGGATGGTCTGACCGCTATTTTCTTGATTCTGATCTCATTCTTGCCAGTTGTGATTCCCTATTTGTTTAAAAAGTGGAGGAGGCTCAATCAGGAGGCGATTTCGGACAGTCAGCAGGTCTATAATACAAGGGTTTCAGATGTCTTTCTGAGTTATTTGCAAGTGAAAAATAGCCGCCAAAGACAGCAAGTTTTAGATGGACTGAATGATCGCTATCAAGCAGTCAATGACAAGGTCAATCAGGCCAATCGAACGACAGTAACCATGCGGCTCTTAGTCGGTTTGGTCTTTTATCTGACCACTCTTTCGATTATCTTTATCGGTGGTTTTCAAGTCTTTTCTGGGGCTTTGACCATCGGTGGCTTGACAGCTATTCTGACCATTTCAGAGCAGTTGGTGGATCCCATTAATAGCATTGCGGCAGCTTTTTTGGACAGGCATGCCGTTAAGGAATTGAAACAAGAGTTTGAGCTATCTACTTGGGGTCAAGAAACGAAGGGACAGGAACTAGCTTCAGCTTTCCAGAGCATGCAACTGGTCAAGGCTAGTTATGCTATCGGTGATAAGCAGGTCTTTGCAGACCTGACAGTAGCGTTTGAACGTGGCAAGAAGTATTTAATTCTTGGGGAAAGTGGTTCTGGCAAATCTTCCTTGGCTCTTATTTTGACCAAGAATAGCCAACTGCAAG
Organism: Streptococcus suis YS161; assembly: GCF_002760245.1. GTDB lineage: Bacteria > Bacillota > Bacilli > Lactobacillales > Streptococcaceae > Streptococcus > Streptococcus suis_I. The sequence goes on along the minus strand of NZ_ASCA01000033.1, from coordinate 59,755 downwards.
AAGGGGATATTTACTTTGATAAAACCTCTCTTTCAGACTTGTCCTACCAAACCATTCAAGACAAGATTGCCTATCTGCCACAAGAGGGAGCTCTTTTCCATGATACTGTTCTTTACAACTTGACCATGGGACGGGAGGTTTCAGAAGATAGGCTGATGTCACTCATTAAGACCATGAAACTTGACAGTCGTTTCCCAAGTTATGCCTCTTTGAGCGAGGAAATTAGTGATGATAGCGGACTGTCTGGCGGACAAAAGCAGCGCCTGCTCTTGATTCGTGCCTTGCTACAAGATAAGGATATCTTGTTGCTGGATGAAAGTCTGTCTGCCTTGGATCAGGAAACCTATACAGTAATTGAAGCCTGCCTTACCTCACTAGCTGATAAGACGCTCATTCATATTTCCCACCGTGTGTCCGATGAGATTCTTTCTCGTTATGATGGGGTGGTACGGATTGGGGAGAGTAATTAATACTCTTCGAAAATCAAAATCAGACCTTGTTGACTTGAAACAAAATAGAACAGGGTTCTATCTGCGTAAGTAGAAACGAACTACGTTCGCTCTATCTCCAACCTCCAAAGGTTCCCCAAACCTTTGGAGCTAGTCTGATTTTGATTTTCATTGAGTATGAGTGAGAAGATATAAAAATGACCCCAAGTCATCAACTCTGACTTGGGGTTTCTCGTTTATCATGCGGAGGAAGGGATTTGAACCCTCACACCCGATGGGCACATGCGCCTGAAGCATGCGTGTCTGCCGTTCCACCACCTCCGCTTGTTTTTTATTATACTATTTTTTTCTTGACTTGGCTAGGGGAAAATGGAATGATTATCAAACCATGATCACATGTTCATCAGACCTTTTATACCAACCCCCGCTACAATAGTAGAACAAGGAGGAAAATATGAAGAGAATCATCAAGCAATACCAAGAAAAAGGATCTGTTGTCATTGGCTACGCTCGTGTGAGTTCGAGGGACAATCGGCAAGAACTGGGGCTAGAAGTGCAAAAAGAAGCCCTACACTTCTGTGACAGACTCTACATGGAAAAGGAATCGGGAGGTCATCAAGACCGCCCACAACTTCAAAAAGCTATCAAGCTAGCCAAAGCCTGTGCTGAAAGCGGGATAGAGACCAGTTTTGTAGTCTATAAGCTAGACCGCCTAACCAGAAAGATGCTCCATCTGTCTGCTATCATCTCAGACTTGACCAGCCATCAGATCCGCCTGCAATCCATCCACGAACAAATCGAAACTGACTCGCTGACAGGCAGGTTCTTCTGCCTCATGCTGGGCTATGTGGCAGAATGGGAACTCCAAGCCATTTCTGACCGTACCAAAGACGGTCTGCGTAAGGCCAGAGAACGTGGTGTAAAATTGGGCAATAAGGGTATTTCAAAATCAAAAGAAAAACAAGTGATTCAGAGCTATGTGGTAGAAGAAACAACTATCCGAGACATGGTCAACCAGTTGAATATTTCAACAGCGACCATCTATCAGGTCTTAAAACGAAATAATATCACATTTCGTCGTCAAAAAGCACATAATTCTTTGACAGAAACAGGAGAAAATGATAAACTGTAAGCGAATATATGTGTTTTAGCAAACGGTCGTTTGGTAAAACAATCAAAGTTGTCAATAGAAAATATTCAAAATGCTGATTTGACGGGCTTTTCAAGCCTTATCAAGTTGGCATTTTTTTGATTTTTCTATGTTTTAGTTAACGACCCTTAACTAAAACAGGTACAAACCCTATTGTAGCAGGGGTTTATAAGAGGTTTAAAAGAAAGGAAAGGTCGATAAGACCTTAGGAAAATTGAATGCAAGCAAAAAAATTTGCTAAATGGGGCCTTGCCCTTACTTCAACCCTTGTTTTGGGTGGTGTGGTTGCTCCTGTGGGCGGGCAGTTACTGAATGCGCCTAGCGTTGTTTACGCTCAGGAGAAAACTGCCACGGCTAATGTTGTATCGTATCATCCTAGTGGGGTTTTAGGTCAATACCAAGATATTATCCCTCTAGGTGGCTCTAAAACGTATACCGCACCAGTTTTTGACGGTTGGGAGGTTTATGCGGCAGGTGCATATTCAGCAAACTTCTCTTGGACTGTAAAAGGAGTGGATTCTGTAACTTTACCGGAAGGATTTACAGAGGAGTCTGTATTGGTTGAGTTTTATTATAAACCAATGCAAATACGGCCTACAGAACAACCAGCCGAACAACCAGCCGACCAGCCAGTTGAACAACCAACAGAGCAACCAGCCGACCAGCCAGCTGAACAACCAACTGAACAACCAGTTGAACAGCCAACTGAACAGCCAGCTGAAGTTCCAACTGAACAACCAGCTGACCAGCCAGTTGAACAACCCGTTGAAAAACCAGCTGAAGTTCCAGTTGAGCAACCCGTTGAACAACCAGCCGACCAGCCAGCTGAACAACCAGTTGACACTCCGACAGACAAACCAGTTGAACAGCTAACAGATGCCTCTTCCTTAACTGACCAGACAGCTGGCAAGGTTCAAGCAGTGACAGCAACTGATAAGAAAACGGTAGACAAGTCCGCTCCAAGCACTCCTGCTGTTAAACCACAGGAAGTATCACAACCTGTTGTCAAAAACCTGCCAAAAACAGGTGATAGCAGCTCTATGCTCCTAGTCTTAGAGGGCGTCTTGTCCGGTCTTTCAGGTCTGGGATTAGCTGCCACATCACGCAAAAGAGACTAGTCCATCTATGTATACCAAGAAAGCTCTCGTTTGAGGGCTTTTCTAGTGCACATATTCCCATTGGCAAGAAAATACTAGCTGTGCAGGATTTGGCTTTGCTCCCTTTTTCCTAGGAAATTTGGTATAATAGGAACAAGCACATACAAAGGAGTCTTCATTGCAAGGAAGAATTATCAAGGCCTTGGCAGGTTTTTACTATGTCGAGGCAGATGGACAGATTTATCAAACCAGAGCCAGAGGAAATTTTCGTAAGAAAGGCCAAACACCCTACGTGGGTGATTTTGTGGACTTTTCTGCGGAGGAAAATTCAGAAGGCTATATATTAAAGATTCATGAGCGGAAGAATAGTTTGGTTCGACCTCCTATCGTCAATATCGATCAGGCAGTGGTTATCATGTCGGCCAAGGAACCTGATTTTAATGCCAATCTACTGGATCGTTTCCTAGTTCTCCTTGAACAGAAGGATATGGATCCCATTATCTATATCTCTAAGATGGACTTGGTGGAAGATTGGGCGGAGATGGATGCCTTCAAGACTATCTATGAGAAAATTGGCTATCCATTTGTCTATAGTTTGGAGGAATTGACACCATTATTGCAGGATAAGGTGACGGTCTTTATGGGGCAGACAGGGGTTGGTAAGTCGACTCTTCTCAATCGCATTGCGCCAGAATTAGCCTTGGAAACAGGGGCGATTTCAGATAGTCTGGGGCGGGGTCGCCATACCACTCGTGCGGTCAGTTTCTACAATGTCTTCGGTGGGAAAATTGCGGATACGCCAGGTTTTTCATCCCTAGACTATGAAGTCAAGGAGGCAGAGGCTCTGACAGATTGTTTCCCAGAAATTGCGGAAGCCAGCCAGGACTGCAAATTTAGGACCTGTACCCATACCCATGAGCCGGATTGTGCGGTCAAGGAAGCTGTTGCCAGCTCTGCCATTTCCCAAAGTCGCTTTGACAATTATCTCCAATTCCTCAGCGAAATCCAAAATCAGCGTGAAACCTATACTAAGGTAAGTAAGAAATTCAAATAGAAAGTTGGTACTCTATGTCACATTATAAGATTGCACCGTCTATTTTGGCGGCAGATTATGCAAATTTTGAAAAAGAGCTCAAGCGTCTAGAAAAGACAGGTGTGGAGTATGTGCACATTGATGTCATGGACGGTCACTTTGTGCCAAATATTAGCTTTGGGGCGGATGTGGTTGCGGCTATGCGTCCTCATAGCAAGCTGGTTTTTGATTGCCATCTCATGGTGTCCAATCCTGAAAATCATATTGAGACTTTTGCTCGAGCAGGTGCGGATATCTTGACTATTCATGCAGAAGCAACGGTTCACTTGCATGGAACGCTACAAAAAATCCGTGCTGCTGGTATGAAGGTGGGTGTGGTCATCAATCCAGGAACTCCTCTTTTGACCATTGAGCCTGTGCTCAACTTGGTGGATCAGGTTCTGCTCATGACGGTCAACCCAGGTTTTGGTGGACAAGCCTACATACCAGAAGTGGCTGAGAAGATTGCAGATTTGGTTAAATTGCGTGAAGCCAAGGGCTTGACCTTTGACATCGAAGTGGACGGCGGAATTGACGACAAGACCATTCATTCAGCCAAAAATGCGGGTGCCAATGTCTTTGTGGCAGGGTCCTATCTCTTCAAAGGAGACTTGGATGCCAACGTTGCCAAATTGAGAGCAGCCCTCAATGATTAAGATTGCTGTCATTGCAGGCGGTTCCTTTGACTGCCTTCCTGAGCCTGCCGACCTCTATGTGGGGGTAGATGCAGGCTCTCTTCGTCTATTGGACCATTCCCTGCCTCTTGACTGGGCCATCGGTGATTTTGACTCGGTGACCTCGGAGGAGTTGGGGCGGATAAGGGAGATGGCAGAGCGGTTTCTGCAAGCTCCTGCTGAAAAAGATGATACAGATTTGGAGCTGGCTTTAAAGGAAATCTTCAAGGCCTATCCGCAGGCTCAGGTCCGTATCTACGGAGCCTTGGGTGGACGCATGGATCACATGATGGCCAATCTCTTTTTGCCAGCTGAGCCAGACTTGGCTGCCTTTATGGAGCAGATTGAATTGGTGGACAGTCAGAACGTCGTCCGCTTTCGACCTGCAGGTCAGCACCGTTTGTCACCGATTGCTGGTATGAAGTACATTTCCTTTATGCCGTCAGACCAAAGCCGCCTGACCATTCGCCATGCCAAGTACCCGCTGGATGCCAGCAATTATTTTTTCAAAAAATGCTATTCCTCTAACGAATTTATAGATAGGGACATAGACATTCAACTGGATCAGGGCTACGTGGTCCTGATCTACAGTAAGGACAAGGATTAGATGGATATTGTACTACTTATTTTGCTGATACTGGTCTTGGTGGCCTTAGTTTTTCTTTATGGAAAATGGCAGAGCTTGGCCCTGCTTTTGCAAGATCAAGCCGAAGATACAGCAGACAACTTGTCTGATCAGCTCAGCTATCAACTAGAAAATGCTACCCTCAAACAGCAGCAAGCCATTCATCAGGAGGTGGAAAGACTCCGCACGGAGCTTTACCAACAGCTAACCGACATCCGTCAAGAGCTGAGTAAGAGCCACCTGGAAACGCGAGATGCTACCGACCGCCGTTTGCAGGCCATTCAGGAGTCAAATGAAAAACGCCTGGAAGAAATGCGGCAAACAGTCGAGGAAAAGCTGGAGAAAACCCTGCAAACCCGCCTACAAGCCTCCTTTGAAACAGTGTCCAAGCAGTTGGAATCGGTCAATCGTGGTCTGGGTGAAATGCAGACGGTGGCGCGTGATGTGGGTAGTCTTAATAAGGTGCTGTCTGGCACCAAAACCCGTGGTATCATGGGTGAATTGCAGCTGGGACAGATTATCGAGGATATTTTGACACCTAGCCAATATGAGCGAGAGTTTGCCACAGTTTCAGGCTCTAGTGAGCGTGTGGAGTATGCGGTCAAGCTACCGGGACGGACCGAGGGAGACTATATCTACTTGCCAATCGATTCCAAGTTTCCGCTGGCGGACTATTATCGCTTGGAAGATGCCTACGAAAGTGGGGACAAGGACCAGATTGACCTCCATCGCAAAAATCTCCTGGCAGCTATCAAACGTTTTGCCAAGGACATTCAGAGCAAGTACCTCAATCCGCCTGAAACGACTAACTTTGGTGTGCTCTTTCTGCCAACCGAAGGGCTGTATTCAGAAGTGGTCCGCAATCCCATTTTCTTTGATGACCTACGCCGTCAGGAAAATATCGTGGTAGCAGGACCGACCACGCTTTCTGCCCTGCTCAATTCCCTCTCCGTTGGCTTTAAGACCCTCAACATTCAACGGTCGGCCGATGATATTTCCAAGGTATTGGGCAATGTCAAGCTGGAATTTGGCAAGTTTTCTGACCTCTTACTTAAGGCTCAGAAACAACTCAATCAGGCTAGCAGCAATATTGACAAACTCCTAACCACTCGCACCAACGCTATCGAACGTAGTCTTCGTACCATTGACCTGTACGAAGATGACCAAACCAAGGGACTGCTTGGCTTGTCCCCATTAGATGAGGAAGACAATGAAAATTAACCAAATGAAAAAAGATGAATTCTTCGAAGGATTTTATCTTATTAAAACAGCTGATGTCCGTCAAACACGGGCTGGAAAAGATTACCTAGCTCTGACCTTCCAGGATGATACAGGTGAGATTGAAGGCAAGGTCTGGGATGCCCAGCCAGGGAAAATCAAGGATTTTACTGCTGGGACAGTTGTTCACGTGCAGGGACGCCGTGAAGTTTATAACAATACCCCGCAAGTCAATCAATTGGTTCTCCGTTTGCCAAAAGCTGGCGAACCCAACGACCCTGCTGATTTCAAGGAAAAGCCACCTGTGGATGTTAAGGAAACCAAGGACTATCTGAGTCAGATGATTTTCCGTATTGAAAATGCCACTTGGCAACGGATTGTACGTGCTCTTTACAGCAAGTACGACAAGGAGTTTTATTCCTATCCAGCTGCCAAGACCAATCACCATGCCTTCTATTCAGGCTTGTCCTTCCATACGGCGACCATGGTCCGCTTGGCAGATAAAATTGGCGACATCTATCCTCAGCTCAATAAGAGCCTGCTCTTTGCAGGAATCATGCTGCATGACCTAGCCAAGGTGATTGAACTGACAGGACCTGATAACACAGGCTACACTGTCCGTGGCAATCTGATTGGGCACATTTCCCTGATTGATGAAGAGATTACCAAGGTCTTGATGGAATTGGGCATCGATGACAGTCTGGAGGAAGTGACTGTTCTGCGTCACGTTATCCTCAGCCATCACGGCCTCTTGGAGTATGGAAGCCCAGTCCGTCCGAAGATTATGGAGGCGGAAATCCTCCACATGATTGACAATATCGATGCGGAAATGATGATGATGCTATCGGCCTTGGACAAGGTCGGCCCAGGCGAGATGACCAACCGCATCTTTGCCATGGATAACCGCGCCTTCTATAAGCCAGATATCGACTGATGGCAGTTAGGATAGTGTCTCGACAGCCCCTCACCAAAGGCTGGTCCACGGACCAAAAGTACAAGGTCCAGCTGGAAGATGGTCGCCTTGGTCTTTTGAGAATAGCAGAGCGGCCAGCCTATGAGGCTAAGCAAGCAGAATTTCGATTGGTTCAAAGCTTGTTTGGACAAGACTTGCCTGTGGCAGAGCCACTAAGTTTTTGGGCGGATGAAGAGTCGGTCTATACTCTTTATGAATGGATGGAAGGTCAGGATATGAATGACTTGGCTGCTAGTCTGACAGAACAAACCTTATATGAATTGGGCTGTCAGTCAGGGAAGTTTTTGCGAATCTTGCATGCCCTACCGATTGATCAAAGTCAGCGAGACTGGAACAGTTTTTATCAGGCTAAGATTGACAATAAATTAACTGCCTACCAAGCAGCTAGTCATTCCTATCCAAATGGTCAAGCTATGATAGACTTTGTTCAGGCCAATCGTCACATGCTGGCAGGAAGACCGATTGCCTACCATCATGGAGATTTTCACACAGGTAACTTCCTACTGGGTGCGGATGGGAAACTGAAAATATTAGACTTTGATCGCTACGACATAGGAGACCCCTGGGAAGAATTCAACCGTTCGATTTTCACGGCTGATTTGTCGCCAGCCTTTGCGCGTGGTCAGTTGGATGCCTACTTTGAAGGGGTTATTCCAGAGGAATTTTGGAGACTCATGGCTCTTTATGTAACAGTAAATAGTCTAGGCGCTCTTTCTTGGGCAGAGCGCGTAGATCCCCTCCAAATCCCCTTGATGCAGGAACAGGCAGCCACCATCTCAGAATGGTATGCGGACTTTACTCGCTGGATTCCAACGTGGTATCTACAAGTTTATAGCTAAATACGAAAAAGCGAACTTTTTCAAGAAAAAAGGTTCGCTTTTTGTGTTTTTATGTGCTATAATAGGAAAAAGCCAAAAAGGAGAACAATATGAAATTAAGAAGAAGTGAGCGTATGGTTGTCATTTCCAATTACCTCATCAACCACCCTTATGAATTAACTAGTTTGAATACCTTTGCGGAAAAGTATGAATCTGCCAAGTCATCTATCTCAGAGGATATTGCCATCATTAAAAAGGCTTTTGAGGAAAGCTCTATCGGGCATATTGAAACCATTACAGGTGCCAGTGGAGGAGTTGTTTTTACTCCATCAATCTCTAAGGCAGAGTCTGTCGAAATTGCACAGGCCCTTCGTGATCAGATGGCCGAAAGTAATCGTATCTTGCCAGGTGGTTATATCTATTCTTCTGACTTATTGTCTACACCACACATTTTGAAAAATGTTGGCCGTATTATTGCCAATGCTTTCAAGGAAGAAAAAATTGATGCTGTCATGACAGTTGCGACAAAGGGTGTTCCTTTGGCCAATGCTGTTGCCAATGTCCTTAATGTACCGTTTGTGATTGTGCGTCGTGATTTGAAAATCACAGAAGGTTCAACCGTTTCTGTCAACTATGTGTCAGGATCTAGCGACCGTATTGAGAAAATGTTCCTATCCAAGCGTAGCTTGAAGGCAGGAAGTCGTGTCTTGATCGTTGATGACTTCTTGAAAAATGGTGGTACCATCAATGGTATGATTAGCCTGCTCTCCGAGTTTGACTCAACTTTAGTAGGTGTAGCAGTCTTTGCGGAAAACCAAAAAGGTGACCGCAACGTAGCAAACTACAAATCCCTCTTAGCCGTGACGGACATCAATGTCAAAGAAAATCGCGTGGATGTTGAGTTGGGAAATATTTTTGATTAACCTCTAAGCCTCTCTTGATGAGAGGTTTTTTGGTGTTTGTCTGCTAGGGCTTAACCTGTTATAATAAAAATAGATTGGATTCTGAGAGGTTGATATGAAAGTTTTACTAGCAACAAGGTTAAAAAATAGAAGAAAAGAATTGGGCTGGTCACAGAAGGAGTTGGCAGAAGGGGTCTGTGATCAGGGGCAGATTAGCCGCATTGAGAAGGGAACCTACATGCCTGGTGCAGACTTGCTTCATGCCCTTGCTAAAAAACTCCAAGTCAGAATGGACTATTTTTTTGATGAAGAGGAAAGCGAAATTGTCTCTGACCTGAAACAGTTTAGAAAACTTGCCAAAAACTGTCTTATCCAAAGAGATTATGAGGCTTTGAGCTTTCTATATGAAAGGGAAAAGGGCACCCTATCTCATCTGACCTTTCCAGACCAAGTTTATTTGGAATGGGTGGAGACTGTTTTAGCAGAGAATTTGGAAGCTAGGCGAGAATACGCTATTCAGAAATTGAGGGAGCTACTGGAACGAGTCGGGGAGAATAGGAGAGGCTATCTCTATCTATACAATAGTTTATTGATTCTATTGATTCGAGATGAGAAGAATGCTGAGGCAGAGCAATTCTATAATGAGGTAATTGAAAAGATTGATAAAAATAAGTTGGATTTATTGGTAGATATAGATGCTTACTTCAGTATTCAGTCCAACTACACCCGCTACCTGTGGTTAACCAATCAGCTAGATAAGGGAATTGAGCTGGTTACAGCCTGCATTGAGGAATTCAAGTCAACCTATCCTATTCATTTCTTGGCAGATTTTTATTGTGACTTAGGAAATGTGACAGAAGACTTTGCGGATAAGAAACTGGTCAAAGAACGCTATGAACTATCACGCCTTCTTTATCAGTTAGCAGGTATTGATGGTATTGCTCTGAAAATAGAAAAATACCTTAAAGAAACCGATGCAGATTGAGCTTGCTCCAAGGGAGCAGGCTTTTTTTACACCAAAAATATAACAATAATAAAATAAATTAAAAAAATGCCAAAAAACATTGACAACAAGTAACGAAACAGTTATACTGTAGAAAAGAAAGGGGTTACAAAATGAAAAGAATACCCGTTTTTAATGGCTAAAGTTGCCTCGATTTCTACTACAGTTCTTGCGATAACTGGAATAGCTGGGTTGGTAGCAGCTGTTGGATTGGGGGCGGCACTTTACGGCTGGCGTCTGCTTTATTGATGATTGTAAATTAGACAGTTTAGCGAGGTGAGACAAATGTTTAGCCTCGTTATTGCTTATAATGATATCAAACATTTAGAATGGAATTAAGAAGATGAAACTGCGGCATTATTTCGTGCTATTAGTAGGAGTACTGATATTCTCTCTTGTTTGTATTCCGCCGATTTTTATCGGCAGATATGGGGATGGTTTGTTATTATTTACCCTGGTGTTTTTTCTAGTTGGTACGCCAATCTTTTTATTTATCAACCAACTCATTTCTACCTTATCTTTTATGCTGGCTTCATTTTTGACAAACCAGAAGATTATTTATAGCTATTTCTGCACCTATTTATCTTTTGATAATGTACATATACCCTGTTTCTTGTTCTTACAATTTTTCGGTCTTTCTCCTGCCATTTATTTAGAAGACAGAGGTTCTACGAAATATAGGGGATATTTTCAAGTTTATACAACTATATTTTTTACTTTTCAGTTCCTACTATTTATGTTAGGTGTCCATCTTCTAGATTTTAGGGGAAGTTTACTCCCGTTACTTCCATTTTCCCTCATAACTTTCTTTCACACTGGATTTTTTTTGAAGGAGTATCGACATTTTTATCGGCACAAATCAAGAATTTTGACAGCTTTAGTCAGAAAAGAAGATAAAATTCATCTGAAAGAATTTTGGGATGAAAGCTTTCTTGGTAACAAGGACTTGGTTTATCAGTTGCTTTGTTACCTGATTTTGATAAAAAGTAGGTTGAACAGGGAAGAAGTTGAAGCGATAGAAAGTTTGGAAAAGTCTTATTTTGAAAACATAGAAAATGGTAGGGAACACTATAGTTTCTTAGATACCATCAAGATAAATCTATACATGCAGAGGGAAAATAAGGAAGAATATAGGATTTATAAAAAGATACTGGATTCGTGGACTGGGGAGCGTCCGTATTATTATTTGCTGGTAGATGAAATATATAGGAACATCGAACTTGAGAATAAGTTGGATCTATCCTTGGCTGTTTCGGAGATTCCAATTATTTTGGATGTATTGAAATGAGGATTGCTTTTCTATCCAGGCTCTTCCACGTTGTGAGGTAATGAAACGATGAAAATTGAAAAAATCTTTGTACTTGTCTTTTTTGGCTGTCTGCTTCTCTCATCATTTACATTTTTAGCTTATGATCATGTGAGCGAAGAGGTAAAACAATGGATTATAGGGATAAATATCCTCTTCTTTCTTTTGATTCTAGCCATGATGTTCTATGCGAAATTGATGTGGAAAAAATGATATACACTTGTAGAAAGGACGCTTGCTGTAATTGCTGGTGCAGTAGCTGTTGATGCAGTTGTGTATTTAACAGAGAGATAAGCTATTCGTTTATTGTAACGTCATAGAGAAAAGGAGAGCCTATGGAAATGGGATTGCTAGATCATTTTATTGAAAGAGTATTTGGAAAAAATCGGTGTCTTCAAGAGATTATAGGGATAGGGCAGTAAGATGATTCAAAAAATAACTATTTTACAAATTCTGTTGATCGTTCTGATACTTATTTTAGGAGCCTTTTCTACTCTGCCGTTAGAACTATCAGGCTTAGTCTTAGCTGGTCTGACTTTTGTATATATCCTGTCTGCAGTACCGATTTATTATACAAAATCGAAACAACTTTGCCTGTTGTTAACGATCAATTCCTTCCTCCTTTTGGGCTGGTGCCTCAGTTTTGGGGAATTGGCTTTCTATCTAAGATTAGGAATCGTGTTTTTAGTAGGTGTATTGCAGTGCTTGATTTGTTTCTTCTTAGCTAAGGAATCGTCTAGCGATTTACAAGAAGAATTGAGACATGTTCAGGCTTTCGAATCAAAAATTGACAAAAATGGTCAGTTATCAAGCCTGACAAAAATCAGTTATGGGCTTATGTTAGTTAGTTTATTGGTTCAAAGTTTTGTCCCAACTTTGTTTCTGCTTTTTCTATTGGTTGTGAAATATCTAGTTGACTGCTACGCAAGGGTTAAACTGGTTAAGCTAGTTAGAGGGAGCCTGCTACTTAACCATTTGGTTGGCTTGATTTTTCTGGAACAGTTGGTATATATAGGCTTATTTTGTCTGCTATGGACGGAATCTCATGTGACTCTGTATGCAGGGGTTCTGGTTTTTTCCAATTTCCTGATTCCCTTATTAAAACAGAGGGAATACAGGTTAAGTAGGCAAATCATTGCTGGTAAGGAACAAGATTCTCCAGATTTATAATGCGACAATTTAGACTCTTGTTCTTGGAGGTGCTATGGCAAAAATAAAATTTTGGAAAAAGATAGGCTACGTGATTCTGGTAGTGATACTGATGGTAGCCTTTCTCTACCGATTGGGCTTGTCCGATATCGGAAGGCTTGAATTGGTGATTTACGTCGTATTTTTCAACCTTGCCTTTGTGCAATTGCTGAAACGAAATAAGAAAAATTAGTTTCATTTGAGGAGGAAACGAATGCCAATCCATCTACTATTTGTTGCCCTATCGCTAAATGTAGTTGTGCTGAACCAACTCTATCTCTATTACAAGAAGAAGGAAGAGTTGAATGCTACAGTTGCTTTTCTGGTCTGTTTACTCGTGAGTGTTCTTCCCAGTGCACAGGACTTTAATGCAATGTTAGGCTTGGTTACAGGAGCTCTTGTTATCGTCTATCTGGGAAGTTTTGTTTACTCCAGATTGGATCCTAAGAGAAGAACTGCTAAATAGATGCTACTGACATGTAAAAACTCACTATTTCAACTGATGAAATAGTGAGTTTCTTTACTTTCTCATCACCTTCTCAAAACTCTCCGACCTTGCTTCGACACTAATTTCTTCGAGTGTCAGCGGGTGGGTCAGGCTGAGTTTTTGGGCGTGGAGCATGAGGCGGGGGCCAGCGACTTGACTGTAAAGCGGGTCACCGATTAGAGCATGACCGTGGTGGGCTAAATGAACTCGGATCTGGTGGGTCCGACCTGTCTGGAGGCGGCAGGATACCAGACTATTTTTACCAAGGGTCTTCAAGCGGCGGACCTGGGTAAGAGCTACCTGTCCCTTGCGATTATCGACCACCCGCTTTCTGCGGTCGTGTCGGTCTCGTCCGATTTTATCGGTGATAATCCAGTCTGTCTTTCTTAGCTGGCCTTGGCAGAGGGCTAGGTAGTCACGGTAGATGACCTTGTCTTCCAAGAGCCGATTGAGAATGGGCAGGATAAAGGGATTTTTGGCAAAGAGAATGGCTCCGCTGGTTTCCATATCCAGCCTGTGGACCACATAGCAGGTCTGACCGACATAGGCAGAGACATGGTTGAGCAGGGCAATTTCCGTCGGCTCATTTCCGTGGGTTTTCATGCCTTCGGGCTTGTTGACGATAATCAAATGCTCATCTTGATAGAGTTCCTCCACCAAGTTCGCCTGTCCCAGAGGAATGCTTTTTTTAGGATAATCTTCCTGGTCAAAGGTCAATTCTAGCAGGTCGCCTGCGGTAATCGGGCTCTGCCAATTAATCAGCTCGCCGTTGACACGGACGTGCTTCTTGGTGCGGAGGAAGTGGCGGATTTTTCTGGGAATGAGAAAATAATCTTCCAAGACCTCCTTGACAGTCAGTTGTGGAAAGGCTTGGGGAATGCGAATGTCAATTTTCATCTTATAGGCTGGTTGAGTGCTTGGGTTGCACTTTTTCGTTTGGATTGAGGTAGTTCATGGCATTGTTAACAGCGGTTGGGGCTTCGCCCAGGCCAGTCGCAATCAGGTCAATCTTACCCTCGTAGAAGCAACAATCACCGATAGCATAGATACCAGGGACAGAGGTTTCTTGCTTGCTGTTGACGACAATGCGGTGGCGATTGAGTTCCAAGCCCCATTCTTTCAGCGTGCCGACAGATGATTTGAAACCGTAGTTGACAAAGAGGTGGTCGAAAGACAGGCTGAGTTTGTCCTCGCTCTTAACCTTATCGAAATCAATGGCAGAAGCTCTGCCATTTTCCCCAGAAAGCCCTTTAGGGATAAAAGGTGTGTGGATGGTGACGCTGGACTGCTTGAGTTCCTCTACGCTGTGTTCAAGGGCGCGGAAGTTGTCGCGACGGTGGACGATGTGAGTGGTCTTGGCAATTTTTTCAAAGGCCAGGGACCAATCGACCGCAGAGTCACCGCCACCCAAGACGACGATGTCCTTGTCGGCATACTGCTGGATATTGGATACGTGGTAGTGGACGTTGTCAAAGCTGTCGGCACCGTCAATCTCCAGCGGACGAGGCTTGAAGGCCCCGCCACCCATGGCGATAATCAGGGTCTTGGTCTGGTGGCTGCCCTTGTTAGTCGTTAGGGTAATGGTTTCCCCAGGCTCAATGGCAGTTAAGGTTTCATTGAGGCAGATAGTTGTGTCAAAGGGTGCCAGTTGTGCAAGGAGATTGTCGGTCAACTCCTGTCCGGTCAGACTTGGAAAGGCCGGAATGTCCAAAATGGCCTTCTCAGGATAGAGAATGGCAGGCTGGCCACCCAGTTGGGGCAGAGAGTCAATGATTTTGACCTTGGCTTGACGGAGGTGGGCATAGAAGGCAGCGAAGAGACCGACAGGTCCGCCACCGATGATGGTAATATCATATACTTGTGTCATGGGAATCCTCTTATTTGTTCAGAATGACCCTATTTTATCATATTTTTGGAAAAAATTCCCTGTATGTTGTCACAAGTTATCGCAGGCTTTTTTCTGCTAGTTTTTAGGAAATGGTGTATAATGGTACAAAATTCACTAGAAAGAGGTAAAGTATGGACGATTTGCAACATCAGCCGATTGAAGTTCCAGAAGATTTCCAAATTGATCATGAAGACCGACCTAGCCGTCGCCGCAGGGGAAATCGTGGCTCTGTTGATAAACCAAAGAAAAAATCACGTATTCCGGAGCCGATTCGTAAATTTTGGCGCCGTTATCAACTGACTAAAATTTTAATCATTTTAATGGTCCTGACAGTTCTTACAGTAGGTGGCTATCTATTTTTCCTTGCAAAGACAGCTAATGTTGGTGATTTACAACAGGCGCTAAAAGCTACAACGATTATTTACGATAAAGATGGTGCGGAAGCTGGGACATTGTCTGGTCAGAAGGGGACCTATGTAGAGCTGGATGCTGTCTCTGATAATTTAGAGAATGCCGTTATCGCTACAGAAGATCGGAGTTTCTACAAAAATTCAGGCATTAATTACCAGCGTACAATTTTGGCTGCCTTGACGTTAGGTCGGTCTGGAGGTGGTTCAACTATTACCCAGCAATTGGCAAAAAATGCCTTTCTAACTCAGGATCAGACCATCAGTCGAAAGGCTCGAGAATTCTTTTTGGCTCTGGAAATCAATAAAAAGTACAGTAAGCAAGAAATTTTGACCATGTATCTCAACAATGCCTACTTTGGAAACGGTGTTTGGGGAGTGGAAGATGCAAGTCAAAAGTACTTCGGTATTCCAGCCAGTGATCTTACTCTTGAGCAAGCGGCCGTCATTGCAGGTATGCTTAAGGGACCTGAGATTTATAATCCTTATTATTCTCTAGAAAATGCAGTTAATCGTCGGGATACAGTTCTGCAAAATATGGTCAATGCTGGTTATATTGATCAGGCGACTGCAGATGCAGGTTTCCAAGTAGACCTAGCCAGTCAGCTTTCAGATACCTATACAGGGAAACAAAGCAATTATTCCTATCCATCCTATTTTGATGCTGTGATTGCTGAGGCGATTGAGCGATACGGACTGAAAGAATCAGACATTATTAATAACGGCTATAGGATTTACACAGAGATGGATCAAAATTCTCAAGCCAGCATGCAGGTGATTTTTAATGATGAGACTATGTTCCCAACGTCAAGTTTTGATGGTACCCATGCTCAGGCTGCTAGCGTAGCGCTTGATCCGACGACTGGTGGAGTTCGCGCCTTGGTTGGTCGAGTTAACAGTTCAGAGGATGCAGTCTTTCGGACCTTCAACTTTGCGACACAAGCCAAGCGCAGTCCTGGTTCAACAATCAAGCCTCTTGTTGCCTATGCTCCAGCAGTAGCGGCGGGCTGGTCGATTGATATGGCTCTGGATAACCATACAGAAACCTACGGCGATTACACCTTGCATAACTATGATTATTCGACTTCCGATACCATTCCAATGTATCAAGCTTTGGCTCTCTCTTACAATTTACCAGTAGCTTATATAGTGAACACCTTGGGGATTGACAAAGCCTTCGAGTATGGACAAAAGTTTGGACTTGATATGGAAAATGTCGAGAAAGTTTTGGGTGTTTCAATTGGTTCTGGAGTGGAGACTAATCCTCTGCAAATGGCCCAGGCCTACGCTACTTTTGCGAATAAGGGGGTGATGAAGGATGCCCACCTCATCACTCGTATTGAAACGGCTAGTGGAAAGGTTTTAGCAGAGCATCGTGAAACAAGTACCAAGGTGATTGACCGATCTGTCGCAGATAAGATGACAGCAATGATGCTTGGAACCTATACCAATGGTACGGGAGTGACAGCAGATGCGGCCAATTATTATATTGCTGGGAAAACAGGAACAACTGAAACGAGTTTTGATGTCAATCTTGTCAATGACCAGTGGCATATTGCCTACACACCTGATTTGGTCATCAGTCAGTGGGTTGGTTTTGAGCAGACAGATGAAAATCATTATATAGATAGCAGTAGCTACTGGATGGCTCCGTCGGTCTTCCAGACTGTAGCCAATTCAATCTTGCCATATACTGCAGGAACTCAGTTCGAAGTAGAAAATGCCTATGCACAAAATGGTATTGTAGAAGTAGCTCCAGATGAAGCTGCACAAACTGAATCAAGTCTTGGTCAAGAACAGGTACAAGAAATTTCAGATCAGGCGAAAAACTTGATTGAGCAAACCAAACAAAATCTAATCGATGCACAGTTACCAGAAAGAGCAAAAACCTTGTGGGATAACATCACGTCTTGGTTTGGAGAGTTGTCAAATCCATAAAAACATGGTAGAATGAAAAGGATGGAGGGCTTTATGGCACTAAAAAAAGCAAGCCTAGCCTGTACTGTTTGTGGTTCTCGAAACTATTCAATCAGCCTTTCGAGCAATCCCAAGCCAACACGGTTAGAAGTAAATAAATTTTGTAAACACTGTGGACAATACACTGTTCACAAGGAAACCAGATAGGAGTCACGCATGAAATTTATCAAAGACATTATCCGCATTTTAAAAGATACGTCTTGGCCAACTCGTAAGCAGAGCTGGACGGATTTCGTGTCTGTAGTGGAATATACTGCCTTTTTCGTAGCGGTGGTTTACCTCTTTGACTTGATTTTGTCACGAGGAATCATGAGCTTGATCAATCTTTTCTAGAAAATACTTGCCATTTGTAAAATGGAAGTGATATAATAAAGAAAAGCGAAAGCCTTCGGGCTTTTTTTAGCGTCTAAAAATTCCGTGTTTCCAAAGAAAGGAAGTAACAATGTACGATAGTTTTGATAAGGGCTGGTTTGTTCTGCAAACCTATTCAGGATATGAAAATAAAGTGAAGGAAAACTTGCTCCAACGTGCCCACACTTATAACATGTTGGAAAACATCCTTCGTGTAGAAATTCCTACTCAGACCGTTCAGGTTGAAAAGAACGGTGAGGTCAAGGAAGTGGAAGAAAACCGTTTCCCTGGTTATGTTTTGGTTGAAATGGTTATGACCGATGAAGCTTGGTTTGTGGTTCGTAACACGCCAAACGTTACAGGTTTCGTGGGTTCACACGGTAACCGTTCAAAACCAACTCCACTTTTGGAAGAAGAAATCCGTCAAATCTTGGTGTCTATGGGACAAACCGTTCAAGAATTTGATATTGATGTCAAAGTTGGCGACACTGTTCGTATCATCGACGGTGCCTTCACAGACTACACAGGTAAAATTACAGAAATCGACAACAACAAGGTTAAGATGGTTATCTCTATGTTTGGTAATGATACCATTGCTGAAGTTAATTTGAGCCAGATTGCTGAGTTGTAATATATCCATACTCCTCATAGCGACAAGCTATGGGGAGTTTGTTGATATTTTGGGTGTCCAAAATTTGTCCAAAATCTTTTTCTGTTTTAACCGAATTTTACCAAATAACAAAACAAAAAAGCCCGAAAAATCGGACTTTTGACTTGTATAAATTCGGATAAAATCCTATAATAAAGGCGGTAGACGGATTTGAACCGACGATCAAGCTTTTGCAGAGCCGTGCCTTACCACTTGGCTATACCGCCATAACAAAGAATATTGTACCTTAAATAGTGAATTTGGTCAAGTGGAAAATGAACATTTGTCGATAATGTAGATATAAGCAAATGTCCAGAACTTCATAAGTGCTAGAGGCGTTAGTCAAAAACTTCTACCGAGTGGATGATTAGTGTGAAAAAGGAGATAGGAAATGAAGCGGAATTTGATTGCATCAAGTTTTGTTGTGATGGTTCTTGCAAGTATGTTAACAGCTTGCGGAAATCAGAAGCAGGAGGCAGTGTCCTCATCTAAAGAAAGGGCTAGCTCTAGCTCGACAAGTACTAGTTCCGGTACATCAACTAAAAGTTCCACAACATCTACGTCCAGCAGTTCAAGTAGTCAGGTCGGTCCTTGGGATGCTGGCAAGGCAGAGGCTTTGAGGAATTTTGTGGTTGACCAGTGGGGACCTTCATTCTCGCCTCCCCAAAATTATGTATCCTATAGCCCAAATCGTACGGGAAACTTTTTTGGTGTGACCTTGCCCTCAGGTGTTCTCAGTGGCTCAGGGCAGCAAATGACGCCTGATTTTCTAGGAGAAACTCCTGACCTAGTTTGGAGTGAAACTGGTCAAGTAGAGGCAGGAAAAACAGCAGTAGTTGGGATCTATTCGGATATTGAAGCTTCAAAATCACAATTGGCTCATCTGTATCTCTTTACGATTAAAGATAGTCAGTTGATTGCTTGAATTACCGAGCAAAATCAAGGCAACCCAGAGAAGCGTTTGTATTTCCGACCAACTAAGAACCAGGAATTACAAGCTTTCTTTGAAAACTTGGTCCTCGGTAGAAGTTCAACAGTAGCAACTGAAACTAGCTCAGCAACTGTTCCTAATACATCTGTAGACACCAAGAATTTGACAGTCGAACAGGCGGCAAACTGGGCCAAGGCACATGCAGCTACAAGATATGGCGTACCTTTTACGAAAGATGATTTTCTATCACACGTGGTTACAAATGTTCAGTCATCCGATGGATTGGTTTACATTGAGGTTAGAGAAGACCACAGCAGTCCAAATATGAAAGGGACCGATCCTAATGTAGCCCCAGCAGCAGGTTTTTACAGGATCAATGCTAACGGTCAGTTAGAAAAAATGGATGTTGTTGCAGGGACCTATGCGGTGGTTGCCGAAACCTACTTTGAATAGAAGAAAAGGTAGGATTTTTTAAGATTCACAATAAAAGCTGATGATTTTTACTTGAAAATCATCAGCTTTTTTGGTATGATAATGGAGTTGCTGTGCAACAAATACTCATCTCGGACCAATTGTGGTCTTGTTGCCGAAAGGTTGGGCTGCAAGTCGAAGTTCGGGAGAGGAGAAAAAACAAAAAGGAGAAATACTCATGGCAGTAATTTCAATGAAACAACTTCTTGAGGCTGGTGTACACTTCGGTCACCAAACTCGTCGCTGGAATCCTAAGATGGCTAAGTACATCTTCACAGAGCGTAACGGTATCCACGTTATCGACTTGCAACAAACTGTAAAATTGGCTGACCAAGCTTACGAATTCATTCGTGACGCTGCAGCAAACGACGCAGTTATCCTCTTTGTAGGTACTAAAAAGCAAGCTGCTGAAGCTGTTAAAGACGAAGCTATCCGCGCTGGTCAATACTTCATCAACCACCGTTGGTTGGGTGGAACTCTTACAAACTGGGGTACAATCCAAAAACGTATCGCTCGTTTGAAAGAAATCAACCGCATGGAAGAAGATGGAACTTTCGACGTGCTTCCTAAGAAAGAAGTAGCATTGTTGAACAAACAACGTGCTCGTCTTGAAAAATTCTTGGGCGGTATTGCTGACATGCCACGCATTCCAGACGTAATGTTCGTCGTTGACCCACACAAAGAGCAAATCGCTGTTAAAGAAGCTAAAAAATTGGGTATCCCAGTTGTAGCGATGGTTGACACAAACACTGATCCAGATGATATCGATGTTATCATCCCAGCAAACGACGATGCTATCCGCGCTGTTAAATTGATTACAGCTAAAATGGCTGACGCTATCATCGAAGGCAACCAAGGTGAAGACAGCGTAGCAGCAGTTGAAGCTGAATTGGCAGCTGAGCCAGCATCTACAGAATCAATCGAAGAATTGGTTGAAGTTGTAGAAGGAAAATAAGTAACGAAGGCGAATTAAAATCTATAGGGTTTTAGCTCGTATACAATTCCAAACATCAAAAAACAATCCTAGAGGGGCAGGGCTGAGCCCGCTCCTCTATTTTATAAATACAAACAAGGAGAATAGACATGGCAGAAATTACAGCAGCTCTCGTTAAAGAATTGCGTGAAAAATCAGGTGCTGGCGTTATGGACGCGAAAAAAGCATTGGTTGAAACTGAAGGTGATATCGAAAAAGCGATCGAATTGCTTCGTGAAAAAGGTATGGCTAAGGCAGCTAAGAAAGCTGACCGTGTAGCAGCTGAAGGTTTGACAGGTGTTTACGTGAACGGTAACGTAGCAGCAGTTGTTGAAGTCAACGCTGAAACAGACTTCGTTGCGAAAAACGCTCAATTCGTTGAATTGGTAAACACTACTGCTAAAGTAATTGCAGAAGGTAAACCAGCTGATAACGAAGCAGCTCTTAAATTGACAATGCCTTCAGGTGAAACTCTTGAAGAAGCATATGTAAACGCAACTGCAACTATCGGTGAGAAAATCTCATTCCGTCGCTTTGCATTGGTTGAAAAAACAGATGCTCAAGCATTTGGTGCTTACCAACACAACGGCGGTCGTATCGGTGTTATCTCAGTAATCGACGGTGGTGACGAAACTCTTGCAAAACAAATCTCAATGCACATCGCTGCGATGAAACCAACTGTTCTTTCTTACACAGAATTGGACGAGCAATTCATCAAAGACGAATTGGCACAAATCAACCACAAGATCGAGCAAGACAATGAAAGCCGTGCAATGGTTGACAAACCAGCATTGCCACTCTTGCAATATGGTTCAAAAGCTCAGTTGACAGACGAAATCATTGCTGCAGCTGAAGAAGCGATCAAGGCTGAATTGGCAGCTGAAGGCAAACCAGAAAAAATCTGGGACAAAATCATCCCAGGTAAAATGGACCGCTTCTTGCTTGACAACACTCAAGTTGACCAAGCTTACACACTTCTTGCACAAGTTTACATCATGGACGACAGCAAAACAGTTGAAGCTTACTTGAACTCAGTAAACGCGTCAGTTGTAGAATTTGCTCGTTTCGAAGTAGGTGAAGGTATCGAGAAAGCTTCAAACGACTTTGAAGCAGAAGTTGCAGCGACGATGGCAGCAGCTCTTGGTAAATAATTGCTAGTCTTCATTTTATCTTTTATTACTTCGACGTATGAGGAAACGCCGTTTCCATATTTCCAACTTCAAATACTCCACTGGAGTATTTGAACTCGCCGTGCTGTACTTCAGTACAGCCTACGGCTCGTTGCCTCGTACTAAAAGCAAACTGAAAGACTACTCGACAATTCAAGAACTTCCGAAAGGGGGTTCTTTTTTGGCAAAATCGGTCTTAGGTCTGATGCCTGAACAGGTTGAGTGAGTTATACTAGTATCAATCCTAAATATTTTTCATAATCTCCTTAAAAAGCACCGGCCTTGTGGTCGGTGCTTTTTGCTAGCTTTCTAAGATGTACGTATCCCAGCTAGGCTTGTTTGGTTGTCGGAATTGGTCAGCTAAATGCATGGCGGCTGGGCTCAAGTCCAGCCGCGCTTCTCAGAGTTCGTGTCAACATCTCAGCGCAGTGGTTGATTGGCAGATTTGTTCGTGTATTACACTCCAAATCTGACCTAATCAACTGTGCGGGGGTGAGAAGACGAACTCTTTTTAGACCGGTCGAGTTCTTTCTCACTCCCAGTCATCAGCCTCAAAGCTAATTTGCTCATACTGTTCAAATAGTTGGCAAATAACTGTTTGGATGAAGAAATCAAAAGTTTGTTCATCTTTTCCGCATACGTAGGCAATTTCATTGTTTTCTACGAAGGCACAATTTTCTGAGTCTGTATAAACCAGGTCAGGTAAGTCCTTCTCGAATTCTTCTTGACTGGCAGTCCATGGATTGATGTCTTGGTGGACTGTTTGATAGTGGTCAAAAATTTGCTGACAGGCTATTTGATAAGGTGCGGTACCTTTGCGGGCTATGTCTAGGTTGGTAGTGCCTGTTTGACCAAGGTAGTCTTGTTTGGTCACTTCGAACTCGTAACATTTCCGTTTGCAGACAAAGCCAGCTGCGGTGAGGAAATGAATTCTTTCCTGCTCTGCAGAGGAGAGTATAACCTGAAGAGGTTTTCCGCCTAAGGAAGTCTGTAGGGACTGGAAGAGCTGCTCTGCTATGGTGCAATCGAAATCAACCAAATCTAGTCGCAGATAGATATTGGTCTGGTGGTAGGGATTTTGGTAGCTGTGAATCTTGCCTAGTGGTCTTCCTTGATAAGAGGTGTGGAAGGTGTTGGCTTGGTAGGAAATGTCTAGCATTAGTCCTCAATAAAAGCCACAATTTCTTCTTCCATCATGCTGGAGTCGCAGCGGACTTGGACGCCAGTTGGTTTAGCAACGAGGAGGCCTGGGACGGTAGGAACTTGGTAGTGGTCGCGAAGGGCCTGGAGTTCAGGACTGACTTGGCTGGAGTCGAGGAAGTGGACGGTCACTTGCTTGTCTTGGGCGACCTTATGGAGTTTTGGCGCAAAGCGGTTGCAGTAAGGGCAGGTTGCTCGTCCGATGAAGAGAACAGCCCCCTCTTTTGCAGCTAGAAGGTTCTGTGCCTGCTCCACAGTCACACTTGTAAAATCTTGAATGTAGTCTTGAAAGTTCATGATGTTCTCCTTTTTTCTTTTATTATAGAAAAAAGCAGAGCAGATTTCAAAATTCTGCTACGGAAGGGACTGGGCTTTTGCTTTCAAAATTCGTCATTTTAGGGTATAATGGTCAAAGATAGTCAAAGAAAGAGGCGATACTATGGCGATGAAGAATACATCAGATTATATCGAAGAACATATCAAAGCCATCTTGGACCAGGTCAATGTGGCAGAGTTGCGTCGGAGTGAATTGGCCAGTCGGTTTGAAGTGGTGCCAAGTCAGATTAACTACGTGATAAAAACCCGTTTTACAGCCAGTCGAGGCTACATAGTGGAAAGCAAGCGTGGTGGCGGTGGCTACATTCGTATTGGTCGGATTACCTTTTCGGACAAGCACGAATTGGTTCATGATTTATTGAATAATATGGGCGAGCAACTATCTGCGACGGTTTATGCGGATATTTTACAACTCCTTTTTGATGAAGGTTTGATGACAGAACGAGAAGGCAATCTCTTTTTGTCCACAGGATCTGATGAAATATTAGGAAAAGATGCAAGTACCATTCGAGCACGCATGATGCGTCAAATACTACGACGTTTAGATAGGAAAGAGGAATAATTCATGAAAATTTCAACTGGTTTACAGCGGGTTTTTGAAGATGCCCAGTTAGTGGCCCAACGTTATGCCTGTGATTACTTGGAAACCTGGCATGTTCTCTTGTCTTTCGTTATCAACCATGATACAGTCGCCGGCGCTGTTTTGGCAGAATATCCTATTTCAATTTCTGACTATGAACATGCAACTTTTGTTGTGACCGACAAGGTCTATCGTGAAGAGTTGGATAGTTTTCGTATTTTACCATCTTCTAAACGTTTGGATGAAACAGCTAGTTTTGCCAAGAAAATTGCAGAAGTCGTCAAGGCTAAGGAGCTGGGAACGGAACATTTGTTTATGGCTATGTTGTTGGACAAGCGGTCAACAGCTAGTCAGATTTTGGACAAGGTAGGTTTTTGTTTTGAAGACTCAGATGATAAGTTTCGTTTCTTGGATTTGCGTAAAAACTTGGAGGCACGTGCGGGATTTACCAAAGAGGACCTTAAAGCTATCCGCAGTGTGATGAAGGGTGGCAAAGCCAAACCTGCCAATATGGGACAGATGATGGGAATGCCCCCAGCACCTCAAAGTGGTGGGTTAGAAGACTACACTCGTGATTTGACAGCTTTGGCGCGTGAAGGGAAGATTGAACCTGTCATCGGTCGAGACGCTGAGATTGCACGGATGATCCAAATTCTATCACGTAAAACCAAGAATAACCCAGTTCTAGTTGGTGATGCTGGTGTCGGAAAAACTGCGCTTGCTTTGGGTCTTGCTCAACGTGTTGCTGCAGGTGATGTCCCTGTCAGCTTGGCTAAGATGCGGGTTTTGGAACTTGACTTGATGAACGTTATCGCTGGAACTCGTTTCCGTGGTGATTTCGAAGAGCGGATGAATAATATCATCAACGACATCGAGGAAGATGGTCAGGTCATCCTTTTCATCGATGAGTTGCATACCATTATGGGTTCTGGATCGGGGATTGATTCGACCTTGGATGCAGCCAATATCCTCAAACCAGCTCTTGCTCGTGGCACCCTCCGTACGGTCGGAGCGACGACTCAGACAGAGTACCAAAAGCATATTGAGAAAGACGCAGCCCTGGTTCGTCGTTTTGCCAAAGTGACCATTGAAGAGCCGACAGTGGAAGATAGCATTGCCATTTTGACTGGTTTAAAAGGTACTTTTGAAAAATACCATAGGGTCCGTATTGGACAAGCAGCTGTAGAGACTGCCGTGACCTACGCTAAGCGGTATTTGACCAGCAAAAACCTGCCAGATTCAGCCATTGACTTGCTGGATGAAGCCAGTGCAACTGTACAAAATCGAGTGAAAGGGCAGGCTGAGGAAACAGGATTGACGAGCATAGACAAGGCCTTGATGGATAAAAAATATAAGACTGTCAGCAAGCTTTTGATTAAAACGAAAGAAGATGCCGAGGCTAGTCAAAACTATGACCTTGAAGTAACAGAAGAAGATGTTTTAGAAACACTTAGTCGCTTGTCAGGTATCCCAGTAGCCAAGCTTAGCCAATCAGATACTAAGAAGTATCTGAATCTGGAAGCAGAATTGCACAAGCGTGTGATTGGGCAGGAAGAAGCTATTTCTGCAGTTAGCAGAGCTATTCGCCGTAATCAGTCAGGGATTCGTACAGGTCGCAGACCGATTGGTTCCTTTATGTTCTTGGGACCAACTGGTGTCGGTAAGACAGAGCTTGCTAAAGCCTTGGCAGAGGTTCTCTTTGATGATGAATCTGCTCTTATCCGTTTTGATATGTCTGAGTATATGGAGAAATTTGCGGCCAGCCGTCTCAATGGAGCGCCTCCGGGCTACGTGGGCTATGAAGAAGGTGGCGAATTGACAGAAAAAGTTCGTAACAAACCTTATTCTGTTCTTCTTTTTGATGAGGTTGAAAAGGCTCATCCAGATATTTTCAATGTTCTCTTGCAGGTCTTGGATGATGGTGTTCTGACGGACAGTAAGGGACGTAAGGTTGATTTCTCAAATACTATTATTATCATGACGTCAAACCTTGGAGCAACAGCCCTTCGTGATGATAAGACAGTTGGTTTTGGTGCCCTTGATTTATCTAAGGACCACAAGGAAGTGGAGAAACGCATTTTTGAGGAATTGAAAAAAGCCTATCGTCCAGAATTTATCAACCGTATTGACGAGAAAGTTGTCTTCCATAGCCTAACGGAAACTCATATGCAGGATGTTGTCAAGGTCATGATTAAACCTTTGTTGGCTGTAACAGCTGAGAAAGGAATTACTCTTAAACTGCAACCGTCAGCCCTTAAGTTATTAGCTAAACAAGGTTACGACCCAGAAATGGGAGCTCGTCCACTTCGTAGACTCTTACAAACCAAATTGGAAGACCCATTGGCAGAAATGTTGCTCCGTGGTGACTTGGCTACTGGTTCGACCTTGAAGGTTGGGGTTAAGGGCGAAGAGCTCAAGTTTGATATCGTCATTTAGTTTCTCTTTTATTACTTCGTTAACTCGCCTTGCCTAACTCCAGTTATGCCTGCGGCTCGTTGCCTAGTACTAAAAGTAAACTAAAAGACCATATAGTCAAATAGGAGGAAAGATGGTAGAACTAAGACCGCTTCTGGAAGAAGAACGTGAAGAATTTATCCGCCGCAATCAAGCTGCGTTTTTAGAAGCCTTGGCAGAGGAAATGCCAGAGGGGGAAGAGGTGATTAGCCGTGAGGAAATCTTGGAAAGTCTGCTTGCCCCTAAGGCTCAAGCCTTTCAGGTTTATTGGGAGAATGAATTGGTTGGTGGTGTCGTTGTTCAGATTGATTCAGCAACCAATCACAACTCCTTGGACCTCTTGTTTGTTGATGGCAATCATAAGGGAAAAGGCTTGGGGTTGACCATCTGGCAGGCTATTGAGCAAGCCTATCCAGATACAGAAGTTTGGGAAACGCACACCCCGCATTTTGAAGTTCGCAATATTCATTTCTATGTCAATAAATGTGGTTTCCAGATTGTGGAGTTTTTCAATCCAGTTCACCCCATGGAACATGTGCCTGACTTTCCAGACGCAGAATTGTTCTTCCGTTTTGAAAAAAGGATGAAATAGTTGAAGAGGTGAGCTTGCTCGCAGTAGAAAGGAAATCTATGAATCAAACCATAGCTGTTGTTTTTGGAACCTTTGCCCCCATGCACAAGGGGCATTTGGATTTGATCGAGCGAGCAAAGTTGGCTTGTGGTCAAGTTTGTGTGGTCGTGTCTGGTTATGACAAGGACCGTGGGGATTTGATTGGTTTAGATTTGACCAAACGATTTCAATTTGCTCAAGAACAGTTTGAAGAAGATGAGCTAGTTAGAGTTTGTGCCTTGGATGAAACAGACTTACCAGACTATCCAGATGGCTGGGACCTTTGGTTAGAACGCCTGCTTGGTTTATTGGATTTGTCTGAACATCAAGTACCAGTCTTCTATGTGTCTGAGGAAGAATACGCTCAGGAACTGCAAAATCGAGGCTATCAAGCTCATTATAGTCCTAGAAAATTTGGTATTTCAGCGACCCTCATTCGTGAACAACCTCAACAATATCAGGATTACATTGCTCCTGCCTTTCTTGCCTTTTTTGGAAAGGAAACTATGTAAAACAGTATAGAAAAAACGCATAAAATCAGGTCCTAACCTTGGTTTTATGCGTTTTTCTGTTTCATTGTTAGCGAGTTTTAACCTGCCAGTTTATCTTATTTAGCAATCCGTTCCTGCTAGGCTTCTCGTGCTTGGTCAAAGAGTTCTTGGACCTGCTCGATAGTCTCTGCTCGGGCAACGGCTCCACGGATCTTGGCTGCACCAGCTGAGCCACGGAGGTAGTGAGGGGCAAGACCACGGAATTCACGAACGGCAATGGACTCGCCCTTAAGATTGGTCAATCGGGTCAGGTGGTCGAAGGCGACATTGAGTTTGTCGTCAAAGGAGAGGTCGGGCAGGACTTCTCCTGTTTCAAGATAGTGGTTGATTTGGTTGAAGATGTATGGATTTCCCATAGCAGTCCGTCCGACCATGACGGCATCGGCTCCGACTTCCTCAATCCGCTGGCGGGCATCTTCTACAGTGCGGATGTCGCCGTTTGCGATGAAAGGAATCTTGGTCAGGCTGCCAGCTACCTTGGTCAAGGTCTCTAGGTCAACCGTTCCTGTGTACATCTGCTCGCGGGTCCGTCCGTGCATGGCCAGGGCAGACACACCGGCACTTTCTGCGGCCAGGGCGTTTTCGACCGCTAGGTCGGTATTGTTCCAACCCGTCCGCATTTTAACTGTCAAGGGAATATCGAGGACCGAGGTCACTTCCTTGATGATGTGGTAAATCTTGTCGGGGTCCTTGAGCCACTTGGCACCAGCTTCGTTTTTAACGACCTTGTTGACAGGGCAGCCCATGTTAATATCTACGATATTAGCCTTGGTATTGGTCTGGATGAAGTCGGCAGCCCGTTTTAGTCCTTCGGCATCGCCACCGAAAAGCTGGATAGACATAGGGTATTCGTTGTCGTCGATATGGAGCATATGGAGGGTCTTCTCGTTGTTGTAGAGAAGGCCTTTTTCAGAAATCATTTCCATAACGACCAGGCCTGCGCCCATTTCTTTGGCAATGGTGCGGAAGGCCGAGTTGGTCACGCCAGCCATTGGGGCCAGCACGCAGCGATTGGGGATTTCCACATCACCAATCATGAAAGGAGTGTTGAGATTAGCCATTGATGAGTTCCTCCAAATCGTTTTCGTCAAAGTGGTAATGGGTCTGGCAGAATTGGCAGGTGATGTCCACGCCCTTGTCTTCTTCCTTCATCTCTTGCAGGTCCGCTTTTGGCAAGCTGGCCAGAGCATCGAGGAAGCGGTCCTTAGAGCAGTCGCAGACAAAACCGATTTCTTCTTCTGACAGGCGTTTGAAGTCGTCGTCGCCATAAATGGCGGATAGCAGAGCTTCTATATGGTTTTCAGAAGCCAGCAAGCTTGAAATGGCAGGCATTTCTTGGATGCGTTTCTCGAAACGGGCAATTTCAGCCTCGGTCGCACCTGGTAAAACTTGCAACAAGAATCCGCCAGCTACCTTGACCTTGTCTTCCTCGTCCAACAAGACATTCAGTCCCACCGCAGATGGTGTCTGCTGGCTGTCTGTTAGGAAGTAGGCAAAGTCTTCACCAATTTCACCAGAGATTAAGGGTGTCATGGAATTGTAAGGATGACCTGTTCCGTAGTCTGTGATAACTAGGAATTGACCATTGCCCACGAGAGGTCCAACGATAACTTCGCCAGTCGCTGTCCGTTTGTAGTCTAAGTCAGGATTTTGAATGTAGCCCTTGACCTGACCTTTGGTATTGGCAACGGAGATGATAGCCCCAACAGCACCGCTAGCCAAGATTTTCAGGGTGATCTTGGTGTCGCCTTTTTCGTTGGCAGCCAAAATCTGATTGGCAATGAGGGTGCGCCCCAGAGCAACGGTGGACGACGCCATGGTGTCGTGTTTTTCTTGGGCTGTTTTCACGGTTTCTGTGCTGTCTAGCACAAAGGCACGAAAATGCCCGCTTTTTGATAGTGTCTTAATAATTTTATCCATAAAGATTATTATAGCATAAGTAGATGTGAAGCAGTAGAAAAATGAGCCTGAAAGTCATGCTTTCAAGCTCAAAAAATGATTAGGATTCTTTTTGTTTTTTGACAAGGCAGGCGCTCAAGATTACGAGACCGATTGTGATAAGTACAAAGCTTGTTTCTCCTCCTGTCTTTGGAAGGATTTTCTTTTGACTGTTTTTGGCAGTAGGGGTCACGGTTGTTTGTCCCTTGTCTGTAGCGCCAGAACGGTCATCAGCATTTACAGCTGTTTGATTAGAAGTTGAAAGATTTGTTGGCTTGTTATTGTTGGTCATACCATTGTCATCACTATTATTGACTGTTCCTGAGTCATCTGTCTGCTTGTCGCTTGGTTCTGGTTGAGTTGGTTCTTGTGCCTTTGTCACATCCAGTTGTACCAATAGTGGATCGTGGTCAGAAGCTCTGCCATGTTCTTCCATAAAGGCTGAATTGACATGGACCATATCAAAGGCATAGCGGTCCAACAAGTTAGTTGATACTAGCATATTGTCAAGAGACTGATTGTTTCCGTTATAGAAGTAAGAGAAGCGATCGGATGCATCATGACGACTAACGAGGTTAGCCATTCCTCCTGTTTCTAAAATTTCTATGGTTTTAGTAAATTCATAGTCATTGAAGTCGCCTAGCATAACGATATTAGCATTTGGATTTTGAGCTAAGCCTGCTTTTGTAAAGTCAGCGATAGTTTGTGCTAGTATGTGGCGTTTTTCTTCGGACTTGAAGCTGACAGGTTGGATTTTTCCGTAGAGACCATTGTCACCGCGTTTTGAGTTGAGATGGTTGGCAAGGACAACGACTTTCTCGCCGTTGAAGACGAATTCAGCTGCAAGTGTTTTGCGGACAGCTGCCCAAGCAGGGTTGGTTGGGTCGATTCGGCCCAGGCTGAGATTGAGTTCGCCGTTTTCCCATGCAACTGCCTGTGTTGCGGTACCGATTGGTTTGTCAGATAGGCTGACACGTTTTGAGTTGTAGAGGAAGCCGACGCGAATATTGCCTCCCTCTTGTCCACCGTCTTTGTTGTTTTCAGGAGCAATATCCACATAGGTATAGATTGGTCCGCCGGCTGCTTGAATGGCTGCAATTAGGCGCTCAGCACTCTTACTAGCATCAGTTGTGCCGTCATTTGTAGCACCGTTGTTGTCCTGCACTTCAATCAATCCGATAATATCTGGAGAATGTAGGTCTGAAACAAAGGATTTGGCAATGCGTTGGACTTTAGCGTCTGATGTTGACTTACTGTCAGCAGAAAAGTTTTCAATGTTATAAGAAGCGATAGTCAGCTTGTCATCATTTGGGATAATAGTTGTCGTTTCTGGTTTTGTAGCTCCTTCGTGCAAGGTTGGAAGGGTGCTATCATCTACATAGACTTTATAATTGGTGTAAGAGTAGGTGACTGGTCCAGCGATACGACCGGTGAAATAGTCTCCTGATTTGACGATTTGTTTTCCATTTTTCAAAAGTAGAGGAATAATATTGGTATTATTCCCTTCAGGGCGAAGGTTGACGCCTCCAACATTATTTAAAGGAAGTTGACTAGTGGCAGGAGTGACATAGATTTCCTTGTTTTTTAGTGGACCAAGGATTTTTGCATCATCCACGGCAACCACCATGCCCTCAACGGATTCCCAGAAATCGAGCGCATCTTGTTCTGGATCAAATTGAGCCAAACCGTCGTTGTCGATAATATCTGCTGGGATGGTCAGATCAAGACCAAGGACTATAGGAGATGGTACAGGTGCAGTCCCATCCACAGTTACTTCAGTAGCTCGAATTTGTGTGATGGTTAAGTCTGTTCCACGTTCTGTATAACCTTTTCCGAGGTATTCTTCTACACGTCCTGCGATAGTGACAAGATCTCCTACCTTGACATTTGTTTTTAATTTGTCAGTAAAAATATTAATACCGTCAGATGTTTTGACGTCTCCATCTGGTGTGACATCTTGCACGTAGAAGTTATTGGCAGAGGTAACGTAGGTTACTACGACGTTTTTAAGAATCACAGATTGATTGGTTAGAGGTGATTGGTGACTTGCACCTTGAATGTGACCGACTGTTACAGTTTCGGTCTTGCCAGGTGTTGTTTCTGTTGTTGCCTTTTCAACGACTTCAAAATGAGAGAGGTCAAATGGTTTTAATTGTATTTTTCCATTATAGGTGGATAAAATAGCGGTTAGATTAATCTTATCTCCCTTGTTGATATGGTTCAAAAGATCAGCCGTTTTGATACCTGTTCGGCTATCTAAGCGTACATCAACAGTTTGTCCTTCGGAGTCAGTTACGGTAAAGGTAGCATTTTGATAGCTATCGCTTTGAATATCTCCGACAGTCAAGTTTTTTAGAGAAACTAGTGTTGCCTGTGCTTGTGTTGCTAACTGAGCGATGTTTGTTTCTGTAATGGGAGCGTTGAAATGCTCAGAGATAGCCTTGTGGTTGCTAACTGTGGTTAGTTGGAGTTCGCCTTTATACTCACCCAATGTTCCTGTTAATTGGACTGTATCACCAGGCTGATAGCCCAAGACAGCCCCAGGGTAGATATAGATACCAGCACCGTCAGAATCTTGGAGGTAAAAGCCGTTTCCTCCCCAACCGTTTACTAGGCTAATAATTTTACCAGAAACGGTGTACTCTGTTCCTTGTGCACCAGAGCGAACAGTAGCAATCGGTGTAGAAACAAGGTCACTTGGTTTGGTAGCTGTATTTTCACTTGTTGGTGGCTGAACATTAGTAGAAGATGAATCTACGATTTCAATCGCTGTAGCTGGCTTGATCCCAGCTCGCTTCATGTATGTATCGCTAGTTCCTGTGATGCGAACCAATTTTCCGACTAGTTCGGGATGATCAACGAGGTTGAATTGGCTGCGAAGAGGTTCTTTTAGTTGAATAGGGATAGTGTCGGCGGCCGCAGTATCCATGCTTGCACCAAGGGCTAGATTTGTTTTGTTAGTGGCGTCAAAAGCGGTTCCGCTACTATTAAGTGGTGCAATAAGATAGCCTTGTATCGTGACCTCCGACTTGGTTATTGCAAGCGACGGATAATTCTCTATCGCCACTTCAGTAGCGTGCACAGATGGTATGGGCGAAGTAGCAAGGCTAAGCAAGAGTCCGGCTGTTACCGCTACAGACCCTACGGTATAGAAGAGAGAACGGTTTCTAATCTTCATATAAAACTCCTTTTTGTTATATATGGACGTTATCAAAACGTCTGCAGTTGTTATATATATAGTTTAACAAAAAATGAGTCGTTTGGAATACTTTTTTTAGATATAATACGGATATTTTTAAAAATTCAAATGAAATAGTAAAAATACATTAGAAAACAAAACAAATAACGAACGATATAGTGAGATGCTGGAAATTGGTTCATAAAAAGCACCCAGATATAAATGATTATCTTGGTGCCATATTCATTTTACTTAACATTAGTTGGGAGTTTAAAAGGTCTGGGAGACCTTTTAAAGTGGGAGATATAAGCTGACGGCAGTCAGCTCACATAAATTGATGTCTGGGAATAGACTGTTTCAGCTCAACAACTAGAAATAAAGACTTGTTGACGAACTCTTTTTATCTTGGTCGAGTTCTTTCCCACTCCCAGCAACCTGCAGCTATTGAGGCGAACGTGCTTTGCCCTATCTCCAGCCTTCAAAAGTTCCACGAACCTTTGAAGTAAGTACTAACAAAGTAAGGAAAATGGGAAACTATAGCTCTGGAAATAATTTTTTCAAAATTTTCGGCGTAATGCTCTGACCAGGTCCTGCGTAAGTATAGGTATGCAGGTACATGGCAGGGTTGAAGTTAAGCTCGATACAGGTGCAGTTTGGATCTTCCTTGCTTGCTGGCTTGGTGCGGTCGGGGATAATCAAGTCCACACCACAAGCCCAAGCTCTCATAGCAGTTGCCATATCGGCGGCCAGTTGCTTGTAGGACTCGTTCATCTGGTCGGTCATATCGATGGAGTCACCACCCGTTGAGATATTGGAATTGCCACGCAGAAAGGCTTGGACGCCTTCTGGCAAGACCGTATCAGGTGTGTAGCCCTGTTGCTCCAACATGAGCAGTTCGATATCACCCAGATTGATGATTTCAAGTGGCGAACGATGGTCACGCCCTCGCAGTGGATCTTGGTTTTTTTGGTCCACCAATTCACGGATGGTTGAGCTACCGTCACCCACGACATTGGCCGCGACGCGGAGCAGGACAGCCTCGCACTTGCCATCAAGGATAAAGAAGCGGTACTCAGTTCCCGCTACGAACTCCTCCACGAGCACATGGCTATCTTCCGAAAAGGCGATGTTCAGGGCTTTTTCATAGTCCGCAAGGCTGGCTGGCTCCTGGAAGATAGAGATGCCTAGGCCGAAGTTGGTAGATTTTGGTTTGACAACAATGGCAGAGCTGGCTACCTGCCCGTAGTACCGCAGGGCATCTTCCTTGTTAGCAAATTCCGCTCCCGCAGGTACTGGAAAACCAGCCTGGTCCAAGATTTTCTTGGTCACGACCTTGTTGGCCATGGCTAGAGGAATGACGTAGTTGTCCTTGGAAGTCATGTTGCCATTTTTGATGTACTCGACATGGTCACCATGCCATAGTTTGAGAAATTGGTCTTCTTCATCCAAAATCTCCACGTTCAAGCCCAGCTGAATGGCGTCAAAGAGAATCATCTGGGTGGAGAGTTCCATGTTTTCATAGCCCTTGAGGGCGTAAGGGGCTGTCCAAGCATAGTCATGAAAGACTTGTCCCTGCTGCTGACCAAACTTTTCCAGAGACCCATCTTCAACCTGCTCTGCTATTTTTCCAGAAAGGGTCAAACGAGGGTCTTGAAGTGCTGCCTCCACATGTGTAATGAGCTGGCCATAGTAGTCATCCAGTCCAAAGTGTAGAACTATGGCTTTCATGGCCGTTAAGATTGGCGTGGCATCGGCATCGTTAGGTAGAGGTGTGTGTGGATGACTGAGGGCGATGAGATTGTTAAGTTTATCTGCTTTTGCTAAGGTGTTATCAACATCTGTCAGTTGGTCTAGCCAAAGAAGAGATAAGATAAAGAGGTGGACTGTATCAAGGGTTTCTTGACTAATAGCAAGCGGGTCATAGGGGTTCAGGTCGAAGGAACGGAATTCTAAATAAGAAATCCCCTTGCTGAGGTAGTCACGGCTAGTCTTTGCTCCACGTAGTCGGACGGAAGAGTAAAATTCCTTCTCAGCGGATAGTTGACCAGATTGGACAGCTTGTTCGATGTCGGCCACGTACTGTTGGAGAGAAGAAAAGGAAATATGAACATCATCGGAGTTGACATAGCCGTACTTGGAATTACGAATGGAACGGACGCAACCGACTTCCGTGGTTAGGAATCCTTTTTCGGCTAGGCTACTTGCCCCATATAGGTAGGTTAAGAGCCAACGGTAGCGTAAGAAATTCTGAGCCAGCTTGAGATAGAGGGCGTTTTTGAAGGAGATAAGGTCATCGTAGCCACTGACTACAAAGAGTTGCTGGGTCAGGTCTTTACCTAGCTCAAAATTATAGTGAATGCCTGACATAGATTGAAGCAGTTTGCCGTAGCGTTTCGCCAAGCCGACACGGTACTGGTACTCGTAGTCGCTCTCCAGCTGGGCAATCTGAATCTCATCCTCTGAAATCACAGGTGGCATAGACAGGGGCCAGAGATACTCTGTTTTTTCCATAGAGCGAACAGCTACATCCGTAATGGCTCCTAGGAAACGGCGGGCCTCCTTGGTCGAATGAGCCACAGGCGTAATCAGCTCCAGCTGTGGTTCGCTGTAGTCTGTCTGGATATAGGGATGAAAATTGCGTGAGCCCAATTTTTCTGGGTGGGGCGTCTGAGCTACGCGGTTGTTGTTATTCATTCGTAAGGATTCCCGTTCCACACCAAAGGTGGCTTGGAGAATGGGACTGTTTGGGGATAATTTCTGTAACATAAGCAATCCTTTTTTGTTTCTCTTAAAATCTACTTCCAATTTTATCTAGTTTGGGGTACAAATACAAATTTCTGCTACGTTTTCAAGGAAAAAAATGAAGTTGGTTACTGTCCAGAAACTGCAGACTTCGGGAATTTCAACAAAAAACAACTTTAAAAATGTTTAAGAAGGTGCTTTGTTCGTATTTTTCTTTTTATCTATTTAAATAAAAGGATAACATCCGTTATAAACGAAAATGTAAGAAATTCTTGAAAAAATGTTCGTTTTTTGATAAAATAATATGTAAAAACGAAACTTGCAGGTGAGATTCCTGCCAGAAGTAGAAGAAAGGCTGGACTGGTCAGCCAGTTCAGAGAAAGAGTGAATATGACATCAGTAGTTGTTGTAGGAACCCAGTGGGGCGACGAAGGTAAGGGTAAAATTACAGACTTCTTGTCTGCTAATGCTGAAGTAATCGCACGTTATCAAGGTGGAGATAATGCTGGACATACCATCGTTATCGACGGAACTAAGTATAAATTGCACTTGATTCCGTCAGGAATCTTCTTCCCAGAAAAGATTTCTGTAATCGGTAATGGTGTGGTTGTCAATCCAAAATCTTTGGTGAAGGAAATCAACTATCTCCATGATTCAGGTGTGACAACAGATAATTTGCGGATTTCAGACCGTGCACACGTCATCTTGCCTTACCACATCAAATTGGACCAGTTGCAAGAAGAATCAAAAGGCGAGAACAAGATTGGTACAACCAACAAGGGTATTGGTCCAGCCTACATGGACAAGGCAGCCCGTGTTGGTATCCGTATTGCAGACCTCTTGGACAAGGAGATTTTTGCGGAGCGTTTGAGAACAAACTTGGCTGAGAAAAACCGTTTGTTTGAGAAAATGTATGAGTCAACTCCGATTGAGTTTGACGAAATCTTTGAAGAATACTACGCTTATGGTCAAGAAATCAAAAAGTATGTAACAGATACCTCTGTTATTTTGAACGATGCCCTCGATCAAGGCAAACGTGTCTTGTTTGAAGGGGCGCAAGGGGTTATGTTGGATATTGACCAAGGGACCTACCCGTTCGTTACTTCTTCAAACCCAGTTGCTGGTGGTGTGACGATCGGTAGCGGTGTCGGCCCAAGCAAGATTGACAAGGTTGTTGGTGTATGTAAGGCCTACACTAGCCGTGTTGGTGACGGACCATTCCCAACTGAATTGCATGATGAAATCGGTGACCGTATCCGTGAAATCGGTAAGGAATACGGTACGACAACAGGTCGTCCACGTCGTGTTGGTTGGTTTGACTCGGTTGTTATGCGTCACAGCCGCCGTGTATCTGGTATTACCAACTTGTCCCTCAACTCAATCGACGTTTTGTCAGGACTTGAGACTTTGAAAATCTGCGTGGCTTATGACTTGGATGGTGAGCGTATTGACCATTATCCTGCAAGTTTGGAGCAACTCAAACGATGCAAACCAATCTATGAAGAAATGCCAGGTTGGTCTGAAGACATCACAGGTGTGCGTAGTTTGGATGAATTGCCAGAAGCGGCTCGCAACTATGTTCGTCGTATTAGCGAATTGGTAGGCGTTCGTATCTCAACCTTCTCAGTAGGTCCAGGTCGTGAACAGACCAACATCCTTGAGAGTGTATGGAGCGCAAAATAGTGTGCGAAGACTGAACGAAAGTTCGGTCTTTTTCTGTTTGGTCGAACTTTGCTTTCTTGTCAAGAATTTGATATAATCATGCTTATCAAACAATAAAAGAGGTAAACAAATGGAAGGTTTATTTTTGCCGCTTGTCATGGTTGCCATGATTGGTTTTATGTTCTATTCGCAACGTAAACAACAAAAACAACGCCAAGATGCACTTAGCCAAATCAAAAAAGGTGATGAAATTGTGACCATTGGTGGGCTATTTGGTATTGTCGATGAAATCGATGATAAAAAGGTTGTTCTCGATGTTGATGGTGTTTATTTGACATTTGAACGTGGTGCTATTCGTAATCGTGTAGCAAGTTCAGGTACTACATCTGCAGTTGTTGAAGAAGTGGCAGTTGAAACGACAGAAGCGACTCCAGAATCTGCAATTGAAGAATAAGGATGAAAAACCGAGGGAAACCTTGGTTTTCTCTTGTTTTAGCCCTGCCTGATTTTTGCTATCCTAGGTAAAAATATGGTATAATGAAACGATTATACAATAAGGAAAATACCATGTTTAAATTTAATTTTAAAAAGAAAGAAAGCATTGAAACAGCAATTGAAGTCCCTAAGCATATCGCTGTGATTATGGATGGCAATGGCCGTTGGGCGAAAAAGCGGATGCAACCACGTATTATGGGGCATAAGGCTGGTATGGATGCACTTCAAAAGGTTACCAAGACGGCTTCTGATTTGGGAGTAAAGGTGTTAACTGTCTATGCCTTTTCTACAGAAAACTGGTCTCGACCGGAAAAAGAAGTGAAGTTTATCATGAATCTACCTGTGGAGTTTTATGATAAGTATGTTCCTGAACTCCATGCCAATAATGTCAAAATTCAGATGATTGGTGACCATTCCAAACTTCCTGTTCCGACTCTCAATGCGCTTTATAAAGCTGAACAAAAAACGAAGAATAACACTGGTTTGATTCTCAATTTCGCTCTGAACTATGGCGGTCGTGATGAGGTGACTCGTGCAGTCAAGGCTATTGCGCAAGATGTCTTGGATGCCAAGTTCAATCCTGGTGATATTGATGAGAAATTAATAGCGGATTACCTCTATACAGGAACCTTATCACCAACGTTACGCGATCCCGATCTAGTTATCCGTACAAGTGGTGAACTTCGTCTTAGCAACTTCCTGCCGTGGCAAACAGCCTACAGCGAGCTGTACTTTACAGATATTGCTTGGCCTGATTTTGATGGAGAAGCACTTAAATTAGCGATTAAAGAATACAACCGTCGCCACAGACGTTTTGGCGGTGTATAAGGAGAAGGTATGACAAACGATTTACAGAAACGAGTGATATTTGGCGGCGTTGCTCTAGCTATTTTCATTCCCTTTTTGTTGGCTGGTGGGATGGCATTTCAATTTTTTGTAGGCCTGTTAGCTATCATTGCTACGGCTGAATTGATTAAAATGCATCGCCTAGCACCAAATTCTATCGAGGGTGTCTTAGCTATGTTGGCCAGTTTAGTCTTGGCTCTTCCGCTCCAGAATTATCTGACATTTTTACCGACGGATGGAAATTACACAGCCTACGCCATTGTAGTATTTTTACTGCTTGGTTCGACGGTTTTTAATATCGGCCATTACAACTATTCCGATGTGGTCTTTCCAATTGCATCAAGTTTCTATGTTGGTATCGGCTTTCATAGTTTGATACTGGCTCGTATGGATGGACTCAATAAAGTCTTCTTTGCCCTCTGTTTAGTCTGGGCAACAGACATTGGTGCCTACTTAATCGGTCGTCAGATTGGTCGGAGAAAATTATTGCCGAAGGTTTCACCGAATAAAACGGTTGAAGGCTTTGTAGGCGGTATTCTTTCTGCGGTGGCAGTTGCTATCATTTTCTTGATTGTCGATAAGTCCTTGTTGGCGGGCTATTCATTTGGCATGATGTTGTTGTTAGTTGTGATTTTCTCGATATTCTCACAATTCGGAGACTTAGTAGAAAGTGCTATTAAACGCCATTTTGGTGTGAAGGATTCTGGAAAAATTATTCCAGGACACGGCGGTATCCTGGATCGTTTTGACGGTATGATTTTTGTCTTTCCAATCATGCACTTCTTTGGATTATTTTAAGGAGGTACTATGAAGGGAATTTTAGCATTTATATTTATATTTGGTGTGATTGTGGTTGTCCATGAATTTGGTCATTTCTACTTCGCCAAGAAAGCGGGTATCCTTGTGAGGGAATTTGCGATTGGGATGGGTCCCAAAATTTTCGCTCATACGGGTAAGGATGGGACACTTTACACCATCCGTATTCTTCCTCTAGGTGGCTATGTTCGAATGGCTGGATGGGGTGAAGATAAGACAGAGATTAAGACAGGTAGTCCTGCCAGCCTCAGTTTAAATGAAGCTGGTGTTGTGACGCGGATTAATTTGTCTGGAAAGCAACTGGATAGTCTCAGTTTGCCAATGAATGTAACCAGTTTTGACTTCGAGGAAAAATTGGAAATCACAGGCTTGGTTCTTGATGAAACTAAGACCTACAAGGTTGACCACGATGCAACGATTGTGGAGGAGGATGGGACGGAAATTCGTATTGCTCCACTAGATGTGCAATACCAGAATGCAACTGTTTGGGGTCGATTGATAACCAACTTTGCGGGTCCTATGAATAACTTTATTTTAGGGATTCTAGTATTTATTATTTTGTTCTTCATGCAAGGCGGGGTTGCCAACCCATCAAGCAATGCAGTAAGTATTACTGAAGGTGGTGCTTTGCAGGCTGCAGGTGTTGTCACAGGGGACAAGATTCTTTCGGTCAATGGGAACACGACAGACAGCTACACAGAAGTTGCAACGATTATTAGCAAAGCAGCGACAGATGCAACAACAGCCCCAAGCTTTGATTTGGTTGTTGAGCATGATGGGAAAAACCGTCATGTCTCCGTTACTGCCGAACAAGTAGATGGGGCTTATCGAATTGGTATTTCACCGATTTTGAAAACTGGTTTCGGTGATAAGATTATTGGGGGCTTCCAGCAAGCGGGTGCGACAGCAGTTATTGTTGTAACTGCCTTGAAAAACTTGATTGCCAATTTTGATGTTAAGCAATTGGGTGGACCTGTTGCCATTTATTCTGTCAGCAATCAGGCTGCTGCAAATGGTTGGGTTTCAGTCTTTAACCTGATGGCTATGCTATCAATCAATATCGGTATTTTCAATCTTATCCCTATTCCAGCCTTGGATGGTGGGAAGATTGTCATGAACATTCTAGAAGGTATTCGCAGAAAACCACTTAAACCAGAAACAGAATCCTATATCACGCTGGCAGGCGTTGCAATCATGGTTGTCCTCATGCTGGTCGTGACCTGGAATGATATTATGCGTGTATTCTTCTAAATTAAAACTCCAAAAGGAATTGACTGCGTGCTAAATGCAGGATGTTCTGAAAAAATACGAAAGGAATCAGCACGGGCTGAGACCTGTGCATTCCTGATAGACAAAAGATGAAAGGAAAAGAGGAGGTTCGTAATTGAACTCGGTCTAAAAACTCGGAAAATAGATTGAGAGCTACGCCTCTGGATTTCCTGATGATGAATATAAGAAAGGAATTGACTGCGTGCTAAACGCAGGATATTCTGAAAACTACGAAAAAGAAAGGAACAGAGAGTTTTCAGATTTGAACTCGAGCGTCAGCGAGGGTGCTGAACAGTTAATTCTTTGTCTCCTAATCAAGTAAACT
Organism: Streptococcus suis YS161; assembly: GCF_002760245.1. GTDB lineage: Bacteria > Bacillota > Bacilli > Lactobacillales > Streptococcaceae > Streptococcus > Streptococcus suis_I. The sequence continues at coordinate 18,975 of NZ_ASCA01000033.1, read as the reverse complement.
ACGAAAGGAATTGACTGCGTGCTAAACGCAGGAAGTTCTGAAAACTATGAAAGGAACTGAACACGGGCTGAAACCTGTGTATTCCTGATAAACAAAAGATGAAAGGAATTAAGGAGGTTCGTAATTGAACTCGGTCTAAAAACTCGGAAAATAGATAAACTGACTGATGTGCAAGCACATTGCGCCAGTTTCCTAATTTTCAGTCGTTTTTTACGACCTCCGTATCTTAATATGAAACAGTCTAAAATGATTATCCCGACTTTGCGGGAGATGCCTTCGGATGCGTCGGTGATTAGCCACGCTTTGATGTTACGTGCGGGTTATGTCCGTCAGATTTCTGCTGGTATTTACAGCTACTTGCCTTTGGCTAACCGTGTGATTGAAAAAGCAAAAACGATTATGCGGGAGGAGTTTGATAAGATTGATGCCATTGAATTTTTGGCGCCAGCCCTCTTGTCAGCGGACATTTGGCGTGAGTCAGGTCGTTACGAAACCTACGGTGATGACCTCTACAAGCTCAAAAACCGCGAGGGTTCTGACTTTATCTTGGGACCAACCCACGAAGAAACGGTGACACTATTGGCGCGTGATGCGGTCCAGTCTTACAAACAGTTGCCGCTCAACATCTACCAAATCCAGCCAAAATACCGCGACGAAAAACGTCCTCGTAATGGTCTTCTCCGTGGTCGCGAGTTCATCATGAAAGACGGTTACAGCTTCCACGCTAGCTATGATAGTTTGGACCAGACCTACGATGACTATAAGGCAGCTTACGAGGCAATCTTCACTCGTGCAGGATTGGAGTTCAAAGCCATCATCGGTGACGGTGGTGCCATGGGTGGTAAGGATAGCCAGGAATTTATGGCCATTACACCAGACCGTACTGATCTGGACCGTTGGGTTGTCTTGGACAAGTCAGTTGATTCTTTTGATGAAATCCCAGAGGATGTTCTTGAAGCGATCAAGGCAGAGCTCTTGGCATGGTCTGTATCTGGTGAAGATACCATCGCCTACTCTAGCGAATCAGGCTACGCTGCCAATCTAGAAATGGCAACTAGCGAATACAAACCAAGTACAGCAGTTGTAGTTGAAGAAGACTTGGTTAAAGTAGCGACACCAGATGCTAAAACCATCGACGAAGTTGCTGCCTTCTTGAATGTCGCTGAAGAGCAAACCATCAAAACCATGCTCTTTATGGCTGACGGAGAGCCAGTTGTTGCCCTTCTTGTTGGCAATGACCAGGTCAACGATGTCAAGTTGAAAAACCACCTTGGCGCAGATTTCTTTGATGTAGCAAGCTCAGCTGATGCAGAGAAAGTCTTCGGTGCAGGCTTTGGTTCTCTTGGCCCAGTTGGTTTACCAGAAAACATCAAGATTATTGCAGACCGCAAGGTTCAAGATGTGAAAAATGCTGTTGTCGGTGCCAACGAAGATGGTTTCCACTACACAGGTGCCAATGCAGGTCGTGATTTCCAAGTGACTGAGTATGTGGACATTCGTGAAGTCAAGGAAGGCGAACCGTCTCCAGATGGACACGGGGTTCTCAACTTTGCCCGTGGTATCGAGATTGGTCACATCTTCAAGCTCGGTACCCGCTATTCAGATAGCATGAATGCCAATATCTTAGATGAAAACGGTCGTTCTATGCCAATTATTATGGGTTGTTACGGTATTGGTGTTAGCCGTCTCTTGTCAGCTGTTCTTGAGCAACACGCTCGCCTCTTTGTTAACAAGACACCAAAAGGTGAATACCGTTACGCTTGGGGCATCAACTTCCCTAAAGAATTGGCTCCGTTTGATGTGCATTTGATTCCAGTCAATGTCAAAGATGAAGAAGCAATGGCCTTGACTCAGTCAATCGAAACAAGCTTGGTTGGTGCAGGCTATGAAGTATTAACTGACGACCGTAACGAGCGTGTCGGCGTTAAGTTTTCTGACAGTGACTTGATTGGCTTGCCAATTCGTGTGACTGTTGGTAAGAAAGCAACTGACGGCATTGTTGAAGTGAAAATCAAAGGCACAGGTGATACTGTAGAAGTCCATGTGGACCAACTCCTTGAAACCTTGCAAATTTTGAATCAGGAAAATTAATAAATCGAAAAAGAGTTTGCAGTTTAAACTGTTTCGTCTCTAGTGGAAAGATTAGGACGAATAGTACAGTTTCTGCAAACTCTTTTTTATCGAATCGAACTAGATTTGTTGACCAGCTTTAGTATGAGGTTGGACAGGCTGGTTTCGACTTGAACACCGATGCGGTTGATGAGAGATTTCTTCTCTTCAAATTTGACTAGAAGTACCTGTCTCTCGTGAATTTGATTCAAAATCAAATCATCACTAGTCGCGATTTCATCAACTAGGTGGACCTTTTTGGCACTAGTTCTGTACCAGGTTTCGCCTGTGCTGACCTGTTCGATGTCTAGTATAGGACGGTTTTCTTGGACGAAATCTTTGAATAGATGATGAACTTCGTTTAATTCTTCTTGGAACTTATCTCTACTTTCAGCAGTATTTTCTCCCATAAAGGTCAGAGTTCGTTTGTACTTACCAGCGGTCATGACATCTACATCAATCTCATGCTTTTTCAGTAGGCGGTGGATGTTGGGGATTTCTGCAACGACACCGATAGATCCAACAAGAGCAAAGGGGGCTGCGACGATTTTGTCAGCGACAGCGGCCATGAGGTAGCCTCCACTAGCCGCAACCTTATCGACTGAAATGGTCAAGGGGATCTGCTTATCTTTTAGGCGAAGAAGTTGGGAGGCTCCAAGACCATATCCATAAACCGATCCGCCGGGACTTTCCAATCGAACCAAAACTTCATCTCCTTGACTAGCCAAAGTCAAGATGGCTGTGATTTCTTCTCTGAGGTTATCAACTTCCTTGGCTTGGATATCTCCGTCAAAGTCTAAGACAAATAAACGTTTGATCGGTTTATCTGTCTCTTGGTCAAGATTTTCTTGTTCTCGTTCTTCCTGAAGTTGTTTGTAAGCCTTTTTGTCCAGTAGTTCTTTTTCAAATTGGTCCTGTTGGTCCAACAGTTTTTCAGATAAATCGGTAATGGTCACTTGACCGTCTGTCTGTTTCGACTTCATTTTTGTGGAAAGGACTAGTAGAAGTAGGACTGCGATGAGTAAGGTCACAATCTTGAGGAAGAAGATGCCGTATTCAATGAAAATGGTTTCCCACAAAATGATTATCTCCTTGTATCTTTAAACTGATTGTATCATATTTCAGCTCGTTCTTTCAATCGCTATCTTAATCTATCTGCCTTCCTATAGTCGGAAAGCTCGTCTAGTCCAAGAAATTTTCCTCTATTTATGGTAAAATGTTTCTAACGAACTACAAAGGAAATGGTCATGTCAGATAAGTTTCAACTCTTACTTCAACAAATAGGAATGCCTCTTGATGCACGACAATCAGGGGCTTTTTCGACTGCAACGATTGAGAAAGTAGTCTTGCACAAGGTCAGTAAACTTTGGGAATTTACCTTCCGTTTTGAAACCCCCTTGCCGCTCATGGACTATCAACTCTTCAAGGCTCGTTTGGCGACGGAGTTTGAAAAGGTGGGCAATAAGATTCAATTTTCTATTGTCAGTGATGCGGAAAGTTTTGAAGCGGGCTTAGTAGAGGCCTATTATCCAGAGGCTTTTACAGAAGATTTGTGTCAGAGTGCAGGTTTCAAGGCGCTGTTTCAATCTTTGGAGGTTGTTTATCGGGAGAATACTCTGTGGATAAAGGGGCCTGAAACTATTGATACCGTTCATTTTCGGAAGAATCATCTGCCAAATCTTGTGGAACAATACAAGCGATTTGGATTTGCTAATCTTGCGGTGGATATTGAAGTTTGTCAGGAGATGACGCAGCAGCAGGCTGCGGCCTTCCATGCGCAAAATGAAGAAATTTACCAGCAGGCTAATGAAGAAAACTTGGCGGCCCTTGAACAACTAGCTCAAATGGCGCCACCACCAGAGGCAGCTCAGCCATTTGTCCCAGAATATAAGAAAAATCGTCCTGCCAAGGTCAATATCGAAAAGGCTGAGATTACGCCTATGATTGAGGTGGATAGCGAGGAAAATCGGATTGTCTTTGAGGGACTGGTCTTTGAGGTCGAGCAGAAGACGACCAAGACGGGGCGGGTCATTATCAACTTTAAGATGACCGACTATACTTCGTCCTTTACCTTGCAGAAGTGGGCTAAGAATGAGGAAGAGGCCCAGAAGTTTGATATGGTCAAAAAGGGCAACTGGTTGCGGGTGCGAGGCAATGTGGAGACCAATAATTTCACCCGAGATTTGACTATGAACGTACAGGAAGTCCAAGAGGTCAAGAAGGAAATCCGCAAAGATCTCATGCCTGAGGGGGAGAAGCGGGTCGAGTTTCATGCCCATACCAACATGTCCACTATGGATGCCCTGCCTGCCGTTGAGGACTTGGTGGCGCGTGCGGCGGCTTGGGGACACAAGGCGGTGGCGATTACCGACCACGGCAATGTCCAGTCCTTCCCCCATGGCTATCATGCTGCCCGTAAAGCTGGGATTAAGCCCCTCTTCGGGATGGAGGCTAATATTGTCGAGGACTCTGTGCCCATTGCTTACAACGAAGCAGATGTAGTCCTGTCTGATGCCACCTATGTGGTCTTTGATGTGGAAACAACCGGTCTCTCTGCGGTCAACAATGCCCTGATTCAGATTGCGGCGTCTAAGATGTACAAGGGCAATATCATTGCAGAATTTGATGAGTTTATCGATCCGGGTCATCCGCTCAGTCAATTTACAACAGATCTGACAGGAATCACAGATGAGCATGTGCGTGGTTCTAAACCTCTAGAACAAGTCCTGCGTGAGTTTCAAGATTTCTGTCAAGATTCCGTCATGGTTGCCCACAACGCGACCTTTGACGTTGGCTTTATGAATGTCAACTATGAACGAGCAGGCTTACCTATTATTAGCCAGCCTGTCATTGATACCTTGGAATTTGCTCGTAACCTTTACCCCGACTTTAAGCGTCATGGTTTAGGTCCTCTCACCAAGCGGTTTGGTGTTGCTCTTGAACACCACCACATGGCTAACTACGACGCGGAGGCGACAGGGCGCCTGCTCTTCATCTTCCTAAAAGATGCCTTGGAGAAGCACAATTTGACCAATCTCAACCAGCTAAATACGGAGCTGATTGCGGAGGATTCCTATAAGAAGGCTCGTGTCAAGCATGCCACGCTCTATGTGATTAATCAGGTTGGTTTGAAAAATATGTTCAAACTGGTCTCTCTTTCCAATACCAAGTATTTTGAGGGAGTTCCACGTATTCCACGGACCGTTCTCAATGCCCATCGTGAAGGCTTAATATTGGGAACAGCCTGTCAAGAGGGCGAGGTCTTCGATGACTTGCTCTCCAAAGGGATAGATGAAGCGGTTAAAACGGCAGCCTATTATGATTTTATCGAAGTTATGCCACCTGCCCTATATGCTCCCATGATTGCCAAGGAGCAGTTTAAGGACATGGCAGAGATTGAAGAAACCATCAAGCAGTTGATTGAGGTAGGACGTAGGGCAGGTTTGCCAGTTTTGGCGACTGGAAATGTCCACTATATTGACCCAGAAGAGGAAATCTATCGGGAAATCATAGTTCGTGCTCTAGGTCAAGGGGCACCGATTAACTGGACCATCGGAAATGGTGAGAACGCTCAGCCAGCACCACTGCCAAAAGCCCACTTTAGAACGACCAGCGAGATGTTGGACGAGTTTGCCTTCTTGGGTGAAAGTCTGGCCCGTGAGATTGTCATTACCAATCCAAATGCTATGCTGGACCGGTTTGAAGATGTCCAGGTGGTTAAGACCGACCTCTATACACCATATATCGAAAAGGCCGAGGAAACGGTTGCGGAATTGACCTATCAGAAAGCCTTTGAAATTTATGGCAATCCCTTGCCAGATATCATCGACCTGCGAATCGAAAAGGAACTGACTTCCATTTTAGGTAATGGCTTCGCCGTGATTTATCTGGCATCGCAGATGTTGGTGCACCGTTCCAATGAGCGGGGCTACCTGGTGGGGTCACGGGGGTCTGTCGGCTCCAGTTTCGTTGCGACCATGATTGGGATTACCGAAGTAAACCCTATGCCTCCTCACTATGTCTGTCCAAATTGTCAACACAGTGAATTTATCATAGACGGTTCCTATGGTTCAGGTTTTGACCTGCCAGATAAGGACTGTGAAAAATGTGGCACCAAGTATAAAAAAGATGGTCAGGACATTCCTTTCGAGACCTTCCTTGGTTTCGATGGAGACAAGGTTCCCGATATTGACTTGAACTTCTCAGGGGATGACCAACCGTCTGCCCATTTGGATGTTCGGGATATTTTTGGTGAAGAAAATGCCTTCCGTGCAGGAACGGTTGGTACTGTAGCGGCTAAGACTGCCTATGGTTTTGTAAGGGGGTATGAGCGGGATTACGGCAAATTCTACCGTGATGTAGAAGTAGAACGCTTGGCTGCTGGTGCGGCTGGGGTCAAACGGACGACTGGTCAGCACCCAGGGGGAATTATCGTATTCCCTGACTACATGGATGTTTATGATTTTACGCCTGTTCAGTATCCTGCCGATGATGTGACGGCCAACTGGCAGACCACCCACTTTAACTTCCACGATATTGATGAGAACGTCTTGAAACTCGATGTCCTGGGTCACGATGATCCGACCATGGTTCGCAAGTTGCAGGATTTGTCAGGCATTGATCCGCAGACCATCCCTGCCGATGACAAGGGAGTGATGGCCCTCTTTTCTGGTACGGAAATTCTGGGAGTTACCCCAGAGCAGATTGGGACGCCGACAGGTATGTTGGGCATTCCTGAATTCGGGACCAACTTTGTACGGGGGATGGTGGAGGAGACCAAACCGACCACCTTTGCGGAACTCTTGCAGCTGTCTGGTCTATCCCACGGTACAGACGTATGGTTGGGCAATGCCCAGGACTTGATTAAGGCAGGAATTGCCGACCTATCCACCGTTATCGGTTGTCGGGATGACATCATGGTTTATCTCATGCACGCAGGTTTGCCACCTAAGATGGCCTTTAACATCATGGAACGGGTGCGGAAGGGCATGTGGCTCAAGATTTCCGAGGAGGAGCGAAATGGCTATATCCAAGCCATGAAGGATAACAAGGTGCCAGACTGGTACATCGAATCCTGTGGAAAAATCAAGTACATGTTCCCTAAAGCCCACGCGGCTGCATACGTTATGATGGCTTTACGTGTAGCCTATTTCAAGGTGCACCACCCAATCTACTATTACTGTGCTTATTTCTCTATTCGTGCCAAGGCCTTTGATTTGGCGACCATGTCTGGTGGTTTAGATAAAGTCAAGGCCAAGATGGAAGAAATCGCCCTCAAGAAGAAAAACAATGAAGCCTCAAACGTTGAACAGGACCTCTACACCACACTTGAGTTGGTCAATGAGATGCTGGAACGTGGCTTCAAGTTCGGGAAGCTGGATCTTTACAAATCCCATGCGACAGACTTCTTAATTGAAGAAGACACCCTCATCCCACCATTTGTCGCTATGGATGGTCTGGGAGAGAACGTTGCCAAGCAGCTTGTGGCGGCGCGTGCCGAGGGTGAATTCCTCTCAAAAACCGAACTCCGTAAACGGGGAGGTCTATCTAGCACTCTTGTTGAAAAAATGGATGAAATGGGCATCCTCGGTAAAATGCCAGAGGATAACCAGCTCAGCCTCTTTGATGATTTGTTTTAAACTTGTTCACTGTTTCTTTGGAAGCAGTGAATTTTTTTATAAAAAAGAAATCAAAACTCTTGACTAATGTTTTTGATAGGTATATAATCTCTACATAGTGATAAACGTTACTATGTAGTAACAAATAGAAAAGAGGAAACTATATGTCAAATTTTGCAAAACTTCAAGAAACTCGCCGTTCAATCTACGCACTTGGTAAAGACTTGCCAGTATCAAATGAAGAAGTAGTAGCACTTGTTGAGAAAGCTATGAAAGAAGCTCCATCAGCTTTCAACTCACAATCAAGTCGTGCCGTTGTATTGTTCGGTGCAGAATCAGAAGCGTTTTGGAACGAAATTGCCTACAGCGAATTGGAAAAAGTAACGCCAGCAGAAGCGTTTGAAGCTACAAAAGGTCGTTTGGCTAGCTTTGCAGCTGGTGCAGGTACGATCTTGTTCTTCGAAGACCAAGACGTGGTCAAAGGCTTGCAAGAGAGCTTCCCGCTTTACGCTGAAAACTTCCCAATCTGGTCTGAACAAGCTCACGGTATCAACTTGTACGCAGTGTGGTTGGCTTTCGCTGAGAAAAACATCGGCATGAACGTACAACACTACAACCCATTGGTTGATGCACAAGTTGCTGAAAAATACGGTATCCCAGCTAACTGGAAACTCCGTGCCCAAGCACCATTCGGAAGCATCGCAGCTCCAGCAGCAGACAAAGACTACATGGCGGATTCTGACCGTGTAAAGGTTTTTGGTAACTAGTAAAGTTTACAGTTTGCTTTATTACGTCGTTAACTCGCTTTGGCGTACTTCAGTACAGCCTGCAGCTCGTTGCCTAGTACTAAAAGCAAACTGTAAACTTTACCCTGCGATGGGATCAGACGTTGTTGACTTGATGTGATGAGTGTAAAGCTCCAGTGGAGCTTTACAGCCTGATCCCTTAAAACAAGAGAGGAGCGGGGTTCTACCTTCGGCTTGCTGACACGAACTTCGTTCGTTTCATCTCCAACCTTAAACTATCTCCCAGATAGTTGAAGCTAGTCTGATTCCAATTTTCATTGAGTATATATACTTACAGTTTGCTTTATTACGTTGGTAGATGGGGAGTGGGAAAGAACTCGACCATTCATAGAAGAGTTCGTCTTCCCACCCCCGCACAGTTGATTAGGTCAGATTTGGAGTGTAAAATACGAACAAATCTGCCAATCAACCACTGCGCTGAGATGTTGACACTAACGTTGAGAAGCGGTGCTGGACTTTTTGCCCAGCCTCTATTTCCAACTTCTAACACTCCACTGGATTGTTTGAACTCGCTTTGGCGTACTTCAGTAAAGCCTGCAGCCTGCTCCCATAAAACAAGAGAGGAGCGGAGTTCTACCTTCGGCTTGCTGACACGAACTTCGTTCGTTTCATCTCCAACCTTCAACTATCTTCCAGAGCTAACCTTTTCAACTTCCTGTATCAGCAGGAAGTTTTTTTATCTGTCTAGCTTAAAATATGATACAATAATAGGGTATTTCAAAGTACAAAGGAGAAAAAAATGGTATTACCAAATTTTAAAGAAAATCTTGCTAAATATGCTAAACTCTTGGTTTCAACAGGTATCAATGTGCAACCTGGTCACACGGTGCAGTTGACAATCGGTGTGGAACAGGCTGAGTTAGCTCGTTTGATTGTCAAAGAAGCTTACGCCCACGGTGCTAAGGAAGTCTTGGTCAATTGGTTGGACGATGTGATTGCTCGTGAACGTTTGGTCAATGTAGATGTGGAACTCTTGGAACAAGTTCATCCACAACGCATCACTGAAATGAACTACCTCTTGGAGCGTAAGGCTAGCCGTTTGGTTGTCTTGTCAGAAGATCCAGGTGCTTACGATGGCGTTGATCCAGAGAAATTGTCTCGCAACGCTCGTGCACTCAGCCAGGCTTTGAACCCAATGCGGCAAGCATCCCAAGCTAACAAAATCAGCTGGACACTCGGTGCAGCCTCTGGTTTGGAATGGGCTAAAAAAGTCTTCCCAAATGCAGCGTCTGACGAAGAGGCAGTGGACCTCCTTTGGGATCAAATCTTCAAGACTTGTCGTATCTATGAGGAAGATCCAATCAAGGCTTGGGAAGAGCATGAAGCACGCTTGGTGGCTAAGGCTAAGGTCCTTAACGACGAGCAGTTTGTTAAATTGCACTACACAGCTCCAGGAACAGACCTCGTTCTCGGTATGCCGAAGAATCACTTGTGGGAAGCGGCTGGTTCGGTCAATGCCCAAGGTGAACACTTTATTGCCAACATGCCAACAGAAGAGGTCTTCACAGCACCTGACTACCGTGTGGCAGACGGTTATGTAACGTCTACAAAACCACTCAGCTACAACGGTAACATCATCGAAGGCATCAAGGTAACCTTCAAAGACGGTGAAATTGTGGACGTGACGGCTGAAAAAGGCGACGAAGTCATGAAGAAATTGGTCTTTGATAATGCTGGTGCACGTGGTCTTGGTGAAGTTGCCCTTGTTCCAGACCAGAGCCCAATCTCTCAATCAGGTGTGACTTTCTTCAATACCCTCTTTGATGAAAATGCCTCAAACCACTTGGCGATTGGTCAAGCTTATGCCTTCTCTATCGAAGGTGGTACAGAAATGAGCCAAGAAGAGCTCAGAGAAGCAGGCCTTAATCGTTCAGATGTTCACGTGGACTTCATGATTGGTTCTAACAAGATGAACATTGACGGTATCCGTGAAGACGGTACCCGTGTACCAATCTTCCGTGACGGCGAATGGGCGATTTAATGATATTTGAATGAAACTGGGCAAAAAGCCCAGGATCACTTCTCAGAGTTCGTATCAACATCTCAGCGCAGTGGTTGATTGGCTTTAACAGTCCAGTGGACTGTTAAAGGTTGGAGATAAGATTTGCGAAGCAAATCTCAGCAATTCGTGTTTTGCACTCCAAATCTGACCTATACGACTGATGCGAACTCTGTTCGCTCTATCTCCGACCTCCAAAGGTTCCCCAAACCTTTGGAGCTATGTGGGGGTGGGAGTGAAACAGTCTGGGGATAGACTGTTTCAGCTCAACAACTGGAAATAAGGACTTGTTGACGAACTCTTTTTGACCTAGTCGAGTTCTTTCCCACTCCCATTTTGTAAATAAGGAGGAATATAAGATGTTAACAAGTATTATCGCGGGAGCCATTATTGGCTTGATTGCAGGGGCTTTGACCTCATCAGATGACCGTCGTGGCTGTCTTGGAAATATTATCCTTGGGCTTGCTGGTTCGTGGATTGGACAGTTGCTCTTTGGTGATTGGGGACCACAATTTGCTGGCATGGCTCTGGTACCGTCAGTCTTTGGAGCAGTATTGCTAGTGGCTATTTTTTCAAGTTCTAGACGGAATTAATATGAACTGTAAGACCAGACTTCTGATGAGGTTTGGTTTTATTTGTGGAGGAACTTGCGTTAATTGCTCTATTGTGAATTGCTCCATTGTTCGGATTTTTCAGAAAATTTCCATTTTTCTGTTGACAAGTGAAAAAAAGTGGGTTATCATAGAAAACAAGTAAAACACAGAGAGGAAAAAGTCAAATGAAACCTGTCACTACAAAATTCTTTGCTTTGTTGTTGCGACGGTTGGGCTAGTGCACTAGGTAGCATTAGTCCTGTTTGGCTTACCAAGCGGGCGCTGTTGACAACATCTCGCAGGTGGTAATCCTCGAGGTGTTTTCTTTTTTATCGTCATTTCGTTTACTTTTATTACTTCGACGAATGTGGAAACTTCGTTTCCTTATTTCCAACTTCAAATAATTTCATCATTATTTGAACTCGCCTTGCCGTACTTCACGGATGTGACTTGCTTTGCAAGTCTAATCTCCCACCTTGCACAGTTCACTGGACTATGCAAGCTGTCTTCGGCTTTTGATGCGAACTAAGTTCGCTCTATTTCCAACCTTCAACAGTCACTACTCTGACTGTTGAAGCTAGTACTAAAAGTAAGTTGAATGGACTGTCAAAATTATAGAGTAAGGAACTAGATGTTCGTATATCTTTAATTTGAAGAGCTTAGAAAGGTATTCTTATGCGTGTGATTGAATTTTTAGATACGACTTTACGAGATGGTGAACAGACGCCGGGTGTGAATTTTTCTATCAAGGAAAAAGTGACCATCGCCAAGCAGTTGGAGAAATGGGGGATTTCTGCCATTGAAGCGGGTTTCCCAGCGGCCAGTCCTGATTCTTTTGAAGCGGTTCGTCAGATTGCGGCGGCTATGACCAAGACGGCTGTGACAGGCTTGGCTCGGTCAGTCAAGTCAGACATTGATGCTTGTTATGAGGCTCTGAAAGATGCTAAGTACCCGCAGATCCATGTTTTCATTGCGACCAGTCCCATTCACCGTGAATTTAAACTTCAAAAGACCAAAGAAGAAATTTTGGCGCAAATCACTGAACATGTCAGCTATGCCCGTGAGCGTTTTGAGGTGGTGGAGTTCTCGCCAGAGGATGCGACACGGACGGAGTTGGATTATTTGCTTCAAGTGGTGCAGACAGCGGTAGATGCAGGTGCGACTTACATCAATATTCCAGACACAGTTGGTTTTACCACTCCACAACACTACGGTGAAATCTTCCATTATCTAACGACCAACGTTAGATCGGACCGTGAGATTATTTTCAGTCCCCATTGCCACAATGATCTGGGAATGGCTGTTGCCAATACCCTTTCAGCTATTAAAAACGGTGCTGGTCGAGTTGAGGGAACTATCAATGGTATCGGTGAGCGGGCAGGAAATGCGGCCCTTGAAGAAGTAGCAGTTGCCCTTGAAATTCGGAAAGATTTTTACGATGTGACCAGTCCGATTGTTCTAAAGGAAACGCTCAATACTTCGGAATTGGTCTCTCGCTTTTCTGGGATTGCCATTCCACGCAATAAGGCGGTGGTCGGTGGCAATGCCTTCTCTCACGAGTCAGGTATTCACCAAGATGGTGTCTTGAAAAATCCATTGACTTATGAAATCATTACACCGGAGTTGGTAGGGGTCAAGAAAAATTCTCTGCCACTGGGGAAACTATCTGGTCGCCATGCCTTTGTGGAAAAACTGAAAGAATTAGACTTGTATTTTGAAGAAAGTGATGTTGCTGGTCTCTTTGCTCGCTTTAAAAATCTGGCAGACAAGAAAGAAAAAATTACGGACACAGATATTCGTGCCTTGGTAGCTGGGACAGAAATCAGCAATCGTGATGGTTTCCAATTTAAAGATTTGCGTTTGGATAGTCAGTCTGACGGAAGTATTCAGGCTCAAGTTACCTTTATCAATCAAGATGAGGAAGAAGTGGTTGTTGTGGAATCTGGCAAGGGTTCGGTTGAGGCTGTCTTTAATGCCATTGACCAATTCTTCCACCAAGAAATTAGCTTGGAACGCTACCATATCGACGCCATTACCGATGGAATTGATGCCCAGGCGCGTGTGCTTGTCGCTGTAGAAAACAAGGCAACGGAAACTGTCTTTAACGCCTCTGGTATTGACTTTGACGTATTGAAAGCTTCTGCAATTGCCTATATTCATGCCAATGTCATGGTACAGAAAGAAAATAGCGGACAGATTGATAAGAAACTATCTGAGAAAGAGTTGCCAACTAGCTAGGAGGAAATATGACGAAAAAAATAGTAGCCTTGGCTGGTGATGGAATCGGTCCTGAAATCATGGAGGCTGGACTAGCAGTCCTCGAAGCTGTTGCTGGGCAAGTAGGATTTGATTATGAGATTGAGGAGAGGGCTTTTGGTGGCGCTGGGATTGATGCGGCTGGCCATCCTCTACCAGATGCTACCTTACAAGCCTGCCGTCAGGCGGATGCGATTTTGTTAGCAGCTATCGGTAGCCCTCAATATGATAATGCAGCTGTTCGACCAGAACAAGGCTTGCTTCAACTTCGGAAGAAATTGGGTCTCTTTGCCAATATCCGTCCGGTCAAAATTTTTGATAGCCTGAAAGACTATTCTCCTCTGAAAGCCGACCGGCTGGATGGTGTGGATTTAGTCATGGTACGGGAGTTGACGGGTGGCATCTACTTTGGCGAGCACCAGCTGGGACCAGACCAAGCCAGTGACATCTGTACCTATCAAGCTGAGGAAATCGAACGGGTTGTCCGCTCTGCCTTTGACCTAGCCCAAAAAAGACGAAAAAAAGTCACCAGCATTGACAAGCAAAATGTGCTAGCGACATCGAAATTGTGGCGGCAGGTGGCGGATGAAGTGGCCAAGGACTATCCAGATGTGACCTTGGAGCACCAGCTGGTTGATAGTGCGGCCATGCTCCTGATGACCGATCCAGGTCGCTTCGATGTCTTGGTGACGGAAAATCTTTTCGGCGATATCTTGTCGGATGAGGCCAGTGTGCTGACAGGGACCTTGGGTGTGCTCCCTTCTGCTAGCCATGCGGTGGCAGGTCCTAGTCTTTACGAGCCTATCCATGGTTCGGCACCCGATATTGCCGGTCAGGGCATTGCCAATCCTGTCAGTATGATTCTATCTGTTGCCATGATGCTGGAAGAAAGTTTTGATTTGATCCAAGCAGGTCAGGCCATTCGCCAAGCCGTTGAAGCGGTCTTTGCACAGGGTATTTTCACTAAAGACCTAGGTGGTAGCGCCTCTACCAAAGAAATGACAGCGGCGATTATTGCACAGCTTAAAAGGAGGTCACCATGAGTGGACAATCTATTTTTGATAAGCTCTGGGATCGCCATGTGATTACAGGGCAGGAAGGACAGCCCCAGCTCCTCTATGTTGATCAACATTATGTTCACGAGGTGACCAGTCCCCAGGCCTTTCAAGGACTGAGGGATACAGGGCGACCTGTTCGGCGACCAGACTTGACCTTTGCGACTTTTGACCACAACGTACCAACCGTTGATATTCACAATATCCGTGATGTCATTTCCAAGGCTCAGATGGATGCCTTGGCGAAGAATATAGAAGATTTCGGCATTCCCCATGCAGCCCACGGTTCGGAACATCAGGGGATTGTCCACATGGTTGGACCAGAAACAGGCAGGACCCAGCCAGGAAAGTTCATCGTTTGTGGGGATAGTCACACGGCGACACACGGAGCCTTTGGTGCCATTGCCTTTGGGATTGGTACTTCTGAAGTGGAGCACGTTCTGGCTACCCAGACCATTTGGCAGGTCAAACCCAAGCGGCTCCTAGTGGAGTTTGTCGGTCAGGTACAAGCAGGTGTCTATGCCAAGGACTTTATCCTGGCTCTGATTGCCCGCTACGGCGTGGATTGTGGTTTGGGTCATGTGGTGGAGTTTGCTGGTCCAGTCATCGACCGACTCAGCATGGAAGAGCGGATGACCATTTGCAATATGTCCATTGAGTTCGGCTCTAAGATGGGCATTATGGCTCCAGACCAGACCACTTTTGACTACCTGCGAGGTCGTGAGTGTGCACCAGCGGACTTTGAGGCGGCGGTGGCAGACTGGAAGGAGCTCTACTCGGATGCGGACACCGTCTATGACAAGCATCTAGTCCTTGATGTATCAGACTTAGCACCGATGGTCACTTGGGGGACCACGCCTGCTATGGGGGTTAGCTTTGACGAAACCTTCCCAGCCATCCGTGACCACAACGACGAGCGGGCCTACGCTTACATGAACTTAGCTCCTGGGCAAAAGGTTGCGGACATTCCCGTTGGCTATGTCTTCCTAGGCTCCTGTACCAATGCTCGCCTCAGCGATTTGCAGCTGGCAGCTAGGATTGTTAAGGGGCGGAAAATAGCAGAGCAGGTTACGGCCATTGTCGTACCAGGCAGTCGCCCTGTCAAGCGAGCTGCAGAAAAGCTTGGTCTAGACAAGATTTTCATGGAGGCTGGTTTTGAATGGCGAGATCCAGGTTGTTCCATGTGTCTGGGCATGAACCCAGACAAGGTGCCTGCAGGTGTCCACTGCGCCTCCACGAGTAATCGAAACTTTGAAGATCGACAGGGCTTTGGGGCCAAGACCCACTTGTGCAGTCCTGCCATGGCTGCCGCAGCTGCGCTTTATGGACGATTTGTCGACACTAGACAGCTAGACATTCTCAAGGAGGGAGTTTAATGCACCAATTTACCACATGGACAGGAACAACCGTTCCGCTCATGAATGATAATATTGATACCGACCAGCTCCTACCCAAGCAGTTTCTCAAGCTGATTGACAAAAAGGGCTTTGGCAAGTATCTGCTCTATGCTTGGCGGTACTTAGACGACAACTACACGGATAATCCTGATTTCATTCTCAATCAGCCTGAGTATCAAGGAGCTAGTATCCTCATATCTGGGGATAACTTCGGAGCAGGTTCTTCTAGGGAACACGCTGCTTGGGCTCTGGCAGATTATGGCTTCAAGGTCATTATTGCAGGTTCCTTCGGGGATATCCATTACAATAATGACTTGAACAATGGCATTCTGCCCATTATCCAGCCCAAAGAAGTCAGGGACCAACTGGCTCAGCTGGCTCCTGACCAAGAAATCACAGTTGACTTGGCCGACCAGTTGATACGGACATCTTTTGGGGAATTCCCTTTTGACATCGAACAGGACTGGAAACACAAGTTGCTCAATGGCTTGGATGATATTGGTATTACCTTACAATATCAGGATTTGATTGCTGAGTATGAGGGGGACCGTCCAAGCTACTGGCAAAACTAGAGTCTTCCATTTTATCTTTTATTACTGCGACGAACGAGGAAACTCCGTTTCTCTATTTCCAACTTCAAATAATTTCATCATTATTTGAACTCGCTTTGCCGTACTTTACAAGCGTTACTTACTATCGTAAGCATGATTTTAAAACTTCAAAAGTCACTACTCTGACTGTTGAAGCATTCTGCAGCTCGTTGACACGAACAATGTTCGTTTTATCTCCAAGCTCTAACTGTCTCCCAGACAGTTAGAGCTAGTACTAAAAGTAAACTGAAAGACTCCTACGAAATATGAAGAAAACAAGCAGTTAGCTCTGCTATGAAACAAAAGAAAAGAGGAAATGATTATGACGAAACAAATTCACTGGGATGGCGCACTTTCACAAGAAGGTCTTGACATTATCAAGGGTGAGGGAGGCGTGATTGTCTGCCCGACTAAGGTTGGTTACATCATCATGACATCTGACAAGGCTGGTTTGGAGCGGAAGTTTGACGCTAAGGAGCGCAAGCGTAATAAGCCGGGCGTGGTTCTTTGTGGTAGCATGGAGGAGCTGCGTGAGTTGGCTCAGTTGACTCCTGAGATTGATGCTTTCTACCAAAAACATTGGGATGAGGACATTTTGTTGGGTTGTATCCTGCCTTGGAAACCAGAGGCTTACGCCAAGTTGCAGGCTTATGGCGATGGTCGTGAAGAGTTGATGACCGACGTTCGTGGGACTTCTTGCTTTGTTATCAAGTTTGGTGTGGCTGGCGAGCAGATTGCTAAGGAAATGTGGGAAAAAGAAGGCCGTATGGTCTACGCTTCATCTGCTAACCCGTCAGGTAAGGGAAATCGTGGTAAGGTAGAAGGTATCGGTGAGCGTATCGCGTCTAAAGTAGACTTGATTATCGAGGCGGATGACTACGTGGCATCTATCCAACCAGACAAGACTATTGAAACCCGCTATGAGCAAGGGGTTATGGTGTCTATGGTAGACAAAGATGGTAAACTGATTCCAGAACAAGGTGCAGATAGCCGTTCTATCAGCCCATGTCCTGTTGTTATCCGTAAGGGTCTAGACATCGACAAAATCATGATGCACCTGTCTGACCATTTCAATTCATGGGACTATAGACAAGGGGAATATTATTAAGATATAGACATTCAGTTTATCTTTTATTACGTCGACGAACGAGGAAACTCCGTTTCCTTATCTCCAACTTCAAATAATTTCATCATTATTTGAACTCACCTTGCCTGATTGAAACAGTCTGGGGGACTGTTTCAAGTCAATGCCTAGAAACAAGAAAGCATTGAGTTATGCCTGCGGCTTTTGAAGCGAACTTGGTTCGCACTATCTCCAGCCTTCAAAGGTTCCCCAAACCTTTGAAGCGAGTACTAAAAGCAAACTGAAAGACTATAAACTATAAATAGGAACGATCCGAAAGGGTCGTTTTTTGCTCTAGTCTATCAGAATGGCTTTACAATTTTTGTGAAATGTGTTACAATGTAACACAAAGAAGTGAGGTAAGATGATGAGTACAGTAACTATCCGATTAAACAAAGAGGAAGAAGTATTTTTCAAGAGCTATGCTCAATTGACTGGTCAAAGTCTTTCAAGTTTATTTAAGAAGGCACTTGAGCGTGATATTGAGGATGAGTATGATTTGAATATTTACCGTCAAGCCTACGAGGAGTACCAGAAAGATCCTGAAACCATCAGTCATGCTGATTTCAAGAAGGAACTTGGTCTGTAATATGTTTCATGTAGAGTATTCTAAGAAGGCGCAGAAACAAATCAGAAAATTGGATAAGCAAATCCAAAGATTATTATTTGCATGGGTGGATAAACACTTAGACGGTACAGTTAATCCGAGGTTGCATGGCAAGGGATTGACAGGGGACCATGCCAATGAGTGGCGTTATCGTATCGGTGATTATCGGCTGATTTGCGATATACAAGATGATAGAATGGTTATTCTGGCACTTGAATTTGGTCATCGTAGAGATATTTACTAATAGCTGTTAATATGAAATAGAACGATCCGAAAGGGTCGTTTTTCGTACTCACATAAAAAACTGGGAGTGGGAAAGAACTCGACTGGTCTAAAAAAGAGTTCGTCTTCCCACCCCCGCACAGTTGATTAGGTCAGATTTGGAGTGTGAAACGCGAACAAATCTGCCAATCAACCACTGCGCTGAGATGTTGACACGAACTATGAGAAGCGAGTCTGGACTTTTTGCCCAGCCTCAGTTTGGTGTTGTTTGATAAGTGATTGGAGGTTATCGAGTAGAGTTTGCTCGTCCGTCAGTTCTAAGATTTGTAGTCCTTTGTCAATTAGTTCCTGCTTATTCTCAGCAAGTCCGAGATAGACATAGGCACGGGCTAGTTGATCATAGCGTTTTTCTTGTTTGGCTAGTTCCATGAGTTTGGTGGCAAAAAAAGTAGACTTGCTGTACTGTTTTTGTTCAAGAAGGAAATAAGCAAATGATTGATAGTATGACAGTATGGTCGGCTGGATCCGCTTGTAATCCTTGTATTTCTCTAATCGTTTTAGAAGGAGATTGGCAGTTTCTTCAAGGGTATCAAGTGAAGA